>JAFXAA010000003.1 GCA_017522105.1 Bacteroidales bacterium | reverse complement strand
CAGCACGGGCGTCGTGGAGGTGAACCTGCCGAGCACCTGGAGCGGCGTCGAGGTGCACGTCTACGGCTTCGCCATCGGCGCCGGCCGCGACAACCTCGGCCTCGACTCCCCCTCCACCTACATCGGCACCGGCATCGTGGGATGAGTGGTCAGTGGCCAGTGGCCAGTGGTCAGTGGTCAGTGGTCAGTGGACAGTGGTCAGTGGTTAGTGGTCAGAGGTCAGAGGTTAGAGGTTAGAGATGTTCGTTTGCCGCCAACAAAACATTTGTCCCCATCACTCCCCCCTCACTCCACCATCACTCCCCCATCACTCCTCCATCACTCCCCCATCACTCCCGACTCTTAACTCTTAACCAAAGAAAACCCCCGCGGACATCCGCAGGGGTTTTCTATAATTAAAATATGATTAATTATACAAAATCATTTGCCGCCGAAGTGGGCCTTCAGCGCGTCGAGCTTCTTCTGCTTGCGGCGGTCCCAGATCTCCGTGATGAGTTTCTTGGTGCTGAGCGGGAAGTCGCTCTTCATCATCCAGTCGTAGTAGGAGGGTTCCTGCTCGAAGACCTGCTCCACCGGCACGCCCTTGTGCTTGCCGAAGTTGAACACCTCGCGGTGCTGGGCGTCGTAGCCTATGTGGCCCACAAGGTCGGCCCACTGGCTGTTGGCCGTGAAGCGGCTGAGGGCGTCGATGTCGTTGACCACGGGCTGGCTCACCTTGCCGGAGCGGTCCTTGTAGTCAACGCCCTTGTAGCGGTCGAGCTGTGCCTTGAGCACCTCGTAGGTGGCTATGGTGTCGGCGGCGGCGCTGTGGGCGTTCTCAAGGTCTTTATGGCAGTAGAACTTGTAGGCGGCCACCAGCGTGCGCTGCTCCATCTGGTGAAAGATGTTCTGCACGTCGACCAGGCGGCGGCAGCGGAGGTCGAAGTCGATGCCGGCACGGAGGAATTCCTCCACCAGCAGCGGCACGTCGAACTTGTTGCTGTTGTAGCCCGCGAGGTCGGCGTCGCCGATATACTCCAGCAGGCTGGGTGCCAGCTCACGAAAGGTAGGCTTGTCGGCCACGTCGGCGTCGGTGATGCCGTGCACGGCGGTGGTCTGCTCGGGTATGTGCACCGTCTTGCCCTCGGCGTCGGCGGGGCGCACGCGCTCCACGCGGGTGTCCGAAGTGCCGTCGGGCATCACCTTGTGCAGGCATATCTCCACAATGTGGTCGTGGCCCACCTGCACGCCGGTGGTCTCAAGGTCGAAGAAGATGATAGGTTTGGTGAGGTTCAGTTCCATGGGGGGTATGGGTTAAGGGTTAAGGGTTAAGTGTTAAGTGTTAAGTGGTTAGTGGTTAGTGGTCAGTGGTTAGTGGTCAGTGGTTAGTGGTCAGTGGTCAGTGGTCAGTGGTTAGTGGTCAGTGGTTAGTGGTTAGTGGTCAGTGGTTAGTGGTTAGTGGTCAGTGGTCAGTGGTTAGTGGTCAGTGGTTAGTGGTCAGTGGTTAGTGGTCAGTGGTTAGTGGTCAGTGGTTAGGTTAGAATTTGTTTATCGTCTGGCGTATGGCCACAAGCCTGCCCAGCAGGCCTTCGGCGAGGTCGAGGCGCAGCATGTTGGCGCCGTCGCTCTTGGCGCGTGCCGGTTCTGGGTGCGTCTCCATGAAGAGGCCGTCGGCGCCCACGGCGACAGCCGCGCGGGCTATGGTCTCTATCATGTCCGGGCGTCCGCCGGTGACGCCGCTGCCCTGGTTGGGCTGCTGCAGCGAGTGGGTGATGTCCACCACCACGGGCACCCCGTTCTTCTGCATCGTGGGCACCCCGCGGAAGTCCACCACCAGATCCTGGTAGCCGAAAGTGGTGCCGCGCTCGGTGAGCATGAAGTTGTTGCTGCCGAAGGCGCGCATCTTGCCGCAGACCTGCTCCATCGCCTCTGGCGAGAGGAACTGGCCCTTCTTGACGTTCACGCAGCGGCCGGTCTCAGCGGCGGCCTTGAGGAGCTCCGTCTGACGGCAGAGGAAAGCAGGTATCTGCAGCACGTCGGCATAGTCGGCGGCCATCCTGGCCTCCTCGTTGGTGTGTATGTCGGTCACCACGGGCACGCCGTACCTCTCCCCCACCTCGCGCAGCACACGCAGCGCCTCGAGGTCGCCTATGCCTGTGAACGAACTCACGCTGGAGCGGTTGGCCTTGCGGTAGCTGGCCTTGAACATGAACGGTATGCGAAGCCTGTCGGTCACCTCCTTCAGTTTTTCGCACACCACAAACGGGTTCTCGTGGTCCTCTACAACACAAGGACCGGCAATCAGGAAGAAATTGCCGGTCTCTGTGTGTTTTATGTTCTTTATTTCAGGGTACATCAATATGACATTTCATCGTTTGCGTATGGGTCGGTCTCACCTTCCGGCTCGCTGTCGCCACGCATCTGGCGCCTTTCGGCGGAGCGTTGCAGGCTTATGATGAGGGCGCCAAGCATACGTGTGAGTTCCATCAGGTACTCGCGTGACTGTTCCTTCTGCTCAGCGCTGAACACTCCAAGGTTGGCGGCCACTTCGGTGTACACCACGCACTCGCGGATAGCCGTCTTTGCTATCTTCAGGTAGTGGTCGAACTGGCTCTTGCTGCGGCTTGACCCTTCCGCGATATTGAGTGCTATGTCATAGGCCGAGTGGCAGAAAGCGCCCACGAGCGACTTGTTTTTCTCGTCGCCAGCCACGTTGGTCGTCACCCATGTGGCATAATCCGTTGCCTTGGTGTAGACGCGCAAATCTTCAAAACGGAAGAAACTGACTGTTCTCTCTTCTTGCTGTTCCATAATCTTGTAATAATGTTAATGACTGATAACTATTGATTTACTTGCTAAACAATTTCTGCGAAATACTTCATGAACTGGGTTCGCATGGCCACCGAAGCCTTGTCGGCAGGCATCACGGCAAGCTTGCCGCGGAAGTCAGAGACACTGTCGTAGCCCTTCTTCTGCATCCACGCCTGAAGTCCGGCATTGAGTTCCTTCAATGTGTCAATGCCGTTCTTGTAGAGGCAGCTCACCACCTGCACGCTGTTGGCACCAGCCAGTAGCATCTTCACCACGTCGTCGGCCGTGTACACTCCCGTCGAGGCGCTGATGTCGCAGCGCATCTTCTTGCTCATCAAGGCCACCCAGCGCAGCGTGCGGAACATGTCCTCATGCACCGAGAGGTAGGAAGCATTCCTCAAAGTCTCGTTCTCAATGTCGATATCCACCTCAACGCTCTTGTTGAACATCGTCACACCCTGTATGCCCATCCAGCTCAGCTGCTGCAGCTGCTTGGCCATATCGGTGAAATAGGCACCTATCTTGATGCTGATGGGGATGCTTATTGACTTGCGAAGCGTGTTGATAATCTGCGAATAGACGCGGTCCACATCGTCGGCCGAAAGGCTCGTCTCGTAAGGCAGGATGGCCATGTTGAGCTCCAGGGCGTCACATCCGGCGTCCTCGAAACGCTTGGCGTAGGTGAGCCAGTTCTCATAGGAGAAGCAGTTTATCGAACCTATGACGGGTATCGTCAGTCTGCGCTTTGCCTCGCGGATCATGCCGAAATGCTTCTCCAGCGAGTCGTCGGCCACATGCATGGCTATGTACTCGTAGCTGTCGCCGTAGTTGTCGGTCGGTGCCACCATGTGCGTGTTGCGCTTGATGTCATGGATTATCTGCTCCTCGAAGACAGACTTCAGCACCACGGCACCGGCGCCGGCCTGCTCCATCTGCACCATCTTGTCCACATCGGCCGTCAAGCCGCAGCTTCCGACTATCACAGGGCTCTTCAACTCAAGCCCCAAATATTTGGTTTTAGTATCCATAATTGCTCCTTTTATGTCTTACAATATTCTTTGCAAAAGTATGTAAAATATATTTACAAAAAAAAAAATTCTTACATTTTTTAACATTATTTTTTATACAATATTGATAATCAACACACACAAAAACACCTCTTCCCTCACCCACACCTGCCGCACACCATACACAACACACTTTTTTTGTCGCGTTTCACAAAAAAGTCGTATCTTTGCACCCGTTTTAAAAAGCATAATACACACATATTAATATGGAAAAACAAGTTGAAGAAAAGAACACCGAGATGGGCAGCGTCATCACCCGCTCGGAGGAATTCATCCAGAAAAACCAGAAGACAATCCTCATCTGCGTGGTGGCCATCGTGGTCATCGTGCTGGCCGTCTTTGGCCTGCGCAAGTGGTACTTCCAGCCCCGCGAGGTGCGCGCAGCCGAAGAGATGTTCGCCGCCGAGCAGTGGTTTGCTCAGGGCGACTACGAGAAAGCCCTCAACGGCGACGACACCTACCGCGGATTCATGAGCATCATTGACAGCTACGGCTGCACCAAGGCCGGCAACCTGGCCAAGTACTACGCCGGCATGGCCAACCTGCGCCTCGGCAACTACGACGAAGCCAGCAAGTGGCTCGGCAAGTACAGCGGCAAGGACACCTTCACCAAACCCCTCGCCATCATGGGCCAGGGCGACGCGGAGATGGAACTCGGCAACACCGACAAGGCCATCAGCCTCTACGTCAAGGCCGCCCAGACCGACGACAACTACATCACCGCCCCCACGGCATGGTTCAAAGCCGGACTGGCCAACCTCGCAGCAGGAAACAAGGCCGAGGCCCTCAAGTGCTTCCAGACCGTCAAGCGCAGCTACCCCGAGAGCAGCGAGTGGCAGGAGATAGACAAGTACATCGGCCTTGCCGAGGCTGCCGAATAAAGCCTCAACGACACAAAAACAGGGCTCCAGCACGGAAGCCCTGTTTTTTTTATGCCTTCGCCAAGCCTATTCGCCCAGCATCTGCTGAAGCCCGGCCACCATATTCTCGGCACCGGCGAAGATCTCGCTTATGCGCGAAGCGGCCATGTAGGCGGGCGTGGTGACGACCTTGTGTTCCTCGTCCACGCACACGTCCGTGGGGCCGCAGGCACGCACCCTGCAGCCGAAGCCCTTGGCCACCTGCGAGGCCTGGTTGTCGTCGGGGCCGAGGGTGAGCTCCACCTCGTAGCGGCCCAGCACCTTGGCCACCACCATGGGGGCTATGCACATGGCCACGACAGGCTTCTCGGCGCGGTAGGTCTCCAGAATGGCGTCCTGCACGCTGTCAACGACCTCCATCCTAGGGCCGTCGAAAGCGAAGGTGCTGAGGTTGCGGGCTGCACCCATGCCGCCTGGCAGCGCCAGGCAGTCGTAGTCGGCAGGGCGGTACTGCTCCAGCGGCAGCAGGTTGCCGCGGGCTATGCGGGCGCTCTCCACAAAGATGTCGCGCTGCTCCATGTCGAGCACCGTGCCCTCCTCCTCATCGTCCTGCACGTCGACGTGCGGCACCACCTCGAACAGGCCTTCCGGCGCGAAGCACTGGTACTGCCATCCACGGCGGTCTATGGCCAGCATCAACGAGAGGCTCTCCTGGAGCTCGCTGCCGTCGCGGTTGCCGCAGCCGCTGAGAATAATTGCTATCTTTTTCATTGGGTTGATGGGGTTAATAGGCTTAATGGGTTTAATGAGTTTGATGAGCAATGCCCATTCGACCCATTAAGCCCATTAAGCCTATTTATTGATTATTATTTACTTGTTGAAGGCGTCCACGCTCTCCTTGATGAGCTGGAAGGTGGCCTCGATGTCGTTGTCCAGACCCATGCTGAAGCGTATCAGGCCTTCGCTCATGCCCATCTCCTTCTGGATGTCCTCGGGCACCTCGGAGCTGGTGCTCTTGCCGCTGTTGCTGAAGAGGGTCTTGAAGTAACCCAGCGAGACGGCGAGGTAGCCGACACCCTTCTGCTGCATGAGCTCCATGATCTTGCTGGCGCGGTCGGCAGTGCCCATGTCGATGCTGATCATGCCGCCGAAGCCGTAGCCCTCGTTCATCATGCTGCAGAACAGCTTGTAGTCGGGGTGCTCGGGCAGGCCGGGGTAGTTGTATTTGAAGCCAACCTCTTTGAAGCGCTTGGCCAGGTACATGGCGTTCTCGCTGTGCTTCTTCATGCGGATGTGCAGGGTGTGCAGGTTCTTGTTGATGGAGGCGCTGCGCATGGGGTCGAGCACGGGGCCGAGGAGCATGCAGGTGCCGTTGTTGACGTCGATCAGGCTGTTGATGTACTCAGCGCTGCCGCAGATGGCACCGGCCACGCAGTCGTTCGTGCCGTTGATGTACTTGGTCATCGAGTAGACGGTGACGTCGGCACCCAGGCGGCAGGGGCTGAAAATCATCGGGGTGAAGGTGTTGTCGACGATGAGCTTGGCGCCGACGGCATGGGCCATCTTGCTCAGCTCGGGCACGTTGGCGATGCGGAGCAGGGGGTTGTTCATGGTCTCGGTGTACACGACCTTGGTGTTGGGGTGCTCGTCGAGGGCTTTCTTCACGGCATTGAGGTCCTGCATGTTGACGAAAGTCACGTCGACGCCGAACTTCTTAATCCAGTTGTTCATGAAGGCGAAGGTGCCACCGTAGGTGGTCATGCTGGCCACGATGTGGTCGCCGCTCTTCACCTCGTGCAGCAGGGCGCTGGTAATGGCGGCCAGACCGCTGCCGGTGACCCAAGCCATCTCGGTGCCTTCCATAGCGGCCAGGCGCTGGCAGAGAGCAAGGTTGGAGGGGTTCCAGTGACGGCTGTAGAGGAAGTAGCCCTCGGTCTCGCCGTGGAAAGTCTCGGTCATCAGGTGTGCCTCGGGGAAAGTGAAAGTGGCGGAGTCACAGATTGCGGGGTTCACGCCGCGGTTGGCGTCGCGGCCATCGATGCGCTGAATAGCGGTTGCGGGATCAAATTTGTTCATCGTTGTCTGTAATTTATAATTGTTGATATTCTTTTTTTCAAACTGCAAAAATACAACTAAATTTTGACATAGAGCGCCTTTTCTGTCAAAAAAGCGCACATTTTATCGCACCCCACACTGCCACAATGCATTACGCACATCACAAAAAAGAGGCAAAACATGCGGCCACGCTCCGTCATCGCCACCGCTCCCCTACGGAGCCCCTACGGAGCCCCTACGGCCGTTCTTCAGTAGTTCTTCAGTAGTTCTTCAGTCAAACACTGAAGAACTACTGAAGAACTACTGAAGAAATGCCGTACCGGGTCCGTAGGAAAGGCGTAGGGGGACCGTAGGAAAAGCGGGGCGTGCGGGCAGGACATACGCGGCGGGGCAAAGGAAGGATAAAATAAATTTGCACGATTTGTAAAAAAGGTGTAAATTTGCAAAAAAAGAACAGACAACAAAAAGCATATACCCCACTATGAAACAACTCTTTACACTCGTTGCCGCTGCAGCCCTGTGCCTGTGTTCGTGCGGAAAGAAGCACCAGTCGGCATCGGGCTGGACGGACACAATACCGGTCAACGTCATGGTTGTAGGCGCGTCGGATGCGACGACGGAGCGCAACTACGTGGGCGATATTTCGTCGGAGAAGAGCATCTGCATGGCCTTCCCCCTTGGCGGGACGCTGACGAAGGTGAACGTGAGGAACGGGCAGCGAGTGGCCAAGGGGCAGGTGCTGGCGATGATAGACAGCACCACTACCTCAAGCCTCCACGCCACAGCCCTGGCCACGCTGCGCCAGGCCGAGGATGCCTACCGCAGGCTGGAGGGAGTGTACAAGGAGGGTGGCATAAGCGAGGTGCGCTGGGTGCAGATGCAGACAGACCTTGAGAAGGCTCGCCAGACGGAAGTGAGCACACGCAAACGCCTTGAAGAATGCACCATACGGGCGCCTTTCAGCGGCACGGTGTCGTGCGGTGACCTGCACGAAGGGCAGGAGATGCGCCCCGGCGAGACGGTGTGCAAAGTACTGGACATGAACCGTCTGCGCATCTCGTTCTCGGTGCCGGAGCAGGAGATACGCCACATGGCCGCCGGCGATGCCGCCACGGCCACGGTGCCGGCGCTCGACGAGCGGGAGCTGACGCTGCGCATCAGCGACAAGAGCCTGGCTGCCAACCCACTGGGTCACACCTACCTGGTGCATGCCTCCATCACCTCGGGCGATGTGGAGGGGTTGCTGCCCGACATGGTGGCCAAGGTGAAGGTGACGAGGAACGAAAGCAAGGCCAATGATGGCGAGCGCAAAGTGATGGTGCCGCTGAACAGCATACATACCATGCCCGACGGACAGTGCGTGTGGGTGATAGAGAACGGTGTGGCGCGCCAGCGCAGCATCACGGTGGGCGACTTTCTGAAGAGCGGCGTGATGGTGGAGGAAGGGCTTGCCGACGGCGACACGGTGGTGGTCGAAGGGCACCAGAAGCTCTACACCGGTGCCAGGCTGAAGGTGCAGGAGGTGAGGGAGTTTTGAGTTATGAGTTATGAGCTTTGAGTTTTAAGCTTTGAGTGGATGGCAAGAAGGACAAATATGATTGAAGGCGCGATGCGCAGCTTCCCAATGCTCGCATTCAGCATAATCGTGGTGATCGCCTTGGGCGTCTACGCGCTGCCGCACTTGAACAAGAACGAGTTCCCCAACGTGAGCATCAGCCAGGGCGTGGTGGCCGTGGTCTACCCCGGCGCCACGGCGGAGGAGATAGAGGAGCAGGTGGCAGGCAAGGTGGAGGACTACCTGTTCACGTTCACCGACGTGGACAAGACCAAGACCTACTCGTACAGCAAGAACGGCATGCTGTATGTCTTCGTGACGCTGGTGCACAGCGACAACGACCCGAAGATTACGTGGTCGCGCATACGCGAAGGGCTGTCGCTGTTCAGGCTGACGGACTTGCCGCAGGGAGTGCTGGCGACGGCGGTGATAGACGACTTCGGCAACGCATCGTCGCTGCTGCTGGCAGTGGAGAGCAAAGAGCGGTCGCCACGCGAGCTTGAAGAGATGGCCAAGGGCCTCTCGGCGCGCCTGCGCAGTATACACGAGATGGGCAAGATCAGCATAGTCGGCGCGCAGCGCGAGGAGATAGCGGTGCACATGGACCCGATGAAGCTGACGCAGTACGCCATCTCGCCCTCGGCGGTGAGCGCCGAGCTGGCGGCACACGGCTTCCGCACCGTCTCGGGCAAGATGAGCAACGACAACGGCAACGCGCTGGTGCATGTGTCGATACCCTACGGCAGCGTGTACGACCTGAGCGAGCTGGTGATCTTCGCCGACCCGCTGACGGGCCAGACGCTGCGTCTGCGCGATGTGGCGCGCCTGGAGTCGCGCTACCCGGAGTCGTCGCCGCACATAAAGTACTCTGACAACACGGTGACAGGCACAAGGTGCCTGATGCTCTCGATAGAGATGCGGCCGGGCAACAACGTGGTTGAGTTCGGCGGCAAGGTGGACAAAATCATTGCCGAATACTCGAAGAGCCTGACGCCCGACATACACATACACCGCATCACCGACCAGCCGCAGGTGGTGGACCGCTCGGTGCGGTCGTTCATGAAAGACCTGATGGAGGCCATCCTGGTGGTCATCATAGTGATGCTGATGCTCTTCCCGCTGCAGACGGCCTTGGTGAGTTCCACGTCGGTGCCCATCTGCATTGCCGCCACGCTGGGCGTCATGTACTTCATAGGGTTCGAGATGAACACGGTGACCCTGGCGGCCCTGATAGCCGTGCTGGGCATGATAGTGGACGACTCGGTGGTGGTCATCGACGGCTACACAGACATGCTGCACGAGGGGCACTCGCGGTGGTATTCGGCGGCGGTGTCCACGAAGAAGCTGTCGGCCTCCATGCTGTTCGCCACGGCGTCGATAGCGATGATGTTCTTCCCCACCCTGGGCATCTTCAAGGACAACATGATGGGCGACTTCGTAGGGCTCTTCCCGTGGACGATATTGATAGCCCTGACGTGCAGCTACCTGTACGCCGTGCTGGTGATACCGTTCCTGTCGGCGCACATCATCAAGTACAACAAGAACTCCAAGCCGTCGCGCTTCGCGGTGCTGCAGGGCAAGTTCTTCGACGGCCTGCAGAACGCCTACAAGCGGCTGCTCGACCTGTGCTTCCGCCACAAGAAGCTGACGCTGGCCGTGGGCGTTGCCTCGGTGGTGCTGGGCGGCTTGCTCTTCACAGTAATCAACATACAGGTGCTGCCCAAGGCCGAGCGCAACAGCTTCGCGGTGGAGATACATCTGGCCGCAGGGTCGACGATCGAGGAGAGCGAGAAGGTGGCCGACTCGCTGTCGAGCATACTGCAGGCCGACCCGCGCGTGGAGAGCGTCACGGAGTTTGTCGGTATGTCGTCGCCGCGCTTCCACATGATGTACGCCCCGCAGCTGGCGTCGGACAACTACGCGCAGTTCATCGTCATCACCAAGAGCGACAACGCCACCAAGGAGCTGATAGCGGAATATGCGCAGCGCTACGAGAATATATTCCCCAACGCACAGGTGCGCTTCAAGCAGATGGACTACCAGTTTGCACCGTCGCCTGTAGAGTTCTACATCAAGGGCGACGACTACGGCAAGATGGAGCCCGTGCGCGACTCGCTGCTGCGCCTGATGAAGGAGAACCCCAACCTGTTCTATGTGCACTCCGACTATGACGAGACGGAGGAGATGCTGGACATAGTGATGAAGACCGACGAAGCCAACCGCCTCGGCATCACGCAGGCCACGCTGTCGGTGTACCTGAACGGAGCACTGTCTGGCACGCAGATGTCGTCGGTGTGGGAGGGCGACTACAACATTCCCATCACCGTCTACTCCGACGGTCCCAGCGGCATGTCCTACGGCGAGCTGGGCGACCTGCTGGTGCCGTGCGCGCAACCCGGCGTGTGGGTGCCGCTGCGCCAGGTGGCCGACGTGGTGCCGCGCTTCCACCACAACAACATGCCCCACCGCAACGGCGTGCGCTGCATAACAGTGTCGGCCGACGTGATGTCGGGCGCTGGACAGATAAAAGAATACAAGAAGATTGCCGAAAAGCTGGATGCCATGGATCTGCCCGAAGGGGTGAGCTGGGAGCCCGGTGGCACCTACGCCTTCTCCGGCGAGGTGTTCCCGCGGCTGATACTGGCGGTGCTGGCGGCAGTGGGCGTGATGTTCCTCGTGCTCATCATCCACTACGGCAAGATAGGCATCTCGCTGCTCTCCATCTCGATGGCGGTGCTGTGCATTTTCGGCACCACCTTCGGACTGTGGATTTTCGGGCTCGACTTCTCCATCACGGCGACACTGGGTCTGATATCGCTCGTCGGCATCATCGTGAGGAACGCCATCATCATGTACGACTACGTGTCTGAGCTGCGGAGCAAGCAGCTGCTGTCGGTGAGCGAGGCGGCCTACCAGGCGGGCCTGCGCCGCATGAGGCCCATCTTCCTGACGTCGGCGACGACAGCCCTGGGAGTGGTGCCGATGATACTGGCCGGCACCATGCTGTGGATGCCCATGGGCGTGGTGATATGCTTCGGCACCATATTCACGCTGCCGTTGGTCATCACTATATTGCCTGTGGCCTACTGCGTGGCCTTCGAAGGCAAGAAACGACAAAACTTCAGGCCGATAAAGTTGGGCGAACAGTAAAACAAGAGACTGATGAAGAACAAGACACACAGGAACACCATAATGCGGGCAGCGTTGTGCATCGGCATAGCCCTTGCGCCAGCCATGCCGGCGGCGCAGGAGTTGACCCTGGACAGCTGCCTGGCGCTGGCCAGACGCAACAACGCCGACATACGCACCTCGCAGCTTGACGTACTGAAAGCACAGGAGGTAAAGAAACAGGTGTTCACCAAATACTTCCCACAGATACGGGTGGGAGCCCTCGGCTACTTCGCCGCCGACCCGTTGATACGCTTCGGCATCAACGACATCCAGTCGGATGACATGCGCGAATTGCTACAAGCCATCTACGAAGGGGCTGTGACCGGCGGTTCTGACATAAGGAGCGAGATGACGCTGATGAAGAATGGAGCGAGCCTCTCCGCCACGGTAGCACAGCCTATCTTCGCCGGAGGACGCATTGCCAACGGCAACCGCCTGGCACAGCTCGGCGTGGACGCCGCACAGCTGCAGGCTGCTGCCAAAGAGCGCGACGTGATAGAGAACATCGAGTCGTCATACTTCCTCGTCACAGGGCTTCAGCAGAAGGTGGCCACCCTGAAGGCCGCACTTACCCTCATAGACTCGCTCGACCACACGGTGGAGAGCGCACTGGCCAACGGACTGGTGACCAAGAGCGACGCTCTGCAGGTGCAGCTTAAGCGCAACGAAATGATGGCGAACCAGCAACAGCTGACAAGCGGCATAAGGCTTGCCAAGCGCCTGCTGTGCCAGCAGATAGGCATAGAATACTCGGACGACATAGTCTTTGCCGACCCCGAGACACCAACCCTGCCACCGATAGAATACAGCTACACCACGAGTGCCGACAGTCTGAGGCCGGAGATGCAGCTGCTGCAAATCAACGTGAAGGCCGAGAAGCTGAAGAAGAAGATGACCATCGGCGAGACACTGCCGCAGCTCTCACTCGTTGGTGTAGGCTTCTACGGCAACATGATAAAGAAAGACGCGTTGGGCAACGCCTTCGCCGTGCTCTCGCTCAACATCCCGTTGACTGCATGGTGGGAGACGGCACACAAGATACGCCAGCACAACATAGCCATAGAGGAGGCCAGCATAATACAAGACAACCTCGGCAAGATGATGTCGCTGGAAGAGGAGAAAGCCTACAGCGACATGCTGGACGCCTACATGCTGATGCGCTCCGACTCGTCGGCGCTGGAGGTGGCCCAGGAGAACTACCGCCTGGCCAACCTCAACTACACCGCCGGCAACAACACCCTCTCGGAGGTGCTGCAGGCCCATGCCCTCCTACTTCAGGCACAGAACGCCATCACCGACCGCCGCACCACCTACACCGTAGCGCGCCGGCGCCTGCTGGATTTAAGACAACATGGAGAACAATAAAAAACACAGACAGATATGAGAAGACTTCTCTTCACAATCACTATGGCACTGCTTGCCGTAGCACCACTTGACGCACAGAAACCCGTCTTCGAAAGCGCCACACAGACATTTGGCTACAAAAACGACGACGGCAGCTGGAAGCTAATGCCGCAATACCAGCGCGCAGGCAATTTTGAAGGCAGCACACGCCGATGGGCACCAGTAAAAGTCGATGGCCGCTGGGGCTGCATCGACATCGACGGCAACATGGTCTGCCGCAACCTATTCCCCACCAAGGAAGCAGCACAGGAAGCCGGACGACAGTGGGAACAAATGACCGAACCCGGCAAATGGGTTTACCCCGCACGCAACGCCGCTGATGGCCGCTGGGGATTCGTTGACTACTATGGCCGATGGAAATACCAACCCATTTACCAAGCAGCCAACCCGCACCAAGGACGTGACCCGAAAAGCTACGCCACGGTGAAGAAAGACGACCGCTGGGGTTGCATTGACGGGCGCGGCGTGCTGGTGGTGAACAACATCTTCATGAGCGCAGAGCAGGCCGAAGAAGCCGGAGCACAATGGGCTGTCGGCCGCAACTTCTACACGTGGCGGTTGCCAGTAACCAACCCCAAGAATGGTCTCTGGGGGTTTGTGGACTACCTTGGACGCTGGGCTGTACAGCCAATGTACGAAGACCTGACGCCTTTCGGCAGCGACAACAACTACCCCTACACACAAGTGAAGCAGGAAGGCCGCTGGGGCAACATTGACCGCAACGGCAACATTGTCAGCACCCCCATATTCTTCACCCAGGAGGAGGCTGCCGACGCACTGCTGCAATATGAGCACGGACGCAGTCTCGAAGGATGGCGCTACCCTGTCTCCAACCCTGCCAACGGCAAATGGGGCTGGGTGGACTGGAGCGGAGAATGGCGCATACAGCCCAAATACGAAGCTGCCACACGCTTCGCCAACGATACAGGCCTCTTCGCCACAGCCAAACTCGACGGCTACTGGATGGTTGTCAGCGACACCGGCGACGACCTGTCTCGCAACGTCTTCACCCTCTCCTCTGAAGCATGGCTCGCCGGCGACCAATGGGATCGCGGCGAAGAACTCGGACACTGGCTTTACCCCGTCAAAGACCAGGGCACGGGAGCCTGGGGATATGTAGACTACAAAGGAGAATGGGTCATCCAGCCCACCCTTGAGGACGCAAAACTCTTCACCTATGTGTGGAATGACCGCGTCGCCCCCGCCAAGATGGACGGCAAGTGGGGATGCATAGACCATACTGGCCAGTTCGTCGTCAAAAACCAATACAACACCTCTGCAGAAGCACAAATCGCAGGACGCCGCTGGGCAGAAGGTCGTAAATTCTGATTAGAGAATAGTTGAACAGTTAAGACAATATCGCTTTGAAAACCTTGATACATAATGCGGCCATCGTCAACGAAGGCCGCATTTTTGTCGGCTCTGTCTTGATTGACGGCGACCGCATCTCTGAAGTGTTCGAGTCATCCTCCCAGAGCCTTCATTCCCTGGTAGAGTGCATGCCAACGGAAACCATCGTCGATGCCACCGGCCTTCTTCTTATCCCAGGTGTTATCGACACCCATGTGCATTTCCGCGACGGAGGCCTAAGCGAGAACCCGGCCGGAACATTCTATACAGAAAGCCGCGCTGCACGTGCTGGAGGAGTCACCTCCGTCATAGACATGCCGAACACAAAACCGCAGACTACAACCATTGATGCTTTAAGACAGAAAGAAGTCCTTGCCGCACGCGACAGCGCAGTGAACTACGGTTTCATGCTCGGCGCTACCAACGACAACATAGACACCCTCTTGAGCATTGCCCCCACAGACTATGCCGCCATAAAGCTATTCCTCGGCTCAAGCACAGGCAACATGCTTGTGAACGACCAAGAACAACTGGACCGACTGTTCCGCGATGCACACAAGCTCATCGTAGCCCACTGCGAAGAGGAAAACATAATAGCGGCCAACATGCAGAACATGAAGCGGGAATACCAAGGGACTCCCAAAGAGACCGCAGAGCTGCACCCCAAAATACGAAATACCGAAGCATGCTTCCTGAGCACCTACAAAGCCATTGAGCGTGCGCGCCGCTTCGGCACCCATCTCCATATCGCCCACCTCTCCACGGCAACAGAGCTAAGCCTTCTGAGCAACTTCGACATAGAAAACAAGCACGTCACCGCCGAAGTAACGCCAAACCACCTGTGGTTTGACGACCGCGACTACGCCCAGCTCGGCAACCTCATCAAGTGCAACCCCGCCATCAAAAGCAATGACGACAGGCTCGCCCTATGGGCCGCACTCGAAGACGGACTCATCGACACCATCGCCACCGACCATGCACCTCACAGTCTTGAAGCCAAGCAAAAGCCTTACTTTGACGCCCCGAGCGGCATACCGTCGGTACAACACTCCCTACAGATGATGCTTGAGAGTGTGTTCAACCCCGAAGCCTCCGACGGAAGCTTTATGTCTTCCACCATCCTGCCAATGATTATACAGAAGATGTGCCACAACCCGGCCATACTCTTCGGCATCAAAGAACGCGGTTTCATCCGCAAAGGCTACAAGGCTGACCTTGTGCTTGTGCGGCCCGAGGTTGCCGAATCTGTGACAAAAGAGAGCCTGTTGAGCAAATGCGGATGGAGCCCCCTCGAAGGACAGACGTTCCATACCAGGATTGAACGCGTGTTCATCAACGGCGTAGAAAACGGACAGGCAGAACCACTTGCGTTCTCCAAATAGGCACGAAAAAGGGGCTGATTAATTCAGCCCCATAATCAATCTTATCTTGTCAATGCTCGTCTCCCGCTTCAGGCTATTGTCCGTCTCCTGAACAGAGGGACTCTTCTGAACATCTATGAATGCCTGCTGCAGGTCAAGGATACGGTCGCACTGGCGACTGTAACGCCGCAAATCCTCAGTGTTGGTAATCTCACTGACATCACTGTAAGCCTTGTACATGCGCTTGTAGGCCTTCACAATATTACGGAACGGGTTCTCCCTGAAATCTATGAAGCCCTCGTTACGCTGTATCTGCTCCAACTTCTTCTTCGTGACGAGGCACAAGTTCTGCATTTCTATGTGCGATGACAGCATATCAAGGAAACTGCGCCCCCGCTCGACAGTGGCAAACGAAGGCTTGAGGTCAACTTGTTTACGCAAGAGCTTGTAACCATTAGCAAGCACCCTGTCGAGTTTCTTGGCAGACACTATAGTGTCATCGTTCCTTGCTATTGTTGTTCGCTTCGCGAGGACATCCATATAGCACTGCTGCACATCTCTCACCTCCTGTAGCTGACCCTCATACACCTTGGCGCCATCAGGATCCTTGAACGACGGAACAGGCATCATGTTCTCTGACACCTCACGATAAGCGACAACCACGTCATACAGCTGACGCGTCGATGTGCCACGCTTCATTATGCTGTCCGACCGCTGTGAGATTTCCTCCAGCTGACCGAAATAGTCAACATACAGCTGCTGTGCCGCCACAAAATCCTCAAGACTCTGTATGAACAACAGGCTCTCTGCGTTGGTAGTAAAGGCCGGCACCTGGTTCAAACCCTTCAGAACCTCTTTATAGGAAGCAACGACCTCTCGGTATTTCTTACCGTACTGTGAGTATATCGCTTCCGAACCAGACGCTATGGTGGCTCGCAGGTCAATAGTCTGCATATAACGCTGCTGTACATTGATTACCGTATGCATACGGTTGATATACTCCTCATACTCTCTGACATCTGCAAAAGACACTGGCACCGAAGTGTGCTTGAAGACCTTGGTGTAGCTGCGGTATACATCACTGTTCTCCTTCTCGCATCTCACCTTCAGCACATTCTTGAAGTTCTCTATCTGGAACGGCAGAGAATTGTTGCCGAGGACATTCTCCAGCAAGTCATTCTGGAATGCATTGAGCTCGTCAAGCCTTGCTATGCTCTCATTGGTGGCATTCCCCGCCGAGAGGTCATACTTGTTGTATACCATCAGGTAGCTGTAATACAAGTCTTTCAACTCCTTGAGCTTTACCTTGTCGGTAACGCCTGCTCCGTCGCACTTTTCTATAATGGCACGGTGGTGCAGCTCAATGTTCGAGCGCAGGTCGGCGGCAATGCGGTTACGTTCCTCCTGCTGGCGACGGGCCTCCTCTATGGCACGCTGGCGGGCGGCTTCTCGTTCCACTTCTATCCTCTGCTGCTCCAGACGACTGTAACGGATGCTCATTTTCCCCATGAAATCGGCCAATCTGCGCAGCCGGTACTCATATATCGGGTAATCGGCGAGTACCGTATTGCTGTCGAGCCATATAAGACTGTCGCGGAACTCATAGTCGTTCTCTATCGAGCTGATGGCCTTCTGCGCCTTTGTACGTATAGAGACACACAGGTTCGTCAACGCCACATAGTCTTCGGGCTGTTCCTCAAGGTAACGTACCGCGGCGGCGGTATCATTGACCCAGGCCGAATCAAGCCCATAATTGCCCATAATGTCGCCCACACTGAGCACTGTTGGTGCGTGCACACTGCGTTTCAAACCCTTTGGGGTCTGGCCTATAGCCGAAAGCGGTACCAGAAGAACAAGTAGCAAAAGGAGTCGTTTCATGTGCTTGAGTGTTTTTGTTTTATATTGTTAGTCACCGTATGAAGAGGCGTCGAAGCAATGCGTGCAGATGCTCTCCTTGGGCAGGCCCACAGCTGCACAAACATCCTCCACCGTGTTGAACTTCAGGGTGTCGACACCAACATGCTGACGTATTCTCTCCACCATGTTGGCGTATTCCTTCGTTGTAGCGTCGTGGTAAGCCTCAAGGCGACGCACCTCGCCACCCTCCAGTTCCTCTATCACACGCCGGGTGATAAGCTCGCGGTCTGTCTTGCTTTCACTGAAGTTGAGGAACGTACAGCCGTGCACCAGAGGCGGACAGCTGATACGGATATGCACCTTTTTGGCGCCGAAATCGTAGAGCATCTTCACATTGTCGCGCAACTGAGTGCCACGCACAATGGAGTCGTCACAGAAGACCACCTCTTTGCCCTGAAGCACAGCCCGGCTGGGTATCAGCTTCATCTTGGCCACAAGGAACCTGTCCTCCTGGCTGACGGGCATGAAACTGCGGCTCCAGGTGGGAGTGTATTTCAGCAGACCGCGCTTGTAGGGTATCTGGCGCCCGTTGCTGTAGCCCAGAGCCATGCCTATGCCCGAATCGGGTATGGGGCTCACAAAGTCGGCAGCCACGTCGTCACGCTCGCCCATGATGTGGCCAAGGTTGTAACGCACCTCTTCGGCATTGATGCCTTCATATTCCGTGCACGGATAGCCGTAATATATCCACAGGAACGAACATATCTGGTTCTTCTCCTCGGCTCCGCGGAGCACTTTGATGCCTCCGTCTGTCGTCACCTTCAGCACCTCGCCGGGACCCACAAAACGGCACGTCTCATAGCCGAGGTTTATATAGCTGTGACTCTCGCTGGCCACAGCATAGTCATTGCCACGTCGGCCTATGACAATCGGGGTGCGGCCGTAGCGGTCGCGAGCGGCGATAATGCCGTCAGGTGTCAGTATCAGCATCGAGCAGCTGCCCTTCACCCGCTTGTACACGTTCTCTATGCCGTCCACAAAGTCCTTGCCCTGCGAGATGAGCAGCGCCACAAGTTCCGTGGGGTTGGTCTTGCCGCGGCTCAAGTCGGTGAACTGTTGGTGACGCGACAGGCAGTCCTGCTCCAACTCGTCGATGTTGTTAATCTTCGACACCGTGGCTATGGCGAAACGACCCAGGTGCGAGTTCACCATCACTGGCTGGGCCTCGGTGTCGCTGATAATGCCTATACCCACATTGCCCTTCATCTCGTCCAGATCCTTGGAGAACTTCGGACGGAAATGCGAGTTCTGGATGTTGTGGATGTTTTGGTGGGCCTGACCATTGTCGAAAGTAGCCATACCTGCACGCTTGGTGCCAAGATGCGAATGATAATCCGTCCCGTAGAACAGATCGGAGATACATGGACGTTCGCTGACGACGCCGAAGAAACCGCTCATAATGCTTTTTTAATTTTTAAAGATAACATTAATATATTGATAACAATGACGTTATACGACATTCAACTCTTGTATTAAAGCACAAATATACAACTATTTTTGCATATAATACAATAAAGTTTTCAACACTCTATCGCTGCGGCAGGAAGCCCGCCAACTCCTCCTCGCTGATGTTGCGGTAGTGATAGGTAGCCACTGGCGTGCCGTCGTCGAGGAGTATTATCAGCGGACGGCTGCCATAGGTCAAGTCCATGAAACGCTGCGCGCCAATGTCGCCAGGCTCCAGATAGGCTATCGACACCGTGTCAATGCCGTGCCGCTTGACGATGGAGCCTATCTTCTCGCGGCTCAGCTGGCAGTACGGGCAACCCGGAGTGACAAAAGCCACCAGCATGTGCCCGCTGCCAAGGTCGCGCTCCTCTACCACCTCGTCCAACAGAGCCTTGTCATACGGCATCTCCGACGCACCGAACATCCAGTTGTCTGGCACCGAGACGGCAAACACAGCCGCAAGCACGGCCACGCACCCCACAGCGGCACCGATACACCGCCCACTGCCCTCTTTCTTACCCACGCCCTTGCGCCTCTCGGACACGTTCACTCCCAGCGCCATGGCTGTCAGCACCGCATTCTTCAGCAAAGATACCGCCGGAGGCATGTCGGCCAGGCGTCCCATGCACTGACACGAGTCGTCGCGCCCTGCCAGGGCGGCATAGCACAGGAAGAGGCTGAAAAAAAGCAGCAGACACAGCGCTGCCAGGCTCACCCAGCGGCGCCACCACCCCAAGGCAAGAAGCACCCCAAGAGCCGCTTCGGCCACGATGCACAGGCGCGCAAGGATGTACGCCGCATTGAGCGGCACAAAACCATAGGAAAAGATATACATCTCGAAATCGTCGATAGCCATCAGCTTGGCCACCGCCGACACGACAAAAACGGCAGCGAGCGCCACGCGGAGCGCCGTTGGCACCCACCCCACCCTGTCACTTGCCATATTCGCGGCACGACACCTTGTGCGTCTCAATGCGGCGCAGCGAGTGGCTCGGCGGTGTCGTGGTGCTGTCGGTGACGTGCACCTCCTCGGCCATCTCGGTGATGCTCTCGCACTTCATTCCGTTGTCAACATACAGGAAGCGCAGCGAATTGTCATCCTCCAGCTCGGTGTACGTGCACTTGCATTGCCGTTCCTTGTTGCAGGCCGTGGCCAGCAGGAGCGCTGCGGCAGCCATCGTCATCAGTATCTTCTTCATGGCTTGCTCTTATTCAAAGATGGAATCTATACGGAACTCATAGTCGGTGCACAGCAGCGAGTCGGCCCATATCGAGTCCACCGCGTCGTGACCCTGGAACACGTGCAGCTGCGTGCAGTCTCCCTTGTCGATTTTGATGATGCGCACGTGCGACGTGCCCCTCACCGAGCAGCGGCAAGTCTTCTCTTTCGAGCATCCCGCCGCGCCGGCCAGCAGGAGCGCCGCACCAGCCAATAACAGTATCTTGCGTTTCATAATCATAGGGTTTTCAATAATTCTTCGAGGCTCACCTCGTCGTGTATCAGCACGTCGCGGGGCTTGCTGCCGTTGCTGGGGCCCACGATGCCTGCGGCCTCCAGCTGGTCTATTATGCGTCCGGCGCGGTTGTAGCCGAGTTGCAGCTTGCGCTGCAGCAGCGAGGTGCTGCCGAACTGCGACGCCACCACCAGGCGCGCCGCGTCGTTGAAGAACTCGTCTTTGCTCTTGGCGTCGAACTCCTTGTTGGGTTCCTCGTTCTCGTCCAGGTACTCAGGCAGCTCGAAGCCGTCGGGATAGCCGCGCTGGTCGCCTATGAACTTGACGAGTTTCTCAATCTCCGGCGTGTCGATAAGGGCGCACTGCAGACGTATCATGTCCTTGCCGGCCAGCGAGATGAGCATGTCGCCACGCCCTATGAGCTGCTGGGCGCCGCCGGTGTCGAGGATGGTTTTGCTGTCTATGCCGCTGGTGACGCGGAACGCCACACGCGCAGGGAAGTTGGCCTTTATGGTGCCGGTGATGATGTTGGTCGTCGGACGCTGGGTGGCTATGATGAGGTGTATGCCCACGGCGCGCGCCAACTGTGCCAGTCGCGCTATCGGCAGCTCCACCTCCTTGCCGGCCGTCATGATGAGGTCGCCGAACTCGTCGATGACCACCACTATATACGGCAGGTAGCGGTGCCCGTTGGCGGGGCTCAGCATCCGCTTGCAGAACTTCTCGTTGTATTCCGTTATCTTCCTCACCTTGGCCTGTTTTAGCAGGTCGTAGCGGCTGTCCATCTCTATGCAGAGGCTGTTCAGCGTGCGCACCACCTTCTTGACGTCGGTGATGACGGCCTCTTCCTCGTCTGGCATCTTGGCCAGGTAGTGGCGCTCCAAGGCAGAGTAGAGGCTGAACTCCACCTTCTTCGGGTCCACAAGCACCAGCTTCAGCTCCGAAGGATGCTTGGTGTAGAGCAGGCTCGCCAGCACGGCGTTGAGGCCCACGCTCTTACCGGTACCCGTGGCACCGGCCATGAGCAGGTGCGGCATCTTGGCCAGGTCGGTGACGAAACACTCGTTGCTGATGGTCTTGCCGAAGGCTATGGGCAGCTCCATCTTGTCCTTGGCCTTCTGGAAGGCCTCGCTCTCCAGCATGGTCTTCATGGCCACGATCTGCGGCTTGGCATTGGGCACCTCGATGCCCACGTTGCTCTCGCCCGGTATGGGGGCTATGATGCGTATGCCGAGGGCGGCAAGGCTCAGGGCTATGTCGTCCTCCAGGTTCTTTATCTTGCTGATGCGCACACCCGCGGCGGGCTTAATCTTGTAGAGGGTCACCGTGGGACCAGGCGTGGCCGCTATCTCGGTGATCTCTATGCCGTAGTCCTTCAGGGTCTGCACGATGCGGTCTTTGTTGGCCACCAGCTCCTCTTTGGTGACGCGCGTGTTCGACGCCTCCCAGTCTTCGAGGATGCCGGTGTCGGGCATCACAAAGTCGCTCAAGTCGAGGTGCGGGTCGTAGGGCTCGTCGAGGCCTATGTGGCGGCGGTAGTCGTCTTCGGCCAGGGGCTCGCCGTTCTCGTCCAGCAGCTCGCCGTCAGTGGCGGCAGACTCCTCGGCGGCACCAGCGGTGCCGTCGGCAGGGGCAGACTCTTCGTCAAGCCCCTCGATGGTGAAGCTCACACCCCCATCTCCGTTTTCCACTTTCCGCTCTCCACTCTCCACTTCCAACTCTCCACTTTCCACTTTCCGCTCTCCACTTTCCGCTTCCATCGCCCTGGCGTTGATGCGGGCGAACTCGTCGTCTATGCTGAAGGCAGGCTCGTCGTCCACTGGCATGTCGGCCGGTTGCGGCTCGTTGTGGCTGTGGAAGAGGGCCATGGCCTCCTCGTCGAAGTCGGCACCCTCGTCCTCATCGTCCTGCACATCCTCGCGCGGCGCTGGCGCCACAGCGGCGGCCTCCTGGCGCACGGCGGCGGCATTGCCCTGTCCGGCGCCGTCGTCGGTGGCCACGGTCTCAAGCTCGTGCTCCACCTTTTTGGCCAAGCCCTTGATGTCTACCTTGGGCAGCTCCATCTTGTGCACCAGCACGAGGAAGAGCACCGCCAGGAAAAGCAGCACCACCAGCGTCCACCAGCCCATGAGCCTGTGCAGCGGCTCGGCCATGAGCAGTCCAATGCCCGCGTAGTTCTCGAAGCCTTCGCTCTTGACCCACGCACCGCCTATGTAGCCCAACGTCAGCGAGCACCAAAGCATCCAGAACAGCGTGCAGCCGAAGGTCTTCCACCACGGCATCACCACCACGCCCCACAGCCTCATGCCGTAGACGAAAAAGAGCAGCGCGAAGCCCAGGCTGCCAATGCCGAAGAGGTTGACGGCAAAGAACTCCGCCACCCCCTTGCCGAGGCTTCCCGTCCAGCCGCCGCGGGCGTCGGTGACATAGAAGCCCGTCATGGCTATGACCAGGAAGATTGAGAACAGCACGTAGACCGCCCCGCGGATGTGCGCGAAGCGCTGGCTCCGCAGGAATGCGCCGAAAGCCGCCGCGCGGCTCTTGCCCGCGGCAGCCTTGCCCTTGCCTTTCGTATTCTTCTTACCCTTGCCCACTCGACTCCTAACTCTTAACTCCTAACTCTTAACTCTGATACTACTCCTCCTGCAGCAGCTCCAGCTCTTCCTGCAGCTGGGTGCCGAGGGTTTCGAGTTCCTCCTCGCTGAGGGTGTCGTAGCCGTCGGGCAGCAGGAAGTCGGCTTCCTTCACCTTGCCCTTCACCACCTCCGTGGCGGTGTAGGTGATGGCCTTGCCCTCGCCGGCGTCGACGGTGCACTGCAGCGGCATGCCCTTGATGCCGTCGAAGAGGATGTTGACACGCGGCCCTATCTCGTCGCTGATCCACATCTCCGTGGGGTGGTCCGTGCCTTCCTCGTCATACATGTGGCGCACCATCTTCTTGGCCGTCACGCCGGCGATCTGCTTCGTCTCGCTGGTGTACTCCAGGTAGAAGTGCCCCGGCTCCTTGTCCACAATCTCAAGGCTGTCGAAAGCGTCAGCCTTGGCGGTGTTCTTGATGATCAGCTTGCCGTCGCCCTGGTAATCGAACTCCGACCCGTTGCTGCGCAGGTAGCTCAGCAGGGGACCGTAGTTCTCACAGCGCGTCATGGTGAGGTTCTGCACCAGCACACATTCCGCGAATGGCGAGCTCATGAAAATGGCGCTCTTGGTGAACATGTCGTCGCCGGACACCTTGATTTCGGCCGTCGCGGCCTCCTCGGGGATTGTCATGGCCACCTGGCCCGTCGACTCCACCTTGTACTTCACGATGCCCTTGAACGAGTTCTGGGCGTCCACCATGCTGGCGGTGAGCAGCAGCGCAGCTGCCATTGCAAAGATTTTCTTCATCTTATACTGTTTTATTTGTTATTTTCAATTTTACATATAACACAGCACAGCGCTTTTTATTGTGTGGACGCAAAAAAAAAGTTCTCCCCGACGCCTCCGCCCCGGAGCCCCTACGGAGTCCCTACGGCAGTTCTTCAGTAGTTCTTCAGTAGTTCTTCAGTAGTTCTTCAGTGTTTGACTGAAGAACTACTGAAGAACTACTGAAGAAGTGCCGTCGCGGAGCCGACGGAACTACGCCTCTCGGCGGAAGAACGGCCGTCGCGGAGCCGACGGAACTACGCCCCTCGGCGGAAGAACGGCCGTCGCGGAGACGACGGAACTACGCCCCTCGGCGGAAGAACGGCCGTAGGGGCTCCGTACCGGCTCCGTGGGGGCAGCGGCAGAACAGCGGCTCGCGGGCGCGGAAACAATATTTTTTCACCCATGTCGTGAAAAAGTTGTATCTTTGCAGCCCATATATGGAGAACCATGAGTAACATTTTGACTGCGACGGTGAAACGTTTACCACTGCTATACAAGATATTAGTGATGCTTGTGACGGCGGTGGCCATTGTCGTCATTTTTCCGCACACGCGCCACGGAGTGCACTACGACTACAAGGTGGGGGCCGTGTGGCGCGAGGCCGACCTGGTGGCGCCCTACGACTTTGCGGTGCTCAAGTCGGCCGACGAGATGCAGCGCGAGGAGGAGGCCGAACGGCAGAAGGCCATCCTGTACTACCGCGTGGACTCCACGGCGCACGCCACGGCGCTGCAGCGCATCGAGGAGGGGCACAGAGGCCTCGGGGCCGCCGCCCGGCGCGCCCTGCGGCGGCAGGCCGACTGCATCTACGGCATAGGCTACATAGCGCTGCCCGAGGGGGTGGCGAGCCTCGACGGACGCACGGTGGTGGTGCTCGAAGGCAACATGGGCAGCATGCACAAGGGGAGCGACTTCGTGAGCCCGGCCGACCTCGACGCGGGGCTGCTGCGCGACAGCGTGCTGGCGCCGAGCCTGGTGCCCGACGCGGCACGCACGGCCCTGGAGCTTGAAAGCCGTCTGTCGCAGATAAGCTACAGCAGCCAGATGGTCATGGCGGGCGACCACATAGTGAGCAAGGGCGAGGAGGTGAGCGAGGAGAAGGCCCAGATAATACGCAGCCTCGAAGCCGAGAACGACCGCCGCTTCAGCGACTCGTTCAGCCTCTGGGGCCAGATGGGAGGCCAGCTGCTGCTGGCCATCATAGCCTTCACGGCCCTCTACATGTTCCTCAAGAACACGCGACACCCCATCCTGGAGGACAACCGCAAGGTGACCTTCGTCATGCTGCTCATACTCCTGATGTCGGCCATCGAGGCCCTGGTGGTGAGGGTGAACCCCGACTGGGTGCTGCTGGTGCCGATGTGCATAGTGCCCATCCTGATGCGCGTCTTCTTCGACATGCGCGTGGCCCTCTACATACACCTGACGACGGTCATCATACTGGCCAACCTGGTGCCCAACGCCTTCGAGTTCATCTTCTACCAGCTGGTGACGGGCATGATGAGCATCATCGCCGTGCGCGACCTTGAACGGCGCAGCCAGTTCTTCGTGCTGGCGCTGGTGATCTTCGCCAGCTACTCGTTCATCTATGTGGCCGGCGTGCTCAGCCAGGACACCAACCTGAACGCCATCACCGCCGACCGCTTCCTGATGTTCTTCCTCAACGCCCTGCTGACGCTGCTGGCCTACCCGCTGATATACCTCTTCGAGAAGTTCTTCGGCATCACCACCAGCCTGACGCTCATGGAGCTCAGCAGCACGAGCCACAAGGCCCTGCGCGAGCTCTCGCGCCGCGCCCCCGGCACCTTCCAGCACTCGATGCAGGTGGCCAACATAGCCGAAGACCTGGTGGGCGAGATTGGCGGCAACGCCCTGCTGGCCAAGGTGGGAGCCCTCTACCACGACATCGGCAAGGTGTGCAACCCGTTCTACTTCACCGAGAACCAGACTTCGGGGTTCAACCCGCACGAGGAGCTGGACTACGCCGAGAGCGCACGCATCATCACCAGCCACGTCACCGACGGCCTCGCGCTGGCACGCAAATACCACCTGCCTGCCGAGGTGCAGGACTTCATACGCACACACCACGGCACCACCTTCACAGGCTACTTCTACGCCAAGGAGCTGGAACTGCACCCCGACGGCGACTTCGACACGAGCCTCTTCCGCTACCACGGCCCGTGCCCCTTCAGCCGCGAGACGGCGGTGGTGATGATTGTGGACACCGTGGAGGCGGCCTGCCGCAGCCTCAAGGCGCACACCAAGGAGGCCACGGACGCGCTGATAGACAAGCTCATCGACGACAAGATAAAGGCGGGGCAGCTGGACAACAGCCCACTGACCTACGGCGACATAGCGCGCATACGCGCCATTTTGAAGGCCAAGATGATGAGCATCTACCACGTGAGGGTGGAGTACCCAACGGTGAAAAGTTAAAAACTAAGAATTAAGAATCAAGAGATCATACCAATGAAGAAGACTTTTTGGATTCATGCAGGCCTCATCGTCGTCATGCTGGCGGTGGCAATGGTGTACTTTTCGCCGGTGCTTAGCGGCAAAGTGGTGTACCAGGGCGACATACAGAAGTTCGAGGCCATGGTGAAAGAGACCAAGGACTACCACGAGAAGACCGGCGACCACGCGCTGTGGAACAGTGCCATGTTCAGCGGCATGCCTGTCTACCAGGTGGGCGGCAACGCACCGATGAAGAGCATCTTCGCCCCGCTGCGCGCAGTGACGAACCTGGAGGCCCTCGGCTGGGGACGCAGCATAGGCGTGCTTTTCCTCTACCTGCTGGGGTTCTATGTGGCGCTGGCGGCGCTGGGCTGTTCGCCCCTGCTGGCGCTGCTGGGCGCCCTGGCCTTCGGCCTGGGGAGCTACAACATCATCATCGTCGAAGCCGGCCACATAAGCAAGGCCTGGGCCCTGGCCATGACAGCCCCCATCCTGGCCGGCATGGTGCTCTGCCTGCGCCGCCCCAAGGAAGGGGACAAGAAGTGGGGCGACTGGCTGTGGGGAGGTCTGCTCTTCACGCTGGCGCTGGGCTTGCAGCTTAACTTCAACCACATACAGATAACCTACTACACCATCATAGGCGCTGTGCTGCTGGGATTGGCGCACTTCGTCTACGCCATCGTGGAGAAGCGCCTGCCGCGCTTCTTCGGGGGCCTGGGCATCCTGCTCGTGGGCTGCGCGCTGGCCTTCGCCTGCAACGCCCGTGCTCTGATGGTCAGCCAGCAGTATGCCAAATACACCATGCGCGGCGGCAACGCCATCACGGTGACGCCGGAAGACCTGTACCATGACGGCGAGCCCGCCTCGATAGGCGGCAAGAAGAGCGGCCTGGACATAGACTACGCCTTCTCGTGGAGCTACGGCGTCGGCGAGACCTACACCCTGCTGGTGCCGGGCGCCGCGGGCGGCGGCAGCAGCGAACCCGTGAGCACCGAGAGCGCAAGCTACAAAGCCTTCCACCAACAGCAGATGCCCCTCTACTGGGGCGAGCAGCCCTTCACCAGCGGCCCCGTGTATTTCGGAGCCATAGTGATATTCCTCTTCTTCGTGGGTCTGATGCTGGTCAAAGGGCCCGAACGGTGGTGGCTGCTGGCTGCCACAGTGGTGGCCATCCTGATGTCGTGGGGGCGCAACTTTATGGGGCTCAACGAGTGGCTGTTCAACAACATGCCCCTGTACAATAAGTTCCGCACGCCGAGCATGAGCTTGGTGCTGGCCAACGTGGCGACGGTGCTGATGGCCGTGCTGGGCCTGAAGGAACTCTTCTCGGCCGACGTGGAGCAGAAGCGCAAGAACGCAGCCCTCTATATCGGCGGCGGCCTGACGGCGGCGATACTCCTCGTCGGGCTCTTGTTGAGCGGCAGCTTCGGCTACAGTGGTGCCGCCGACCGCCAGATGGCAGGCCAGTATGGCAGCCAGTGGAGCCAGATACAAGGTATCTTCATACAAGACCGCAAGGCGCTGTTCCAAAGCGACTCGTGGCGGTCGCTGCTCTTCGTGGTCCTGGCCTTTGCGGCGCTGTGGCTCTATGTGAACAAGATGGGCAAGGGCAAGAACGCACCGGCTGTCTTCGCCGTGGTACTGGCAGTGCTGACGCTGGTAGACCTGTGGGGTGTGGACCGCCGCTACCTGAACGACAAGAACTATGTGAGCGAGCAGCAGGTAAGACTGAAGCCCGACCAGTGGGACTACACCATCGACGAGATGGCGGCAGAGGCCGGCGACCGCGACTACCGCGTGCTGAACATGGCCACCAACACCTTCAACGACAGCAAACCGGCGGCCTTCCACCACCAGGTGGGCGGCTACAGCGCCGTGAAGATGCGCCGCTACCAGGACCTCATCGACTTCTACCTGAGCCGACACATCAACCCGGGGGTGCTGAACATGCTCAACGCGCGCTATGTGGTGCGACAGGACGGCAAGGTGATGCGCAATCCCGAGGCACTGGGCAACGCATGGCTGGTGGACAGCGTGAAATGGGTGGACGACGCCAATGGCGAGATACTGGCGCTGAACACCACCAACCCGGCGACAACGGCGGTGGTGAACCGCGAGGAATGGGCGCTTGAAGGTGCACAATGGAGAACGGACAGCACCGACCGCATAGAAATGGAGCACATGAAGCCCTACAATCCAGACCACCTGCGCTACCGCAGCCACACCAACGGCGAACGTCTGGCTGTGTTCAGCGAGGTGTACTATGAGCCCGACTGGCGCGCCTACATCGACGGCAAGCCTGCTGAATACATACGTGCCAACTACATCCTCCGCGCCATGGTGATACCGGCCGGCGACCACGTGATTGAGTTCAAGGACGAGGCGCCGCTGTACCACAGGATGGACACGGTGACAATCATCGGCTCTGTGGTGCTGGTGCTGCTGGCCTGCGGCGGCATAGTGCTCTACTACCGCAAGCGCAATGAAGCATGAGGATACTGGTCATAAGATACAAGAAGACCCGCGGGGTGCCCGAAGGCGGTGAGAAAGCCAGCGAGCTGAACCGAACGGTGCTGTGCCGCATAGCCGGCGAAGAAAACGTGGACACCTACTTCATCCACGACGAGGCACACCGCCGCACGGCGTGGGAGTACCTGCAAGGGGTGATGTACATGCCGCTTGGCTACTACTTCGGCCTGACACCGCAGCGGGTGAAAGCCATAGTGGAGAAGGCCGCGGTATACGATGTGGTCTTTGTGGACCGCTCGGTGTTTGGCATCGTGGCCAAGAAGCTGAAGGAAAGTGGCTATAAAGGACGCGTAATCTGCTTCTTCCACAACGTGGAAGCGGTCTATTTCGCAGCCAAATACTCCAACAGGCTCAACCCGATGCGGTGGCTTGTGGTGCCTTGCGCCGACCGCAACGACCGCTGGAGCTGCCGCTATGCCGACCGCACCATAGCACTCAGCAGACGCGACGACGATGAGTTCTTCCGCCGCTACGGCAGACATGCCGACCAGCTGATTCCCATAGCCTTCGTAGACACCTACCAGCGCGACACCTACCCAACAGCCTACGTAGCCAAACGGCCGCTTTGCGTCTTCCTCGGCGCATACTTCCCCGCCAATGTGGAGGGCATTGAATGGTTCGTGAAGAACGTACTGCCAAGGGTTGACATACGCATGCTGGTGGTGGGCAAAGGTATGGAGAGGCTGAAGGATGCCGAGTGGCTGCGCAGCGACATTGAGGTGCAGAGTAATGTCCCCGACCTGGCTCCCGTCTTCGAAGAGGCCGACCTGATGGTGCTGCCCATCTTCAAAGGCAGCGGCATGAAGGTGAAGACATGCGAGAGCATGATGTACGGCAAAAACATCATAGGCACGCCGGAGGCCTGGAGCGGCTACGAAGTGGACTATGCCAAAGCGGGGGCCTGCTGCCTGACGGCCGATGAATTCGTGGGGGCCATCAACGGCTTCTGCTCCACGCCACACCCCCGCTTCAACGCATACAGCCGCCAGATGTTCGTTGAGAACTACTCGGCCGACCGCATGGTGGACAAGTTCCGGGCCGTATTACCTTAGAGCTGGCGCCGATACATACGCTCTCCGTTGGTCTGGGAGCGTTTTTTATGGTCTCCCATCGTCCACTTGGGGTCTGGAATCATGAAATGTTCGCCATAGAGGGTCCGGAGCCAGTCTTCTGTGCGGTCAGGCATATACACCTTTAATCCAAGGAAGTCCTGCTTGGAAAAAGTGCTGTCGGGCACAGTGCGGATAATGGTGGGGAAACCGTCGGTGGCATTGGCCTCGCGCCACGGCTTGCTTTCGTGTGGCAGACAGAGGTCGCAATAGATGTCGCCGTCGGCATTGTGATAGAAATAATGGACATCGATATGCACTCCCTTGTAGTCGTACTTGTCCTCGCAGATGCGGCCTGTGGTCTTGATATAGTACTGCCGCAGGAGGGTGAAGCCATGGCGGCGCATGGCAGCGACGAGTTCGTCGGTGCGTTCGTCGGCCATAAGGCCTGTGTCGAGGTCATAGTCAAACGGTATGAAACCCTTTTCACGGTAGGCTCCCAACAACGAGCCGAAGGCGAGGAAGAGCTTGCCACCGCACTCATCGGTGGCCGCAACCGCCTCGCGCAGGGCTTCGAGCCCATATTTCATAAAGGCACGGTTCTGCTTCCGGGTCTCGCGCCGGTTGTCTATCTTCATCAGGAAGCTGTACAAGCCAAGGAATGTGGCAAGTTTCACTATCAATTCTCGCATGGAAGTATTCTGTTATAGAGGTAACGCAATGTGTCTTCGGACAGCGCCACGGGATTGTTCTTCAGCCGTACCGGATTGACGGATGATGTCAGCACTTCAAGCTCGGCGGCACGGTCGTGGCATTTTGGCAGCGGCATGTCGAGAGAGAACATTATGGCACGGAACATCATAAGGCCTTTGTAGGCCGAGTCGCAATTCATCAACCGTCCCAACCACTCAAAGACGAACTCCAGATGCTCGCGACCACGCGGATCTATGCACTGGTCAGGGTGCTCAAGCATATACATCCACACCTCGGGCAAGCAAAGAGCCACGGCATGGCCGTGCGGCAACCCATATATAGACGTGAGCTTGTAGCTCATGGCATGTGGCGCCGTTGTCTGCGTAATGTTGATGGCACGCCCGGCATAGTTGGCCGCCGACATGATGCCACGGGCCGCCTCGTCGGTGTTTTGCTCTATGTATTCGTGCCAATAATCCATTATTCCCTGTATGGCAATCTTGCCGTACAGCATACTCTCTTCTGTCGAGTTGACACTCCACAGCGATTCTATGCCCTGACAGAGAGCATCGAGCATTGTGCACTTCTTCTGGTAAAGTGGCAAGGTCTTGAGCAGCATAGGCTCCAGGACAGCATAGTCGGGGACAATGCTTGCATGGGCCACGCTCTGCTTCTTGCCCTCATAGTAAATGACGGCATAGTGCGTGCTCTCGCTGCCTGTACCAGCCGTGGTGGGCACCGCTATCAGCGGTATGCCGCTATCAAAGCATTCCTGCTCAAGATAGTTGCGCGAAGGGTCCATCCTGCAGTAAAGCTTTATGCACTTCGCCACGTCGATTGTCGAGCCGCCCCCGACAGCGACAAGGGCATCGCAGCCGTTGGCGTTAAACATGCCGACACCTTTGCATACATCTTCATACAGCGGGTTTGGCGTGAACTGGTCAAAGACGACAGCGGGGTTAAGCAGGTCTTTTATCGGCAAGAAAGCATACGAAGAATCACATACCAGCATGAACTTCTTGGCACCGACCTCGCGCAAAGCTGCCTCGATGCTACAATATCCGTTCAATATCTTCTGCATGGCATCATTTCTTAAGGAACGTCATGAGGGCTTCCTTGTTCTGTTCCGGGGTGGTTGTAGGTCTGCCGAGGTCTTTTCGGTTGCCCCTCTTCACGCGCACTTCAAGCATCACCGGGCCGTCGGAGGGCATGACGTCAAGACATTTACGCAACTCTTCGGGATTGCTCACCGTTGAGACATGCGCATAGTGCATGGCTTTGGCTATGCCGACCATGTCAATATAATGACCCACTGTTGGCTGTCCACCCACCGAATCATGTGCGCCATTGTTGAACACTACGTGCACAAAGTTGCGCGGGGCCTTGCTGCCGACGATTGCCATATTGCCCATGTGCATGATGGCCGCACCGTCGCCGTCAAAGCAATAGACCTTGCGGCCTGGCTGCTGCATGGCAATGCCGAGGGCTATCATCGACGCATGTCCCATGGAACCCACAGTCAAGAAGTCACGCTCATGACCCTGACTCATGGCGGTACGGTATTCAAACAGTTCACGGCTTATCATGCCTGTCGTGCCGACAACAACGGCATCAGCCGGCATACTCGCCGCTACAATGCGTATGGCCTCCTCGCGGCTCATCACACAACGCTCCGGCCGCGTGTTCTTCAGCGAATAGCTGTCGAAGGTGTCCTTCTCCACCACCAAGGCATAGACCTCGTTGTTGCGCAGCGCCTTGGCAGCATTCTCTATCTGACGTTCTGCCACAGACTCTTCTTTGGCAAGGACATCATAGTTGATGCCGAGGGTGTTGAGCAGTCCCGTGGTTATCTTGCCTTGCTTCACATGCTGCGGCTCGTCGTGCACACCCGGGCGCCCTCGCCACCCTATAATCAGCAGCAATGGCATGCCATACACGTCCTTGTCCATCAACGAGGCCAACGGGTTGACGGCATTGCCCTCTCCGCTGTTCTGCATATACACACAGCCAGGCTTGCCTGTGGCAAGGTGGTAGCCTGCCGCCAGACCGACAGCCCCGCCTTCGTTGGCGGCGATGACATGATGGCTTTCATCAAGGTTGTCCGTCATATAGGCACAAATGTTTTTCAGCAGCGAGTCCGGCACCCCGGCGAAGAACTCCACCCCCACGGCCTTCAGCCGTTCCATGAAGAACTCTGGACGTATCATTTCTTTGTACCTGGTATAAGGGTGAGTATTTCCTTTATGGGCATGCAGTATTCCTCACTGGCCTCAAGGCTGCGCTGGTGCATCAGTATGCTCTTGGCGCAGTTCACCATGGCGGGATAGGCAGCACGCAGCATGTGGTTGGCATAGATGACCACATTGATGCCCCACGAGGCCAACTCGTCCTCGGTGTACTGGTTGTAGGTGGTGGGCACCGCCACGATGGGCGTCTCCACGTCTTTCTCGCGGAAGCGCTGACAGAACTCCTTGATGTCCATGCCGTCTTTGTTCTTGCTGTGTATCATGATGCCGTCGGCACCGGCGGCCACATAAGCGAAGGCACGCTCCAGGGCGTCCTCCACCGGCTTGCCGGCGATGAGGCTCTCTATGCGGGCAATAACCATGAAGTCGTCGGTTATCTGCGCGTTCTTGCCGGCGCGTATCTTGGCGCAGAACCCTTCTATGGTGTCCTGCGTCTGCACGGCATCGGTGCCGAAGAGCGAGTTCTGCTTCAGGCCTACCTTGTCCTCTATGATAACCGCCGATATTCCGAGGCGCTCCAGGGTGCGCACAGTGAAGACGAAATGCTCCACCTTGCCGCCGGTGTCTCCGTCGAAGATAACAGGCTTGGTGGTCACCTCCAGCGCATCGTTGAGGTCGTGCAGGCGCGTGGTGATGTCCACGGCCTCGATATCCGGCTTTCCTTTGCTGGTACTGTCGGTGAGACTGCTGGCCCACATGCCGTCGAACTCTTCCTTCTTGCCGTTCACCTCAACCGACGTGTTTTCTATTATAAGGCCCGTCAGACCGCTGTGGCTCTCCAGTATGCGCACTATCTTCTTGGCGCCAATGAGACGGCGCAGCCTCTTCATGCGTATCTCCGGCGTGGTGCCTATCTCTTTCAGCCGCTGGTTCATGGCCGTACTGCTGATACCCTGCGTGTAGGGAATGTCTATCACCTTGCCACCCCACTCAGCCATGCACTCTATGATGCGCTGGCGGGTCTTCTGCTGCACCCCCTCCTTCCAGTCGTCGCCATGCACCACATAGTCCGGCTTCAGCTCTCGCAGGTTGGGCACATAGTCCAGCGTGGTCTGCGGCACCACCCTGTCAACACCCTTTATGTTGCTCACTATCTCGGCGCGCTGCTCGTAGGTGAGGTACGGCAGACGCTTGTAGCTCGCTATTGCCGCATCGGTGAGCACGCCAACGGTGACGCTGCCAAGCTTCACGGCTTCGTGTATTATGTTCAGATGACCCGGATGGATCATGTCGGCACTCATGCCGACGTATACTGTCTTCTTATCCATTGCTGTTGATATATTTTTGCACCAAGGACATATCGTCCGCGTTTGTCAGTTTCATATTTCTCTCTTCACCTTCGACGACGGCTATTTTCACCCCAGGCAGGTACCTGCGCACCACTCCGCAGTCGTCGGTGGCCCTGAACTGAGGGTCTTGCAGGGCTCGCTGGTAGGCATCGCGGATCAGCGGCAGACGGAAAGCCTGCGGCGTCTGCGCTCGCCACATGAGCCTCCGCTCGGGTATGCGCGCCACCAGGCGCGGTATCTCGAATTCTGCGCTTCCGGCACCAAACTCTCCACTCATGTCGGGATGCACCTCCCACATGGTGTCCGTGCTCGGCACAGCAACGCCCACGGCTTCGTTGTGTTTCAAGGCCTCGGCCACACGGCCTATCAACGCCCCAGACACACAGGGCCTCGCAGCATCGTGCAGCAGCAGGTTGGTGTCGTCGGGATAGTCTATATACGCCATCACGGCATTGAGGCTCGACATGTAGCGCTCGCTGCCGCCGTCCACTATCTTCCCCAGCTTGCGCCACTTGCGCGCCTCCGCAATCTCTTCCATGCGGCGCCTCCACTCGGGATGCACCACCACGGCCACCTCGTCGATGGACTGGTGGCTGTCGAAGGCATCGATGGAATACTCCACCACAGCACGTCCACCCACTTCGAGGAACTGCTTGGGCAATAAAGCAGAACGCGACATTGTGGAGCGAACTGCTTCATTGTACATGCGGCTACCGATACCTCCCGCCAGTATCACTGCTACATTCTTCATCGCTTTTCACTGTTTGTTCATTCACCTTTCACGATGCAAAAATACATCTTTTTTTCTACATATTAAAATAATTTATATAAAACCTCGTTATCCAAACAAATAAGCAAGTACACACCATGAAAAAGACAACCTTCATCCTCGCGGCCACGCTGCTGCTGACCTCCGTCGGCGCCGTGGCACAGAACACAATCGACAAGCAAGGGCGCCGACAAGGCCACTGGGTGCGCACCGACAAGGACGGCTCCAAAATCTACGAGGGCACCTTCGTCGACGGCCTCGAGACCGGCACCTTCACCTACTACTACCACGACGGCTCTGTGCGCATCCGCAACACCTACAGCGAGCCCGGCCGCGTCTGCCGCCACGAGGCCTACGACGAGCAGGGCCACCTCCTCGCCACGGGCTCCTTCAACCAGCGCAACCGCGACGGCCTCTGGCGCTTCTTCAACGAGCAGGGACGCCTCGTCAAGGAGGCCTCCTACAAGATGGGCGTCAAGCACGGCCCCCACATCATCTACACCTCCAAGGGCGACACCGCCGAGGTGGCCATCTGGGCCGACAACCACCGCCACGGCCGCTGGTGGAAGCGCATCGGCGAGCGAGGCTACATCACAGGCGTCTACGTCCGTGGCGGCCTCGAAGGTCGCCTCGTCGAATACGACGACAACGGCCTCCTCATCCGCGACGGTCACTACAAGGACGGCTTCCGCCACGGCTCCTACCGCTTCTTCGAGGACAACCACCTCACCATCGACGAGACATGGAACCACGGCACCCTCAGCGACCGACGCGTACGCCTGCTCACCCCTGACACCGAGTTCGTATCCATCTTCGACATCGCATGCCTCGCCCCGCAGGGCAAGGCCAAGGTCGTCGTCTACCTCAAGGACGGCTCCAAACGCGTCAGCCACGAGAGCTCCGAAGCCCTCTACGACCGCCTCGGCAGCGAACACTTCGCCTACGCCAACCGCAAGAGCCGCATCCTCGTGGCTATGAACTGCGTGCAGGGCACCTCCAAGGACGCCGAAGGACGAGACATCCTCATCCTCGAGCCACAGCCCGACTTCGTCATCTTCCCCGACGAGGACGGCCTCAAGATGGTGCGCAGCCGCCAGTATGAGGAGGACTCACCCCTTGAGCAACTCATCCGTGACAAGGAAAAATAAAAGGCATAAAAAAGACGCAGCCCCCAAGACAGGGGGCTGTATCTACCATTAAACACTATTACAAAATCCAAAATTTAGAAGGTAGTTTGGAGCACCTTTTCCATTAGTTCCCAATCATTAAGGGGTGTCTTCCCCTCTTCTTTCCGACTGCAAAGATACACATATTCTACATTCTGGCAAAATAAATCTGCACTTTAACACTATTTTAACATTTCCCACCTCCACCCATAACTAAAAACTCATAACTAAAAACTCATAACTAATAATGCTCATCGCCGCACATACCCTGGGCTGCAAGCTCAACTTCGCCGAGACATCAGACACCCTGCGCCGCCTCGCCGCCATGGGCCACACTGTCGTCAACTGGGGTCAGCCAGCAGACCTCTACATCATCAACACTTGCACTGTCACAGCCGTGGCCGAGAAGAAGTGCCGCACAGCCATCCACCACGCACACCGCCTCAACCCCGACGCACGCATCGTCGTCATGGGATGCTTCGCACAGGTCGCCGCCGGCGAAATAGAGAAAATCCCCGGCGTCACCCTCGTCCTCGGCAACGACCGCAAACACCTACTGCCAGAGATAGTGGAAAGCGGAGAGTGGTCAGCGGTCAGTGGCCAGTGGTCAGTGCCCAGTGGCCAGTCGGCTGACGCGCCAGCCACTAACGCAATAACGCCTGCCCGACCGCAGGGAGCGGCCTTGAGCACCGCTGAATCAAATCAAATTAGCGAAAAATCAAACAATAACGCAACCACCAACACTTTCACCCTACAGTATTCCTCCGCGGGAGAATCAGCCCGCACCCGCACCTTCTTCAAGATACAAGACGGCTGCGACTACTTCTGCACCTACTGCGCCATCCCCTTCGCCCGCGGCCGCTCGCGCTCGGCTTCCGTCGAGGAGACCCTCTGCATGGCCCGCCGCATAGCCGACGAAGGCGCACGCGAGGTGGTGCTCACCGGCGTCAACACCGGCACCTTCGGCCAGCACCAGGGCGAAAGCTTCCTAGACCTCCTCCGCGGCCTCGACAAGATAGAGGGCATACTGCGCTACCGCATCTCCTCCATCGAACCCAACCTCCTCACCGACGACATCATAGACTTCGTGGCCTCCTCACGCGCCTTCCTCCCCCACTTCCACATCCCCCTCCAGGCAGGCTCCGACCACGTGCTCTCCCTCATGCACCGCCGCTACGACACCGCCCTCTACCGCGCCAAGCTCGAACGCATCAAGGCCGTCATGCCCGACGCCTGCATCGCCGCCGACATCATGGCGGGCTTCAACGGCGAGAACGAGGAGGAGTTCGCACGCACCCTCGACTTCGTCGAATCGCTCCCCATCTCCTACCTCCACGTCTTCACCTACAGCGACCGCCCCGGCACAGCCGCACTCCGCCTCGGCGAGAAAATACCCGTCCCCGTGCGCCACGAGCACACGGCACGCCTCCTCGAACTCAGCGAGCGCAAACACCAGGCCTTCATCCAGAGCCAGCTCGGCAAGACACGCCCCGTCCTCTGGGAAAGCAAGCAGACAGAAATGAAGAATGAAGAAATAAGAATGAAGAATATCAAATGGCCAGACAACATGCGCCAGGACAATTCTTCATTCTTCACTCTTCATTCTTCATTCAAGTTCATGGAGGGCTGGACAGACAATTACATCCGCCTCTGCCGCCCTTACGACGACAGCCTCGTCGGCACCGTCGAGCAAATGACCATAGGCCCCGACACCCTCTCCGGCGACGGCCATCTGGGCGGCGACACCCTTTAAGCCCACACCCTGACAATCAGCAGTATATGGCACCCACACGGGCGCAACAAGCTAATTTCCCGCCTTTTGAATACAGTCCCTTCGGCCCCCCTTCGGCCCCTCCTCGGCCCTCCTTCGGCCGCGCATCGGCCATGCATGCCCCAGATGCGATAGGACGGCCGTAGCATGGCCGTGGTTGTGGCGAAGGGGCTCGCTGGCAGCAGCATAAAAGAAGCGGCCCGCGCCAAAGGCGCGAGCCGCTCTTAGTGGTCACAAAACCACAGGTCAGTCTTTCTTGCAGCTCTTGCAGCAGCAACCGCCGAGGCACTTGTAGGCCAGGCCGGCGAGGGCGGCGCCCACGAGCGGGGCCACGATGAAGAGCCACAGCTGGCTGCAGGCGCTCCAGCCGTCAGCGTTGCTGAAGAGGGCCTGGCTCAGCGAGCGAGCGGGGTTGACGCTGGTGTTGGTCAGCGGGATACTCACAAGGTGGATGAGCACCAGGGTGAGACCGATGGCCAGGCCGCCGAACTTGCCGTTGGCGTGGCGGTCGTCGGTGACACCGAGGATGACCATCAGGAAGACGAAGGTCAGCAGGGCCTCGACGAGGAAGGCACCCCACATGCTGACGCTCAGATAGTCGGGATTGCCCGTGGCGGCGGCGAACTCAGCGCCGTAGCCGTTGGCGGCGAAGACACCCGTCTGGCCCATGCCGGCGGCATTCCAGATGCAGAGCAGCACAGCACCGGCGATGATGGCGCCGACGCACTGGCTCACCCAGTAGAGAAGCATGTCTTTCAACGACATACGGCCGTTAATCCACACACCAAACGAGACGGCGGGGTTGAGGTGGGCGCTGCTGATGTGGCCCACGCCGTAGGCCATGGCAATGACAGTGAGGCCGAAGGCGATGGCCACACCGAGGAAACCTACGTGTCCGAACAGCGCGGTACCGCAGCCGCCGAGCACCAGCACGAATGTACCCAGACATTCGGCAAACATCTTGTTGCAAATCTTCATAATGATATAGTTTTAGAAGTTAAACAATTTGCCCGATTAACGTAAAATTAACTAAATTATTATACAAATTGATGTTTTTTTTAATCAAAAACTCATAACTCTTAACTCCTAACTATCTCAAACGCCACGTCCATCATCTTGGTGAAGGTGGTCTGGCGCTGCTCGGCGGTGGTGGCTTCGCCGGTGATCAGGTGGTCGGAGACGGTGCAGATGCCGAGGGCCTTCTTTTTGGCGTAGGCCGCATTCATGTAGAGCTGCGCAATCTCCATCTCCACGGCCAGCACGCCCATGCGCTGCCAGCGGTCGTTGTGGGCGTTGGCGGCGTAGAACATGTCGGACGAGAGCACGTTGCCCACGCGGTGGCGGTAGCCCATGCGTTCGCAGGCCTCCACGGCGCGGCGGGCGAGCTGGAAGTCGGCGATGGGGGCGAAGGTGCCGGGCAGCTCGTACTGCGCGGCGTAGTTGGAGTTGGTGCAGGCGCCGGTGGCGATGACGAGGTCGCCGACGTGGAGGTCCTCCTGGATGGAGCCGGCGGAGCCCACGCGGATGATGGTCTGCACGTCGTAGAAGTTGTACAGCTCGTAGGTGTAGATGCCTATCGAGGGGCCGCCCATGCCGTGGCCCATGACGCTGATACGGCGACCGTCGCGCATGCCGGTGTAGCCCAGCATGCCGCGTACCTGGTTGAAAAGCACGGGGTTCTCCAGGTAGTTCTCGGCCATGAACTTGACGCGCAGCGGGTCGCCCGCCATGATGACGATGTCGGCAATCTCGCCTTTCCGTGCGCCGATGTGAGGAGTGGGGGTGTTGTTCATATAAGGTTTAAAGTTTAAGATTTTAAGTTTATGGTTTAAAGTTTTAAGTTTTATGGTGGTTGTCGTGGTTATTCCTTATCAGTGACATCTTTTTAACGAAAGTTTGCAAAAAATATTGCAAGCAGCAATGGAAAAGCATGTGGAAAGTGAGGCTGTCGCACCCAAAACACCTCCAACTTTCAACTTTCCACTTTCCACTTACAGTACTCCCCCACCCGCTTCAGCGACACCCACCATCCCGGCACCGCCATTTTCGCCATCCGAGCGGAGCAATTTTCGAGCGGACCTGGAGCGGAGTTAGACCGGAGTTAGAGCGGACCTGAACAATAGTGGGGAGTTGAAAGCGGAGAGCGGAGAGCAACTGCCCAATACCCTCACATTAACGCATTGTCGTGTTGCCCTTATGAGATTCTTGATTCGTTAATGATTTCCCAGCGGCCTTTCTTGTCAGAACCTATACGGCGGATGCAGTTGCAGGCTTGTAAAGTCTTTATCGTCCTTGCAATCGTGGGACGCGAAACACCGCACACTGCCGCCAACTGTTCATAGGAATAGTCTGGATGCATGCCGATAGCCGCCAACACAGCTTGCTCTGTCTTGGAAAGCCGAGGTGTATCGACACGTTTTACAGTATCATTTACAGTATCATTTACAGTATCATCCCCGTCTCCCATCAGTCGGAGCAGGTCGAGCTGGGTAGCGATTATACGGTCGGCAATAAAGTCGGTGAATACTTCTGGGCTAACATGTGCCATTTCGAGCGAATGGATATACTCGTGGCGGAGAATAGCAGGAATGATGGCAATGGTATATCCGTTGCGCAGCAGTGAAAGGTTCATAAGCAAACGTGCCACACGTCCGTTGCCATCAACAAATGGGTGAATGAAAACGAAACGTTGGTGCAGCATAGCAGCCAGTTCTACAGGGTGCAGCTTTTTCTCGTTATCGTTGTACCACTTGACAAGCTTCTGCATCTCTGCGGAAATTTTCGATACTGCAGCCACAGCATAGCGACTGCCGCTGATATACACCTTCACTGTGCGGTAACGTCCAGCTTCCTCAGCATTTATCTGTTGGTAGAACAGACGATGCAGAGTGATGATATCTTCCTCACACAGCTTTTCATTCTCGGTGATACTGTAGATATAGTCATACGCCTTGGCGTGACCAACAGCTTCGTAGTGGTCGCGCAGAGGCTTGCCCTCTATTGTCAGTCCATCCTCGATGACAACCTTGGTCTCCGACTCCGTCAGACTGTTTCCTTCCAGTGCGTTACTGGTATAGGTCAGCCCCACACGGTAGTATTCACGTAGCGAATTCAGCGTCTCTGGTGGCAGAGGCCGATAAGCAGAAATCTTTCGGTTGTTCTCGTCAGCCTGATTGTATTTCCTTGGTAATTCCGTCATATTTAGTCCAACTATCTTTCTGTATTGTTTTATGTCCGCCCTATGATTGTTTCCGGATGCAAAGATACGGGTTTTATTTCAAATGTCAAAATTACAGACTAACGCATTTACATATTCTATGATTTACACATTCATACATTTACACACTCTGCATGGCTCCGTGGGAGACATGACTTGCCGAGCAAACGCAATCACACATTAACACATTCTCACCTAGATTCTTCCTGTTTTTCGTTTGATAAGTCATCCCTGGCAGAATAATCACTGTGCCTGATTTCCCCACCGACATAGCAATCATCAATATATATTGTTGTACCGTAATAGCTATTTACCCCAAAAACAAAATAATTTGCCGTTGGTGGAACCACAATAGTTTCATCAAATGTTTGCCAAATACCTGTGCTATGGGGAAGATACTTGATACCATATCCGCCACCCCTAATGACATAATAATCATTGTCACTATAAAACGCCTTCAGTTCATCTGTCGGAATAGTTGATGACTCAACGGCTTTGGTTCTAAAATAGCAATATGTTCTCGCTCCATTTGTTTTCCATTGTTCCACAAAATAATTAAACCGAATTCTTATTCTATCACCAGGTATTACCGGTATACACTGATCCACACGAGCAGATGAACCAGTTTTCAAAGACTTCATTTTGGCCGAACGCTTGCCTTCACATACTGTTACCCACTCCATCTTCACATTTCCATTATTATGAGGAAGCCAGTCAATAATGTAATCATACATTCCGATAGGCACTACTTCCCAATCCTCCAAACCACCGTTTTTTAATAGGTTGCAACCATACATCACTTCTGGTTCTTCATTGTTATTAGGTGTTGGCGACGAATCAATGCTATCAAATACCACATCTTCTCGCGAACAAGCGACGAGCATCAAAACAAAGGGGAATAACCAATAAAATATATGCTTTTTGTATTTCATTGTGTGTATCGGTTTTGCCGTCTTGTCAAACCATCAAATTTAGTTGTTTTTTTTTATGCGTAAGTGGTTCGCAATATTCTTTGTTAACTACTCTGTCGCGGAAAAGTTTCATGTCAGTAAAGTTACGACTGATGTTTTGTACCAGTTCTAAATAATTGTCATCTCCGTTTTCTTTTATGTAATAGTAAGGCTTGATAGAGATACAATTCCTATGCTCAAAAAGTGTGTTAAGTAGAGTTCGGTCGCTGTTGCCGCAAGAATGCCCCATAATACAAACTTGAAATGGGGCAGAGTCTATAAATGACAATACACTTCTATATTTGCATGATTCTAAATACCGTATTGACTTGACATTTTTAAGATAATCATTGTCATTAATATTTTGGATAGCCTTGTAGTCATCATCCAATTCATCACCATAGCCGAAAATGACATTTTGAGGATTTGATACCTCTCCATGAATATGGTTGAGGAAAAATATTTGTCCTTCCAATGGCATGTACTGCATTGCGGTATTAGTGTAGTTGAAGTTCAGGAGCATTATATTATCGGGTAATCTAAACACTCTAGGATAGTCAACAAAACTGGTGCGGTTTTGCCAATATTCATCAACCTCGTTTAAATAAATAAAACTACGATCACTATCAATACCATATTCTTTCAATTTCCTTTCCAATTCGCCATGCTGCAGCCCCATACACCAATCCACATATTCATTTAAAACTTTCGTTGCTCCAACGGCTACATCAGAAGAATTAATTGGTGCAAAGATTTTTTCTTTGATTTTATCTATGGTATTTTTGTCTTGTTCATTAATCTCACTTAAGTACTCAATTAATTTGTCCTGCAAAAAATGTAATTGTTTGTTTAGGTTTATAACGTCATTTTTTGAGGGTTTTTCTATGGCATATCTTTTCAGTAAAAGATAATATTCGTTCTCTATATCCACCCATCCCTTGTCCTCTATGCTTTTGTTGATTTGCTCAAAGAAAGGGCTTTTGTAATTAAATATGCACAAGTTTGTGTCATTTTTTGCCCTTTGTACGAATTCCTTAGCATTCAACTTTATATCTTGGAAATACCAATCACGTACCAAGTACCAATTACCGATGCCAACCTTATCTCGTAATTCAAACAAGCAAAACTCATCTTCGTATTTATATTTCTTACCGACCATCAATCGATTACCCCATTCTTCCCAATACCAATCTATGAAGTGCTCATATTTGGTTTTGAGACCATGAGCCAAGTCGAAGCCGTTGCCTATGAGTACAAGCCTATTCATCTTTGACAATACTTTCAATGGTAGTTACAAAAGGCAAATATCTGATTTCACCTCTTCTCTGTGTCTTGAGGACATCGATATTGCCAAGATTTGATGGACTGTCTGGGCTATATTCCAGAAGTAGATATTTTACTGCATCTTTCTCCATTCTCTTTAGGTAATCTGATGGCACCTTGTCCGGATCCACCAACAAAGGTTCCTTTGTCAATAGATAAGCTTTTGGATTGCTCCAATAATGAAACAAAAGATACTTCAAACTCGTGTATGCCGCCAACTGTTCATTCTCCAACATGATTTCCTTTATTCCCAACGCAATTTTTCCTGCTGCTTCCGTCTTTTTGCGGGCATTTGGTTGCCCGATGGCATACATCAATATCAAATCCAGCTTTTCTCCAACCAAATCCGTTCTTTTTGTATTCGGAAGGTCAACAGGAATACTACCATAGATAAAGATGTCTTCCGCAGCCATTGGCATATTTGACGATTCTTCCTCCTCATTGTATGGTATCACCTTGGCCTGTTCCGCGTCGTTTTTGAACTTGAAGTACATAGCCTTCGCTGTAGTTTCCAAAACGGTTTTGTAAAACTGCGGGTCTTCAAACAAACGGGCGAATGCGTCCATTTGTTCTGTATAACACTTCTGGGCCACCTTGTCGAAGGTCTTCGGGAAGATGTTGCGAGCAAACATATTGACATCAGTGGTCTTGGCTTGCTTTGCCAGCGTCTTGCCTGAGCCTTGCAAACGGTCGAAAATGCTCTCCACAATCACACGGTCAGCTTCGGTAAAGTTGCCCTGATACATCAGGTTAATCTTTTCAATAATGTTGTCCAGCAAGTCGCGCTTCTCATCTTCCTTCTTGCCCTTGCCGCCTTTCTCACCTTTGATGGTCTTTTCCTCGGTTGTCGGCTTCAGCTGTATAGCTCCACTGGGCTGAACCTTGAACAGGTGATGTTCCAGCGTCAACTTGCCACTCAAATCCACTTTTTCGTGCGGTGTCTTAGGAAGCAGTTTGTAGAGGTATTCACAGAAGATGTAAGTCTTGAACAGGTCGCGGTCGAAAGTGCGTGCAATCTGAGCCATATATGCGTAGAAGCGGACAAAAGACTTGACCAGGAAACGCACCTTGAAGCGATCTTCTTCGTCTAACTGTCCAAAATCGTCCACCACTGGTTTCAGCACACTCGACAGTTTGCCTAGTGTCTTGTTGTCCTGGTTTTCGTTATAGACAGCATAGACGGCTTCTTCCACCTCGTCGCTCCACAGGTGATACGATTTCAACTCAGTCAGGTAACGATATACCACATTGACATCTATTGGCTCGGCCAGCAGCGTATCTTCGTAGAACGGCTTGAACGATGCCTGTATGCTTTCGGCAGAATTGACGAAATCGAAGACGTATGTGTCTATCTTATCCTTGCAGCTGCGGTTCAGCCTTGAAAGTGTCTGCACGGCCTTAACGCCTTTCAGTCCCTTCAGGACGAACATCGTGTGCAACAGCGGCTCGTCAAATCCTGTCTGGTATTTCTCGGCCACTACCAGCACATTGTACATATCGCTGGCAAAGTACATAGGCAATGCCGACTCGCTAATCTTCAAATCACCCGTGCTGTTCAGCTGCGGTTCCGTATACTCTTTGCCAGCGTAGCTGACCGTACCACTGAAGGCCACCAATGGCGACACATCGGTATAGCCTTTCTGTTTGCAGTATTCCTTTATGGCCAGATAGTAGCGCACGGCGTGTGCTCTGCTTGGCGACACCACCATTGCCTTGGCCCTGCCATGTATCTTGGTCAGCGTAATTTCCCTGAACTTTTCCACAATCAGCTCTGCTGTCTGCTCGATCACAAACTGGTGATTGTCGTGGTATTCGCGCACAGCCTTTAGTGCTGGCGGTTCTTCGTATTCTGGATTATCCTGAATGGTCTTGGCCACCTTGTAGCTGGTTTCTATCGGCGTGAAGAACTGCAACACGTCGAGGATAAAACCCTCGTCGATGGCCTGTCTCATCGAGTAGTGATGGAAAGCGGTGTATTGTGGCTGACCGTCTTCGCCCTTGCCAGCCTCGATGCCGAATGTCTGCAAAGTCTTCGGCTTGGGGGTTGCTGTGAATGCGTAGAAGTATTCGTTTTTGTGCCGTCCTTGGGTCAGCAGGGTCTCGGTCATTACGTCCATACCGTCTTTCAGCTCCTCTTCGGTACGGCCTTCCAGCTCGGCCATTTCTTTCAGTGCCTCGTCGGTGTCAGCAAGGGCAGCTTTCAGCTTCTCTGCACTCTTGCCACTCTGGGAACTGTGGGCTTCGTCCACAATGATAGCGAAACGCTTGCCTTGGTGTCCGTCAAGCTCTTTGTAGATAAGTGGGAAGCGGTGAAGTGTGGTGATAATGATACGCTTCTTGTCGTTGATGGCTTCGCGTAACTTGGTCGAGTTATCCTTGTCGGTTATGGTGACAATCTGACCAGTTTTGTGGTCAAAGCCAAGTATGGTTTCTTGCAACTGGCGGTTCAGCACTCGGCGGTCAGTGACTACAAAGACACTCTGGAACATCTCGGTGTCCTCCTCGTCGTGCAGCGAAGCCAGGCGATAGGTGAGCCAAGCTATCGAATTGCTCTTACCACTGCCAGCCGAATGTTGTATCAGGTAGTTCTTGCCCTCGCACTGCTTACGGGTATCATCAACGAGCTTTTCTACTACATCGAGCTGGTGGTATCGGGGGAAGATAATCTTGACACTTTTCTTCTTGACCTTCTTACCTTTCTCCAACAAGATGGTCTCTTTTTCCTCACGGCTGATATAGCGTTGCAGTATGGCCAGCAGCATATCACGTTTCAGCACTCGCTCCCAAAGGTAACTGGTGGCGTAGCCGTCGGGGTTCTTTGGATTGCCTCCGTCACCAATATTGCCAGCTCCGTTGCTGCCTTGGTTGAACGGAAGGAAGAATGTATCCTCGCCTTTCAATTCGGTGGTCATATAGACGTTGTAGATGTCGGCAGCGAAGTAGGCCAGTATGCGGTTGTTGAAATGGAACAGCGGTTCCTTGGGGTCGCGGTCTTCTCGCCACTGGCGTTTACCGTTCTCCACGCTCTGCTCTTTCAACTGGTTCTTCAATTCAATGGCCACTACTGGAATGCCGTTCAGCGACAGCACCATATCGATAGTGTTATGGTTTTGCTTCGAGTAAGCGAACTGGCGTGTACAGGTCAATATGTTCTGCTGGTATTTCTCCACCAACTCTTCGTTTTTATGAGAAGCTGGTTGGAAGTAGGCAAATCGAAGTTCAATGCCACGGTCTTTCACGCCTTGGCGCAAAACGTGTATCAGCCCGAAGTCGGCGACATTCTGTTGAAAGATGGTGTACAGCTGCTTCTCTGCTCTCTCGCCGTACACGTTCTGATACCTCTGCCACGTCTTCGGCTGGGTCTGCAATATAAAACTGATGAGCGTAGCCATATCGATGGCTTTCGCCTTGTCGTATGTCTTCTGGTCGCCTTTTGTATACCCACCCTCGCTGAGCAGATAGGCTTCTATGTCGCTTTCAAATCTTTTCTCAGAATCTTCCATATTATGATTCGGGTTTTATTTCATTTCCTCATTTTGCTTCTCCGTCTCGTACTTTTTTACATTATAAACCATGAAATGCAGAATATTTCTGTCAAAACATGAGCTAATCTCTTCAGTGGTCATTCCTATTTCCTTAAGTAAACAACACGTTAACAATATTCTACATTTTTGAGTAAGCATTACCAAGTCCATTCCTTCGGCAACATTTGATTTCTTTGAATCTTTCTCTATATACAAATGTGAGTACGTGTCTCGTGTGTCTTTTACAATATTTGCATCTATGTTACACTCCCTTAATGCTTTTACATCTTCAAAATGATTTAATAATGCTTCCCATTTCCGCTTACTTACACCTTCTTTCCCTTTCAAAAAACGTTGGTAATATCCTTCCAATGCTTGAGCAACAACAATAAATACCGGTGCGTCAAAATCACTGAAGTGGATAGATGTTATGAGATATCTATTCAACGTTTCAATCTTGTCAAATGCGGAATGATAACCTGAAATAAAATTGGACAATCTATCCCTAAACATAGACAAGGGGATAAGCACAGTATCGAATGGTTTCTGAGAATGCGGTGCTATGAAAAACATTCTGTGAGCATTCTCTTCGCCTTTTTTACGGAAATAAATAACCGATGGATTCTGTTTGCTATACAAAGCTAATGAGAGGAACTGCGCAAATTCTCTTATGTATTTGTTAAACGACTTTATGGACAAATGTTTTTCCGAAATGAGATGGTATTGGGTTTCTTTCCAAGATGTGAACTCCAACATTCCCTGTTTGCACACGTTTCTGTCTACGACTCTATAGTGCAGCCATGTTTCAAGTTTTCCTTCAACATACACATGGTCTTTTCCGTACTCTATAGTAAAAGTGTTCGCTTCATAATCCTGAGGAATGTCCAGCATCGTGGCACCAGTCCATGTTTGAAGGTAAGGAAACTCAACATGACACTCGTCAAAAAATGGCTCGTCCATAGATAATATATGGATACCACAAATAACATATTTCGCCTTATACCGCAATGACTTACCAACATTCCACTGTGTCATTGTTAGCGCAAATAGGGTATATTTACCACCACTCTCATCTTCTCCCCAAAACACTGGAATGCTTTCAAATGATTTATTCCCATCGGGTTGGGCTTTTATCAAAAGACTACAACTGCCATCGCCTTCTATGGTTAGAGTTCCAGCAAAACGAAAGTCTTCTGTTTTATCTAATTCCGTGGGAATCCACCACTTCCCATTATATGTTTTCGTATCAGCCATCGACTTCCTTTTTTCCTGTCACGTATTCGTAGATGATGCTCTTCTTGTAGTCTTTCAGTTCCTCAATCTTCTGCTGTTTGATGGCGATAAGGCTGTCAATCTCGGTACATTTGTTGTCAAGGTAGTCGGCGATTTGATGCTGCTCTTTCAGAGTGGGATAACTTACAATAAGTCTTTCCAATACTCTCATTCCAATATTTTGCTGTGTCCCATAAGTCCATTTGTTTTCGACTTGTTTTTGAAATCCATCAGAACGTAAAACGTACAAAAGGAACCTTTCATACAAATAGGTTGGATTGACTCTAAACACAGCTAAAGGAGACCATATTGTAAAAATCATATCAGTCTCAACAATGGCGGTTCTTCCTGTTGAAGCACCAGATTTTATCATATAAATATCCCCTTTTTGTGGGGTATATTTTTTACAACACTCCAAATAGTATTCTTCTGAAATATAACCTCGTTTGTTTTCAAAATTAATACATCCATTAGATACTGCATCGGCAGAAATAAAAGGTATTCCTTTGTCATATAACTTAGGTGTTTCGTGAGGACCATCTGTTATTGGCATTGACAAAAGATTCAAAACTTTTGTCTCTTCCCATCCTTGAGGTATCTGCCCAATCCAATCAATACCGCTGTCTTTGAACTTCACATTGGGATTGAGGCCACGGGTGACGACTTCGGTGATAACGGACTGCTTATAGACTTTCAGTTCCTCGATGAAATCTTCCTGCAAGGCTATCGCCTCGTCAATCTCACCACACTTCCTATCCAAGAACTCCGCGATACGTTGCTGTTCTGGAACAGGAGGAAGAACCATTGGAATAGACAAAAAGTCATCAATGTTCAAATCCCACTGACCAACACGCAATCCTGTGGAAAGCCTCATATATTCAGCCTTATACGAGTCGTTGCGAAGCAAATGGTGGATGTATCTCCTATCTACACCATCATTCTTGAAATGACAAATGTAGTATGCTGGGCTAATAATGCCTCTGTATTGAGATACTGCCATTGAACCTTGCCAAGCCTTCATTTTGTTGATTACAAAATCGCCAATCTCAACAAGTTTATAGCTACTTGTATCTTCTGAGGTGACGTTGTGGTTGTCATCTCGGCTATCTTTTGGCACCACTCCATAATCACGGTATAAAGACAAAACAGTTTCGTTGGGGAAACCTTTGATGCTTTTATTTCGCATCACTTGTTTTATTTTCAGAGTGTCCCAACCCTTTGGTATCTCACCAATCCACGGTATTCCACTATCTTTCATTGCCCTGCTCATACGCCTATCTCCCCATTATTTTAGTCATCAACTCCTGCTCACGTTGGTCAAGCTCTTGCAGGTGGGCGAATATGTCTTCACTCTTACGTGGTGCAACGTACTTGTAGAATTCCCGTGTGAAGGGTATCTCGTAACCTATCTTGGTCTTCTTGGGGTCTATCTTGGCTTTGGGTAGGTAGGGATAGACATTCCGCTGCATATAGTCTTCAACGTCCTCTTTCCAAGGGATGGTCTCGGTGTCCTTATCCTTTCCGTCAACCACCGTCACCTTGCGGAACTTGAAATCTTCATTGTCTTTTATCTTGACTTCGACCTGCAAGTCACCATCTTCAAACACACCGTCGGTAAAGGCCAGATATGCTTTCCTCACCAGTGCAATACAATCGTCTGTGAACTCGTTGCGTTTGTTGCCTATGGGCTTACGGCGTTTGTGGCTGCAATGACTGGCATCAATCAGCTGCACCTTGCCTACACGCTGGGTTGATTTGTTCTTGGTGACAATCCAAATGTAGGTGGCAATACCCGTGTTGTAGAACATATCGTTTGGTATCTGCACTATGGCTTCCAGCCAGTCGTTTTCCAGCAGATAGCCTCTAATCTCGCTCTCTCCGCTGCCAGCGTCGCCCTTGAACAATGGCGAACCATTTTGAATGATAGCCATCCGGCCATTGTCTTTGAGCTTAGCAACACCGTTGAGCATAAACAGTTGTTGGCTGTCACCTATGGCAGGGAGGCCAGGTGCGAACCTGCCAGCGGAACCACGCCGATGTTCGGCCTCGACAGCCGATTTCTCGTTTTTCCACTCGATGCCAAACGGTGGATTGGAAATGATATAGTCGAAACGGTAGCCGTCAAATTTGTCATCGCTCAGGGTGTTCCCGTGCTGCATATTGTCGGCTTGACCACCCTTGATGAGCAGGTTTGACTTGGCAATGGCAAAGGTCTGTTCGTTCAGTTCCTGCCCGAACTCCGTCAGTTGTGCATCGGGGTCAATCTCGCGGAGCTTTTCGCCCAGACAGTCGAGCATCTGGCTTGTACCCATCGCCATATCGTATATGGAAGCTGTAACGCCCTGTTTGCGGAGCGTGTCGGACTGTTCGGCAATCAGCAGCTCGGCCATCAGATAGATAATGTCACGGGCGGTAAAATGTGCTCCTGCCTGTTCGTCGTAGCTCTCTGAGAACTTCCTTACCAGTTCCTCAAATATGTAACCCATATCGACAGCCGAAATCGCGTCGGCACCCATATAGGCTTTCTTGGAACAGAACTCGGCAATGACATTGTAGAGTATGCCGTTATGCTCCATCTTGGAGATTTCCTTGTCGAAGTCGAACTTCTCAATAATGTCAATCACATTCTTGGAAAAGTGATTGAGGTAGCTGCGGAAGTTGTCGGCTATGTTGTCGGCATCGGCCAACAATCCGTCGAAAGTGAAGCGAGAAGTGTTGTAGAAGTCGAAGCCAGCGGCATCACGCAGGAAGCCATCATAGACTGCCAGCTTACGCTTCACGGCATAAAGTTCGTAGGCGTCCAACACGGCCTGCTTGGTCGGTGCAAGAGTGTCGGAGAATCGTTTGATGACGCACATGGGCAATACCACATTGCCGTATTCGTGAGGTTTGTATGTGCCAACCAGTTTATCGGCAATAGCCCAAATCAGATTGGCTTTCTCCTGTATATTGACGGTTGTCCGTTTTTGCAGTTCTTCTGTTGACATACTCTTTGAGATTTAGAAACCTACCGGTTCATGCTTCATCCTAAAGGCTTCGGGGTCAATTGTCATTTGGTATATTTTGATGTCGGGGTTGCACTTGCGGGCAGCCTTGATTATTTTTTCCCTACTTTCTGCGTTCTTTTTCTTATTCAAGTTCACCCCCAAGTAGACGGATTCAAAGCACTCGCCACCGATGTCAAGAAAGGCTCGGACGTCTTTCCAATCCATGGATGTTTCGTCCATTTTCTTTTGGAATATGCGAGTGAGTTTTGTGCAAAAGGATGGGTCCTCCTCATATTGTCCGGGTAACAGGCGCATATACATTGGCGATGGGTCGTACGCTATAAGACGCACCTCCTGTTCGTGTTGCCAATCTTTTGCTTTGGTGGCAAAAAGATTGCAGAGAAAATCGTTGGGGCCTTTTATTGAGCATGGCTCTTTAATCACATCCCGATACTGAACTTCAAGTTCGGGGCAACCATAAAAGAGGCCCATCATGCGGTTCAGACACTTCCTCGTTTTTTCCATATCCAACCCGATACAAATACCCTGATGTTGGTTGTAGTAGCTCCACATCAAAATGGAGTCGTAAACTTTCGAAAGACTGCAAATATATGTTTTGTCTCTCCGTTGTAAGCCTTTGTTGTATTCTAACTCTGAAACAGTTTCGGGCGGCCAACCCTTGTAAGGTGTTGGCATTTCTCTTGAAAAATGAACATATAATGGATGGCAGTCGAACGGGTCGTTCAACTGTGTGGCGTTGGTGAACATTAATGTGCTGTTGTACAGCATTGCCGATCCACCGCTCGCGTCAAGATATTTGTATAACTTGTCGTTGCACATATCTTTTTTTCAAACTGCAAAGATACTCATTTTTTCTTGAATGGCAAAATGTATTTTTTAACGGCTGTTAAAAATGTAATACTGAAATAATATGGTCGCCGAGAGGACATGGAGAATGCGTTTGCTCCAGCCCTATGCACTTGGCCGTGCTAGCGTCGCAGGCCGTGTTTCCAATGGAGCCAGGCAGAATGGGTTAAACGGGCACGATGGGTTTAATGGGCATGATGGGGGTAGGTATGGGGTGGACGGCCGATAACGGCCACCCACGGGAATTGCTATTGTTTATGGGTTGTTTGTGCAATGTGTTTTTTAGGTGGTACGTTATTGCAGCAAAGAAGACATATAGAAACCACGAAGAATGGACGAAGAAAGAAAACTGCCGATGGATCGCCGAGAGGTCACCGTGGTTTGCCGTCGGCTTGGCTGACAAGGATTGTCAATAGTCTTTGCATAACCGGCCTCTTTTCTTCCGATTCATGGCACTATGCAGAGACCTGGAATAGACAAGTTTCCTACGTTCTTGCGAATGGATCATTCATTGTCCTCCTTTATGATTTCCCAATGTCCGTATCGTCTGCCACCCACTCGTTTTATCTTGTTGTCTTCCTGCAACTTGTTCATATATCGTACCAGCGTCCTTCTGGCTATTCCCAGGGTATTGGACAGATTGTCCATCGTGGCTGACGGCTTGGCGCGTAAGGCGCCTATAATCCTTAGTGCCATAGTGCCATTCAAGGCGCTGTCGGATTTGGCACTATGGATTTCATCGCCCATGCTATGCTTGTACTCCTCAATCTGTTTCAGCAGGTTATCGCAATGATGCTGGAGCATGAAGGTCTTGAAATTCTTTGAATCTTCTGCTTCTTCGCTTTGTTCAAGAGAGCTGATGTATTGCTTACGTTTCTCCTTTTTCACTATCGACGGCACTACGCCAAATTCGTACTGTATCATATTCATCACCAGTCGGCTCATACGACCATTACCGTCGGCCCAAGGATGAATATTCACAAGCCTGTAGTGGGCTTCGAAACTCAAGTCATATACCGCTTCAATGTCTGCTTCGTGCAGGTGTTTCCGCTCGGCATTGAGCCATTGACAGAATTCCTGTAGCCGAGCGGGAACCTTCTGATACGACAGATATGACCTTCCACCTATTCCGGCACTCACATTCAAAAGCCTCAACTCACCCTTGGCTGCCGAAAAATTGCCCAACATGGTGTTGTATTCCGACCCCGTGTTTTTCATTACCAATGCTGAAAGGCTACGTAGCAGTTCCACTGTGATATGCTGATTCTGGTTGTCACCTTTGTGTCTGGTGACTGGATTATGTTGACGGGGTAATAATCTGTTGTCAGTCGGCAGCCGTTCCGCTGATGGCGGTCGGACGTACAGCGGAGGAACATGGGAGCTACTACGGTGTTACTACGGAGGTGGGCAAAGTTTGAGTAAAAGATGAGTAAAAGGTGAGTAAAAGGTGAGTAGAACCTATAGACTTACTTATGGCTATAAACCAAGGCATTGGGACAGCGTAAAATCAAGCGGCAAGTGGCGTCTGCCACTTGCCGCTTAATTCAATATAACACAAGGCGTTATCAGTAGCTGCGTGCGAAGACGACGCGGCGGTGGCTGGGCTTGCCGCTGTAGATGCACTTGCCTTCCTCTTCGGGGGCGTCGAAGGGGATGCAGCGGATGGTGGCCTTGGTCTCTTCCTTGATGCGCTCCTCGGTCTCCTGGGTGCCGTCCCAATGGCAGAGGAGGAAGCCGTTCTTCTCGATCTCGACCTTGAAGTCGTCCCAGGTGTCGACCTTGCGGGTCATGCTGGCGCGGAAGTCGGCGGCTTTCTTGAAGAGGTTCTGCTGGATCTGCTCCATGAGGTCGTAGACGTGGTCGGCGATGCCTTCGATGGGCATGGTGATCTTCTCCAGCGTGTCACGACGGCATACCTCGCAGGTGCCGTTCTCCAGGTCGCGGGGGCCGATGGCCAGGCGCACGGGGACGCCCTTGAACTCGTACTCGTTGAACTTCCAGCCGGGCTTGTACTCGGGACGGTTGTCATATTTCACCACCAGGCCTTTGGCTTCGAGGGCCTTGATGATGGGTGCGATGTGCTCGTCGAGCTGGCGCTGTTGTTCGTCGCTCTTGCAGATGGGCACGATGGCCACGTGGATGGGTGCCAAGTGCGGCGGCAGGACGAGGCCGTTGTCGTCGGAGTGAGTCATGATGAGGGCGCCCATGAGTCGGGTGCTGACGCCCCACGAGGTGGCCCATACGTATTCGAGCTTGTTCTCCTTGTTGAGGAACTGCACCTCGAAGGCCTTGGCAAAGTTCTGGCCCAGGAAGTGGGAGGTACCTGCCTGCAGGGCCTTGCCGTCCTGCATCATGGCTTCGATGCAGAGGGTGTCGAGGGCGCCGGCGAAGCGCTCGTTGGGGCTCTTGTGACCCTTGAGGACGGGCACGGCCATGTATTTCTCCACAAACTCGGCATAGACCTCGAGCATGCGGCGGGCCTCCTCCTCGGCCTCCTCGCGGGTGGCGTGGGCGGTGTGGCCTTCCTGCCAGAGGAACTCGGCGGTGCGGAGGAACATGCGGGTACGCATCTCCCAGCGCACAACGTTGGCCCACTGGTTGCAGAGGATGGGCAGGTCGCGGTAGGACTTGATCCAGTTCTTGTAGGTGCTCCAGATGATGGTCTCGGAGGTGGGACGCACGATGAGCTCTTCCTCGAGCTTGGCGCTGGGGTCGACGACGACGCCGCTGCCGTCGGGGGCGTTCATCAGGCGGTGGTGGGTCACCACGGCGCACTCCTTAGCGAAGCCCTCGACATGCTCGGCCTCGCGGCTGAGGAAGCTCTTGGGGATGAATAGGGGGAAGTAGGCGTTCTGGTGGCCGGTCTCTTTGAACATCTTATCCAGCTGGTGCTGCATTTTCTCCCAGATGGCATAGCCATAGGGTTTTATGACCATGCAGCCGCGCACGGCGCTCTGCTCGGCCAGGTCGGCGCGCACCACCAGTTCGTTGTACCATTCGGAGTAGTTCTCACTGCGTTTGGGAAAGTCTTTTGCCATTGAAGCTATATTTTTTTATTTATTATACAATATTTTGAGTCGTCTATCGTTTCAATAGACAGTTTGCAAAGATACGAACTTTTTTTGACATGAGAAATAAATTTTGGATAATAGCGCTGACGGCCATGCTGTTGCCCACCCTGTCGCGCGGACAGGTGAAGCTGAGCGCGGACACGCTGGAGTGCCATATCATTGGGTTCACTGCCGGCGCGCTGATGCCCGGCAGCGGAGCAGCGAGCACCGGCATGACCGGCGGCAGCATGCGCGACCTCTACAAAGGGCCGTACCTCGACTTCTCCATAGGCTGCGACTACAAGTACAAGAGCAACTGGATGGTGACGCTGGACGCCGACCTATGGTTCGGCTACAACAGCGACAACCTGCGCAACCGCGAGAGCCGCATGAGCATCTACGGCGACAACGGGGTGCTATACAGCTGGGGCGGCTACGACGGAGCCGTGGCGGCATACAACAGAAGCCTCGCGGCCCGCCTGGGCGCAGCCAAAATAATACCCGTCATAAAAGGCAACCCCAACTCCGGCATCATGTTCAAGCTCAGCGGCGGATGGTTCATGCAGAAGACGGTCTTCTCGCAGGACATGAACGAGAGCCCCGTGCCACAGATCAACGGCGACTACGCCAAAATTTACGACCACCTGCGCCATGGCGCCATCCTGACGGAAGGCATAGGCTTCGTGTTCATGAGCAACATCTCCACCTACGTGAACTTCAAGGTGATGTTCGAGGTGAGCGAATGCCTCAGCTGGTCAACCCGCCCCTACCAACTCGACAACCTCATGGGGCTTAAGAGCAAAGACAACAACCGCTACTTTGACCTGATGTACGGCGTGCGCCTGTCGTGGATGTTCCCGCTCATGGGCAAGACGACCTACGATTACTACTATTATTGATTGGCGATATCAACACCATCACAAGAACAATGAGACTCTTATACACTTTAGGCATCTGGTTCTACACTCTCGGCATACGCGTGGCGGCGCTCTGCGGTCACGTGAAGGCACGCCAGATGGTGCGCGGATGGCGTGAGACTCCAGCGGCACTGGCCAAGCTGGCCGGCGACAGGCCCACCGTGTGGTTCCACGCTGCCAGCCTCGGCGAGTTCGAGCAGGCACGGCCGGTGCTGGAGCGCTACCGCGAGCGGCACCCCGACCATCAGGTGCTCGTCACCTTCTTCTCTCCTTCGGGCTACGAGGTGCGCAAGAACTACGCCAAGGCCGAGGCCGTATGCTACCTGCCCATGGACACCCCTGGCAACGTGCGCCGCTTCCTGGATGCTGCACATCCCGACAAGGTCTTCTTCGTCAAGTACGAGTTCTGGTACAACTACCTGAACGCCCTGCGCCAGCGCGGCATAGACACATACATTTTCTCGGCCATCTTCCGTCCGGAGCAATACTTCTTCAAGCCCTGGGGCCGTTGGTTCGTCCGGCAGCTCCGCGACTGCTTCACCCACCTCTTCGTGCAGAACAAGGAGAGCCTGCAGCTGCTCCGCAGCCATGGTATCGACCATTGTTCCCTGGCAGGCGACACACGCTTCGACCGCGTGCACCAGATAGCCCAGGCCGCCGAAAGAGACGCCGTTGTCGAGAAGTTCCTTGACGGATACGGCGGCAAAGTGCTGATGGCCGGGAGCACCTGGCCACCCGACGAGCAGCTTATCGCACGCCTGCGCGAGAGCAAGCAGTGGTTCCCCGAACGCATCATCATCGCCCCGCACGAGATACACGAAGAGCACCTGCGCAGCATCGAAGACCTGTTCCCCAACAGCATAAGATATTCCAGTCTTTCAAGTTCGACTAGTTCTTATAGTGCAAAAAGCCATGTCCTCATCATCGACAACATAGGCCTCCTCTCCAAGCTCTATCGCTACGCCACCGTGGCTTATATCGGCGGAGGGTTCGGCGTGGGCATACACAATATTCTCGAGGCCGTAGCCTACGGCAAGCCCGTCGTCTTCGGCCCGAACTACCACAAATTCCAAGAGGCACACGACCTCATCGAACTTGGAGGCTGCATGATTGTAGACGAACATCCCGATGTGTCGTTCCTACGGAAATTGTTTACCGACGACGACATCTACCATGCCGCTTCCGACGCCTGTCTCCAACTCATGCGCCGCAACCTCGGCAGCACCGACACGATAATGAATACCATTGAGAAATAAGGCCGCACATATCATCCTCGCCGTAGCAGCGGCCTTGATGGCCACCAGCTGCACCATAGGCCGCTACATAGGCCCCGGCGAGCATGTGCTGCACGACATAGTGCTTGACGTGCAGATGGCCGACAGCAGCGCCGTGACGCCAGAGGTGAAAGATGCCGCCAAGCAGGCCAAGAAATACTACGTGCAACGCCCTAACACCAAGTTCCTCGGGATAAAGAGCATGCCGGTGAGCATGTGGATCTACTGCTTCATGACCGACACCACGTCCAACCTATGGAACAACGGCCTGCACCGCCTCGGCCAGGCACCGGTCATATACGACGAAAACAAAGCCAAACAGACGGCACGGCAGCTGCAGCTGATGATGGAAGCCAAGGGCTGTTTCGGCAGCCGCGTAGTCTTCGACACCATAGACGTGGGACGACGCAACATAGCCATACGCTACAGCATCAAAGCCAAGCCTCGCTACACCATCGACGAGGTGGTGTACCGCACCGAGAGCCCCGCCGTCAGACGTCTGCTCGAAGAGCTGGAGGAGGGCTCGCCGCTGAAAGCCGGAACCCCATACGACCAAGACAACATCGCCGCAGAGCGCAACCGCCTGGTCACCAACCTCCGTGAGGCAGGCTACTACCTGGCCTCCAACGACAACGTGCGCTTCAGCGTCGACACCACCTACTCGGCCTCAAAACTCAGCATCGACGTGCTTGTGGACAGCCGCAACCTGCGGGTATACCACATCAACAATGTCTTCGTCTACCCGAACAGCAACGCAGGCCTGCGCAACGCGCCGACATCCTTCGACACACTGATACACACCTATCCGGGAGCCTCACGGCGCATAGACAACATCTTCGTCTACGACCGCCCCATGGACATCAAGCCACAAACCATCAGCCGCACACTCATGGTATTCCCCGGCATGACCTACCGTCCGCACTACATCAACGATACCTATAACTCACTCCTCGGCCTGCGCAACTTCAAGTACATCAACATCGACATGTCGCCGTCGCCGGCATCCACCGATTCCCTGCCGCTTGTCGACGCCCACATCAAGCTGGTGCCCGCCACGCAACAGAAGCTGTCGCTCTCCATAGAGCTCACCAACGCCTCCCCTCTCGGTGCCGGCGACAGCACGCAGAACTTCTTCACCGGTGGCAACCTCGGCGTAGAGACAGCCATAGAATACCAGCACAAGAACCTCTTTGGTGGCGCTGAACTGCTGAAGGTCAAGAGCTCTGTGCTCTTCGAGCTGCCAAAACTCATCTTCCGCAACCGCGGACAGAGTTTCTATGACAACTTCTCCGCCTTCGAGACGGGCATAGACATCTCGCTCGACATGCCCATATTCCTGCTGCCGTTCACACGCAACATCGTCTTCCAACGCATAAAGCCACACACCCTCTTCTCCGCCGGCGGCAGCTACCAGTACCGCTACTACTTTGAACGAGTGCTCGCCAACACCTCGTTCGGCTACACCTGGAGCCACTCCCGTCGCGCCAGCAACCAGCTCCTGCCCGTAGAGATGACCTTCGTGCGTATGCTCGGCCTCGACGACGGCTTCGCCTCACGCATAGACCAGATCAACGACCTGCGCCTTAAATACCAGTACAGCAGCCACTTCATCCTCGCAGCACGCTACGACTACACCTTCAGCAACCAGAAATACGCCTCGCGCGAGAACTTCACAGCCCTCCACCTCTCTGTGGAGACCGCCGGCAACCTGCTTGCCGGCATGGCTACCCTCAGCCACGCCGAGACCGACGAGAACAATGTGCGCCAGATTCTCGGCGTCCCCTTCTCGCAGTACATACGCGCCGGCGCGGAGGTGACACACTACCTCTACATAGGCGACAAATCAAGCCTTGTGACGCGTGTCATCGTGGGCACCGGCATCCCCTACGGAAACTCCGTCTCCATGCCCTACGAGAAGAGCTTCTTCGGCGGCGGCCCCACCACCATGCGCGCATGGCAGCTGCGCCGCCTCGGCCCCGGTGGCTACGTGCACGAGGGGTCCGACGCCGTGGCCGACGTGGAGCGCGTGGGCGACATACAACTCGTGATGAACATCGAAGGACGCTTCCCGATAGCAGGCATCTTCGAGGGCGCCGTCTTCGCCGACATGGGCAACGTATGGCTCTTCACCCCCTCGGAACAATATGACAACGGACACTTCAAATGGAACAGCCTGCCGCAGGAGATAGCCGTCGGCGCCGGCCTCGGCCTCCGCGTGGCCGTCTCCATCGCCACCCTGCGCGTCGACTTCGGCATACCGTTCTACGACCCCGGCTACCCCATGGAGCAGCGCTGGCGCCCGCCACACTGGCGCTTCAACCAGATAGTAACAAACTTCGGTATCAACTACCCGTTTTAAGGTTTAAAGTTTAAGGTTTAATGTGAAACGCTCAAAGACACTCACCTATATCCTCATAAGCACATCCGTCATCTTTTGGGGCATCAGTTTCATCCTCACCAAGGAACTCTTCCTCACCGAAGAGCACATGACCGTCACCATTCTCATCGCCATGAGACTCGCCATAGCCACCGTCGTCATGTTCCCGCTGCTGGCTCTCAGCCACAACCTCGAACCCATACGCCGCGGCCCCGGCCGCGGACTCCGCTCACTGCTGAACGGCGACCTCAAGTGGTTCCTCCTCCTCGCACTCTGCGAACCCTTCATCTACCACCTCTGCGAGACCAGCGGCGTCAAGCTCGTCAGCGGCAGCCTCGCCTCCGTCATCATAGCCACCATACCACTCTTCGTGCCCTTCGGCATGTGGGTGGCCTACCGCAAACGCATAAGCCTGCCCCTGATAGGCGGTGTCATCCTCTCCCTCGGCGGTGTCTTCATCCTCATCCTCGGCGGCGACGCCCTCGGCGGCAACACACAAGGCCTGCTCTTCCTCGCAGGGGCCGTGGCCATAGCGGTGGTATACACTCTGCTCCTCGTCAAGATCGTGGATCGCTACCGCCCACTCACCATCACCACATGGCAGAACCTCATCGGACTTATCTACTTCCTTCCCCTCGTACTCGCCTTTGACGGCAGCCACCTGCCGCTCCTCAGCTATTCGCCCAAGATGCTCCTCCTCCTCCTCACCCTCGGCATCTGTTGCTCCACCCTCGCCTACGCCTTCTACAACCTCGGCGTGCGCAACCTCGGCGCCTCCGAGGCATGCATCTTCAACAACGCCATACCTGTCTTCTCGCTCATCGCAGCCATCCTCATCGGACAGGAGCAATTCAGCTGGCTCAAGCTTGCCGGCATCGCCATCGTCATCGCCGGTGTAGTCATAGCGCAGATGAAGACAAAGAATGAAGAATAATAGCAGAATGCGTTATTGTGCAATTGTGTTGGCGCGTCAGCACTAACGCATTTACGCATTAACACATTCTTCATCCCTATTATTTATTACTTCATGACGGCTTCCAGACGACATTCCAGCACCTGCGGCAGCACGACGTAGGCGCTTGCCGCCATCAAAAGGCGCACCTGAGAGAAGACAACAAGCAACATTGCTTTGCTTGTTGTGATACATTTAAACTACGCTGCAGAACGGCCATAGGGACTCCATAGGGTCTCCATGTGGGTGGCTTCCATAAACGTGTGTTTCCGGGAGCCCGCAAAGACTATTGGCGCCCGACTGGCTGCCTGACATTCGGCAAAACCAGCCGTCCTGCAGGAAACAAAAAAGGACAAGCCAACTGACTTGTCCTACTCGGTAGGCTCAACTGTTATCTTTTCGCACCGATTTCTTGAAGATTTGGAAAAGTTGTGGACGATACGCGAGTGGATTCCCGACCCGACGAAGCCGATAGCGCCCAATCAACATCATGGCTGATGTCTGTAGTACAATATATTATAGCCTCTTTAAAAAAACAAATTGAAATTGTTTTTGTCGGATAAGAAAAAAGTTGTATATTTGCACCCGTAAACCGCAAGGAAAGGTTTACCGTTAGAAAGCGCATTTTCGCTTTATTCCGATTGCGTGAACTTCGACAACTCACACAAAAAGTGTTTGGAATAAGGGAAGATGAAATGCTCCGTGGGATTATAGTTTTTCTATATATCCTTCGTGGAGCGGTTCATTGCACCAAATACTTTACACTATAGGGAGTCGAAGCCCTCACGCAAAAAGGATAGGGCGTTGATGGATGGCTCCACTTTCTTCGTTGTTTGGTTTTTTCCTCCGAGCCGAGAACAGAAGTTGCGCCCGACACAAATTTAGGGATTGTATTATGAAAAAAGTTACATTGTTTTGGGGAGTATTGATTGCTTTTTGTATGCTATCTTGCAACAACAATCCGCAAGAAAAGGAAGTCGCCAAAAACAGCCAAAAGAATGAGGCGGAAATGGTCACAGCTCAGATAACAACCAATGTTCCTTCCCATGTTAGATTTGGATGGGAGGTAATAAAACGGACGTACACAGATGTAAAATCTTGCACAGCGTATTGTGTTAATATGGTCAACGAGCAGATGTATAATGGTGCTTTGCATACTTTTTATGTTGTTATATACGAGATTCATGCTGCTGATTTATCGTTAGGCGCAAAATGCTTGGCGGTATCATTTTGTCCAGATTTTGATTATTCTGGTTCTACATCTATATATTGTAATGGGACACTGGAGGAAAATAAACAAGCGTTACTCGGTGACATTGTTAAGGTTAATCTAAAATAAGCATTATTAAATAGTCTTATAATTGGCTTATATTATGAAGAAAACAATATGTTTTTTGAAGTTTGTCGTATGCTTGGTATTCCTTGTGTCCTGTGGTGGACATAACATTAAGACAGCAGACCAATGGGTTACCTACTGTGATAATGAACCCAACATACACCGCTGTCTAGAAACATTTGACAAGATAGATTTCACAACCCAATGTAAAATATGGGATGAGTTAACTATAATAGTTTCACACTTAACTGTTGATGATGTGAAAGGTCGTATTAAAAAAGACGCATGGGTATATCTTCTGATTTACTCTGGAATGAATCCTAGTACTGAATCCAGCACTAGATTTCATGAGTATGTTCAATCAGAAGATGGGAAAGGTCAAAATTCATGGGATAGATATAGTCGTGGCTCGATAAGTGATTACAAACGTGCTTGTGTTGTGACACTAGACAGAATGGTCAAATTGTATAAACAATATGCAGCCGAATGATTCTTCAATTTTAAGAATTCACAAATAAGGCGACATTTATAGTCGCCTTTTTGTCCTTTGAATACACATCCCTATGTAAAATGCTCATGGTTTCAGTATATATCACCCTCTTCCACTTACTATTAACTAATTGATGGAAGGCAGGTAACCCCTGTAATAATTGACTACAAAAACAGCCTACCTACCCCCATCAAATCTATATGCGTCGCGAATCCCAGATTTTTTTTCTGGGATTTTTTTGTCACTTTTCAAACCTACCTACTATTTATATTCATAAGACATTAAAACATTAGCATTATGAACGCACAGACCAAACTTAAAATCTCCTACTCGCTACGTGGCAGAAAGAAGTCGGCGACCCACGCACACACGAAACCAGGCAGGTGCAAGAAACAAAAAAAGGACAAGTCCACTGACTTGTCCTGCTCGGTAGCGGGGGAAGGATTCGAACCGACGACCTCCGGGTTATGAGCCCGACGAGCTACCACTGCTCTACCCCGCACTCTCTTATTTCATCGCTGAAATCGGGTGCAAAGGTACGAACTTTTCCCCACATGGCCAAATTTTTCTTTACTTTATTTTTCTATCGTTTGATTATTCGCTGATTATAGAGGCCATTCGCCGTTGCTATACGCATTGTATATGCCCCTACAGGCAATGCATGCAGGGGAATTTGGACTGTTCCTCCAAGAGTCTGAAGGTTGTCAGTACTTAGCACAGTGCGGCCCGTGGCATCGAAGATTTCTAAGCTTGCACCTTGCAGGTCCGGTGCCGAGATGTTGATGTCACCAGTGGTGGGGTTGGGCCAAAGGTCCACATTGTTGTGCTGGACTTCTTCTAATCCCAAGTTTTCATTCTGCCATATCGCATATAGAACAAGGTTTCTACGCACATTTATTGTGTCTCCGACATTGTGAATGACATCTTCACCATCTGGCGATGTCGACCAGCCCACAAAACGATATCCTTCTTTTGTAAATGTGCATTCGGGAACGACATAGCCGTTCAGGTAACAATAGCGTGTTGTTACGGTTCCTCCCATACCGCCATTGGCGTTAAGGTAAACAAAGCGGCGCTGTGCTATATTGAGATGGAGACGGTAGACTGTGTCAAGATGAACAAGTGTGAAAGTATTATTTGCCGGTGTTAAGGTATATTCGTAAAAAGTGTAGGATGTGGCGTCGTAGCAGACGGTATCGTATACATCCACCGTGTCGAGGACGGTGGGAATGGGCTTGATGTTGAAGATAGCGCTCTGGCTGTAGTTGAAGGTGTTGGTGGGGTTGGAGCCGGTGCCGCTACTGATTGGCGCTATATTGGAAAGGTTAAAGTAGCCGTCACCGTAGCCGCCCCAGCCGAAGTTGAAGTGGTAGCGACGTTGCTGATCCATGCCGTCGAGGACAAAGGCGTGGCCGCCGTCTTGGTCGCGTCCGGAATAGTAAATTGGACGTCCGGCGGCGATGTCGGTTTCAATCTTCTCACGCCAAGCGCTGTCGGAATAGTTGTATCGCTCGGCGAACTGAATGTCGGGGTCGTACTTGAAGTAGTCCACGAAGGCGCTGACGGCGCAGGCATCGGACCAATAGCCGCAACTGGTGTAGGCGCCGCTGGAGCTGCCGTACATCATGTCCACAGCAACTCCACAATGGTAGGAGAGGGTGGCCACAGCGTTGACTTCGCGCACCGGCGAGACGTCCGCCACTACCATGTAGGGCATGTATGCGTAGATATAGGTAGTGTTCTCAAAGTCGGCGGTGAGGGTGTCAATGGCGCCCTGCGTACGCTGCTCGGGGAGGTAAGAGTGGCTGCCGGTTCCGCAGGAGGGGTGTTTCCAGAAGCGGATAATCTGTGCCATGGCGGTGGCGACACAGCCTACTACAGTCTTGACATGGCTCACGGAGTCGTAGGGACAGAACTTATTGTATGGCGAGCCCTGGTCCCAACGGGTAGTCACCATGGGTGCTATGGCCGTAGCTTTGGCTCCCGCAGCTTTGCCCGTGGGTTTGACGAGGGCATCCCAGGCGTCCTGCACTTCAGACGAGGGAGTAAGGCCAAGGGAATCTGCATAGCGTAGCTGGCTCTCGTAGCCATTCAGCATGTAGCGCAGGGATGGATGGATCTCCTCGGGGAAGGGGCTGTCGAAGGAGTAGGCAAGGATGGGTACGGCGGCATTGGTGGCCGAGACAATGACGAAGCCGGTGCCTTGCACGGAGTAGATGTGCATGTGGGGCAAGTCTCCGCAGTCACGAAGGAAGAGTGCATTTTCATCGATGGCCTTGACTTCGGCCGGACGGTTTGTGTTCCAGAAGGCGGCAGCCACATGACGTGTGGCATTGACATCCACAGTTGCGGCTTTTACGGTGGCAAAGCCCAATGACATAGCGATTATCGCCAATACTATACGTTTCATTTTTTGTTGTTGTTTATTCCTTCGTTGAGCCAGTTCACAAACTTCTGCACATCGCGGTCGTACTTGTAGTTCTCATTGGTGAGAACCTTGCCGTCGGCGTTGACGATGACATAGTATGGCTGGGCGTTCATATTATATTCAGTCTTCTGAAAGTTGAGATTCTTGCGCCCGAGGGTCTTTAAAATCTTGCCTTTCTCATCTGTCACCCACTCGTTTTCCGGCAGTTCTATGGTATTCTCGTCGGCATAAAGCGAGCACATGACAAACTCCTCGTTAAGGAGGCGCTTCACTTCCGGGTCACTCCACACGTAGTGTTCCATCTCGCGGCAGTTGGCGCAGGTCTTGCCCGTGAAGTCTATGAAGACGGGCTTGCCATGCTGGCGGGCGTAGGCCTTGGCCTCGTCAAGGTCGAAGAACGCCTCAAAGCCCAGCGGCACATGCAGCTTGTCGGCATACTTGCGGTCGGCAGGCAACTTGCCCACCTGCACTGTACCTGTGGCGGCGGGCATGTTCTCAACGACAATTTTCTCTATGTTGAAGCTCTGGCTCTCCATGGGCGGGAGGAAGCCGCTGATGCCCTTGAGCGGGGCGCCCCAGAGGCCCGGTATCATCCATACGACGAAGGCCAGATCGGCAATGGCCAGGAAGAGGCGCAGGGTGCCTATCTCCTTCACCTCGTCGTCGCCCTTGAAACGCAGCTTGCCGAGGAGGTAGAAGCCCAGCAGGCCGAAGATGACTATCCACAGGGCCAGGTAGGTGTCGCGCGGCAGAAGCCCCCAGTTGCAATAGAGGTCGGCCTGCTGCAGGAACTTAAGGCCAAAGGCCAGCTCAAGGAAAGCGAAAACAATCTTGACAGTGTTGAGCCAGCTGCCACTCTTCATGTTGCCCAGCATCTGCGGGAACATGGCAAGCAGCGTGAAGGGAGCGGCAAAGCCTATGCCGAAGCCCAGCATGGTGACGAGACTCACCCAGCGATCCGTCGAGCTGGTGGTGAGACCCACCAGAGCGGCACCGAGTATAGGACCTGTACAGCTGAAGGACACCAGCACTGTGGTCAGCGCAATGAAGAAGGGGGCAAGGAGACCGCCCTTGTCGGCCTGCTCGTCGCTGCTGTTGATCCACTTCTCAGGCATCTTGATCTCGAAGAGGCCGAAGAAACTCAGTGCGAAGACAAAGAATATGATGAAGAACAGCAGATTGGGTATCCAATGCGTGCCGAGGGTGTAGAGGGCCTCGGGGCCGAGGAAGGCTGCCAAGATTGCTCCCAGAACGGCGAAGAGGAAGACTATACTCAAGCCGAAGAACCAAGCCTGACGGCGTCCCTTGCGCTTGTTTTCTGCACCGCGCACGAAGAAGTTGACCGTCATCGGTATCATCGGGAAGACGCACGGCGTGAACATGGTGAGGATGCCACCGCCCACAGCCAAGAGGAAGACCACAAGCAGGCTCTGGCTTTTCTGCTTCTGCTCCTCCTGTACGGGCATCACGACAGGATTTTCTGTGCCGTCGGGAGCCGCCACAGCCTCGATGGTATCGGCTGCAGCCGCATCCTCAGCCACAGCCTGGACGGGTTCTTCCGCAACCTTTTCCTCGGCCTTGGCACCCGGCACCTTAAAGCTGAAGTCGCGGTCTTCCGGCGCTATGCAACTGCCGTCGTTGCAGAGCTGGTAGCTAAGGGTTCCTTTGACGACGAAATCCTTGTCGCTGACGCGCTTCACCTTCTGACGGAAGACCACAGTGCCTTCGAACGACTTGACAATGCAATTGAAGATGTCGTCCATCTCTTCGTGGGGCTTGGGCTCTTGCACCTTGCCCATGCGCTCGTAGTCCTTGCTGTCCGCGAAGGTAAACTCAATGGCCAAAGGGCCGTTGGGGTCCGTATACTGCGAGTAGAGGTGCCAGCCCGCATCGAGCGTGGCGGTGAACACAAGCTCCGCTTCCGTGGCGGAGGTCTCCTTGACGGTGTACTTCCACTTCACGGGGTCGAGCTGCTGCGCCTGTACACCGACGACGGCTAAAGCGCACAACAACAGAAGGGCTATCTTTTTCATGGCCTTATTTGAGGTTAAATTTTATCTTCTTCTCTCCGCGTGCAGTCTTGACACCCACTACATACATGCCCCTCGACATCCTGCTGATCGGTATGCGCTGGTTGTTCCTGTAGTTCGTGATGGTCTTCACCACCTTGCCGTTGCTGTTGGTGAAGGTGACCACTGCGTGCGAGCTCTCCATGGTGATGGTGATGTAGCCGTCCTGAAGGTGGGGGTTGATGCGCACCCGTTCCTCGCCCTTGCCCACGCCGGGATCCTCCCTGCCGGTTCTCTGTTCGCTGCGCTCCTCGCGCCTCACCACAGGCACCTCCTTCGAGGGCATTCTGAAGCCGCTCAGCCTCGCCACGCCCTTGCTGTCGTTGCCAAACCAGTGGTTGCCCCTGTTGTCGTTGGCCACCTTGTAGATGTTGCCTGCGGGCAGAGGGCTGTTCTTCGACGTGAATACCACCCAACCGTCCTTGCCGTCGAAGACAGCCACGCCGGCGCTGGTACCTATCCACAGCAGGCCGTCGTCGTCAATGGCTATGTCGTTCACCTGGTTGGAGGGCAGCGGGCTGTTGGAGGTGTTCCATGTGAGCCACTCCTCGCCGTCGAAGGAGCAGAGGCCGTTCAGCGTGCCGAACCACTTGACGTTGTTGTCGTCGATGGCTATGGCCGGCACTATGTTGTCCGGCAGGCCGGAGTTGTCCACAGTGTAGTTCACCCAGCGGCGGTCGTTGTACACGCTCACACCGCCATTGGTGGTGATCCACTTGCGGTTGGCGCGGTCCACGGCCAGGTCGAGCACAAAGTCGCTCAGCAGGTCGCAGTCGTCTGGCGTGTACTTCTCCCACGTGTAGCCGTCGAAACGCACCAGGCCGCCCAGCGTGACGCCTATCCAGAAGACGCCGTCCTTGTCCTGCACGATCTCCTTGACAAACTTCATCTTCAGGCGGCGTGTCTCCTCGCTGTACTCGGTCCAATGGGTGCCGTCGAACTCAATGACACCGTAGTCGTCAGTGCCTATCCACACCACTCCGCGGCCGTCCACCATAAGGCAGTTCACCGACTGGTTCTTCAGTTTTTCATTGAACATCGAGTAGTCCGTCCACGTGCCACCATTGAGGCGGCTCAGGCCCTGGTAGGAGCCCACCCACACGCCCTTGCTGTCGGTGGCCAGGGCCGATACGTTGTTACTCACGATGTCGGAGCTCTTGGTGTCGTAGACCACCCACGCTCCGTTCTGCGCTGCCACAGTCATGGTGGCAAGTGTTAGCAGGATGTATAGTGCTGTCTGTTTCATTGTCGGTGATTGGTGATTAGTGACTGGTATCCATTCTTCATTCTTCAATTCTCATCACGTCTTGTGCTTCTCTTTCTTTGCCGCCGGGAAGAGGATGTTGTTCAGTATAAGACGGTAGCCCGGCGAGTTGGGATAGAGCGAAAGGTCCGTCGGCGGGTCGCCCACAAAGTGGCGGTAGTCCTCGGGGTCGTGTCCGCCGAGGAAAGTCCAGGTGCCCTTGCCGTACTCGCCGTGCAGGTAACGCACCTCGCCCAGCTCCTTGTTGTCGCCCAGCACCACGCACGAAGTCTTCACATACTGGCTGCGGAAGGCCGTGGTCTGGCCCATGAAGCCGTGCACCACGCGCGTATGGTTCTGCGTGAGCATCGTGGGCACCCAGTCCCACTTGGCCGAGAAGTCGAAAAGCACGAAAAAGTCGTTCTTCTCGTTCACCTGGCGCTGCCGCTGACGGTCGTCAATGTCGATGGTCGATATCTCATATTCCGCAGGGTTGACACTGATGCGGAAATCCTTGAAGGCAAAACACTTGCTGTAGTCAAGGCGGTCCTGGGCGCGCGGCTCCATGGGGTCGCCGTCGAACATCTCGGCACAGATGTCCACCCCCTCGGCGGCCAGGGCCACGTCATAGCTGTCGGGCGCCGAGCACATGGCGAAGAGGAATCCGCCGCCCATGACGAAGTCCCTTATCTTGTGGGCCACGGCGAGCTTCAACTGGCTCACCTTGCTGAAGCCCAGCTTGTGGGCCATAGCCTCCTGGCTGCGCACATCCTCGATGTACCACTGCTGTCCGCGGTAGTTGGCCCAGAACTTGCCGTACTGGCCCGTGAAGTCCTCGTGGTGCAGGTGCAGCCAGTCGTAGGTGGGCAGCACGCCGCCCATCACCTCCTCGTCGTAGACCACGTCGTAGGGTATCTCGGCGTAGGTCAGCACCAGCGTCACCGCGTCGTCCCACGGCAGCTTGTTCTTGGGCGAATAGACGGCAATCTTGGGTGCCTTGTGCAGACGCACGGCGTCCATGTTCACCGCCGGCTCGGCAATATGGCTCAATATGGCGCTGCTCTGCCCGTCGGCAATCACCTCGCACGTCACCCCCCGCAGGCGGCATTCACGCTCTATACCCTCGGCATACTTGGTCATGAAGGCTCCGCCACGGTAGTTGAGCAGCCACGTCACCTCGGCCTCGCGCTGCAAGACCCAGTAGGCCACGCCGTAAGCCTTCAGATGGTTCTTCTGCACATCATCCATCGGCACCACAATATAACTTGCGTGCGCCCGCGCGACAAAAAAAACACACAACGCCAGCACCAGCATGCGCCCGAGCGCTGCAGCAATGCCGTTGTATGTTCTGTCGACTTTCACCTGTCAACTCCTGTTTTTCCTGTGCGGATAGGGGGGCTCGAACCCCCACCCCTCGCGGGACAAGATCCTAAGTCTTGCGCGGCTACCAATTACGCCATATCCGCTTCTTCTCTCGTTACACATTGATTGTTGGGCACATAAGCCATGCCGCCGTCAATGGTTGTAACTGCAAAGATACAACTTTTTTCTAAATGGCAAAAATTAATTGGCGTGGCGAGCAGCCTCGAAGAGCGCCTGCGGCAGATGGCAATAGCCGTCGGGGTGCTTGTCCAGATAGTCCTGGTGGCTCTCGTCGGCCGGATGGAACACCGCCAGCGGCTCCACCTCCACAGCCAGCGGGGCGCTGTAGCCCGCCTGCTCCTCGCGCATCACGTCGGCAATGGTGCCGCAGTCCTCCGGATCCACATAGTATATGCCCGTGCGGTAGCGCGTGCCCCTGTCCTCGCCCTGCCGGTTGACACTCGTCGGCTCGATACTCAAGAAATAGAGCTTCAGCAGCTTGCGCAGGGACAACACCTCGGGGTCATAGTCCACACGCACCGTCTCGGCATAGCCCGTGCGGTCGGTGTAGACCTCCTCATAGGTGACCGCCGCCGTACTTTTCCCGTTGGCGAAACCCGTCATCGTCGCCGTCACGCCGCGTATCTGCTTCAGGTAGTGCTGCGCCCCCCAGAAGCACCCGGCGGCAAGGTATATCGTCTTTTCCATGCCCCAAGAACGGCGCACCGCAGTTTTTATTGCGCTGCGGCGACGAAAAATCCCCTCCCCCACCCCTCCGCCACGGAGTCCCTACGGCATTTCTTCTGCCCAGGGGCGTAGTTCCGTCGCCTCCGCAACGGCACTTCTTCCGCCCAGGGGCGTAGTTCCGTCGCCTCCGCAACGGCACTTCTTCAGTAGTTCTTCAGTAGTTCTTCAGTAGTATTTCAGTGTTTGACTGAAGAACTACTGAAGAACTACTGAAGAAATGCCGTAGGGGCTCCGGTGGGGAGCCGTAGGGGAGCCGGAGGGGATATTTTTTGGCGTTGCATTTGGCCGTTACAATAAATATTTGTATATTTGCATTCATCAACGGAAGGTCACCAACACCAATAAATAACTTGAACACAGGTGAGTAATCATGCCACAATCATCGCCAGCCGGCTGGAACTCAACCAGCGGCAGGTGGAGAAGACCATAGAACTGCTGGAGCAGGGGGCCACGGTGCCCTTCATAGCGCGCTACCGCAAGGAGGCCACAGGCTCGCTGAACGAGGTGCAGATTGCCGCCATCCGCGACCTGCTGGTGCGCCTCAAGGAGCTGGACAAGCGCCGCGAGGCGGTGCTGCAGAGCATCGGGGAGCAGGGAAAGCTGACGCCCGAGCTGCGCGGCCGGATAGAGGCCGCGGAGACGCTCACCGACCTCGAAGACCTCTACCTCCCCTACCGCCCCAAGCGCCGCACACGCGCCACCATGGCCATCGAGAAGGGCCTGGAACCGCTGGCGGACAGCATCATGAACGGCAAGTGGAGAGCGGAGAGCGGCGAGTGGACGGAGGAGGACCTGCAGGGTGCGCGCGACATCATAGCCGAGCGCATGAGCGAGGACGCCGCCGTGCGCAACCGCGTGCGCAACATCTTCCGCCGCAAGGCGATGCTGACGTCGGGCCTGGCGCGCGGCGTCAAGGAAGACGACGAGCGCGTGGGCAAGTTCGAGTCGTGGCTCGACTGGAAGGAACCCATCGGCAAGGCGCCGTCGCACCGCATTCTGGCCCTCTTCCGCGGCGAAGAGGCCGGCGTGCTGCGCGTGCATGTGCGCCCCGACGACAGCAGCGAGGCCATAGCGGCCCTGGAACCCAAGCACATGAACGGCGACAGCGGCTGCCAGCGCCAGGTGCGGCAGGCCGCCGAAGACGCCTACAAGCGTCTGGTGGAGCCCTCGATAGAGACCGAATTCCGCAACCAGCTGAAGGAGAAGGCCGACCGCGAGGCCATACGCGTCTTCGCCGACAACCTGCGCCAGCTGCTGCTGGCGGCACCCATGGGACAGAAGCGCACGCTGGCCATAGACCCCGGCTTCCGCACGGGCTGCAAGGTGGTGTGCCTCGACGCACAAGGGCAGCTGCTGCACAACGAGACGATATACCCCTTCACGTCGGTGCGCGAGGAGCGCGCCGCCGTGAGCAAGCTGGAAGCCATGGTGGAGGCCTTCGAGATAGAGGCCATAGCCATAGGCAACGGCACCGCCGGCCGGGAGACCGAGGAGGTGGTGCAGCGATGCCGCTTCAAGAACAAGGTGGTGGCCGTAAGCGTGAGCGAGGCGGGGGCCAGCGTCTACAGCGCCAGCGACGTGGCGCGGCGCGAGTTCCCGGACTACGACATCACGGTGCGCGGCGCCGTGAGCATAGGACGCCGCCTGATGGACCCGCTGAGCGAGCTGGTGAAGATAGACCCCAAGAGCATCGGCGTGGGGCAGTACCAGCACGACGTGGACCAGAAGCTGCTGGCCGCGAGCCTGGCGGACACCGTGGAGAGCTGCGTGAACAGCGTGGGCGTGGAGCTGAACACTGCCAGCCGCGAGCTGTTGAGCTACGTCAGCGGCATAGGGCCCGCACTGGCCGACAAGATAGTGGAGCACCGCAACCGCAACGGCGCCTTCGCCGACCGCCAGAGCCTGCTGAAGGTGAAGGGGCTGGGCGAGAAGGCCTACGAGCAGTGCGCGGGGTTCCTGCGCGTGCGCGAGAGCAAGAACCCGCTGGACCGCAGCGCCGTGCACCCCGAGCGCTACGCCCTGGTGCAGCGCATGGCGCAGAGCGTGGGCACAGACGTGGAGACCCTGATGAAGGACAAGGAGCTGCGCGGCAGGATACGGCTCGAGGACTTCGCCACCGAGGACTGCGGCATGCCGACGCTGAAGGACATCATGCGCGAGCTGGAGAAGCCGGGCCTCGACCCCAGGGCGCGGTTCGAGGTGTTTGAGTTCGACAAGAACGTCAGCAAGATAGAGGACGTGCAGGCGGGCATGGTGCTGCCGGGCATAGTGACCAACATCACGGTCTTCGGGGCCTTCGTGGACATCGGCGTGCACCAGGACGGCCTTGTGCACATCAGCCAGATGGCCGACCGCCGCGTGGCAGACCCCGGCGAGGTGGTGCACCTGCACCAGCACCTGAAGGTGAAGGTGCTCGACGTGGACCTGCGGCGCCACAGGATAAGCCTGACGCTGAAGGGAATGATGAATAATGAACGATGAATGATGAATTACATACAATATAATAATATCTAGAAGATGGAAAGAAAACCGTTAAGTTTCGGAGCCACTATGCTGGCCAGCGCGCTGGGCGTGGTGATTGTGTCGGTGGTCAGCGGACTGCTGATGCTGATAATGATGATATCCATGGTGGTGTCGCTGGGCAAGATGGACAGCAAGAGCACCGTCATCGTGGGTGACAACACGGTGCTGAAGGTCGACCTCGGCAAGATCAGCGGCGACCGCACGGGCACCGGCTTCTCCATGTCCTTCGGCGAGGGCAAGAGCGTGGGTCTCATCGACGCCGTGCATGCCATCAAGGCTGCCGCCGACGACAAGCACATCACGGCGCTGTACCTCACCGACCCGGGCGCCAGCGCCATCAGCTGGGGCTCGATGACCGAGCTGCGCGACGCCCTGCAAGCCTTCAAGGAGAGCGGCAAGCCCATCGTGGCCTACGCCACGGCCTACTCGCAGAGTGGCTACTACGCGGCCTCGCTGGCCGACAAGGTGTGTCTGCACCCCAGCGGCATGATGGACTTCCGCGGCATGGGCGGCGAAGTGATGTATTACAAAGACATGCTTGACAAGCTCGGCGTGGAGATGCAGCTCATCAGACCCGAGAGCTGCTCCTACAAGAGCGCCGGCGAAGTGTACACCCGCACCAACATGAGCGACGCCAACCGCGAGCAGATACGCGCCTACATAGGCAGTATCTGGCGCACTGCCACTGCCCAGATTGCCGCCAGCCGCGGCATGGAGGTGGCCAAGCTCAACACCATAGCCGACGACCTCAGCGGCCTCTTCGCCGACGGTGCACGCCAGCAGCGCCTGGTGGACAGCCTCTGCTTCGAGGCGGACGTGAAGCAGATGCTCAAGGAAGAGTATGGCGGCAAGAAGATGGTGAGCGTGGAGAAGTACGCAGAGAACGTCAAGAGCAAGCCCAACAAGGCCAAGGACGCCATAGCGGTCATCTACGCCGAGGGCAACGTCGTTGACGGCTCGGCCAAAGGGCTCGACGAGGGCGTCTACGGCGACGACATAGTGAAGGCCCTCAAGCAGGCCGCAAAGGACAAGGACGTGAAGGCCATAGTGCTGCGCGTCAACTCGCCCGGCGGTCAGGCCACGGCCAGCGAGAGCATGACGCACGCCGTCATAGCCGCCAAGGCCGAGAAGCCTGTCATAGTGAGCATGGGCGATCTGGCTGCCTCGGCCGGCTACGAGATGAGCTGCATGGCCGACGTCATCGTGGCCCAGCCCACCACCATCACGGGCTCCATAGGCGTGTTCGGCACCATACCCAACGTCGGCAAACTGATGAACCAGAAGCTTGGCCTGCACACCGACACAGTGTGCACCAACCGCAACGCTGCAGGGCTGAGCATCATGCGCCCGCTGTCGCCGACGGTGAAGGCGCTGTGGACACGCAACGTAGAGGACTTCTACAAGGTGTTCGTGGGCCGCGTGGCCGAAGGACGCCACATGAGCTACGACGAGGTGCACAATATTGCGCGCGGACGCGTGTGGACGGGTGCCGACGCACTGGGCATCGGCCTCGTGGACACCCTTGGCGGCATAGACCTGGCCATCAGCATAGCCGCCGAGAAGGCCGGCCTCGACAGCTACAAGGTCAAGGAATATCCCGAGGAGAAAGACACGTGGACACAGCTGGCCGAACTCTTCGGCGAAGAGCAGGACGACGACCTGACACTCATGGCCAAAATGCGCATGGCCCTGCGCTGGAAAGCCATGCAGAAGGAGATGAAAGCCCTTTCGCGTCTGGAGCAGGACATACGCTTCGTCAGCGAGAGCGAGGGCCTGCAGGCCAGGCTGCCCTTCGTGACGGTGAGCTATTGATACGCTAACACATCATGAAGAAAATCCTCACAATGGCAGCTGCTGTACTGGCCCTCATGGCTACAGGCTGCAGCAAGGAAGATGCATCCAGCAGCGGCAGCGCCGACAGCAGCATGACGGTGAACAGCAACGAGCTGGTGTACGACGGCACGAAGTACCCCGGCACGGGGCACGCGACGTTGAACACTCACGGGATAGACTTTGAGTGCTATGGCGAAAGCCACTCGTTCGCAATCTACGGCAACGTGGAGAGCAGCGCATACAACGGCACCTACGACATCAGCCAGCACAACGAAGGCATCACGCTGACATTCCATGTCGGCATCGGTACAGAGAACGCCGGAGCCCCAGTGCTCGACCTGAAGTTCCAGAACATGCCACAGAACTTCTGGTGCTTCCTTGACGGCGAAAGCCTGAGCGAGTCAGCCTTTACGAGCGGTACGGCGACGGTGAAGGTGACGGACGGCAAAGTCTCCATAAGCGTGCAAGGCACACTGATGAACGGCAAAGGAATTGCATTCAACATTGCCTATGACACCGCCATCGTCATTCAAGCCAAAGAGGAGGGTTAGGAGAACAAGACAGAATAAAAAGAAGGGTGCAGGCCTGTGCCTGCACCCTTTCTTAATGCCTATACGGCGAAAGGTTAGAGCTTGTCGTTGGAGCCGAGGACGTTGACAATCTTGTGGATGTACATCTTCTTCATGCTCTCGCGGGCGGGCTTGAGGTACTGGCGCGGGTCGAAGTGGTCGGGGTGCTCGGCCAGATGCTTGCGGATGGCGGCGGTCATAGCCAGGCGGGAGTCGCTGTCGATGTTGATCTTGCAGACGGCGCTCTTGGCGGCCTTGCGCAGCTGCTCCTCGGGGATGCCGACAGCGGCCTTGAGGGCGCCACCGTTGGCGTTGATGGTGTCCACCTCTTCCTGCGGCACGGAGCTGGAACCGTGAAGAACAATGGGGAAGCCGGGGAGCTTCTTCTCAATGGCCTCAAGGACATTGAAAGCCAGAGGAGGAGGCACGAGACGGCCCGTCTGCGGGTCGACAGTGCACTGTTCGGGCTTGAACTTGTAGGCGCCGTGGCTGGTGCCGATGCTGATGGCGAGGGAGTCGCAGCCGGTGCGGGTGGCGAAGTCGATGACCTCCTCGGGCTTGGTGTAGTGGCTCACCTCGGAGGCCACCTCATCCTCAACGCCAGCCAGCACGCCGAGCTCGCACTCGACGGTGACATCGTACTTGTGGGCATACTCCACCACCTGGCGGGAGATGCGGATGTTCTCCTCGTAGGGCAGCGCGCTACCGTCGTACATCACCGAGCTGAAGCCCATGTCGATGCAGCTCTTGCAGGTCTCGAAGCTGTCGCCGTGGTCGAGGTGCAGCACAATCTGCGGGTTGGGGCAGCCGAGCTCCTTGGCATACTCCACGGCACCCTCGGCCATGTAGCGCAGCAGCGTGGGGTTGGCATACTCGCGCGCGCCCTTGCTCACCTGTAGGATGACGGGGCTCTTGGTCTCGACAGCGGCCATGATAATGGCCTGCATCTGCTCCATATTGTTGAAGTTGAAGGCTGGGATAGCGTAACCGCCATTGACGGCTTTCTTGAACATCTCACGGGTGTTCACAAGGCCTATTTTCTTGTAGTCTACCATATTGTTGTTGTTTTATTTATTGTTGAATTGATTTTGCAAAAGTACATATTATATTTTACATGGCAAAATTTATTTCTCGAAGAGACCGAAGACGGCAGCGCCGGAACCAGACATGGAAGCATAGAGTGCCCCGCGCGCGTACATGTCTTCTTTTATGGCCGCAATGGCTGGGTGGGCGGGGAAGACAGAGGCCTCGAAATCGTTGACGATGAGGTGGCGCCACTCTTCAATGGGGCGACGGATTGCCTCGCGCAGGTCAGGACGCGGCTGGCCGAAAAGGTCTCTGTTCAGGCCATGGTAAGCCTCCTTGGTATTCACATGCTCTCCGGCGGGAATCTCTATGCATATCCGGTACCGGCTCATGTCAAGTGCTATCGGGGTGAGTACATCGCCGATGCCGGTGGCATAGGCGGGACGATTCTGTATGAAAAAGGCACAGTCGGCACCGAGTTTGGCGGCGCGAAGTTCGAGAGCCTGGGCGTCGAGGCCGAGGGAGTACATCTCGTTGAGCATTTTGAGAGTAAAGGCTGCATCGCTGCTGCCACCGCCAAGGCCGGCACCGAAGGGAATATGTTTCTTCAAGCGTATGTGCACCGGCGGAATGCCAAACTCTTCGTGCACCAGACGCCAAGCCTTCACGCACAGGTTGTCTTCGGGAGTATTGTCGAGGACGATACCCTCCTGCGTCATCTTTAAGGAGTCACACTCCTCGACCTCAAGTTCATCGTGGAGGTCGTTGACCGGCAGAAAGACTGTCTCAAGGTCGTGATAGCCGTCAGCACGCTTGCCGATGACGTGCAAGCCAAGGTTAATCTTGCAGTTTGGGCAGGTTGTCATAGGCACGTATAATATCGGTGACAAGACGGTGGCGAATGACGTCGCTGTTGTCGAGCCGTATCACTTCTATACCCTTCACGTCCTTGAGGATGTTGACAGCTTGGAGCAGGCCGCTCTGCTGGTGGCGCGGGAGGTCGACCTGTGTGAGGTCGCCGGTGATGACGAACTTGGCATTGCGACCCATGCGTGTGAGGAACATCTTGAGCTGTGCACTTGTAGCATTTTGGGCCTCATCGAGGATGACGAACGCATTGTCCAACGTACGGCCTCGCATGAATGCCAGCGGCGCAATCTCTATGGTGTTGTCCTCCCAGTAGGAGAGCAGCTTCTGCTGCGGTATCATGTCGCGCAGGGCGTCATAGAGTGGCTGCAGGTAGGGGTCAAGCTTGTCGCGCAAGTCTCCCGGCAGGAAACCCAGATTCTCGCCGGCCTCCACGGCGGGGCGTGTCAGTATGATGCGGCGTATCTCCTTGTTCTTAAGCGCACGCACAGCCATAGCCACAGCGGTGTAGGTCTTGCCGGTGCCGGCAGGGCCTATGGCGAAGACCATGTCGTGGTCGTAGACGGCACGGACAAGCCGCTGCTGGTTGGGGGTGCGGGCTTTGATGAGCAGGCCGTTGCGGCCATGCACCAGCACCTCGTCGCTCACCTCGGCCTCCGGGCTGCCGCCGCCACTCTCCATGATGCCCATGATGGCGTTCTCCGTCAGGCGGCCGAACTTGTCATAGTAGGTCATCATGGCCTGCAGCTTGCCGTCGAACCAGGCGATGTCTTCCTCGCTGCCTATGGCCTTCAGCATGTCTCCACGCACTATGAGCTTCAGCTTGGGGAAGAGCAGCCTCACAAACTCAAGCAACTTGTCGTTCTGCCCCCAGAAGCGGGCATAGTCTATTTCCTCTAATGAAAATATTCTTTCTATGGACGGTTCGTTCATTCAGTTGGTATTTTGGGGAAATCCATTATCTCAAGTTCTGCCGGTTCTGGCTTCAACACAAAGCGCACCAGCGTGCCCACCTTGTGGAAACCCTGCCGACCGGCGGCGCCAGGGTTAATGTGCAGGAAGTTGAATTCCTTGTCATACATCACCTTCAGAATGTGACTGTGACCACAGACAAAGATGTCGGGTTTAGCCAGTTCGAGTGTCCTCCGCAGCTCGTAGGGATAGTGACCGGGCCAGCCACCGATGTGCGTCATCAACACACGCTGACCCTCCACCTCGAAGAAGGCGCGTTCTTCAAGCTCATAGTGCAGGCTGAAACTGTCACAGTTGCCCCACACGGCACGTACAGGCTTCCACGCCCGAAGCTCCTCCAGCACACCGGGGCCTATGTCGCCGGCGTGCCACAGTTCGTCGCAATCCTTGAAGAAGGTGTACACTTGTTTGGGCAGCGTGCCGTGAGTGTCGCTCAATACACCAATATGCATCATTCGTTGGCTTGTATCTCTTTCAGGTTCTCACTTATCATCTCCTTGAGGTAGTTGATGATGTGTATATCGTTCAAAGACATGCCGTCCAGCGCCTCTTTCAGTTCATCGGTGTCGAGTACAAATTCGTCCACGTCAGTGCGATATGTAATAACAAAATGTATGTCCTCATGTGCCGAAAGCAGCATCACCAAAGTCCCAGGCAAATCGCCCATCGGCGGACGATCCCAGTTGTTGTGCTCGAACCAGAACTCAAGCCGTGTGCCGACCCCCACCTCGGAGGTAAGCTTCATGCCGCCACCGCATTTCTCGGTATTCATCTTTATCAACGGTAAACCAAGGCCGACCTTGCGCGTGGTGCGAGAAGTGGTGTAGGGATCCGTAACCTTGGCCAGGAATTCAGGGCTCATTCCTTTGCCATTATCCTCAATAGTAAAGTGGAAATCGTTGTTCTTCAAACTATCCACTATTGTCAGTTTCACATCCTTCGCATTGGCCGCAGTGGAGTTCTCCATCAGGTCGTAGACGTGCATCGCCAACTCTTTCATTGTTCCAGTTCTTTATCGTTTTGCGACTGCAAAAATACGTATTATTTTTCAATCATCAAATAATATTTTTTCCACACCGCCGTTAATATGACGTTTTAAGAAACGAAGAATGAAAAATGAAGAATGAAGTACTGAGAAAGATGCGCGAAGATCATGGAATGAAAAATGGGCTGGCGCCAATACAACGCACCAGGACAATTATCCTTTTTTCATTCTTCATTTTCTCACTTTCCATTGCCTCTTGCAGCAGGGACACTGATTTTGTGCCGCCAGCATTCCTCCACGTAGAAGGCATAACCCTGCGCCAGACGCCGACAATCACCACCAACGAAGGCTTTTACACTCACGACATTGTCGCTGCCTACGTCGTTGCCCATTACCCTGGACGCTCATCAGTAGACACCGTGGGGCTCTTCCGCATGCCTTTCACCATACCGATACTATACGACGGCAAGGCCGATTACATAGACATATTTCCCGCCGTGGAGCAAAGTGGCATTTCGGGTGCGATGCCCTACTACACCTTCTACTCACCCATCCACCACACGGCCGCCGACAGCACGACGCTGCGCACGGGCGACACACTCAACTTGGGTGTCGACACCACCGCCTACCGTCCGCATCCACTCGTGGACACCCTTCAGCTATTTGAACATTTCGAGCGGCCACGCGCTGGCATCCGGTTCTCCACTCCACTCCAATGGGTTGAGGACGACCCTGCCGGCGCTTGCACTGGTGGCGGCTACGGCCACCTCACAGTCAGCCCTTCCGACGGCGGATTTGTCACCTTCGACGCCACAGACACCTTCTCCGTCACAGACCCAGGCAAAATCATCTACCTCGAACTCGACATCAAAAACACCTTGCCACTCTCCGTATACATGCGCGCTTCTTCCCGCGCTGGACAAGCCGAAGACCGCATCCCCGTTATGACAGTCAACCCCATCAACCACTGGCAGCACCTCTACATCAACCTCGGCCGCACCTGGGCTTACTTCAACCACCCCTCTACATTCCGCCTTTCATTCTCCGCCGTCGATGAAAACGGGTCGGGCGGAACCATAGACATCGACAACGTCAAACTCATCACCACAAGCATTTCCCTCTGACACACCATGGAAAAGAGACAACGCATCAAATACCTCATTTCGGACACCCTTTCAGCCATGCTTGCATGGGCCCTCCTCTTCCTCTTCCGAAAACTCGCACTCGAGCATACGGGCTTCACTGACGCAGCCCACTTTTTCAACGACAGCAACCTCTGGCTCGGACTCATACTTGTGCCTGCCGGATGGCTCTCCCTCTATGCCATACAAGGCTCTTACCGCAACGTTCTGCGCCGCGCACGTCTCACAGAACTCCTTGACACGCTTCTCGCCTCTCTCATAGGCGTCGTCGCTATCTTCTTCCTCCTACTCGTTGACGACCACATAAGCACATATCGCAACTACTATGCATCCTTCCTATTCCTCTTTGTCGTACATTTCACGCTCACCTACATTCCCAGACTCATCATCACATCCCACACCGTGCGCGCCGTACACGCCAGGCGACTCGGGTTCCCAACCGTAATGATAGGTTCCGGCCCACGCGCCCTTCAGACCTACAACGACCTTGAAAGCCAAGAGACCTATTCCGGCAATCTCTTCATCGGCTACATTGACCCCACCCCCAACCAGTCGCAAACATCAGCGCTCTACACCATCATGCCATCGCTTGGCAGCCTCGAAGACCTCCGCAGCGTGGCCAAACAGCACAATATGGAAGAGGTTATCATTGCCCTTGAACCAGACCAGCGCGACCTCCTACAGCAAATACTTCTCGCCATCAACTCTTGTGGCGATATAATAATAAAGATTACGCCAGATGCACGAGACCTCTCTGTCGGCGCCATCCACCAGCGTTCAATCTTCCATTCACCCTTCATTGTCATCAACAATCGACTTATGCCCGAATGGCAATATTCCCTCAAACGCATCTTTGATATCATCATATCCCTCCTCGCGCTCATCATTCTCTCACCCGTCTACCTTATCACAGCCATCATTGTCAAAGCCACCTCGCCAGGTCCTGTTTTCTACGCCCAGGAACGTATAGGATACCACGGCAAACCATTCAAGATGCACAAATTCCGTTCCATGTACGTAGATGCAGAACAGGCCGGACCCGCACTCTCAAAAGACAATGACCCACGCATCACCCCCTTCGGCCGCTTTATGCGCAAGGTTCGCCTTGACGAGATACCTCAGTTCTACAACGTCCTTCGTGGCACCATGTCGCTTGTGGGGCCACGCCCAGAGCGACAATTCTACATAGACCAAATCGTCAAGCGTGCACCAGAATACCTCCTCCTACAGCGCATCAAGCCCGGCATAACATCATGGGGTCAGGTCCGCTACGGATACGCCTCCACTGTTGACGAAATGGTTGAACGTCTGCGCTACGACCTTCTCTATCTTGATAACATGACACTCTCCACAGACCTTAAAATATTACTCTACACCGTCATCATCATTATCCAGGGACGCGGCAAATAAGCCACATATCATAGCGGGGGCGAACATTTATTTACACTGACCAAAACATTTACTTTAAATCATAAATATTAAAAACATAAATGAAAAGATTATTCATCATTATTGCTGTAGGCCTCACCTTCGCCTCTTGCAACAACAGCCGAACGCCGCAACTAAAAGACGCCGAAGACTCTGTCTCATGGATTCTCGGGCGCAACACCGCCGAAAGCATCGTCCGCGGTCCTTTTGGGAAAATAGACAAAGAAATCTTTCTTCAGGCCATCCGCGCCACCTTCGACAGTATGCCACAGCCCATCAGCGACAGCGTATATCACTCTGCACTCAATCAGATGATACAAGCCGCACAACACAGGGCCTCAAGAGACAACGAAAGCCAGAAACAGAACATTGATAAGCTGCAAGACCAATACTTCTCAAACCTAGTGGCAACCAATCCAAACATCAAACGACACCCATCAGGTTTTTACTATGAACAGATTAAAGCCGGTACTGGTCCCAATGCATATTATGCTGCCCACATCTATTTTGACTACCGCAGTTTCACCATGCTTGACGGACAACCATACGACCAAACCTATGGCAAACGAGAACCCATCAGCCATGTCGTCGGAAAACCCATGTTCCCCGGACTCATTGAAGCATTTCAACTCATGAACAAAGGCAGCATCTACCGTTTCTACTTCCCTTACCAACTCGCTTTCGGCGCTTCTGGATCTGGCGACATTCCACCTTACACTCCACTCATATACGAACTAGAGCTGCACTCCATTTCAAGCCGGTAGCATTCATCTATAAATAACCATAGAGCAAGGCACAGCTTTTGCAGCTGCGCCTTACATTTTTACATCACACCACAGCACCAGAGTCTTCTGTAAAGCCATTGCCATACCCATACACACCTAAGAGGCAACCAAAAAGAGAGAACCTCCAAGAAAGACAAAATCTTTTTGCAGCAAAAACAAATATTTTTTTCAACTTATTCAAATTAGTTGTATATTTGCACACAGAATCCAAGTGAGCCGGATCGACAAAAATACTGTAAACTAAACACATTAGATAATATGAAAAACAAGTACTACGACCTGATCGACCAGACATTTGACTTTCCGCAGGACGAATTCCGTACGGAAGACGGCGAACTGTACTTCCACGACATCCCCCTTATGGAAATCATCAAGCAATATGGCACACCACTCAAAATCACTTACCTACCCAAAATAAGTTCACAGATACAGCGCGCCAAAAGACTGTTCAACGTTGCAATAGCTAAAACAGACTACCGCGGAACATATAACTACTGCTACTGCACAAAAAGCAGCCACTTCTCATTCGTACTGGAGGAAGCCCTGAAAAACGACATAAACCTGGAGACTTCGTCAGCCTTTGACATCAATCTAATACAAGAATTGCATGCACAGGGGCTGATAAACAAGGAGAAGGTAATTGTATGCAACGGCTTCAAGAAGGAACAATACATTGAGAATATCGTCAGTTTGTTTACCGATGGGTTCCGCAACGTAATACCCGTACTGGACAATAAAAACGAGTTCAAGGTGCTCGACACAATGTTAGAGAGCTGCCCCGAACCCATGTCACTTGGCATAAGAATCGCCTCGGAAGAGGAACCCAAATTCGACTTCTACACTTCGCGCCTCGGCATCCGCTACCACGACATAGTCAGCTTCTATGAGGAGCAGATAAAGCCAAACAGGAAGTTCCACTTCAAGATGCTGCACTTCTTCATCAACACTGGCATACGCGACACAGCATACTACTGGAACGAACTGGCCAAGTGCGTCAACGTCTACTGCGACCTCAAGCGAGTGTGTCCAGAATTAGACTCGCTGAACATAGGCGGCGGATTCCCAAGCAAAGTAAGCCTGGCCGCTAACTACGACTACGAGTACATGGCCGAAGAGATACTGGCTCAGATAAAAGCCATTTGCGCCAACCGCGGCGTGGAAGAACCTCACATATTCACAGAGTTCGGCAGCTTCACCGTTGGTGAGAGCGGCGCAACCCTTTACAGTATCCTCGACCAGAAGCAACAGAACGACCGTGAGCTGTGGTACATGATTGACAGCAGCTTCATCACCACACTGCCCGACACATGGGGCATCAACCAGCGCTTCATCATGTTGCCCATCAACCATTGGGACTGCGAGTACCAGCGTGTGTTCCTTGGAGGTCTGACATGCGACAGCGAGGACTACTACAATGCCGACAGCCACGCCAACGCCATCTTCCTACCCAAGCTGCAGAAAGACGACCCGCTGTACATAGGCTTTTTCCACACCGGAGCCTACCAGGAGAGCATCGGCGGCTACGGCGGCATACAGCACTGCCTAATACCGGCGCCCAAGCATGTCATAATAGACAAAGACGAGAACGGCGACTACACCACCAAACTCTTCGCAAAAGAGCAGAGCTACAAATCCATGCTTAAGATACTGGGGTATTAGAGTACCTGCGGCAGTAACACCGAGTGCATGGGTTGCCGGGAGTTAAAACAGACAGAACACAAAGACAGCTGGCAACGCAACGATTGCGCTGCCTGCTGTCTTTGACGCCAATGCACTCGTACACGTAAACGGGCTGGCACAAGCACCTTGCACCAGCCCGTTCTTCCTCCGTCAATTAATCTATTTCACTATAAGCTTCTGTGTGCAAAGGGAATCCGCAGTCTGTACCTGAACGAAATAAATACCGCTGGGGAGGCCGAGGCCCTGCAGGTTTATGTGGCAGATACTGTCAGAGGGGGTAAAGGTGTTCAACAGGGTGCCACGGCTGTCTATAAGGCTCACCGAACGCATGGAGTCGCAAACAATGGTGCAACTGGTGGTGGCGGGGTTGGGGTATAGTTTGACCTCTGTAGCCACGGGGCCAAGGTCGACATGCACATTGACCGGAACAGAAAAATAAGGTTTATATCCTTGTGCAGTAACAGCATAAGAGCATCTACTGAGGTCGACACCTCCAGGGAGCTGTATGGTGGCATTGCCGCTACTTGTGGTATAGACGGCTTTGACAAGGTTGTGTGTGGTGGTATCAATAAGTGCAACGTATGCGTATGGGACTGTGGTTATATATATGGTATTTTCTGATGCAGAGGCGGAGAATAGTGGCAATGTTTCTGCCAGCCCGAGCCAGGGCATGAGCGAGGGGTCACCCATGAGTTCGTATATTTCCCAATAGTATTTTTTGAAAGAGGCGGACGAGGAGGAGCCTTGGACGGCATTGTTGCCAAAGAAAAGCATGGCACCGGCTGTAATAGCCTGGTTTATACGTGACTCATTATGTGTATGAAAGAGACGGTCATACATGCCGAGGTTGGATGAGTTGTAGTTTGTGTTCATTGTGTTGCTAATGTTGGAGCGTACGCCAACGCTCCAGTAGAAGTCCTGTGGCCAATAGGTAGAGTTAGTGCCTCCGATGTAGGCTACAGCACCGGCGTTGTTGCCTTTGCGAAGGAGGGATTCTCCGAAGCAGGTGGCTTTCTCAAACTTGTTTGTAAGACAGCAGTTGCCAATCATAAACATCGGCATATTATTATTAGACAATGAGTTGACATTATTCACAGTAAGAGAGGGCCTGTACCAGCAGTCCCAATCGCCGTGTGCAGAATAATTCACCCAGCCGGCACCAGTGTTGTAGATGGAGCGGAGTGCCGTGGCGGTAGCGGTGGTCTGGCTGCTACCGGTGACGGTTACGCCTGTCGGCGCGAAGGAGGTGTTGTTTTTGTAGTATTTGACGTTGCTGTAACCGTTATTGGAGTTCACATAGAGATTTGCTATGTAGTCCATAGTGGGATCGGAGTATTTGTAGGCGTTGTCGCCGGAGTAGCCCCCGTCAACACCGCTGATGAGCACGGCATTCGCGAGATAGGAGGGGTCTGGGAAGGAGTAGCTCTCATAAAGAAGAGTTTTGTTGATAATGGAGGTAAGGGTGTTGGTATCCTTGGCCGAAAGACGCCCTTGATAGCAGTCTGGCACTATGTCGCCGCTGGTCCAGGTGACAAAGTACAAGTCTGTAATGTGGTCGTTGGAGGGATCGTAGTTCGGGTTGCTTGGATTGGGCATGCGGCTGCTGAATGCGGGAAGTTGCTCATTATCACCCAAAAGAAGGATGTATGTCGGCGCAGGACTCTCCGTTGTTGCATTTTCATAATATGAAAGCAGGTGACTGGCGAGAGCCGTGTTTGAAGTGATGGAACCTGTACCATAGTTCACAACATCCACGAGCATGCCGCAACGGCGCTTCCATTCGACAAAACGCCCAACGGCATTGCATTCAAGCGTTGTGGGCACGACCACAATCATGCGCGTCGGGGCACTGGTGCGAATGCTTTTCGAGGAACTGACACCGTATAGCTTGTTGAGGGTTTCTCCAACAGAGAAGGCAGGAGTGTTGTAGCGATTGTAGTGTTCGTTAGTGGATACCGAATCGGCGCCGATATACTCTATTGTGATATCTGCCGAACGGCATACTACATACTGGCCTGTTAACGGATTCAAGCTGAAGGGGGAGATGGTCAACGTGGCAATACGGCGATCTCGGGCCACGGCAATATCTGAGACTGAAGCCAGGGGCATCGACACGAAGTCATCTGTGGAATAAACCTTTTCATCGATGACGACCACAGTGCCCGTGTCGCTTTTGCTTGGCGGGCGTTGCATAGGCAGCCATGTAAGCGACACAGATGTACCTATGGTATCGTACTTCATGTTGCTGATGTTGATTTTAACATCGGCACAAAACGGTATCTCAATGAGCTTCGAGAAGACAGGGAGTGCCGGACTGCCCACCCTGCCGGAGAGCACATAGTCGCCTGCGTTGATCTGCATGTATTTTTGCCCGCCGAGCTCTGTTGTCACAATGTGCTCGTCGGGGGCTGTATAACTCAACGACAGACGCGAAAAGGTGTTTTCTGTAACGACCTGCGCGTGGGCAAAGATGGTTGTTGCCAGCATAAGAGCCGACAGGATGGTCTTTTTCATTATGTTGTACTTTTATTGTTTGCTATGTTGAACATGCGTTCGATGTCGGTGTTGGGAGCCGTGATTGTTATGGAGGAGTGCGTCACGGGATGAGGGAAGGTGACGGAGTGTGCATGGAGGGAGATGCTGCCGTCGGGGTTGCTGCGCGGGGCTCCGTATTTGAGGTCACCCTTTATAGGACACCCCATGTGCGCCAGCTGGCACCGTATCTGATGGTGGCGGCCTGTGTGCAGGTTCACCTCAAGGAGGTGGTAGCCTCCGTCGCTGACAGCCACAACACGGTAATCCAGCGACGCCAGCTTGGCGCCACGCGTGCCTTCCGACACAACACGGCTTTTGTTGTGCGCCTCGTCCTTCACGAGCCAGTCCTCCAACGTGGCCACCGGCTGAGCCGGAGCATTCTTGACAACAGCCCAGTAGCGCTTGCTGAAGTCGCGTTCTTTGACGAGCTGCGTCATTCGGCTCAAGGCCTTGGAAGTCTTGGCAAACAGGATGACGCCGCTCACAGGACGGTCCAGCCGGTGTATGACACCGCAGAAGACGTTGCCAGGCTTGGCGTCCCGCTCCTTGATATAGGCCTTCAGAAGCTCGGCAAGTGGCACATCGCCCGTCTTGTCGCCTTGTGCTATCTGGCCCGGAAGCTTGTTGAGCGCCAGCAGGTGGTTGTCTTCGTAGAGTATCTGGTCGGCTATGGTCATCTTATACGATCTCCGCTATGGGGCTTATGGCGTTTTTCACTCTGTCCTGCAGCTGTACGCTGATGGGGAAGTCGAGCGGAAGGAAGAGGTCTATGCGCGAGCCGAACTTGATGAAGCCCATCTCCTGGTTCTGTCTCACAGCCTCGCCCTCTTTGGCGTAGCACACTATGCGGCGTGCCATCACTCCGGCTACCTGGCGTATCATTATCTTCTTGCCGTTAGCAAGTTTCATGCCCACCTCGGTGCGCTCGTTGAGGTCGCTGCTCTTTGGGTACGACGCCACAAAATAGTTGCCGCGCCGGAACTTCACATATTCCACCACACCGTCGCAGGGGTAGCGGTTCACATGCACGTCGGTGCCACTCATGAAGATGCTCACCTGCATGCACTCTTCTTTGATATAGTGCTTCTCGAAGACCTGTTCTATGGTCACTATCGTGCCGTCGGCGGGCGAGATGAGCTCACTGTCGTTGACGGTAAATATGCGTCGCGGTATGCGGAAGAATGCCGCAACCAGCAGGTCGAACACCACCAGCGCACCGAGAAAAACATAATGCAGCACCGTCCAATGGTGCGTGAACAACAGCATGGCAAACCATATCAGGAACGTGGCCCCTGCCGTGAGCAGTATTATCGTTTTTCCTTCGCGGTGTATCTTCATGTCTATTTAGTATCTGCCGTTTACATTTTATTACATCCCGGGTTCCACGATTAATGCGATGTACGCATAAGCCAACGGAACAGCTATCAGCAGGCTGTCGAAGCGGTCGAGGAAGCCCCCGTGCCCCGGCATGATCTTGCCGCTGTCTTTCATGCCCACAGAGCGCTTGAGCATGCTCTCCACCAGGTCACCCAGCGTGTCGATGACACTGCATATAAAGCCGAGCGCCAGCCAGTGGTACCATGCAATTCTGTCGTTGAACAACGGGCCTATGAAATATGCCGTCAGCAGCGCCACGACAACGCCGATGGCTGTGCCTTCCCACGTCTTTCCCGGCGAGTGGCGCTCCCACATCTTGTGCTTGCCCAGCAGCGAGCCGCCCATATAGGCGCCGTTGTCGTTCATCCACACCATGATGAGCACCATGACCAGCACATTGTGGTCGAAGTGCAGCCATGTCATAAGTCCCAGCGGCACGGCGGCATAGAGCATGGGGAGCATGGTGTAGGCAGCGTCGCGGAAGGGTTGCTCGCTGCGGTACCACAGCTGCACCACGGCGCACACCGCAAAGACCGAAGGCATCAGCGTGAAGGCCACCATCACGAGCTGGAAGCCGTGCAGCGCATCGCACACCGGCACAACGGCTATCATCAGCAGCGCCGCCGCTGTCAGCCCATAGCCCAGCGGCACACAGGGCGTGGCGCCTTGCTGCCTCACTATGCGGAAGAACTCAAAGGTGCAGCCGCAGGCAACAAAAAGCAGGAAGGCCGACAGTATGATGCCGCCCAGTGTGCGGTTGCCAAGCAGCTCTCCGCTATAGATGCAGCCCAGAAACAGAGCCACATAAACCACCGCGCTTATTGCGCGCACCCAAAAATTCTTCATACCTCCTCGAAGTCTTTGTCGTTGTTTTCCTCGATGGCCTTGGTCTCGGCCTCTTCGTCGGCTGTCTGCTCCTTCGGGGTCTCGCTCTCCCACGGCCGCGGCCCATAGATGCGCTCCAGGTCCTCGCGGAAGAGCACCTCCTTCTCGTAGAGCTGCGTGGCCAGCTGGTCCAGCTGTTCCCTGTGGCTCGTCAGCAGTTCCTTGGCCTTGGCGTAAGCCTCCTCCACCATGCGCCGCACCTCGCGGTCAATGGTCTCGGCGGTCTTCTCGCTGAAGGGCTTGCCAAACGCATACTCGCTCTGTCCAGTGCTGTCGTAGAAGCTTATGTTGCCCACCTCCGGGCTCATGCCGTAGTAGGTCACCAAGGCCTGCGCCATCTTGGTGGCACGTTCTATGTCGTTCAGGGCCCCGGTACTTATCTTGCCGTAGACTATCTCTTCGCTGGCACGGCCGGCCATGAGGCTGGTCATCTCGTCGAACATCTGCTCGTAGGTGGTTATCTGGCGCTCCTCCGGCAGATACCAGGCTGCACCCAGGGCTTTGCCGCGCGGCACTATGGTCACCTTCACCAGCGGGTTGGCCCAGCGCAGCAGCCAGCTCACCGAGGCGTGGCCGCTCTCGTGGTAGGCGATAGTGTGTTTCTCCTGGTCGGTGAGCACTTTGGTGCGCTTCTCCAGACCGCCCACTATGCGGTCCACGGCATCCAGGAAGTCCTGCTTCTCAACCCGTTTCTTCTCTTTACGGGCGGCCACGAGGGCTGCCTCGTTGCACACGTTGGCTATGTCGGCACCGCTGAAGCCCGGCGTCTGCTTGGCCAGGAACTCCTTGTCCACATAGCCCTCGCTCGTCTTGTCGTCGTTGAGCTTCAGGTTTTTCATGTGCACCGCAAAGATGGCCTTGCGCTCTTCGAGGTCGGGCAGTTCCACATATATCTGGCGGTCGAAGCGCCCGGCGCGGAGCAGGGCTTTGTCGAGCACGTCGGCACGGTTGGTGGCCGCCAGCACGATGACGTTGGTGGTGCTGGAGAAGCCGTCCATCTCGGTGAACAGCTGGTTCAGCGTGCTCTCACGCTCGTCGTTGCTGCCGGCGAAGCCGCCGCGTCCGCGGGCACGCCCCACGGCGTCAATCTCGTCGATGAACACTATGCAGGGGCTCTTCTTCTTGGCTTCGTCAAAGAGGCCGCGCACACGCGAAGCACCCACGCCGACGAACATCTCCACGAAGTCCGAGCCGCTCATGCTGAAGAACGGCACTCCCGCCTCGCCAGCCACAGCCTTGGCCAGCAGGGTCTTGCCGGTGCCCGGAGGGCCTACCAGCAGAACACCCTTGGGTATCTTGCCTCCCAAGTCGGTGTAGCGCTTGGGGTTCTTCAGGAAGTCCACAACCTCCATCACCTCCTCCTTGGCTCCGGCCAGTCCGGCCACGTCCTTGAAGGTGACGTTGTTCTGCTTGGTGGCGTCATACTGTTTCACGTTGCTGCGCCCCATGCCGAAGAGGCCGCCGAAGCCGCCCCCACTGCCGTCGCCACCCATCTGGCGGCGCGTCATGGCACTCATGATCCAGAAGAAGAAGATGAGCATCAGCAGCGGCCCGAAGAAGACGAGGATGTCTTTCCACGCATTGCTGCGGCTCTCAATCCTGTAGCTTATGTATTCGCCGGTCTTGGCCTCTACACGCGCCAGCTGGTTGTCGAAGTGCTCGTAGGTACCTATGTTGTACACATATATCCCCTGCGGCCCCTGCGCACCGGTGAGGGTGCGGCTTATCAGATCGCGGTAGGCCGCCGTGTCGCGGCGCACGGCCTCGGGCTTGATGTGTATCTCGGCCACCTCTTGGTTGATGACCGTTATGCTCTCGTAGTCATGCTTCTCCAGTATCGGCTCCAGACGCTCCCACGTGATGGGCTGTTTCATGGACGAGCCACCGCCGCCGCCGAACAATAGAAAACCTATGATAACGAACAGCGCAATGTATATTATCGACATCGGCTTCAACCTGAAAGGCTTGTTGCCACGCCCCTGGTCGCCTCCCTGCTGTTTGTTGTTCTGTTGCTGTTGTGCCATTTAACTCTTAACTCTTAACTCTTAACTCTTAACTGAAATCTCCACCTCCTCGCCGTCGCTCCACAGCTCGTCGAGGCGGTAGAAGGCGCGCTTGTCCTTCTGGAAGATGTGCACCACCACGTCAAAGTAGTCCATCAGTATCCATTCGGCATTGTTGTAGCCCTCCACCTTGTGGGGACCCATGCCGGTGGCTTTCTTCACCGTCTCGTGGACGGCGTCGCTCATGGCGCTGACGTGCGACGGCACATTGCCGCTGGCTATCACGAAGAACTCCGCCGGAGCTCCGTGCACCTTGCGCAGGTCGAGCACTCGCACATCCTCGCCTTTCTTTTCGTCCAGTGTCTGTGCCGCCAGCTTGGCGAGCACCAACGCTTCTTTTTCTCTATTGGTCATTGTCTGTTATATTCCTTTTTCTTGTCGCCATTCAGTTCTCGCTCTCTTATGAATGGCTCGCTTTCAATATTCTCTTTCCGTCCTTCTCCTCTATCTCCACCCTCACATAGCGCTCCGGCAGCAACTCCTCCACCTTCTCCGTCCACTCCGTGAAGCAGTAGCATCCGCTGTAGAAGTACTCCTCGTAGCCTATGTCGTAGGCCTCGGCCACCGACTTCATGCGGTAGAAGTCGAAGTGGTACACCGGCTCGCCCTCGCGGGTGCTGTATTCGTTCACTATGGCAAACGTGGGGCTGCACACGTTCTCCTTCACCCCCAGCTCTGCACACAGCTCCTTGATCAGCGTGGTCTTCCCCACCCCCATCTTGCCGAAGAAGGCGAAGAAACGGTCGTCGCCGAATGTCGTCAGCAATTTCCGTGCCACCTCCGGCAGCTGTCCTATACTGTCAAACCTTATTTCCACTTTTCCAACTTATCAACCTATCAACTTATCAACCCGTCAACCTCACCTCAGCCTGTCGGCGGCACGCACCATGGCCTCGTCTTTCTTGATGCCGCGGTGTGCCAGCACGAGGAATACCAGCGACACTATGGGGGCAAAGGCCCCTGCCGCCCACTTCACCTGCGGCGCGGCGTCGTGCATGGCCGACGGTATGGCCTCGGCATAAGCATCCACAGCCCAGAAGAAGACCAGGAAGACATACACCACATTGAGCAGGAAAGCCACAGCCACCATCCTCATCTGCACCACACGGTTGCGGAAGAGGAACACGCTGGCCAGCGCCACGGCGCCCACCAGCACGGCGAGCACCACCAGCGGCCATGTGGCGAAGCCCGTCAGCTTCTGCCCGTACTCTATCGTGGCGCCCTGCACCATCATCTGTTCGCTGAAGTCAGGCGCATCCTTCGCCACAAGGTTGAGCTCCGTCACCACGGTCTGCCCCATCGAGGCTATCTCCATCTGGTACTTGGCCACGGGCGCCATGAAGCACACCGCCATGCAGCACACCGCCAGCACAAGCCAAAAACTCTGTATTCTCTGTATCATAATCCTTAACTTTTCAGTTCATGTTTTTCATCTCACATTTCCCATCTCTCATTTTTCATTTCTCATTTCTCATTT
>JAFXAA010000027.1 GCA_017522105.1 Bacteroidales bacterium | reverse complement strand
TTTGACTGAAGAACTACTGAAGAACTACTGAAGAACGGCCGTAGGGGCTCCGGTGGGGATACGGCGAAATTCGGGGTGGATGTTGAAAAAAAGTAAATATAAATAATGAAGGGATTGGAAAAATTTTCGTATCTTTGCAGTTTGAAAAAAACAGACTGACTGTGGAAACAACAGAATACAAGCCAGAAGACATAAAGCCGGATTACATTGACCTTGAGCGCATTCTCGCCGCCAAGGGGGTGAAGGTGCCGGGTCTGGTGCGCCGCTGGATGGGCCGGTTGCTGCACGTGAAGGAGCTGAACGCGGGCATCTATGAGAACCGCGAGCTGCACGGCATACCTTTCGCGCAGAAGTTCATCGAGGGCAAGGAGCCCCACAACCTGGGCATCACGCTGGTGACGCACGGCATGGAGAACCTGCCGCAAGAGGGGAACCAGATGGTGGTGGGCAACCACCCGCTGGGGGGCCCCGACGGGGTGGCGCTGATGACGGCGGTTGGGCGCGTGAGGCATGACATCAAGTTCCCGGTCAACGACTTCCTGTGCTACATCCCCGGACTGAAGGAGCTCTTCGTGCCCATCGACAAGGTGAACAAGACGCGTGCGCTGGCGCAACTGGAGGACGCTTTTGCGTCGGATAACATGCTGCTGTACTACCCCGCCGGCATGTGCTCGCGCATGACCGACGGGCGTATTGCCGACCCCGAGTGGAAGGCGACGTTCATCAAGAAGTGCGTGCAGTACCACCGCGACGTGGTGCCGGCCTACACCGAGGCGCGCAACCGCGACAGGTTCTACCGCATAGCGAACCTGCGCAAGCGGCTGGGCATCAAGTTCAACTTCGAGATGGCGCTGCTGCCGGCGGAGATGTTCGCCCAGAGGGGCAAGACGCTGACGATAACCTTCGGGCGGCCCATACCGTGGCAGACCTTCGACGGCAGGCACACGGCTGCGGAGTGGGCACGGATGATGAAGGAGCACGTGTACAGGCTGAAGGAGGAGCCGGACGCCGAGTTTTGCGCGAGATAAGAGTTTTGAGTCAGGAGTTGGGAGTTTATGAATCAACTGAACACTGGACACTGAACACCGAGAAAAATGGACACTTCATACATAATACCGCCGGTGGACCGCGAGCTCATCAAGAAGGAGCTCAAGCAGAAGCATTTTCTGCGCAAGACGAACCGCGGCAACAAGGAGATATACATCACAACGGCGCACCTGTCGCCCAACATCATGCGCGAGATCGGGCGGCTGCGCGAGCTGAGCTTCGCCATCGACGGCGGCGGCTCGGGCAACGATTGCGACGTGGACGAGTACGACCTGCTGCCGGAGCCCCACTGCTTCAAGCAACTCTTCGTGTGGAGCCCCGAGGACGAGGAGATTGTGGGCGGCTACAGGTTCATCCACGGTAGCAACATAATGCGGCGCGCCGACGGGAGCTACGCCAGCCCCACGACGCAGCACTACCACCTCAGCGAGCAGTTCACCGAGGACTTCCTGCCCTACACCGTGGAGCTGGGGCGCGCCTTTGTGCAGCCCGCCTACCAGCCGAGCCAGAACTTCAGCAAGGGGCTTTACTCGCTGGACAACCTGTGGGACGGCCTGGGGGTGCTGGCGCTGGAGATACCGGAGACGCTGTACTTCCTCGGCAAGGTGTCGATATACAACGACATGGACATCCTTGCACGCGACATGATACTGTACTTCTACCAGAAGTATTTTCCCGACCGCGACGGGCTGATATGGCCCTTCGAGCCGATAAAGATTGAGAGCGACTACAATCTGCTGGTGAGCACCTTCAACGGGCGCAACTACAAGGAGGACTACCAGACGCTGCAGCACGCCGTGCGCGCACGCGGGTGCACGGTGCCGCCGCTTGTGAGCGCCTACATGAACCTCTCGTCGTCCATGCGCTACTTCGGCGCCTGCCGCGACCACGGCCTGCCGTACACGAGCGACATAGGCATCCTGGTCACCATACGCGACATCAACGACGACAAGCGCAGCCGCCACATGGAGACCTTCAGCCGCCGCAACCCGAAGTTCGACAGCAAGCGCCTGTTCCACATTGACATGAAGCGGCTGCCGTGGTGGCGCAAGAACAGTGAGGAGGAGACGCAGACGCTGCACGAACTGAGCATCCTGAAGGACCGCCAGCGCCTGCGCGAAGAGCTGCGCGATAAGCAGAAGGAGCTCAAATTGGAGTTGAAAAACCTCAAGAAGGTGCGACGCAGACTGAGAAAAGACAATCCAGATGAAGATTAGCAGCGCCACATTCAGCATCAGCAGCCCCAACTGGCGCAAGTGCCCGCAGGACGGGCGCCCGGAGTATGCCTTCATAGGGCGGAGCAACGTGGGCAAGTCGTCGCTGATAAACATGCTCACCGGCGTCAAAGGGCTTGCCAAGACCAGCGGACGCCCCGGCAAGACGCAGCTGATAAACCACTTCCTCATCAACAACGAGTGGTACCTGGTTGACCTGCCGGGCTACGGCTACGCGCGCACCAGCAAGAGCAGCCGCGAGGCTTGGGGTACAATGATAAGGGACTATTTTCTGCACCGCGAGGAGCTGACGAACACCTACGTGCTGGTGGACAGCCGTCTGCAACCGCAGCGCATAGACCTGGAGTTCATCGCCTTCCTCGGCCAGAACGGAGTGCCGCTGACGGTGGTCTTCACCAAGACCGACAAGGAGAAGCAGCGCGAGGTGATGGGCAACATAAAGCTGATGAAGGAGGCTCTGGGCGAGATGTGGGAGGAGCTGCCGCCGATGCTGCTCACCTCGTCGGCCACGGGCTACGGACGCGACGCACTGCTGGACCATATAGAAACGATAAACCAAAGCATACAGAGATAAATGAAGATAACACTGCACGCAGCAATGCTGCTGTCATTAATGGCATTGACCGCCGGCACAGCCGCCGCCCAAGGGACGGCAGAACTGGAGAAGCTGGTGAACCAGACCCGCCGAGAGGAGGGCATGAAGCACGGCACGCTGTCGGTGTGCGTCTACAACGCCACCACCGGCAAGCAGGTCTACGCCCACAACGCCGAGCAGTCGGTGACGCCGGCATCGGTGCAGAAACTGCTGACCACGGGGGTGGGCTTTGCCCGCCTGGGCAGCGACTTCCGCTTCACCACCAAGCTCGCCGTGCGCGGCAACATAGACCGCGACGGGGTGCTGCACGGCAACATCTACCTCACCGGCGGCGGCGACCCCCTGCTGGGCTCCTACCGCTACAGGCAGACCACGCCCGACACGCTGTTCGAGAGCTGGACTAAGGCTCTGCACAGGAAGGGCATACGCCGCGTGGACGGCCGTGTGTGCTACAACGTCACCGTGTTCGACGAGCAGCCGTTGCACGACAGCTGGCAGTGGGGCGACGTGGGCAACTATTACGCCGCCGGCGTCAGCGGCCTGAACTTCCACGAGAACATGTATTTCGTCTACTTCAACGCAGGCAAGAAAATCGGCTACCCCGCCACAGCAGTGCGCACGGTGCCGAAGAACATAGACATCCACGGCACATGCGAGGTAACCACCGCCGGCGAGAACACCGGCGACCAAGTGGTGGTCTACGGCAGCCCGACGGGCAAGGAGCGCCTCTACCGCGGCACCGTGCCCCTGGGGCATAACGACTTTGCCGTGCGCGCCGCCATGCCCACTCCGGCAAAGACCTGCGCCGACCTCTTCTCGTCCTACCTGCGCACTCACGGCATCGGCGTGTCGTCGAACTCCATGCAGGTGTACACGGCCCCGGACAGCCTGCGCGCAGTGCTTGACTACCGCAGCACGTCGTACTACACCATAGCCCAGTACACCAACCTCACGAGCAACAACATCTACGCCGAGAGCATCTTCAAATACCTCGGCTACGCACAATACGGCATAGGGTCGTTCAGCAACGGAGCCAGAGCCGTGGAAGACTTCCTGAAAGACAGGAATATCCCAGCATCGGGGGTGCGTGTGGTTGACGGAAGCGGCCTGTCGCGGCTGAACACCATCACCACCGACTTCATGTGCCGCTACCTCGCCTCCATGACCCGCGAACGCTACTACGACGAGTTTCTGCAGTCTATAGCTAAGGCAGGCGAGAGCGGTACGGCGAAGAACCTGCTGCCGGGACTGCCGACGGGCATCACCGTGCATGTGAAGACCGGCACCATGGAGGGCGTGAAGGCGTACGCAGGCTACGTCATCACACCGCACGGCCAGACGCTGACCTTCGCCATAGTGAGCAACGGACACGACGGCTCGGCGCAGGAAGTTAGCACCAAGCTGAACAAGATACTGTACAAGATAGCGACGCTATATTAGGCAGAGCAGGCTTGTCAAACACTAAAAAAGGGGTTAAGCGCGGTGTCGCCTAACCCCTTGTCTTATGCAACTCCGCACCTACCTGATAAGGAAGGAGAACTTGTTGAAGTTCTTGAGGGCTATGCCTGTGCCGCGTGCCACGGCGCGCAGCGGGTCTTCGGCAATGTGCACCTGCAGCTTGGTCTTGCTGCTGACGCGCTGGTCGAGGCCACGCAGCAGCGCACCGCCACCGGCCAGATAGATACCTGTCTTGTAGATATCGGCGGCAAGCTCCGGAGGTGTGGCAGCCAGGGTGTCGAGAATGGCCTGCTCTATCTGTGAGATGGAACGGTCGAGGGCATTGGCTATCTCCTTGTAGTTGACGCTAATTTCTTTGGGCAGACCAGTGAGGAGGTCGCGACCGAGGGTGTGGAAGTCCTCGGGGGGGTCGGCGAGCTCACTGACGGCGGCACCGACAGCAATCTTCACCTTCTCGGCCATACGCACACCGATAATCATGTTGTGCTGGCGCTTCATATAGTCCACGACGTTGTCGTTGAACACGTCGCCTGCCACACGGATTGAGTTGTTGCAGACGATGCCGCCGAGGGAGATGACGGCGATCTCGGCCGTACCGCCTCCGATGTCCACCACCATGTGGCCTTCGGGCTGCAGCACATCGATGCCGATACCTATGGCCGCAGCCATGGGTTCGTGAATCATGCGTATCTCCTTGGCGCCGGCCTGCTCGGCACTCTCGCGCACAGCACGCTCCTCGACGTTGGTGATACCGCTTGGGATGCAGATGACCATGCGGAGCGACGGCGGCAGGAACGAACGGTTGACGTTGGTCATTCCTATGAGCTCACGGATGAGGTGCTGCGCCATCTCGAAGTCGGCGATGACGCCGCCACGCAGCGGGCGCACCGTCTCTATGTTCTTGTTGTCGGTGCGGCCATCCATGCGCTGAGCCTCCTTGCCGACAGCTATAATCTTGTTGTTGTTGCGGTCATAGGCCACGATACTCGGCTCGTCGATGACCACCTGGTCGTTGTATATCACAATGGAGTTGGCGGTGCCAAGGTCCATTGCCACTTCGCGGTTAAAGAACGAAAGTAATCCCATATCCTTGAATGCGTAAATGCGTTAATGTGCTAATTGATGCGTTAGTGCTTGAAATGGCGCTTACCAGTTATAGCCATGCCCATCTTATTCTTCTCGCAGTAGTCAATGCTGTCCTGGTCGTGTATGGAGCCACCGGGATGGGCCACAGCGGCTATGCCGGCCTCGTGGGCTATCTCCACACAGTCGGGGAAGGGGAAGAAGGCATCGGACGCCATGACGGCACCCTTGAGGTCAAAGCCAAACGACTGCGCTTTGGCGATGGCCTGGCGCAGGGCATCCACACGACTGGTCTGGCCCGTTCCGCTGGCATAGAGCTGCTTGCCCTTGGCCAGCACTATGGCGTTACTCTTGGTGTGCTTCACGAGGATGGTGGCGAAACCCAAGTCCTCGGCCTGCTGCTTGGTGATCTTGGTGCTGGTGACGCTCTTCTCCATATCCTTGGCTACGGGCACCACGGTGTCGCGGTCCTGCACCAGGACGCCGTTGAGCACCGAGCGGAACATCGGGTCGGCCATCTTGAAAGACTTGCGACGCAGGATGATGCGGTTCTTCTTGCCTTTGAGGACGGCCAATGCATCATCGTCGTAGTCGGGAGCGATGCACACCTCGAAGAATATCTTGTGCATCTCGTCGGCCACCTCCTTTGTCACCTTCTGGTTGGTGATAAGCACACCGCCAAAGGCGCTGACTGGGTCGCCTGCCAGCGCATCCTTCCAGGCTTCCAGCAGGCTCTTGCGCACAGCCATGCCGCAGGCGTTGTTGTGCTTCAGTATGGCGAAGGCCGTCTGCCCCTTGAAATCGTCAATTAGCGCGCAGGCAGCGTCAATGTCGCCCAGGTTGTTGTAGCTTATCTCCTTGCCGTTAAGCTTGTCGAAGCAGCTCTCCAGGTCGCCATAGAAGACACCCTTCTGGTGGGGGTTCTCGCCGTAACGCAGCACCTCGCCGTGGCGGCAGCTTTTCTTGAACACCGGCATCCCTTCGCTCTCGTTGAAGTGGTTGAAGATAGCCGTGTCGTAGTGGCTGCTGACATTGAACGCATAGGCGGCGAAGCGGTGGCGCTGCTCCAGGGTGGTGCAGCCGTCCTGCTCGGTGTACAGCTGCAGGAACTCCTTGTAGTAGTCCACGGCCGGCACAATGACCACGTCGGCGAAGTTCTTTGCCGCGGCGCGGATGAGGCTGATGCCTCCGATGTCAATCTTCTCAATGATGTCCTGCTCCGACGCGCCGCTGGCCACGGTCTGCTCAAAGGGATAGAGGTCCACAATCACCAGATCAATCTCCGGAATCTCGTATTCGGCCAGCTGCTCGCCGTCGCTAAACATGTCGCGACGGGCCAATATGCCGCCGAACACCTTGGGGTGAAGCGTCTTCACGCGGCCGCCGAGGATGCTCGGATAGCCGGTGAGGCTCTCCACGGCAACAGGCTCGATGCCGAGGCCTTGGATGAATTTCTGTGTGCCGCCGGTGCTGTAGATTGTCACACCGCGGGCGTCGAGTGCACGTACGATGTCCTCAAGACCGTCTTTGTAGAAGACCGATATGAGGGCTGATTTTATGCGTTTGGGTTCCATAACGTTGTTTTTATTCTATTGCATACCGCTATAACTCCCTGTCACTATGCCATTTCACAGACATTGTGCACAGAAGTCACGCATTGCAAAAATACATTGTTTTTGGGAAAAGCCAAAAACAATTTATCAACAATTTCCACACCGGGGGCTTATCCCCTGAGTTCCAGCACACGAGCATAGAGTTCCGGGAAGCGGGCCTCCAGCGACACCGGGCGACCGTTTTCAAGGAAGCAGTGAGTGCTGGTGGCGGTGCACACGGTGCGCTCCCCCACCCTCATGGTGTAGGCAAAGCTTATCTTCAGCGGCGTGGTCTCGGCCACAGCCACCGCTATCTCTATGACATCCTTGAAGGTGGAGGGATGGCGGTAGCGGCAGTCCACGGCCACCACGGGCGACACAACCCCCTCGGCCTCCATGCGGTCGAAGCCGTAGCCCAGCTGGTCCATCCAGTCCACGCGAGCCTCCTCCATGAAGCGCACATAGTTGCTGTGGTGCGTGATGCCCATGCGGTCGCACTCGTAGTATTTCACCTCGTGGCGATAGGGTCTGACATCCATAGTCCTCCCTTTCTGTTACATGCTCTCCTTCAGTATCTGCACCACCTCGTCGCGCGTCAGGGTGCGGTAGCCCACGGGCAGGATGAGCACGGCATCGGCCACCTGCTGCAGGTTATCCTCAGTGACGCCCAGCTCGCCGCTGTGCATGACGAGGCCTATCTCCCTCATCCACTGCTCCAGACAGGCGAGGCCCTCGGTGGCCACCTGCTCGTCGCTCTTGCCTTCGGGGCGCACACCCCACACGTTGACGGCGAAGCGGCGGAACTGGTGCAGGCCGTCGTGCATCACGTGGCGGTAGTAGGGCAGGCTGACGCAGGCAAGGGTCATGCCGTGGGTGGCATCGGTGACGAGGCCTATGGCGTGGCCTATCTGGTGCACCTCCCAGTCGCCGCCCTTGCCCATCTTGAGCAAGGTGTTCAGCGCCCACGTGGCCGTCCACATGATGTTGGCCCTCGCCTCATAGTCCTGAGGGTTCTTGGCGGCAATGCGGCTGCTGTGCACCAACGAACGCATGAGGCCCTCGATGAGGTAGTCTGTCGTGCAGTCGGCCTTGCCGGCGAAATACTGCTCCATCAGGTGGCTCATGATGTCGAAGAACCCCGCCACCATCTGGTACTGCGGCACAGTCATGGTGAACCGCGGATTGAGGATGGTGAACTTCGGATACAGCTCCGGTCCGAACACCTTGCCGAGCTTGAAGCCAGTGACGGTTCGCTCGCTTCCTTCGCGTTCCGTCACTTGACGGTTGGTGATCACGCTGCCGCCATTCATCTCAGAGCCGGTGCCCACCATGGTGAGCACGGCGCCCACGGGCACGGTGCGGCACGACGGCCAGCCCTGCCCCACCCAGTACTTCTGCCAGGCATCCTCCTCGCAGTAGGCGCTGGCGCTCACGGCTTTGGCATAGTCGATGGTGGAACCGCCGCCCACGGCAAGTATGAGGTCCACCTTGTTGTCCCTCACACGCGCGCAACCCTCCATGACCTTCTCGTAGGTGGGGTTGGGCATCACGCCGGCATCCTCCACCACCGTCTTGCCGGCCTCCTTGAGGGCGGCCATGACGGCGTCGTAGATGCCGTTGCGCTTGATCGAGCCGCCGCCGTAGCTGAGCATCACGGTGGCACCGTAGTTCTTCAGTTCGCCCACCAGGTGGCCCATGGCCTCCTCGCCGAAGTACAGCTTGGTGGGATTATGGTACATGAAATTGCCTTGCATATCTTAAAAGTCTCTATTTTTCATTTCTCGTTTCTCATTTTCCGTTTTCCTTCAGTCGCCGAACTCAATGCCCACGCCCTTGGCGGTGTGCACCAGACGGCTGTCGGGGCATACGAGGTTCTGCTCGCGCACAGCCTCCTCGAGGGGTATGCCCACAATGTCGGGGTGGTGGTAGGCCACCATCTGGCCGAAGCGTCCCTCCATGACGAACTCCATGGCGCGCACGCCGAACTCGGTGGCCAGCACACGGTCGAAGGCTATCGGCGTGCCGCCGCGCTGCAGGTGGCCGAGGATGGTGTAGCGTATGTCATGCTCCACGCCGGCCTTCTTGAGGTCGGCGGCCAGCTGCTCGCCCACGCCGCCCAGCTTCACATGCTGGTAGCCCACCTCGCCGGTCTCCGTGCCCGTCACCGTGCCGCCCTTGGGCATCGCCCCCTCGGCCACCACGATGATGCAGTAGCCGTGGCGCTTGTTGTAGCGCTGCTCTATCTTCTGCTTCACCTTCTCTATGTCGTACGGTATCTCGGGTATCAGGCACACGTCGGCGCCACCGGCAATGGCCGAGTGCAGCGCTATCCAGCCCGCATCGCGGCCCATGACTTCCAGTATGAACACACGGTTGTGGCTCGCCGCCGTGGTCACCAGCTTGTCGATGGCGTCGGTGCATATCTGCACGGCCGTCTGGAAGCCGAAGGTGTAGTCCGTCAGCGAAAGGTCGTTGTCGATAGTCTTCGGCACACCCACTATGTTCAGGCCCTTCTTGCTCAGCCCCAGGCTGATGCGCTGGCTGCCGTCGCCGCCGATGTTGATCACCGCATCGACACCCATATACTGCAGCTTGCGCAGCATCTCGTCGCTGCGGTCCACGGTGGTCCATGTGCCGTCGGCCTGCTTCACAGGCCACGCAAAGGGGCCGCCCTTGTTGGTGGTGCCGAGTATCGTACCACCCTGAATTTGAAGACCCTCGACAGTCTTTTCGTCGAGCATCACAATCTCCGTCGGCTCACGCAGCACGCCGTTGAACGACTCCACGCAGCCCACGACCTCCCAGTCGCCGGCCTGCGCGGCACGCTTCACCACGCCGCGGATCACGGCGTTCAACCCGGGGCAGTCGCCGCCACCGGTCAGAACCATCACTCTTTTCAATGCCATATATCTGTCTTTTTACAGTTCATCAATATGATTTTCAGCGGCATGTCGCAACGGCGACACAATGCCGCAACATACAAAGATAAGATTTTTTCCGCATCCGCAGCAAAAATTTTACAATCTTTTTTTGCCGCCCTCACCGAATTTCAGTGTAAACCACTGCACCACAAGCCAATCCCGCTCCAGCTCCCCAACCCTGCCTCCACGGAGTCCCTACGGAGCCCCTACGGCATTTCTTCAGTAGTTCTTCAGTAGTTCTTCAGTGTTTGACTGAAGAACTACTGAAGAACTACTGAAGAAGTGCCGTTGCGGAGGCGACGGAACTACGCCACTCGGCGGAAGAACGGCCGTCGCGGAGGCAACGGAACTACGCCCCTCGGCGGAAGAAGTGCCGTCGCGGAGGCGACGGGGAGGCGTAGCGGACACGTTTGCACAGCACGGTGGATAAATATTTTTGGCGGGATGGAAAACATTTTGTACCTTTGCAGACAGATATAAATATAAAAATGCAACACAAGACAGCACGTACTGCACTGATGATGACGGCAGTAGCGCTGTGTGTAGCCTGTGGCTACACACGGTCTGGCGATGTCGTTGCCCAGATGCCGGCGGTCCCGGGCACCGAACTGCCGGCCATCGGCGAAGACGAGGACATAGTGCGCCACACCGGCTACACGGCCTCCTACAACCACACCACGCTCTGCCCCGACTGGGTGGCGTGGGAACTCACCGCCGACGAGACGCGCGGCAGCCACGAGCAGCAGCGCCTCTTCAGCCGCGACCCCGACGTGAGTTTCCCCAAGGCAAGCCGCGAGGACTACAGCCGCAGCGGCTGGGACAAGGGGCACATGGCTCCGCACGCCGACATGAAGTGGAGCCTCCAGGCACTGACCGAAAGCGACTACTTCACCAACATCTGCCCACAGGACAAGGTGATGAACGCGCAGGCATGGCGCAAAATCGAGGAGCTCACACGGCGGCTGGCGCAGCACTACGGCGCCGTCTACGTGGTCTGCGGCCCCATCTACGACTCCGCGGAGCGCCGCCACATTGGGAAGGCCTGCGTCCACGTGCCCGACCGCTTCTACAAAGCCTTGGCCGTCAACACCTCCGACGGGTGGCAGACCGTGGCCTTCGTGGTGGAGAACAACCGGCAGACCTTCGGGCCGCGCCACTACGCCGTCAGCGTGGACAGCGTCGAAGCCCTCGTCGCAGCCAGCCGCGGCGTGGCCACCGACCTCTTCCCCACCCTGCCCGAAGAGACCGAGCAGGCCTTCGACTGGCAATACTGGAACCGATAAACGACAAACAGCAACAATATGAAAATAAGACACATCATGATTCCGATGCTGGCAGTGGCACTGCTGGCAGCCTGCAAGCAAAGTCCCGACCCCGCAAAAAATGCGGACACACAGCTGCAAGAAGCCGTTGAAGTGACGTTCGCCGGCTTCAAGGACACCGTGAAGCTTGACCTCGTCAAGCCCGACAAAGCACAGCGCGAGAGCTACTTCGACCGCAAGGCCAAGAGCGGCGGCACCACACAGGCCAAGTCCGCTGCCGCCACACAGGCAGGCGCCGCAACAACCGCAACGGCACGCCAGAAAGGCAAGGCCGAGACCATCTACGTGGAGGCCGAGGGCGCCCGCGGGCGCGTATGGGGCCACGTCACCATGAAGGGCGACCGCGGCACAGGCACCGTGCACGACGAGGGCGAGAACACATGGGCCGTCAGCGTCACCCGCCACGGCGACGAACTCTACGCCGTCGATCAGAACTCACGCCAATACGTCTTCAAACTGAAGAACAAGTAAAAGAGTAGACGCGTGCCGAAGGCACGCCACCACGCATAGCGTGATTAACCCCACACCGCCGTGTGGGGGAAGGAAAGACAAATAGAATCTCTGCGTCTCGAAGAGACGCTACAATCGACAAAATAATAAACATACAATAACAATGAAAACAACACAGGAACTTCAGCAGATTGCGACGCAGGTGCGCCGCGACATTCTCCGTATGACCACCAACGCCAAGAGCGGCCACCCGGGCGGCTCGCTCGGCACAGCCGACTGGTTTGTGGCCATGAACTTCAACATTATGGACTTCGAGCCCAAGAACTTCACCATGAGCGGCGAGGGCGAGGACATGCTCTTCGTCAGCCAGGGCCACATCACGCCGGTGATCTACAGCACCATGGCCCGCCGCGGCTACTTCCCCGTCGACGAGCTCAAGACCTTCCGCCTCTTCGGTACCCGTCTGCAGGGCCACCCCAGCACCGAGCACGGCCTGCCGGGCATCCGCATGGCCAGCGGCTCGCTGGGCCAGGGCATGAGCGTCGGCGTCGGCGCCGCACTGGGCAAGAAGATGACGGGCGACAAGCACCTGGTCTACACCATGCACGGCGACGGCGAGCTCGAAGAGGGCCAGATATGGGAGGCCGCCATGTTCGCCGGCGCCAAGCACGTGGACAACCTCATCGCCACCGTCGACTACAACAACCAGCAGATCGACGCCACGGTGGACGAGGTGATGAGCCTCGGCGACCTGAAGGCCAAGTTCGAGGCATTTATGTGGAAGGTCGTGGTCATCGAGAACGGCAACGACATGCAGCAGGTGCTCGACGGCATGGCCAAGGCCAAGGCTCTGACCTGCCAGGGCAGCCCGGTGTGCGTGCTGCTGAAGACCAAGATGGGCTACGGCGTCGACTTCATGCAGGACACCAACAAGTACCACGGCTCGGTGCTCAGCGCCGACGACCTGCCCAAGGCCCTCAGCCAGCTGCCCGAGACCCTCGGCGACTTTTAATCCTCCTGCTCGCTACGCTCGCGAAATCTATAAATCTTATAGATTATTGCGCTACGCGGATTGAAACATCCCGCCGTAGGCGAAAAAATTTATAAGATTTATAGATTTCTGCCCGCAGGGCAAGGAGAACAAAGCCTAAAGATATACAGATATGCGTAGAGTATTATTGGTGGCGTTGCTATTGCTTGCAGGCATCGCCGCACAGGCGCAGCAGCCCGACAAGACACGTCTGCTGCTCATCATGGACTGCTCCAACTCCATGTGGGACCACTGGCAGAGCAATGCCAAAATCAAGGTGACGCAGCAGGTGCTGCTGTCGTTCCTCGACTCGGTGTCGCATCAGCACGATGTCGACGTGGCGCTGCGTGTCTTCGGCCACCTCAACAAGGAGCAGTTCGGCACGCGCCTCGAGGTGCCCTTCGGCAGCGACAACATCTACCGGCTGCAGAGCAAAATCAAGACCCTCGTGCCGCAAGGTGGCTGCACGGCGGCGGCGGCGCTGACCGACGCGCTGAGCGACTTCCCCGCCACGGGCTCCAGCCGCAACCTGATACTCATCATCACCGACGGCATGGACGACTGCGAGGCCGAGATATGCGACGTGGCGCGGCAGGTGCAGCTGAGCGGCGTGGTGGTGCAGACTTTCGTGCTCTGCATCGGGGGCAACATTTCGGCCCACGCCTCGTGTGCCGGCAGCGTCTTCCCGGTGGCACATGAGGAGGAGTTCGCCAAGACGCTCTACGACATCTTCCGCCTCAGCGGACACAAGGCCAAGGTGGTGCTGAACATGGTGGACGGCGGCGGCGAGCTCTACGAGACGGAGCACCCCGTGGCTTTCTACGACCACCGCACGGGCGTCATACGCCATAGCACCATCTACAGCGTTGACGGCAAGCTGAAGCCCGACACGCTCTTGCTCGACCCGCTGGTGACCTACGACATGTCCGTCTTCACCCATCCGCCGCTGCGGCGCGAGGCCATGCAGTTCAGCATTGACCGCCCGAACAATATCGACATCACCGTCAGCGAGGGCACCCTCAAGGTGCAGTACTCCGGCCAGCGGCCCCAGTGGCAACAGACCGCCGTTGACGTCGTGGTGCGGCGCGCCGGCAGTGGCGAGCGCGTGGCGGCGCAAGCCGTGGGCGAGACTGGCCAATACCTTGCTGGACGCTACGACGTCGAGGTGCAGACCCTGCCCGTTACCACCCTGCGCGGCGTCGAAGTGCGCGGCAACGCCGCCACCGAGCTCTCCGTGCCCATGCCCGGCATGCTGGTCCTCAGCAAGCCCAAGGGCATCACCACCGGCGCCATCTTCCGCCTCCGCGACGGCCAGGTCGACTTCGCCACCGACATCAACCCCAGCACCGCCGGCGAGCGCCTCCTGCTCCAGCCCGGCCAGTACGAGGTGGTCCTCCACCCTCAAAACGCCACCAAATACGACAAAGTCCAGACCAAACGGTTTGTCATCGAAAGCAGCCAGACCACGAAGATACAGTTTTGAAACATGGACAACAAGGACTATATACGGCAAGACAACAACTATCGCACGTTGAAGGCGTTCCAGAAAGCGGAGTGCGTCTACGACGTGACGTATTATTTTGCCAACAAGTTCTTGAGTAAGGGCGACCGCACGATAGACCAGATGCGGAGCGGCAAGCAGAATCTGGCAGAGGGCAACATCGACGGGGTGACCTCGAAGGAGATGGAGATAAAACTGACCAACGTCAACCGGGCCTCGCTGCACGAGCTGCTGCTTGACTACGAGGACTACCTGCGGGTGCGTGGCTTGGAACAGTGGCCTTACGACGATCCGCGCTGTGTACAGACGCGTGCCTTCTGCAAGAAGCATCTGGACTCGGCGGTGTATAGAGAGAAGATAAAAGACCGCTCCGACGAGACCATCGCCAATATCGCCATCACGCTGATACATCAGTGCGATGTGCTCATACGTGGTCTGATAGAATGGCAGAAGAAGAACTTCCTAGAGAACGGAGGAATAAAAGAGGAGATGTACAGGGCGAGGAAAGCCTACAGAGATAATAATGGGTTTAATGGGCAGAATGGGTCTAATGGGCAAGGATAATCTTATTGCCCATTAAACCCATAAAACCCATTACCCCCATAATAAAGATAAACAAACAATAAAAACAAAAATATTATGACCCACTACGAAAAACAATCAATGAAAGAACTGCGCGCCGGTATGGGCGAAGGCCTTGTGGAAGCCGGCAAGCGCAATGAGAATGTCGTCGCGCTGAGCGCCGACGTGAAAGGCAGCGTCAAGATGGACGGCTTCGCCAAGGAGTTCCCCGAGCGCTTCATCCAGTGCGGCATTGCCGAGGCCAATATGGTCGGCATCGCCGCCGGTCTGAGCCTCTGCGGCAAGGTGCCCTTCATCGGGGGCTTCGCCGAGTTCGTCACCGGACGCGTCTACGACCAGATCCGCCAGGTCGTGGCCTACAGCAACAAGAACGTGAAGATCTGCGGCTCGCACGCCGGCATCTCGCTCGGCGAGGACGGCGCCACGCACCAGACCATGGAGGACATCGCCCTGATGAAGGCCCTGCCCAACATGACCGTGCTGGTGCCAGCCGACTTCAACCAGGCCAAGGCCGCCACGCTGGCCGCCGCCGAGCACGTCGGTCCCGTCTACCTGCGTCTGGGCCGCAGCAAGATGCCCTGCTTCCTGCCGGAGGGCGAGAAGTTCCAAATCGGCAAAGCCCAGCTGCTGAGCGAGGGCAAGGACGTGACCCTCTTCGCCTGCGGCCACCTGGTGTGGGAAGCCCTGCAGGCCGCCGAAGCCCTTGAGAAGGAAGGCATCAGCGCCGAAGTCATCAACATCCACACCATCAAGCCGCTCGACGTGGAGGCCATCGTGGCCAGCGCCCGCAAGACCCGCGCCGTGGTGACCTGCGAGGAGCACCTCTTCAACGGCGGCCTGGGCGACAGCGTGGCCCAGATCCTCGCCCTGCACTGCCCCACGCCCATGGAGTATGTGGCCGTGGACGACAAGTTTGGCGAGAGCGGCACGCCCGACGAGATGCTCACCAACTACCACCTCCGCGCCGCCGACATCGTCGAGAAGGTACACGCGGTGCTGAAACGCAAATAAATCGCCTTGCCGCTGCGCGGCAGAGATCTCGTAGATCTTGTAGATTATTCTCGCTTGCGCGGATTGTTGCTGCGTCAGCAGATAATCTACAAGATCCACAAGATCTCGCGAGCGTAGCGGGCAGGAGAATAAATAGATTAACAGAAAGAAAACTATGGATAATCCCTTCCCTGAAATCCAACACTTCTGCCAGAGCTGTGGCATGCCGCTCAGCGACGAGGTCGTGAGCGACAACCCTGACTACTGCAAGTACTGCTTCGCCGACGGCCGCTTCACACAGGACTGCACGATGGACGAGATGATAGAGGTCTGCGTGCAGTTCCTCGACGAGTTCAACAAGAACACCGGCCAGCACCTCACCGCCGACGAGTACCGCGAGGGTCTGCGGCAGTACTTCCCCACGCTCAAGCGCTGGCGCAAAGAGTAGCCTGCGGTGGACGTTGAGGCCCCGCGCCTCCGGCGCGGGGCCTCAACAAACCACGGCGCGAAAACGAAGTTTAACCAATAATATATAATGTATATGAAGAAAGCATTTTTAACCCTCGCGGTGCTGTGCGGCATCGGACTGATGGTCGGATGCAAGAGCGGCACAGCAACAAACGACACCATTGCAACCGACACAGTGCCCGAATGCGCATCGCTGTTTGACGGCTTGCAATACGATGATGAAGGCATTGCTTTCATCAAGGATATGACAATAGTGGTTAATGGCGGAGGAAGGTACGACTTTGACAATGACGCTCCCGTTTACGCCGGGAAATGGGGATGCACTGCTGTCGATTTCGATTACTGCGGCAAGCAGTACTACATACCCTTGGATGAAAAAATAGATATGTCTTTTCCTGAAGAAGAAGTCCCGTTCACGGTATGCGTAACCATTCAGGTGTGGCGGGACTACGCTGAGTATCGCTATAACGACACGGTGAAGACGGAATGCGGTCCATTTGCTCTTATCACCTCTTATCAACCAAAATAGTCACTTTATGTTTCATCTATAAATATAATGTATATGGACTTAACCAATCAAATCCCCGACGTCACCGTCGGCCGCGCGGCCAACGCGCCCCACTACGAGTACATGACCACCTTCGGCAAGCGCACCGCCGAGCTGCCCGTCGACCACGAGCTCTGGCGCAAGGGCAAGGACGAGTTCGACACCGCCTTCCGGGCCGAAGACGAAGCCTTCAAGCGCTACCGCGACAGCGAGCTCACCGACCCGCTCAAGGCCGCCGACGAGGAGCGCGACAAGCTCTACGCCTCGCTGCGCGACACCGTCAAGGCCTACGCCAAGTTCCCCATCGCCGAGACCGCCCAGCACGCCGAGCCCCTGCTGCGCGTCGTCCGCAACTACAAAATCAAGACCACGGAGAACTACATGAAGGAGAGCGGCCTCGTCGACAACATGCTGCAGGACCTCTTCCAGTACCGCACCCAGCTGCGCCGCCTCGGCCTCGAAATCATCGCCGACCGCCTCAAGGCCGCCAACGACCGCGTGCGCCAGCTCCTCGCCGAGCGCAACGACCAGCGTTCGGCGCAGATTATGGGCGAACTCAAGGCCGCCCGCGAGGCCACCGACCGCGCCTACCTCACCCTCGTGCGCCTCACCAACGCCTACGCCCTCCTCAACCCCGACCGCGCCGAGGCGCAGAAACTCGTCGCCCTCGTCAGCGAGGACCTCGAATACTTCCGCAAGCACGCCATGGCGCCCTCGCACCGCGACAAGAAGACGCCCGAGCCCGACGCCGAGCCCGCGACACCGGGCGACGAGCCGACGGAGGCGTGAAAACACACCGCGCTCATGAGCGCGACCACGGACGAGGCCGGAAAACGCACCACGCTCACGAGCGCGGTCGATTTTCAGCCCGAAAGTGCCCTCCGCTCACGAGCGCGGCCGATTTTCACTCGAAAAGTTCCCTCCGCTCATGAGCGCGGCCGACTTTCGCACCGAAACAACACCCCGCTCATGAGCGCGGTGAAACTGACCGGATGAAACAACAAATCGAAGTCAAACAATAAATACAGACAATGAAAAAGATATTGCTCCTATGCGCTGCCCTCCTCGCCCTCGCCGTTGGAATCGAGGCATTGCAGATAATGCACATGAAAAACAACTCTTGGAAAAACTCAGGAGGGGACGGCGTATATGATTTCCTTTATCCCGAATGTTATGAGGGTCTATTCTCCTACAGAAGCCATAAGGGCAAAGCAACATACATCCCCATTATTTGTATTGGTAATCACTTACTCGTATATAACACGATAGAAGGAGGCTCGAAAGGTCTTGCATCCTACTATATATTTTGAACATGCACATAGCAGTCTTCTGCGGGGCGTCGCTCCCGCGCAGCGAACAAATCACAGAGGCCGCGCGGCAGCTCGGCCGCGCCATCGCCCGCGGCGGCCACACGCTGCTCTACGGCGGCAGCAATCTGGGGCTGATGGGCGCCATGAGCGGTGCGGCCCTGCAAGAGGGCGGCCGCGTGGTGGGCGTCATCCCCACCTTCTTCAGCGACGACATCATCCACTCGCAGCCCGTCAGCGAGCTCGTCCGCGTCCGCACCCTCGCCGAGCGCAAGGAATACCTCATCGCCCACAGCGACGCCTTCGTGGCCCTCCCCGGCGGCATCGGCACCCTCGACGAGGTGCTCGAGGTCATGGTGGCCAACCAGCTGCACCACCTCGGCAAGCCGATGATACTCCTCAACCTCGGCGGCTACTACAACCCCTTCCTCGCCCAGCTCGACGCCATGCGCGCCGAAGGCCTCCTCCGCAGCGCCGCGGGGCTGGTCTCAGCAGATTCAGTGGAAGAGATATTTTTAAAGCTCAATCGGATTTTAAAAGATTAGAAAAGAAAGTGGGACAGGAATATTCTTTTAAAATCTTTTACAATCTGATTGAGAAATAAAATCTGCGGAAACATGACCCATCTGCTGAGCAAGAGCAAATACATCCGGGGCCTGCAGTGCGAGCGGGCGCTGTGGCTCGACGTCCACGAGCCGCGCCTGGCGCGCTACACCGCCGAGCAGATGCGCCGCTTCGACCGCGGCCGCGACTTCGAGTACGCCTTCAAGGCCCAGTTCCCCGACGGCATCGACCTCAGCGCCGAGCTGGGGCGCAACGTCGACCTCTACCCCGCGCGCACCGCGCAGCTGCTCGATTTGCGGCCGTGCTCGGCCGCAAAGACTGTCCTCTTCGAGGCCGGCTTCCAGTACGACGACGTGCTGGTGCTCGCCGACGTCGTATGCCAGCGCGACGACGGCAGCCTCGACATCTACGAAGTGAAGTCCGGCACCACCCTTAGCGACACCTACCGCCGCGACGCCGCCCTGCAGCACTACGTCATCTCGCACTGCCGCAGGGTGAACAGTTTCTCTATTGTTTATAATGGGTTGGATGGGGTTAATGGGGCTAATGGGCAGGGTGGGCAGGATGGGCCCTTCGTCATCGTCGACCTCACCCTTGACCTCGCCGCCGAGGGCGACCGCATCGCCGCCAACATCGCCGGGATGAAGACCATCGTCCGCGCCACCGCCGAGCCCGACACCCCCACAGGCCAGCACTGCCTCACCCCCTACGCCTGCCCCTACCAGCACTACTGCGCCCAGGGCGTCAGGCAGATGTCGCTGTTTTAAGAAAGGAGGTCTTTGTTAAAGACCTCCTTTCTTTTAAAATAAATGTACGTTTTATTCACACCGTGAAACATTAACTTCATCTAAATGCACATTTGTTGCTGTAGTAGAAAAGTGTGCCTTACCTGTTGGTGTATTTCCACTACCTTTTGCCGGAGAAGAATAAATTTGACCGCTTCCCACCAATATTCGGCCTGGTCGGTCGCTGACATAACCATAGGCTTTCCATGATACTGTAACAGGGTAAGAATTTCTATTTAGTGTATGTACTGCATAATAACCATCTTTGACTCTGAGTAATTCAACAGTACAATTTCCTACAGTTTTGCAGGAACCACCCGGTTGAGGTGTGTCATTTGTCTTCTCCGGGATGATAAATGCAGTTACTGTTAAAAATGCTGCCACAATACCTAAAACAATCATTATTTTTTTCATTTTTATTTGTTGCCCGTTATATACCATCGGCCCATCGGTTTTGTTTTTAATAACATGATATTGCGGCTCCGATGAAGAATGCACATAAAAAGAGCGTGGAGCCTTCGCTTTCATTGGTATTCCCAGGTCTTCGACTACCTATACATACCCAACTATTACGAACAATTCCACGCTGAATGCGCGGCTCGGTCGCTTTTATCTAGGTATGTATTCATGAGTTGTCGAAGTTCAGGAATACCAGATAAGCTACTTCGCTTTTTCCTATTCTATGACGTGCATATTAATCTATGCGCTATGCTTCATTGGCATCATATTTGGTTAAACATGGGTTTATTATTTTCCATACTCCGCAGGTTCTTCAGCTGCGGAGGGTAGAGATGTTTCTTCGTCGGTGTCGTAAGGACGGATGCTGTGTTCGTATAGATATTCGGGGGCAAAATCAGCGCCATTCCCCCATTCGATGGTGTTGAAGGGAATGCTAAAGCGCTGGAAAAACTCCTTGTCATGCAAAGGCAGGAATGCCTCACCGTCCAATTTGTCGGCAAGGTCGGCTTCTCGCACCTCACCATTATTGAACCACAGGCGGAGGCGATAGTCGCCGAGATATTCGGCCTTTGTTATTTCTAAAAAGTCATCCATCTTTTACTGTAACGGAGCTATCTTGTCTGGATGCTGTTTGTTCTTGGTTTGCTCCCAGCAGGCAAGCAATTCGTCACGATGTAAATCGAGCCACTCAAGTATCATTCGTACAGCACGTCCCGGCATCCTTCCTTTGACCAGGCCGCTCTTGATATCTACAGATATTTTATATTCTCCGTGATTGTACCATGCATGAAAATGCGGCGGCATATGGTCGCTAAAGTTCATGAAAATGACTATCCCGTAGAAGTCGCTTATTTGCGGCATGATATTCAATTATCAGTTCGCCGGAAAGGCGATCTCGCGCTCGATGACCTGGTAGGGTACGTTGTTGCGGTAGATGGTCTGGCGGACCCAGTTGTCGTCTTCGTCGTACTCGTAGACGTAGCTGTGCTTCCAGTTGAGGTGCTCGTCGTAGTTGAACGAGCTGACCTCAATCAGGTTGTCGTGGTCGTCGTAGTAGTAGGTGGTGAGGGCCGAGAGGAACTCGTCGGCGTCGTAGAAGCGCCACTCGATGCGGTTGCCGCGGGCATCGTATTTGTAGAGGTAGTGCTGCATGAGGTCGCCGTCACGGTTGTAGAACTCCATCTCAGTGCAGTTGCCCTTCTGGTCGTACTTGTAGGTGCGCTTCTCGGTCATCTCGCCAGTCTCATCGAAGCTCTGCTCCTCGACCTTGAGGCCGTTCTTGAAGGTGCTGCTCTCCTTCTTGGTCATCTGGTTGCCGAGGAACACCGTGCGCTCTATGCGGTTGCCGTCGCGGTCGTTGAGGTAGGCGGTGCGGCCGGTGAGCATCTTCTCGCGATTGTATTCGTTCCAGCCGAGGCTGTAGCCGTTGACGTCGAAGAAATACGAGTACCACGTGTAGTCGTCGGCCTTGGTGCGGAACTTGTCGGCGAAGTTGCCGCGCTTGTCGAAGGTGATGCTGTCGATGCATATCAACTGACGGCCACCGTCGCGACCACCACGGAGGTTGTAGGTGTACTCAATCACATAGATTGCGTTGCCGTGGATGCCCATTTCGGTACGCGAGTTCTTGCGGGGCTTGGGGCCTGCAAATGCCGTGCCCACAACGAGCAGGGCGAAAATGAGAGCGATATTTTTCTTCATTTCTGTCATTGTTTTCAAAGTGCAAAGATACAACTTTTTCTGTAATAGCAACGTGTTTTTTATTATTTTATTGTTTCGGTACAAAAGAACGGGGCTTTTTTGAATCCGCTACGTAGCGTGGTTTATCGGTGGTGAGCCGTATATTTTCCGCCTGCTTCATCATTGTGTCGCGGTTCCATGTGGCGGGTTTATCGTTGTCATGGTACATCCAAGGAAATCCTGCGGCAATCCATGCCTTGCGCCACTCTTCATAGCTCCATCCGCCGTCTTCATCGTCGTATCCAAATTCAAATCCGCAGCAGGGGCATATTTCAAAACTGGTGCATCCGTAACTATCGTGAGGCTCCTCCGTTAACCCGTCGAATCCGCACACGGGGCAGATATGTTTATCGTTGTGCATTTTCTATTAACGTAGATATATTGTCGAACTGGTTGATTTATTGTTCTGTCTTCTTTCTTTTGACGAAGAACAGCACACCGAGGGCGGCGGTGATGACGGCGGCGATGCAGTAGCCGGCGGTGCGGGGCAGGACGCTGCCGAGGCCCTCCTTTTCGGCCACCAGCAGGAAGCTGATGGTCACCATGCTCATGAAGAGTGCGGGGATAAGGGTAATCCAATACCACCCCTTGCCGGGCAGATGCCTTGAAAGGAACACCGTGATGGCCCACAGTGTGACCATCGACAGGAACTGGTTGGCCCACGAGAAGTAGCGCCAGATGACCTGGAAGCCATCGGCGTCGGCCAGCGAGAAGATGAGCAGTGAGGCGGCCAGCACGAAGACCGGCAGGGCCACCAGCAGACGCTTGGGTATGGGCTTCTGGTCCACATGCATGAAGTCGGCCACGATGAGGCGTGCCGACCGCAGGGCGGTGTCGCCGCTGGTAACGGCGGCGCTGATGACGCCGAGGATGCAGATGACGGCGATGACCTTGGGAAACCACTCGTTGGCGATGACGCCCACCATGTCGTTGCCGCTCTTGCCGATGCAGAGCTCAGGCTTGTCGTGGAAGAAGTAGGTGGCGGCAGCCGCCCAGATGAGGGCCACGACGCCTTCGGTGATCATGGCGCCGTAGAAGATAGGGCGGGCCTGCTTCTCGTTGACCATGCAGCGCGCCATGAGGGGGCTCTGCGTGGCGTGAAAGCCGCTGATGGCGCCGCAAGCGATGCTGATGAACATCATGGGGAAGATGGGGTTGCTGGCGGCCTTGGGGTGGCGGTTTTCCAGGCCGTCCCACACCTCTGGCACCGGCACCCGGTAGACCACAAAGGCCACAACGATGGCCACGGCCATAGCCAGCAGCAGGATGCCGAAGATGGGGTATATCTTGCCGATCACCTTGTCGATAGGCAGCAGGGTGGCCAGCAGATAGTAGGCGAAGATGATGCCCACCCAGATAAAGATGTTCCAGTCGGGCGTGAAGTTCTGGTTGAGCAGCACGGCGGGCGTGTTCACGAAGACGGCACCCACCAGGATCATCAGCAGCACCGTGAAGCCGCGCATGAACTGTTTCATGCCGTTGCCGAGGTACTTGCCGTGTATCTCGGGCAGCGAGGCGCCGTCCATACGGATGGAGATGAAGCCGCTGATGAAGTCGTGCACCGCACCGGCGAAGATGCAGCCGAAGACAATCCACAGGAACGAGGCGGTGCCGAACTGGGCACCCATGATGGCGCCGCAGATGGGCCCCACGCCTGCGATGTTGAGGAACTGGATGAGGAACACGCGCCACGGCTTCATGGGCACATAGTCCACCCCGTCGGGATGCGCCACGGCGGGCGTCACGCGCTTGGGGTCCACGCCGATAACACGTTCAATAACCTTAGAGTAAAGCCAGTAGCCCAGTACCAGCAACACAACCGAGATGATAAAAGTAATCATAACTTTGCCGTTTTTCGGGCTGCAAAAGTACAACTTTTTCCCGACACGGCAAAATTTATTGTTGCTTCACACTACCATGCCATGTATACAACAAGCGGCGGGCCACAAAGGGCCCACCGCTGTACTGAGCCATATAAAAGGCACGTGAATTCTACATCACCACAACCTTATGCGCGGGTCTGTCGCCCACCTTCACCATATACACGCCCAAGTCGCTCACATGTATCGCCCCCTCTGCGTGCCCACAGTACACTTCGCGCCCCTTCATGTCAAACACCTTCACATCTTCTCCATTGCAACCCTCGACCACAATCTCTCCACCACGCACGTACACCTTCACGCCATCCATATTGACATCGTCTATGCCATTGCAATCCTCTATGAAGTTGTAGAAATACTGCCAACGTCCATAATAAACCATTGAACTGCCACAGGGAATATACACAGGGATTGTATCGTGAACACCATTGAAAACATTCGTCCCCAAAGTGGGTGCTACAGGGTTCAACGAATGTATTTCAGCCAAATTAAAGCATAACCGGAAGGCATCATCTCCGATGATAGAGACAGATCTTCCTATTGTGACAGAGGAGAGGTTTGAACAGCCTTTAAAGGTTTCATTTTCTATACGAGTAACAGTGTTGGGGATTGTGACAGAAGTTATTCCATTGCAGTCCACAAAGCATTTTTCAGATATTGAATTAACTGTTGATGGTATGACAATTTCACCTTCAGCCGATTTACAGCAACCAATAAGACTGGACATAGTAGCATCCTCATAAATTAAATAGTCGTCAATATATGCGTCGCCATATGATATCATATCTGCCCCACAACTACTCCCTGCTGCTCCACTATTATCCACAACAAGCTTCACTCCATAAAATGAGAATAAGCCTACGAACCTGACAGAGGAGGGTATTGTGACATAACACAACCCTGTGCATCCGCTGAAGGCAGAACTCCCAATTGAGGTGACAGAATTGGGGATGGACAATGACGTAAGTCCCGTGCAACTATAGAAAGCAGATTCTCCAACAGAGGTGACAGCATTGTGCATTGTCAACGATGTCAGACATTCGGCACCAGCAAAAATGTAGTCGCCAATCTGAGTCACACTGTTGGGAATAACCAAGTCGGTGAGAAGAGTATTGTTGATGTATAGATTATTCGCGTAGTATAAAGGATTCGCCCATCTGTCTGCAAATGTAATCCCGCACCACTGCTCCAGACTGCCTGTGTAGTAGACCGCATTCAATTGATTACAATAGTAGAAGGCACCATTTCCAATCTGCGTAACAGAAGCCGGGATGGTAACGGAGGCAAGATTAGTGCAATACTGAAATGCATTTTCTTCAATGGTGCAGTAGGCATCCTCACTGATGACGAGGGATGTCAACCCCATACAAGAGGCAAAAGCACCCTTATAAATGCTCATATAATAAGTTTCGTTGGCAGGTATGGTGAGGGTGCCGGATAGACCATCACAGGAATAAAAGGCATAAGGACCAATAAGTCGAATCGAACTGGGTATCGATACAGAAGTAAGTCCGGTGCAATTAGAGAAGGCTCGTGTCCAAATTGCGATAACAGTATACGTGTTTCCACCGTAGGACACGGTTGATGGGATGATTAGGTTGCCAGCCATTTGAGAGACACTGTAAGCCGGGGAGTAGTTATCCCCGAGCTCAACGTCGGTTTGCCCAACAACCAAGACACTGCTCTCGTCATAGATGGCGTAATAAAGCGTCTGGCCCGATGGGGCGACAGCAGAGAAATCATAGCTCTGTGCGTGGGCGTTCAACTGCAGCATCATGGCTACAGCAAAAACAAGATTTTCTAACAAGTACTTCTTTTTCATAAACATTTTATTTAGGGGTTAATCTTTATCATCTATATTTCCATGCCTTTAGCACCTCTCCTGTGAGTGCCGTATCACGGTGCAAAGATACTGTTACCCACCCATACTTTCCACGCCCGATATGGGCGCCATGCCCACATCGGGCGTCCCGCATTATTCTCGCTATCATCTACTGTGGCCTTTCCGACAGACACTGATTGTCTTTCAGACACTGTGAGTACAGGCCGAAGAAGTCCACTCCCATAGCCAGGCTTATGGCCAGCAGCTGCCGGGTGTCGATGGTGGGCTTGGCGAAAATCTTCTGCACGGTACGCGGATGCACATGGATGCGGTCGGCCAGCCACTCGTTGGTGTGGCCCTGCCGCCGTAGTTCCTCCCTGATTGTCTGTCCGATATGTATTTGCATAAAAAAAACCGCGAGCTTTTTGTCGGGCTCGAGGTTCTGGACTACCTACTATTCAAACAAGAAAGCTCACGGATGCCGTGAGAGATCTGCTTTCTGCTGAATAGTGCAAGAATTTGTCCAGAATTCGAGCCGCACATTATAAGCACAATCGCTGATTATGTTATTGTCTATTTTTTCTTTTCCTTACATGTCTATTGTAATTTCGTTACACGAACATTCCTTTGCCGCGAGAATAGTCGCCTTTATTCTATCCTGTTGTCCTCGGGGGCGGCGAGCCAGACGATGAGGTAGGCCCAGAAGCCGAGGCTGCCGAAGAGCAGGGCCACGAGGAAGAGTATGCGGACCACCGTGGGGTCCACGTTGAGGTATTTGGCCAGGCCGCCGCAGACGCCGGCGATGCGGCGGTCGGTGGTGCTGCGCGTCAAGCGCTTATAGTTGCCGTTGTTTTCCATTGTTTTATTAATCTGATTTATATGAAACCCCTACGGGGTTTGGGTGGTGTGGATTATCGGGTGTTTACTATTTATATGAAACCCCTACGGGGTTTTGGGGTGATGCGGATTATCGGGTGTTTACTATTGATATGAAACCCCTACGGGGTTTGGGCGATGCGGATTATCGGGTGTTTACTATTGATATGAAACCCCTACGGGGTTTGGGGTGATACGGATTATCGGGTGTTTACTATTGATATGAAACCCCTACGGGGTTGTTAATTGGAGATTCTTTCGTTTGCCATTATGAAGAAACCCCTACAGGGTTATTGAATATTGAAATTACCATCTACCCACTCCTAACTTAAAACTCAAAACTTAAAACTCAAAACTTAAAACTCATAGCTCATAACTCCTAACTCTCACAGCTCCACCTCCTCGCGGAACTGCGGTATGCTGATGTTCTTCCAGCCGTCCTTGCCGAGTGTCTCGGCGAAGTGCTGCTGCGTCTCCTCTTCGCCGTGGACGAGGAAGATGCGCTTCACCTTCTTCTTGTCCTGGCAGGAGATGTAGCGCATCATCTCGCGATAGTCGCCGTGGCCGGAGAGGGAGTCTATGCGGCGCAGCTCGGCGCGCACCTTGTGGCGCTGGCCGAAGATGCTGACCTCCTCGTCGCCACGCATAATCTTGGCGCCCAGCGTGCTCGGCTCGCAGTAGCCCACGCACAGCACCGTCGTGGCGGGGTTGTCGATGTGGTTGGCCAGATGGTGCTTCACGCGGCCGGCCTCCATCATGCCGCTGGCGGCGATGATGACGCAAGGCTTGTGGCGCACGTTGAGCTGCTTGCTCTCCATGACGGTGTGAATATAGTGCAGGCGGTTGAACCCGAAGGGGTCGGGGTCTGTCTGGCAGTACTCGGCGATGGCGTCGTTGAAGCACTCGGTGTGCAGCCGCATGATGTCCGTGGCCGAGATGGAGAGGGGGCTGTCGACGAACACGTCGATGTCCGGCAGCAGCTTGCTGTGCTCCAGACGGTCGAGGGCATAGATGATCTCCTGGGCGCGCCCGATGGCGAAGCTGGGTATGATGAGCTTGCCCTTCTTCTTGGTGCAGGTGTCGAGCACAGCCATCAGCAGCTCCTGCTCGGCGCTCTCCATGCTCTCGTGCAGGCGGTCGCCGTAGGTGCTCTCCATGATGAGATAGTCCACCTGCGGGAAAGGCTCCGGGTCCTTGAGTATCTGCTTGTCGTAGCGCCCTATGTCGCCCGTGAAGCCGAGGCGTATCTTGCGGCGTCCGTCCTTGATCTCGAGGTATACGAGCGCCGACCCGAGTATGTGTCCGGCGTCGAAGAACTCCACCGTCACCTCGCCCTCTATGTTGAACTTCTTGTGGTAAGGCACGCTGATGAAGCAGCTCATGCAGGCCTGGGCGTCCTGCTCATCGTAGATGGGTTCCACGGGCTCCAGCCCCTGGGCCTTGCGTTTCTTGTTGAAGGTCTGCGTGTCCTGCTCCTGTATGCGGCCGGCGTCGGCCAGCATGATGGCGCAGAGGTCGCGCGTGGCGGGAGTGCAGAGCACCGTGCCGCGGAAGCCGTTCTTGTAGATGAAGGGTATCAGGCCGCTGTGGTCAATGTGCGCATGGCTGAGTATCAGGTAGTCTATCTCCTGCGGGTCGAAGCCCAGGTCGCGGTTCATGGCGTCGGTCTCCAGACCCTTGCCCTGGTACATGCCGCAGTCGAGCAGTATCTTCACGCCGTGCTTGGTGGTTATCAGGTGTTTGCTGCCGGTCACCTCGCGGGTGGCCCCCATGAATTGCAGTTTCATTATCCGTGTATTTTAAGGCAGTTCAGGGAGTTCAGGGAGTTCAGGGAGTTCATGACGACACCGCCTGCAGCGGAACCCATGCCGGAACCATCGTCCTGAACTCCTTGAACTACAAGAACTCCTTGAACTACATATTTATTCATATCATTTTACCATTATCCGTTTTGCCGGCCCCGTGCCCACGCTGACGAGGTAAGCCCCCGCCGCCGGCACCACCACCGTGGTGGCCTCGCTTGAAGCGTTGACGCTCAGCAGGCAGCGTCCCTGCATGTCGAAGAGGCGCACCGTCTCCCCCACCCCGCAGCGCACCGTCAGCGTGCGTCCGCTCACCGTGGCCGACCAGGCCGCGCCGTCGCCGCCCGCGGCGTCGATGCCCTCGTACTCGCCGAAGAAGGCCGTCAGCACCATGTCGCCGTCGACGCTGATGCGGCGCGGGTTGTCGTAGGAGCCATCGCTCCAGCCGTAGAAGGCGTCGCCGTCCATCGGTATGGCCACAGCCTCGATCTCAGTGCCCACCGGCACCGTGGCGTTGCCCACCACGATGCCGCGCCACGGGTCGCTGCTGGCAAGCGTGAGGGTGACGAGCGTGGGATGCACGGTGTCGGTGAGGCGTACGGTGTCGTGCAGCACCACATACAGCGTGTCGGTGCCACCGCTATAGATGCGCACCGTGTCGTGGACCTCTATGGTATCCCTCAGCACAACGAGCAGGGTGTCATGCACATAAGGGAAGAAATAGGCCACATAGCGAGCCCCTGCCGTGGCGGTGACCACGCGCGGGTTAAGGGTGTCGCCGTCGCCCCAGCAGGCGAAGAAGCAGCCCACGGCTGGCGTCGCCGTGAGTGTCACCGCGGTGCCCTCGGCATAATCGCCGCCGCCACTGACGCTGCCGCGCTGCAGGTTGTTGACGCCCGTGCCCACCGTCACCGAGCAGCCCTCGTCGCTCACCGTGCCGAACGAACTCCACGGCGCGGAGGCTCCATAGGCCGCGACGCATCCACAGGGCACGCGCAGCACAGCCTGCTGAAGGGGCACGTTGTAGAAAGCGGCGCTGTGGCACCGTGGCGGCACGGCGGCACGCACGGTGCAGGTGGCCAAAGCATTGCAGCCGAAGAAGGCCGACTGTCCAAGGCTGTCGAGCGTGGTAGGCAGGTCGATGGCCGTCAGTCCGGAGCAGAGGCCGAAGCCGTTGGAGCGCACCTCGGCAATGCCCTCGCCGAGGGTCACCGACGTCAGTCCCGCGCAGTTGTAGAAAGCGTGGTTGCTCACCGCCACGACGCTGTACACCTGCCCGGCATGCTCCACCGTCGAGGGGATGACCAGCGCCCCCGTGGGGCGCACATAGCCGTTCCAGCCCTGGGCAGGCACCTGTGTGTCACGCGGATAGACCACCTCCACACCGCCACTCACCACGTTGAAGTACAACGTCTGCCCCCCGGCCAGCGGCACGGAGAAGTCCGCAGCCACGGCGCGCACGGCGCACAGCAGCAGCACAGCAGTCATTGTCAAGACCTTGCAACGTCTCATCAGCACCTCGGTTTCTGCATTTCGCTTTCCTTTAACGTCGCGCGCCATTTATTATTGTGTCCGCACGCAAAATAAATTTGTCCGCCTCCCCGCCGTGCACCACCCGCCGCAGAACGCCATCCCAGACGCATCCGGTACGGAGTCCCTACGGCATTTCTTCAGTAGTTCTTCAGTAGTTCTTCAGTCAAACACTGAAGAACTACTGAAGAACTACTGAAGAAATGCCGTAGGGACTCCGTAGGGGCTCCGGGGAAGCTGCGAAAGAAGTACAAGTGCAATGGAACCCCGATGGGGTTCAGACAGAGGAATGTGTATACGACTGGCTATTAACACGAAACGCCTACGGCGATTCTTCCCCCGGCATCAAACGACAGGAGTGGACGCTGCCGACGGTCACAACACGCGGCGACAAAGGACATAATTGGAGATGGCGGGGACGAATTGGAGGGAAAACAAAAAATATATAACATATATTGAATATTTTGCGTATCTTTGCAAACCGTATTTCCCCACAGAGGGGAGTGTATTATATTGTACAACAGAGTATCAAACAACAACAGACAAACAAAAAAAGATGGATAAGAAGTCGATAATCGGACTGATTTTGATATTTGGCATCTTCGTGGGCTATATGTTCTGGGTGGCACCGTCGAAGGAGGAGATTGCGGAGCGGCAGCGCGTATACGACAGCATGGTGCTGGCCGACGTCGAGGCCAAGCGCGTGGAGGACAGCATCCTGGCCGAGAAGGCCCGGCTCGACAGTCTGGCCGCCGCAGGCGACACGGTGCTGCCCGGCGTGCAGCGCCGCGTGCAGGACATGGGCGTCTTCAACGCCGCCGCGCAGGGCAACGAGCAGGCTCTGACGGTGAGCAGCCACCTGATGACCGTGGAGTTCAACACCCTCGGCGCCCGCGTGGACCGTGTGGTGCTGGCCGACTACAAGACCTACGACAGCAACGAGCTGGTGCTCATCACCCCCAACGAGGACAACATGAACCTCGTCTTCTCGACCGAGGACAACCGAGTGGTGAACACCAAAGACCTGGTGTTCAAGCCCTACGTGAACGGTCGCCAGCTTGAGACGGCAGGCAGCACGCTGGAAGTCGGCGAGAACGACTCCGTGGTGCTGGGTTTCCGAGCCGAGATAGAGGGCGACAGCAGCCTCCAGGCCACAGCGCCCTACCTTGAGTTCCGCTACACGGTGCGCGGCGACAGCTACGAGGTGGGCTTCGACATCGACTTCGTGGGCCTCGGCAAGGTGGTGCGCAACACACCGTACATGGACTTCCAGTGGCAGAACCGCATGCTGCGCCAGGAGAAGGTGAACAGCGGCAGCCGCGGCAAGAGCAACCGCAACAGCGACCGCGAGCGCTACTACACAAGCATCTACTACAAGACCCCCAAGGACAAGAACCCCGACAACCTGAGCCTCGGCCAGGACAAACAGAAGCAGGTGAAGACCAACCTTGAGTGGGTGGCCTTCAAAGACCAGTATTTTGCAGCCATCATGACCGCCGAGGGCGGCATCCCCTTCGAGAACGCCGACATCGAGGTCAGCACCGACAGCCGCGACACCGCACGCAACTACCTGACGGACATGCGCGCCGTGATAGGCCTGCAGTATGACGAGAAGGCTCCGCAGATGCACATGGGCTTCTACTACGGTCCCACGAAGCTGCGCGACCTGCGCGCCATGGGGCGCGGCTACGACCGCATGCTGCCCTTGGGCTGGACGATCATCTCCAAGAGCGTCAGCCGCTACCTCATAGTGCCGGTGTTCAACTTCCTGGAGCAGTTCGGCTGGAACTACGGCATCATCATCATCGTCTTCACGCTGCTCATCCGTCTGGTGCTGCTGCCGCTGGTGTACAAGAGCTACCAGGGCGGCGCCATCATGCGCATACTGAAGCCCGAGATGGACGCCCTCAACAAGAAATATCCGCAGCCCGAGCAGGCCATGCAGAAGCAGCAGCAGATGATGGCCCTGCAGAAGCGGGCGGGCTACAGCCCCATGGCTGGCTGCCTGCCGGTGCTGATACAGATGCCTTTCCTGACGGCCATGTTCATGTTCTTCCCCATAGCCATCGAGCTGCGCCAGAAGCCGTTCCTCTGGTGCCCGGACCTGTCCAACTATGACTCGATACTCGACTTCGGGTTCAACATACCGCTCTACGGCGACCACATCTCGCTGTTCTGTCTGCTGATGTTCGGCATGCAGTTCTTCTACACATGGTACACCATGCGCCAGCAGGCCGGCACACAGAGCATGCCCGGCATGAAGTTCATGATGTACTTCATGCCCTTCATGATGCTCTTCATCTTCAACAGCCAGAGCGCGGGTCTTAACCTGTACTACCTCATCTCGCTGACCTTCACGATGACGGTGATGATGCTCATACGCCGCTTCACGAGCGAGAAGAAGGTGCGCGCCCGCATGGCCGCCTACGACCAGAAGCACGCCAAAGACAGCGGCAAAGGCAAGAAGAAGAGCAACTTCCAGCGCCGCCTCGAAGAGCTGCAGAAGCAGGCCGAGCAGATGCAGAAACAGCAAAACAGACGATAAAACAACAATATAAACCCAAAAACAACTCAATCATGGTAGTTACATTAGTAACAATTTTTATACTCGGCTATGCGTGCATAGCACTCGAACACCCCCTGAAGATCAACAAGACGGCTTCGGCGCTGCTGCTGGGCTGCCTGATATGGGCGATCTTCAACATGTTCAACGTAAACAACCCCGAGGTGCTGGCCAGCTACGGCGGCCTCGAAGGCTACCGCTCCTTCGTGAGCACAAGCCTTGTGGAAAACCTCGGCGAGACGGCGGAGATTGTCTTCTTCCTGCTGGGCGCCATGACCATCGTCACCCTGATAGAGGACTACAAGGGCTTCACAGTTATCACAGACCTCATCAAGACCACCGACAAGAAGAAGCTGCTGTGGATCATATCCATACTGACGTTCTTCCTGTCGGCCCTGCTGGACAACATGACCACGGCCATCGTCATGGTGGCGCTGCTGCGCAAGCTCATCGCCGACAAAAAGGAACGCTGGCTCTTCGCCGGCATGGTCATCCTGGCCGCCAACGCCGGCGGTGCCTGGAGCCCCATAGGCGACGTGACGACCATCATGCTGTGGATCAAAGGCCAGGTGACGACGGTCAACATCATCGTCAAGACCCTCCTGCCGAGCCTCGTGTGCATGGTGGTGCCGGTGCTGGTGCTTAGCGCCACGCTCAAGGGCGACATCGTGCGCCCCGAACAGCAGGACGACGGCGTCAACGTGGCACCGTGGATGCGTCGCCTGGTGCTTATCATGGGTGTCTGCGGCCTCATCTTCGTGCCCGTCTTCAAGACCATCACCCACCTGCCCCCCTACCTCGGCATGCTGATAAGCCTGTCGGTGCTGTGGGTGACGACCGAGATACTGAGCCGTCGCCACTCCAAGGAAGGCCACGAGCTGCCCACAGCCGTGAGCACCCTGGAGCATGTCGACGTGCCCACCGTCCTCTTCTTCCTCGGCATCCTGATGGCAGTGAGCTGCCTGAAGGTGGCCGGCATCCTCGGCAGCCTGGCACAGGGGCTCGACTCCATGCGCGGCATCGAGGCTGGCGGCGAAGTGGTCGGCTTCTTCCTCATCGACTTCATCATCGGCATCCTCTCGTCCATCGTCGACAACGTGCCGCTGGTGGCCGCCGTGCAGGGCATGTACCCGATGTCGCCCGAAGGCTTCATCGCCAACCATCCCTTCTGGGAGTTTCTGGCCTACTGCGCCGGCACGGGCGGCTCGCTGCTGATCATCGGCTCGGCAGCCGGCGTGGCCGTCATGGGCATGGAGAAGATAGACTTCATCTGGTACCTCAAGAAAATCTCATGGCTTGCCTTCGCTGGCTACGTCGCCGGTGCCGTGGTCTTCGTGGCCATGAACCTGATGTTCGAGCCATACGAGTGGTGGAGCCAGATGGTTTAAGGTTTAAGGTTTAAGGTTTAAAGTTTAAGGTTTAAAGATTCTGATGAGACATCTTTGGACTGAGTTCAAGCAGCGCCCTGTGTGGCGCAAGGTGTTCGACGTGCTGCTGGTGCTATTCGCGCTGGCAGGCGCCGCCATAATAGGTGCCTGGGGACTCTACCAGCTGGGCGTCACCAACAACCGGGGGGCCGTGGACAAGAACTACCGCTACCTGATGTCGGTGAGCGAGATGGAAGACCTCAAGGGCGCCAAGATGACACAGGCACAGATCGACGAGCAGTGGGCTCTGCAGTACGGCCGTCTGGCGGCGCTGGCACGCTTCTACCCCGAGAACGCACGTCTGATAATGCGCGCGGCGCAGTTCAGCGGCGACCCGCTGGTGGTGAACCGCATGGTGGCTGCCGCACAGATATACATGGAGGAGAACGACAGCATCGACGCGCTGGCCGACCGCATCGGCGCCCTGCTGGCCTCGACACCGCAGCAGCAGCGCCAGAACCTGATACCGTGGATGGCCGAGCCCGCCTGGCCTGCCCTGAAGGAGGCCATACTGCGCGACAGCGCCCTCATCAACGAGGCCGGACGCCTGACGGGCGTGGAGCCGCGCATGATAGTGGGATGCCTCATTGGCGAGCAGATACGCCTGTTCAACAGCAAGCGCGAGATGTTCAAGAAGTACCTCGGCCCCGTCAAGGTGCTCAGCGTGCAGAGCCAGTTCAGCTACGGCGTCAACGGCATCAAGGACTTTACGGCAGAGGCCGTGGAGCAGCACCTGCAAGACCCTTCGTCGGAGTTCTATATGGGCAAAGCCTACGAGCACCTGCTGGACTTTGAGACCGACGACCACGCCACCGAGCGCTACAACCGCCTCGTGGACTACCGCAACCACCTCTACAGTTATATCTACACGGGCTGCATACTGCACCAGACGATGCTGCAGTGGCGCCGCGCCGGCTACGACATCAGCGACAGGCCCGACGTGCTGTTCACGCTCTTCAACGTAGGCTTCTCGCAGTCGGTGCCCAAGCCCGACCCAGTGCCGGGAGGCAGCCACATAGAGGTGGGCGACCGCATGTACACCTTCGGCGGCATAGGCTTCGACTTCTACTACAGCGGCGAGCTGGCAGACGCCTTCCCCTTCCGCCAGCAGCGCTTCACGCAGAACAACAAGCCCCTCACCGCCGAGGACATCGCCCGCATACAGGACAACATGAGCGACTGCAACCGTCCGGAGAAAGGGCTGGAATACCGCAAGGACAGCACGGCGAGCGCCAACGACTCGGTGCCCGACGCCTTCGGCATAGACCACAGCAAGGTGACGCCGCTGGAGCACACGGCGCAGTGACGTCATGGCAAAACAAAACACAGGAGGGCGGAACGATGGGTTCCGCCCTCCTGCGTTTTATGACGGCCAGCGTCAGTCGTTCAAGGCCAGGCCGCCGAGGGACGTCTCCTTGTAGAGGCTGGGGAGGTCGTGGCCGGTGAGCTTCATGGTGCGCACCACCTTGTCGAAGCTGATGATGTGGCGGCCGTCGCTCATCATGGCGTAGATATTGATGTCGAGGGCGCGGAGGGCGGCCATGGCGTTGCGCTCGATGCAGGGTATCTGCACCAGGCCGCAGAGGGGGTCGCAGGTGAGGCCCAGGTTGTGCTCCATGGCCATCTCGGCAGCGTACTCTATCTGCTTGGGGCTGCCGCCGAAGAGCTGGTTGCTGGCCACGGCGGCCATCACGCAGGCACTGCCCACCTCGGCCTGGCAGCCGGCCTCGGCGCCGCTGATGGTGGCGTTGTGCTTGATGACATTGGCAAAGAGGCCGGCGGTGGCCATGGCGCGCAGTATCTCGCGGTCGCCGAAGCCGTGGTTTTTCTTCAGGTGGTAGAGCACCGCCGGCAGCACGCCGCTGGAGCCACAGGTGGGCGCGGTGACTATCTTGGCGCCGCAGGCGTTCTGCTCGCTGGTGGCCAAGGCATAGGCTATGACAAGGGCTCGGCTCTGCAGCGAAGGCTTGAAGCCGCTGGCGCGCACAAAGTACTGGTGGGCCTTGGAGCGCAGGTGCAGGCCTCCGGCGATGACGCGGTCGTCCTGCAGGCCTTCCTCGATGGTCTGCTGCATCTGCTGCCACATCTCCTCCAGGTAGAACCACAGCGAGCCGTCCTCGCACTGCTCCACATACTCCCAGAAGCTGAGGCCCTCCTTGTCGATGTACTCCATGATGTCCTTCATGGTGTTGTGCGGATACACCTCCCCCTCAGGGGTGATGCCCAGTGGCACCACACCGTCCTCTGTGGCCAGGTAGCCGCCGCCGATGCTGTAGACCAGCCACGAGTCCACCACCTCGTCCCCGGCGCCCAAGGCCTCGAAGAACATGCCGTTAGTGTGGAAGGGCTTGACGATGTCGGCCCGCCACACTATCTCCACCTCCTTGGGGGCGAGGCCGCGGGTGATGGCCATGTCGGTGTGGTGCCCACGGCCGGTAGCGGCCAGCGAGCCGTAGAGGGTTACACGGTAGCGCACAGCCTTGTCCTTGGTGCGTGCAGCGAACATCTCGGCAGCCTTGTGCGGCCCCATGGTGTGGCTGCTGCTCGGGCCGTAGCCTATCTTGTATATCTTCTTGATGGTTTCCATAGCATAATAACAAACGAGCCGCCGCAAGAATTATTACTCCATGCACGTGTTTTTTTCCGCGGCTCACCACTCTATGGTGAAGCTGCACTTGCGGTGTGTGAAGCCGTTGTGGGCTATCTTGTACTGCCGGCAGTGGCATCCGGCGGCGGCCTTTTTCATGCCTTCCATGCGCTCCCGGCACGCCTTGGCGCCACCCTTGCCACCACTGGCCACATACTTGAGATGGTTGTCGCCATGGGCGACAGTTTCCTTCTCCGTGAAGCCCAACGCATAGGCGATGCTGTCCATGCGCGAATACTCGGCATAGCAGTCGAAGGCCTTGATGGCGTCAGCGGACTCCACCATCTCTCCATCTGCCGCTGCAAGCGCAAGCGAAGCCTCCTCCAGGGCGGCATCGGCTTCGGCAAAGCCGGTGTCGATGTTAGCGTCACATTCGGACATGATGCCGTCCAGCGCCAACGCAAGGCCTATCATCTGCTGTATGGTGGTCTCGCCGAAGGGGTCTTCCGGGCGGCCCTCTTTGCCGTAGAAGTAGAGCGCAGCCGGGCGGGCGGCCTCTTCGACGCCGATGCGGAAGGTGATGGCGCTGTCGGCCTCAACGATGTCGGCAACGGCGATAATGACGCTGTCCACGACCATAGTCAGGGCATTGTCGGCACCGCGCGTCAGCGTCACGGGCTGTTCCGGCCCTCCAAGGCGGAACTCACCCCCACGGCTGCTCCAATCGCTCGGCTTGCCGTTCATCACATACCGCGTGGCAAAGCAACGCCGCACGCCGTCGCGCATAGAGAAAGCCGACTTCTCGCGGAGGAGCACATACTGCGTGTCGGCCATACTGACCACAAGAGCGGCGTCGCAGTTCTGCATACGGGCCCGCAGCGCCACATTCTCCGGCGTAAGAGGGTAGCTGGTCATGATGTCTACAACCTCCCTCCTCCAGCAGCCTGCGGCAAGCAAAGCCACTGCTGCCATGGCTAATAAGAACTTACCTGTTTTCATATCACATCGTCTAATGTCAGTTCGTCAATACTGATGCCCAGCTGCTTCATCCGCTGGCGGATGAGCGGCAGGTCTTCTTCGAGGAACTCGCGCCGCTGTATGGCGAGTATCTTGTCCTTGGCGTCGGCGCTGGCGAAATAGCCCACGCCGCGGCGGTTGTATATGATGCCCTCCTGCTGCAGGTAGTCGAACGAGCGCATCACCGTGTTGGGGTTTACGCCATAGGCCACCGCCACATCGCGCACCGACGGCATCCGCTCGTCGGCCGCCGGCATGCCTGCCACCAGCTGATCCATCAGCCGGTCGGCAATCTGCTGGTATATCGATTTCTGTTTCCTGAAGTCCATAACTGTTTTCCTCAGATTAGTTCAATGACATCCACTATCATGTCCACACCATCCACCGTCACCTGGCAGCTACCGTCGCCGACGATGGTTTTCTTGTCCTTCTTCACCGAAGGCACATCGCAGCGCAGATGGTTCAACACGCCGTCCATCTCGATGGTCAGGCCCGCATCGGGTGCTACCTGCAAGGCCAACAGGCATCTGACGCCGTCCATGGTTATCTCGTCGGGCATGGCGGTATAGAGGGCGTTGACGTTCACATTCACTCCGTCGACGGTCAGCTCGTTGTGCTTAACACGGTCAATAACCAGACGTGTATCCACACCATCCACCTCGATATCATTGAGCGGCATATCGCGCGGCACCTCGATGAAGAGGTGTTTCCTCATCCCCTTGAGGCGTTTCGCGCTGTAGTTCTTACCACTCTTGCATACGTTGATGTGCAGACATCCGTCCTCATCGACATAATGGTGCACACGGAACGTATCGGTCAATTCCCCGACCGACTCCTCGCGGAGGCGCACTTCCGGTCCGTCGCCATAGACGATGTCTATATCGCCGCCATACCAGTCAATGTCTATATCGCTTATAGACTGTCCGTAGGTGGCATCACCGCTCTGGTAACGCTCGGGGTTATCATATTCAAAGCCGACTTTCTGGGTGTTGACACCGCAGCCCACCATCAGCACCGTTGCCATCAAGGCGAATATTATTCTACGTGTCTTCATAACTCTTAACTTTTAACTATTAACTCTTAACTTTCAATATGCCATCCTGTTCAGGCGACGCCAGCTGAGCCAGCCGAAGAGGGCCACCAGCAGCACGTCGAAGCCCAGGGCGATGCCGAAGAGCCAGTTGGCCATCGCCTCCCCACTCATGCGCTCGGGCAGCTGCATGAACCAGTCCACGAAGCTGCTGTCGGAGAAGACGGCCACCATCACCGGCACCAGCACGATACTGAGCACGAAGTTGATGACATAGAGCCAAAGGATGGTCTGCAGCACCTTGTGGCGTTTGAAGATGGTGCTGGTGAAGACGAATATCAGCACGGTGGCAATATAGCCAATCCAGCAGCACACATTATACATTGTGCCGAAGTGCATGAAGACGTTGGCATCAACACTAAACCTTGGGGTTACTTCATTAAGAGCAGCCATGTCGAAGGTGAATGGGAAGCCCATCTCGCCCTGCCAGAGCCACTCCTGCCACGGGCCGAAGGGCAAGGCGGTGAGGAACACATCGAGCACCAGACTGCCGAGGTAGACAGCCAGCGGGCACACGATGAGCGAGAAGAGCAGCGCCGAGCAGAACTTCTCCGCCTTCGAGGCGGGGAGCATGGCGTAGTAGATGCCCTCGCCATGCAGGTTCCACGTGCGGTACATGCGCGAGGGGGCCATGATGGCGGCGATATAGGCCACGACTTCTATCATGACGAGGCGAATGTCGGCCGGCATGTGGACGTCGCCGCCGCCGAAGACATACATCATCAGCCACACGGCAAACGGCAGGGCGGCCAGGATAATCATTGTGGTGCCGAACATCGGCCACATATTGCGAAAGTCTTTCGCTACGACTTTACAGAAACGGTTCCAGTCAAATGTATTGTTCATTGTTGTATTGTTTTAATAACCCATTCTCTTTATTCTTCTCCAACTGTAATAGACGAGCAGGGTGATGAGCAACACCTGCATGCCGAGGCCGATGTTGTTCACCCAGCCATAGATGGAGCCAGTAGCAACATTCATTACACGGTCGGCAAGGTCAATCTCTATGCCCAAGTCAGCGACAAGCCACGCAGTAACGAGAACCGAGACGACGCTCACCACGAAGCCGATGCCGAAGAGGCAGAGCATGGTCAGCGCGGTCTTGCTCTTGCGGAAGAGCGTGTTGCCGAAGACGAAGGCCATGGCGAAGAGGATGTAGCCGAAGATGGCAACCATATAGGCACGCACACTGTATATCGCCGGCAATCCCTCGTAAGGGTTGATACCAAAGTGGCCCAGCAGGCTGTCGATCTGCCACAGGTAACCCTCGTTGACGTGCAGCGGCAGAAATGTAATCAGCGTGTCGACCACAAAGGCACCACAGAATGTCAGCAGCGGGCATATAACAAGGGTCATCAGCAGCATGGAGAGGTATTTCTCCAGCTTCGAGGCCGGCAGCATGGCGTAGTATGAGCCACCCTTCTTCTGGTTGACCGCGTTATAGTGCACCTCTGGCACCAGACAGGCCATAATGACAGCCGTAAAGAGCAGCATGAACCACCGCACCCATACCGGTACACCAGCGGCTTGTTCACCCATCAGTATGGCGACAAGACTGATGATCACGGGCATGAAGGCAAACGAGATGATGTTAATCCCCATATTGCCTGTGCGCTCGCCGCTGCGGAAATTGCGTGGGCTGAGCCTCCGGATATCGTAAGCCAGCACCTTGCCGAAGCGTTTAATGTCGAAAGTCTGACTCATGCGAACAACTCTTTGATACGTTCTTTGTTGCGCAGCACGGCGTTGAAGAGGGCCTCGATGTTGAGCTGGCTCTCCTCGCCTCTCTCGTTTGCCACCACGTTCATGTAGCCGCCGGGCAGCAGTTCGCTGTAGAGGGCATCGTCGCGCTTCTCGCCGCCGTACTCGAAGAAGAGCTTCTCGGTGATCTTCTGCACCGGGGCGTCGAGCAGCACGGCGTTGTGGCTCAGGATGACGATGGGGTCGATGAGGTTCTCCACGTCCTTCACCTGGTGGGTGCTGATGATGATGGTGTTGCGCTCCTCGAAGCGGCGGCTGAGGATGGCGCGGAACTGCGCCTTGCTGGGTATGTCGAGGCCGTTGGTGGGCTCATCGAAGAGCACATAGTCGGTGCCCAGCGACAGGCTGGCGGCTATAAGGCTCTTCTTCTGCTGGCCGAAACTCATCTCGCGGAACTTGCGGTCGGGCTCCACCTCCAGTTCCTGCATCAGGTGCAGGAAGGTGCCTATGGCGAAGTTGGGGTAGAACGGCGCCAGCTCGTCGACATACTTGCGCGGCGTGCTGTTGTCGGGCAGCAGCACCTCGTCGGGCAGGAACACAATGCGCTGCAGCATCTCCGGCCGGCGGTCGTGGCACGTCAGGCCGTCGATAGTGCAGGTGCCCACGGTGGGGCGCTGCAGGCCGCAGATGAGCTTGAGCAGCGTGGTCTTGCCCACCCCGTTCTCGCCCAGCAGGCCGTAGATGCTCCCCTCGGGGAATGTGAGGTTGATGCCGCTGAAGACGGGCATCTTTCTGTAGCTGAAGTCAAGGTTGCGTATCTCTATCATAGCTCTATCTATATTTTATTGCCGTACCATAAACCAATACCTCGGCGGCCTGCGCCATGATGGCGCTGGTGGCGTAGCGCACGCCGATGACGGCGTCGGCGCCGAGGCGCACCGCCTCGTCGACCATGCGCTGCGTGGCCTGGGCGCGGGCCTTCTCCATCATGGCGGTGTAGCTCTTCAGCTCGCCGCCGACGATGCTCTTCAGCCCCTGGCCGAAGTCGCTCACGAAATTCTTGCTCCTGATGGTGCTGCCGGTGACCACCCCGAGCTCCTCATAATTGCACCCCTGAAGGGTCTCTACTGTTACAAGTTTCATGTTTTTAATATTTTTTAATAATTATTACCGATTATATAACAATCATCATTCCAATACGTTGCGGGGTCTGATTTTCGCGCATCCCTTACTGGCTCTGCATTTACACGGTGCCCCGACGGAGCCCCTACGGAGTCCCTACGGCCGTTCTTCAGTGGACGGCCGTAGAGGGGCCGTCGCGATGCCGTGGAGGGGCCGCAGAGACTCCGCAGGTCACATCTGCGGCATGCCGGCGCCCTCCGATGCGCCCTGGCGCGCCTTGCTCTCCAGCTCCATCTTGCCTATGCGCCACGTGAGGCCGAGGCTGACGAAGCGCGAGTCGAAACGCTGGCTGCCGGTGGTCTGATACTGCGGGGCGTCGTAGTTGGTGCCCCACTCGGCCATGCCGAAGATGTCGTTGATGTTGAAGTAGACACTCAGCTGGCGGTCGAAGAAGTCGCTGCTCAAACCGAAGTCGACCCCCTTGTTGGGCACACTCAAACTATACAGGCCCAGCTTCGGAGAACTGTAGTGTGCGTTGGCGAATATCTCCAGACGGTTCCACACCTTGGCCCATACGTTGAGACGGGCGCTCCACGACCACTTGTTCTGTACGTCGCCTTGATAGTCGAAGCCGTAGTTGAACACCGAGGCGTTGAGCCTGACGTTGAAGAAGCCCGTGGGACGGTACATGATGTTGGCGTCGAGCCCTTCGGTGTGGCTGTAGCCGATGTTGACGGGGTAAGTGTAGTTGACCGTGTCGGTGCCGAGGAAGGGTATGTAGTAGGGGTCGGTGCCGACGGCGTTCATGGAGCCTTGCTCCTGGGTGTTGGCGCGCACGTAGGCGTTGAGGCTCACCATGCCGAAGCCAGGCACAAACTGGCTCGCCGCTGCCTCGAAGTTGTGCGTGTAGGTGCGCAGCAGGGCGGGGTTGCCGGTGCAGAAGGAGTACTCGTCATAGAGGCGGAAGGTCTGCAGGTCGAGCAGGTCCTCGGGGTCGGAATGACGGAGGGTGTAGCTGAGGCTGAAGTTGGCGAAGGTCTTGGTGCGGTAGCTCAGGTGGATCGAGGGCACGAGGCCGAAGAAAGCGGTGTCGAGAGCCATACGGTCGTCCACGTCGGTGTGCTCCACGGTGCCGTGCCTGAACGAGCTCTCGGCGCGCAAGCCGAGCTTGGCGGTGAACATGCCCCAGCGCTTCTGCAGGGTGATGTAGGCCTCTGGCTGCCAAGCGGTGTGATTGGCGTAGAGGCCGCGCAGGTGCATGACGGCCCACGCGCCAGCGGTGTTGAGGCTGTCAAGCCCCTGGTCGTTGGTGTTGTGGCTGTAGCCGAGTTCTGCGCCGAGCTCCATCTCCATGTTGTGCTTCAGCGGTTGCACATAATCCACACCGAGTGTGGCGCTGGGGCCGAAGTAGCGCGACGTGCTGCGGCGCCGGAAGTCGGTGAGCGTGGCCAGCGAGTAGTCGCGGCGCTGGTCGTCGGTGCCGTCGTTGCCCCACACGTTGCCATTGAGCCGCAGGGTGAGTTTGCGCCCCGTGGTGTCAAAGCGGTGTTCCAGCCAGAGGCCGCCGTAGCCGCCTCCGCCGAAGCCATGGCTGGCGCCAGTGTCGGCGTAGCCATAGTCAGACACTATGGGCAGTTGGCGACGGTAGTCGTGAATGCTTGTCGTGCTGTTGCGGCTCCAGTAGGGGTACACCCCCATCCAGGCCGCGAGGTTGGTCATGCTGTCTATCTTCCAGTTCATGTTGAAGCCCATGTAGCCGCCGATGTTGGAAGAGCGCGTCTTGCTGGTGTCACCCATGTAGAGGATGGTGTCACCGCCGTCGGTCAGCAGGGTGCTGCCGCCAGAGCTCTCCATGTTGTGCTGCGAGTAGCTTCCGTTGAGGTACACGTTGAAGTCCACCTTCTCGTTGGCCCACACATAGCTCAGCCACGGCGACACGCTTGGCATGGTGTTGGCCCTCACACCCACGCAGAGCAGCTCGTTGCGCTTCACAGCCTGGTTGGTGACGATGTTGATGACGCCGCCGTTGGTGCTGTAGCGCGCCGAGGGGTTGGTGATGACCTCGATGCGTTCGATGGCGTTGGCCGGCAGGGTCTTGATGTATTGCTTCAGGGCCTCCTCGTTCATGTGCGAGGGCTGGTCGTTAATCCATATCTCCACACTGCTCACCCCACGGAGCGTGATGTTGCCCTCGGCATCCACCTCAACGCCTGGGGCGTTCTGAAGGGCGTCGCTGGCCGTGCCGGTCTGGATGGAGGGGTCCTCCTTGGTGTTGTACATGTTCTTCTCGCCGTCCATGGCGTAGAGGGGCTTCTCGGCCACAATCTCCACGGCCTCCAGCGTGGTGCCGCGCGTCAGCAATATCTGCATCGGTTTGACATCGCCGGGGCTCGCAATCGCCACCTCGGCATACCACGGTTGATAGCCCACAAACGTAGCCTGAAGCAGATAGCGGCCCGTGTCCACACCCTCTATGGCGAAACGCCCGTCCTCATCCGTTGTCGCACCACGCATGAACACGGTGTCCACTGGCCTCATCAAGGCCACGTTGACAAACGGCATCACTTCGCCCGTTCCGCCGTCTTTCACACTGCCAAAAACACGTCCTCCCTGCCCGAAAACAGGCACCTGCATGCCAATCAGCGCCAGCAGCGCCAGCATCATACTCCTTTTCATATAGCTTATTATCATTGCTTTATACGGTTATTGTCCGAGTGTATTAGTTAATTAATACACTGCAAAGGTACAACAATTATCCATATCAGCAATACAAAAGCTGTAAATTAATATTATTTAACTATAGGAGGCCTCCTACAGGCATAAAAAAAACGGCGGAGCAAAGCTGCTCCGCCGAATATTTAATATAGAATATATTTCTTATCAGTTGCTCATCTCCTTGAGCAGTGCGTCGAGGTTGGGTGTGATGATAATCTCGGTGCGGCGGTTCATGGCTTTGTGCTCGGGGCTGTCATTGGCAACCTTGGGGGCATACTCGCCATGACCACAAGCCTCTATGCGGGCGGGATTTATGCCCTTGCCATTCTGGAGGAGGAGCTTGACGATAGCTGTGGCGCGCATGACGCTGAGGTCCCAGTTGTCCTTGACGGCGGTGGAGCCGCGATAGGCGTCATTGTCGGTGTGGCCCTCAACCATAATGTTGAGCGTCGAGTCTTGCTCAAGCACCTTTGCCAGCTCCTTGATGGCGGCGGCGCCGTCCTTGGACACCGTCCAGCTGGCCGAGGGGAACATCAGCTTGTTCTCCATCATGATGTAGACCTTGCCGTCCTTGGTCTCCACACTCAAGCCTTTGTCGGCAAAACCCGTGAGCGCCTGCGTCACCGAGTTGCGCACGGCCTCCAGCTCACGCTCTTTGGCGCGAAGCTTGTTGCGCGTGGCGGCTTCTTCTGCCTCAAGCTCCTTCTGCTTGGCAATAAGTTCGCTCTTCTGCAGCTGGAAGCTCTCCTGCTGCTCGGCGAGCTGAAGTTCCTTGGCCTGAAGTTCGCGCTCCTTGTCATTGAGCTCCTTTGTACGTGCGGTGAGGAGGTTCTGCGCACGCGTCAGGTCGCGGCTCTTGCCGGCCACCTCCTGCACATAGTTTTCCATGGTGGTGTCGTAGTGGTGGTGCATCTGTTCCAGACGGCGGTTGAGACTGTCGGCACGTGCTTCGGCGTTGGCCTTCGACACCGCCATATCGGTCATTTCGGAGCTGAGCGACTGGTTCACGCGCGTCAGTTCGGCGTTCTCCTCTTTGAGTTCCAGCAGCTCCTGCTGCTTGAGATTATACTGTTTCGAGGTCTGGTCATACTTGGCCTGCAAGGCCTCCATCTCGCTCAGCGAGACGCACGATGTCAGTGCGATAGCAGCGACAGTGCCCAATAAAAAAACTCTCTTCATATACATGTTTTTGCTTTTTTCTGAAAATAAATAACGCCGTATGATAATTTTTCGTATCTTTGCACCCGATTTTTTTCACATACAATGGCTGTGCCTATCAACAGGAAGATATACCGCTGGCGTCTGCGCCACATGAACGAGAATGTTCTCGTGGGGCTGCTTGCCGTCGTAGTGGGGCTGTTCAGCGGCCTCGCCGCCGTGGGCCTCAAGACCCTGGTATACTACAGCAGCCGCATTGTGACACAGTTCTCCACGCTCCACACCCCCCTCTCCACATTCAACTCCCTCGTCATCTTCCTGCTGCCAGTCACCGGCATCCTGCTCACCGTGCTCTTCGTCAAATACGTGGTGCGTGGCGACATAGGCCACGGCCTGCCCTTGGTGCTGCTGGCCATCAGCCGCAACCGTTCCGAGCTGCCCGCCAAGAACATGTGGACCTCGCTGGTGGCCTCCACCATCACTGTGGCCTTCGGCGGCAGCGTTGGCCTTGAAGCTCCCATAGCCTCCACCGGGTCAGCCATCGGCAGCAACATAGGGCGGTGGTTCCGCCTGAGTCCCAAGAATGTGCGCCTGCTGCTGGGTTGCGGTGCCGCCGGCGCTATTGCTGGCATCTTCAAAGCACCCTTTGCGGCCATCCTCTTCGTCGTCGAGGTGTTCCTCTTCGACCTCACAGCCACCACAGCGCTGCCCCTGTTGCTCTCCTCGCTCACCGCCGCCACGGTGGCCTACTTCCTCATGGGTACCGGCGTGCAGTTCAGCTTCACCGTAGAGCAGCCGTTCACCCTCTCGCAGCTCCCCTTCTACGCCATCCTCGGCGTCTTCTGCGCCTTGGTGTCGCTCTACTTCCTGCGCGTCACCGACCGCGTGGAGGGATGGTTTGCACGGCGCAAAAGCCCGTGGCTCAAGCTCATCGTCGGCGGCCTCGTCCTCGGCGTTCTGGTGGTGCTCTTCCCGCCGCTCTACGGCGAAGGCTACTCCACCCTCACCGCCCTGCTCAACGGCAACCCCGGCGTCATCTTTACCGGCACCCCCTACAGCACGCTGGACGGCAACGTATGGGCGCTCATCGGTATACTTTTCGCACTGATTGTGCTCAAAGCCGTGGCCACAGCCACCACCATAGGCTCCGGCGGCGTGGGCGGCACCTTCGGCCCCTCGCTGGTTCTCGGAGGCCTCTCGGGCTACTTAATAGCCACCCTCGGCAACACCATGGGCCTGCCTCCGCAGGACACCGCCAACTTCGCCCTCGTGGGCATGGCAGCCGTCATGACGGGTGTCATGCACGCCCCCTTCATGGCCACCTTCCTCATAGCCGACATCACGGGCGGCTACGGCCTCCTCGTGCCACTGCTGGCCACCGCCGCCGTCACCTACCTCTGCGTGACACCCTTCGAGAGCCACTCCATCTACGCCCGCAAGCTGGCCAAACACGGCGACCTGCTCACCCACGACAAGGACGCCTCGGCATGGCATCTCCTCGACATGGGCAGCCTCATAGAGACCAACTTCGTCATAGTGCGCACCGGCGACCGCCTGCGCGACCTCGTCGACGCCATCCAGAACTCGCGCCGCAACATCTTCCCTGTGCTCAGCGACGACGACAAGTTCCTCGGCGTCATCGTCCTCGACGATGTCCGCAAGATAATGTTCCGCGCGGAGCTCTACGACACTGTGAGCGTAGACGACCTCATGCACCCCATGAGCGAGGGCGACTTGGTGCGCAGCAGCGACAGCCTCACCGACGTGGTGGAGAAGTTCCGTGTAGGCAACCGCTACAACCTCGTCGTCGTCGACGACAGCGACAACTACCTCGGCTTCCTCTCGCGCGCCAACACATTCTCTGCTTATCGCCGCTTCATCAGCGACACCAGCGAAGAATAGCGGCTATTGGTTGTTTGTTACCAAAAATACAGGATTACTGAAACATTCGGCATCGGCCAGAATGGCATTACGCCGTCACCACCAGCGCCACAACCCGACGGTCAGACAGTTGCGGGCGTTGCCTCAACGGCGTTTGCCGAAGTGCCCTTCCTCACCCGTTTCTCTTTAGGCTTCTTCTCCGTGACAATGTCCAGCGCCACCACAGCCGCCGTGAAAGCCCAGAAGGGCACGGAGAGCTTGTCGGTGTCGAGGAAGTTGTTGAGGATGCCATGCACATAATAGGTGAAGAGGCTCACCGCCAGCACCAATGCCAGGTTGCCCAGACGACGGTCCACGGCCGTGCGGTACACGCGCTCGCCGGTGAGGAACGTCACCACAAAGATAGCCAGCATCAGCAGCGCCCCCGGCACGCCCTGTTCCGTCAGGGGGCCTATGTACTCGCTGTGAGCGTTGCCCATGTCGCCGTCGTTGGTGCTGATGATGGTCATCAGTTCCGGCTTCTGGTAAGGGCCGTAGATGAACTGGTAGGCCCCCGGGCCGATGCCCGTCAGGGGCTGCTCCTTCCACATGCTGAACGCCGCATCCCAGCGGTTGATGCGCTCCAGGTTGCTGGCGTCGGTGGAGATATTGGATATCGACTTCACCTGGTCGGCGAGGGCGAACGACGAGTCCTGCTTGTTCTTGCTCATCTGGTACATGATGTCGCCCTTGAAGGCGAAGAACAGCCCCACGAGCACCGCCAGGCCGGCGAGCATCCACTTGATGCGCACCCCCAGGCGTATGAGCACATAAAGAAACAGTGCTGCCACCACGCTGAGCCACGCCGCGCGGCAGTAGCTGAGCCACAAGCCAACGATCAACAGTGCAAACAGCGCAACCGACACAACACGCTGCCACGTTTTGGCCTTGCTCTCAAAGGCAAAGTACGCCGCCCCCGGCAGCATGAGGGCTATGATGCAGCCGTAGGCCGTGTGGTCGTTGTAGAAGGGACGCATCACGCGGTGCAGCATCTGCAGCTCGCCATAGCTCTGCATGGTCTTGACGGTGGTGATGGCCACCACCACTGCCAGCGACAGCGCATAGGCCCAATAGAACAGCTTGATGTGCTTCACGCGCTGGAAGCTCTGCGCCGTGGCGTAGAAGAAAGGTATGATGAACCACAGGCGCACCGCCGTATACTTGAAACTCTCCACCGGCTTCAGCGACACGATGGACGTGAAGACCATCCACACCAGCGACAGCATGATGAGGATGCTCACCGGGTGTCGCAGCACGCGGCTATCATAGCTGTGCATGAGCGTCTCCTGGAAAAGAAACACCACGGTGAAGACTATCATCATGGGCTCCACCGGCATCGACAGGCTCATGTTGCCTATGAGGGCGAAGTCGACGGCAAAAGGTGTGAAGAGAGCCATCAAGGCCAGGCTCTCGTCGCGGTAGAGCATGAAGAGCCACATCATCAGCAGGGCGGCGGGCAGGAGCAGCACGGTATAGTTCTCGTCAAACACAAAGTGCATACACACTCCGAGGAACAACGCCGTGAGCAACAGCGCCAGCACCACACCCTTATTGGCCAGCAACTTCTTCATTTACTGAGACGCGACTACCTGCTATTCCTCATCCTCATCCTTGCGCGGCACAAACAGCAGAAGGCCGAAGATGCACACCACCAACGCTCCAACGCTGCATCCCAGCACTATGAGGGCGCGCTTCGGGCGGTCTTTCTTGTCGGCCGGTACGGCACGGTCCACCACGTAGCGGTAGTGCACCTGCTTGTCCTTGTCCACGTTGGTCTGCACGGCACGCGCCTGCAGATGGGCCAGCTCTTTGCACTTGCGCCTCACCAGGTAGTCCTTCCACGGGTCGGCCTTGGCGCTTGCCGCCACCGAATCAAGCTCGTCCTCGGCGGTGGCGCACACGGCATCCATCACCACGGCGGCGTCGACGGCACGGTCGCGGTGTATCTCGTGGCACAGCGTGTCATACTTGTCCATGATGTAGTTCACGATGTCGGCAGCCGTCTGCGGGTCACGGTCAATGATAGCCACCTCGATGCCCATGAAGTCGGTGCGCTTGATGGTCAGGTAGCGGTTGTACTTCTTGCCGATGTCGTATTGCTTGTGCGGCGACGACGGCTTGATGTTGTAGCGCTGTTCCAGGTTGAAACGCTTGCTCACCGCCAGCTCCATCTGCTTCGACGTGAGAACCTGCAGTGCATACTCGCAGTCGCGCTCGGCGCCGTAGTCCATGAAGTCCATGCTGTAGTCATAGTCCAGGATGGCCTTCGACAGGCGGTTGCTGTTGGTGGGAATCATGATGCCATAGGACAGATACATGGGCTTGATGAACATCGACACCACGGCGGAGATAATCGCCGCCGCCACAAACACTATGGTCAGCAGCTTCCACCACCGTTTGAAGAACGCCACCGTGGCGGAGGTCACCGACTGCGCGTCAAACGTTGACACTTTTTTCTTGTTACTCTCTTGATCCATTATCTTTTATTTATTGATTACAACACAATGTGTTTCAGCCCATACAGGCACAAAACACTTACCAATAACGGCACACATTGTGTTTTATTGCACTCCACTGATATTTTTTTGCCCACACAGCCTGGCGGACGTGCTGCCGAGGATGTACGCCGCCATTCCGGGCGAGGGGGCGGGCCGCCACCCTGTCGGCACGGAGTTGCAACGGAGCCCCTACGGCATTTCTTCAGTAGTTCTTCAGTCAAACACTGAAGAACTACTGAAGAACTACTGAAGAAATGCCGTAGGGGCGTCGGAGGAACGACGACGCAACTACGCACCCTGGCCGTAGGGGCGTCGGAGGAATGACGACGCAACTACGAACCCTGGCCGTGGGGGCTCCGTAGGGGGTGCGATGGAGGACGGGGGACAATGGACACCTTACAGGGTTCTGATTTATTTTAATCCAAAACATTGGCTATTAAGATGGAGCCGCCACGGGGCATCGGCGCGGGCGGAGGGGCGTTTGGCGGATAGCGCTACGGGGTACGCAAGCAGAGTGTGGTCGAGGCAAAGGAAGGGAGGAAAAAGCGAAAAGAGCGATGCGGCGGAGGTTTTTCACTTTTTTTTCGGCGCATGGAAAATATTTTGTATCTTTGTGCAGATGGCCCGGCGGCGCACGGAGCGCCTAACGGGCAAAATGTCAATGCGATAAATATAATATAAAGATATAAATATGGGTAAAAAACACTTCTTGACCATTGCCTCGGCGCTGTTTTTGGGCGTTGGGCTGCTGTCGGCCCAGAACGAGGGTCAGCAGGTGAAGCGCGACGAGGTGCCGATGCCGACGGTGCACCAGGACACGCTGGTGAAGCACGTGATGGAGCTTTCGTCGGACACCTACCGTGGGCGCCTGGCGGGCACCGAGGGCTACGACCGCGCGGTGCGCTACGTGCAGCGCGTGCTGAGACGCTACGGCGTGGAGCAGCTTGAGGAGATACCGTTCATGGTGGAGTGCAACGAGGTGGAGAACGCCAAGTTCAACGTCTACCGTCCGGGCGACAAGGAGCGGCGCATCTTCTCGCTGGGCAACGAGTTCTGCTGTGCCGGCGTGACGGGCCGCGGCTACGTGGACGCGCAGATGGTCTTCTGCGGCTACGGCGTGGACGACAAGCGTTTCAACGAGTACAAGCATGTGGACGTCAAAGGCAAGATAGCCATCGTGCTCACCGGAGTGCCCGAAGGGCTGGGGCTGCCGCAGAGCGTGGCGAGCCACTACACCACGCTGCGCGACAAGGCGCGCACGGCGGAGAAGCACGGCGCCATAGGCATGCTGGCGGTGAACGTCAGCCCGAGCTGCCCTTCCTACGAGGTGCAGGCCCGTACATGGTGCGGCGAGCTGCCGCACATGGCCACGTTCCCCATCCTGCAGCTGACGCTGGACTGCGCCCGAGAGATCATGGCCGACCAGGTCACGCCGCTCGACAGCGCCATGGCGCGCATTGAGCGGGAGCGCACGGTGCAGAGCTTCTCACTGGTGAAGAAGGCCGAGATCGACGTCAACGCCCGCTACAACCCCGCCGCGCGCACAGCCAACGTGGTGGGCCTGCTGCGCGGCAGCGACAGGCACCTGGCCAAGGAATATGTGGTGGTCGGCGCGAGCATGGACGGCTCGGGCATGCAGGGCGAGACATGCCTCTTCCCGGGTGCCGACATCAACGCCAGCGGCGTGGCGGCGGTGCTGGAGACAGCGCGCCTGCTGTCGCAGGCCGACTACCGTCCGCGGCGCAGCGTGCTCTTCGTCATCTTCAGCGGCAGCGAGCAGCAGTACGCAGGGTCGCGAGCTTTCGTGGAACTCTATCCGCAGCTGAAGCGCGCCGAAGCCTTCGTCAACGTGCAGAACATAGGCTATGGCGACAGCGTGGCGGTGATGGGCGGGCTCAAGTACCCGTCGCTGGAGGCCCTGGTGCTTGACCGCGACACCGTGGCCGGACGCCTCAACGCGGTGCGCGGCGGCGAGCCCAAGGGACTGCGCGGCGACGCACGCGCCTTCGACGCGGCCAAGATACCGTCGGTGGTCATCACCACCACACGCGGCATGCACCACAACCACACCACCACCGATGTGTGGGAGAACATAGACCGGCGCATACTGACCATCTGCTCCCAACTGCTGACGGAGACCGTGGCGGAGCTGGGCGAAGGCCTCTACCAGGGCCGCGACCGCAGGTGGATTAAGTAATGGTTATGGGTTATAGGTTATTGGTTATTGATTAAAGGCTATTGACAGTTGGCATGCGCCAAAGCACCAACCAGACAAACGTATCAACGCAACAACGGATTAACTGCAAATGTGGACTTTGTACAAGAAAGAGCTGAGGGCATTCTTCTCCTCTATTATAGGCTACCTGACCATAGGCGTCTTCCTGGTGCTGACAGGCTTGACGCTGTGGGTCTTCAAGAGCGACTACAACATACTCGACTACGGCTACGCAGGGCTTGACGGACTGTTCCTGACGGGGCCCTTCCTCTACCTCTTCCTCATCCCGGCCATCACCATGCGGTCGCTGGCCGAGGAGCGCCGCGGGGGCACCATGGAGATGCTCATGACGCGGCCGCTGGGCGACTGGACGATAGTGTGGGCCAAGTTTCTGGCGGCATGGACGCTGGTGTTCATCTCGCTGCTGCCGACGCTGGTGGCCTACTTCAGCGTCTACGCCCTTGGCGACCCCGTGGGCAACGTGGACACCGGCAGCGTGGCTGGCTCATACATAGGGCTGCTGCTGCTCGGCGGGGCCTTCGCGGCCATAGGCATCTTCTGCTCGTCGCTGACGCAGAACCAGATTGTGGCATTCATCACCGCGGCGGTGCTGTGCGTGGCCATCTACCTGGGCTTCGAGTCGGTGTACAACATGGGTGTGCAGGGCGGCGCGGGGCTTTTCGTGCGCAAGCTCGGCGCGGCCTACCACTACGAGAGCATGAGCCGCGGCGTGGTGGACACGCGCGACGTGCTGTACTTCGTCGGCGTGGGGGCGCTGTTCCTGATGGCCACACGCATGGTGCTGCAGAGCCGCATGTGGGGCGGATGGAAAGGACGCAAGAGCCTGCGCCGCAGCCACTGGCTGGAGATGGGCGCCACGGTGGCCATAGTGGTTGCCGTGAGCGTCATAGGCAACTACCTCTTCCTGCGCGCCGACCTGACGGCGGAGAAGCGCTACACCCTGTCGAAGCACACCAAGGCGATGCTCAAGAGCATTGACGAGCCCGTGCTCTTCCGCGTGTACCTGGAGGGCGAGTTCCCGGCGGACTTCAAGCGCCTGCAGAGCGAGACCAAGGAGATGCTCAACCAGTTCCGCGCCTACAACAGCAACATAGACTACGAGTTCTTCAACCCCAACAACTTCGCGAACAACGAAGAGCAGCAGATGTTCTACCAGAAGCTGGCGCAGAAAGGCATTCAGCCCACGCAGATACAGGTGAAGGGCGAGAACGGGGTGACGCAGCAGATACTGATACCGGCGGCCGACGTGTACTACAAAGGACGCGAGACCACGGTGCAGCTGATACAGAACCAAAAATACGTGAGCGACGCCGACCTGCTGAACAACAGTATACAGAACCTGGAGTACAACCTCAGCAGCGCCATACGCGCCCTGGCGCGCGGCGAGAAGCGCAGCATAGGCTTCCTGCAGGGTCACGGCGAGCTGACGGGGCCTGTGCTCTACGACTTCCAGCGGGCGCTGCAGGAGTTCTACAGCCTGGAGTATGTGACCATTGACGGCCAGATACAGAGCCTGACGGCCCACCGCATGAGCGAGAAGGACTCCAGCTACCGCTTCTACAACCTCTACGACCTGCTCATTGTGGCCAAGCCCACGCAGCCTTTCAGCGAGCAGGACCAGTACATACTGGACCAGTACATCATGTATGGCGGCAAGGTGCTGTGGCTGCTCGACGCCACCGACGCCGACATCGACAGCCTGGCGTCGCGCGGGCAGTATATAGCCACACGGCTGCCGCTGGGCATAGACGAGATGCTGTTCACCTACGGCGTGCGCGTCAACCCCGACCTGGTGATGGACATACGCTGCCGCCCGATACCGATACAGGTGGGCATGGTGGGCGAGAAGCCTCAGTTTGAGTTCCGCCCGTGGTATTACTTCCCCGAGATAGTGCCGCTGAGCGAGCATCCGATAGTGAGGAACCTCGACCTGATAAAGACCGACTTTGTGAGTACCATAGACCTCATTGACAACGATGTGAAGAAGACTGTGCTGCTGACCACGTCGGAATACACAAGGGTGAAGAACGCGCCGGTGATGGTAGACCTGGCCGACGCACAGGCAGAGCCCGACCGGCGCCTCTACAACCGCAGCTCGCTACCCATAGCGGTGCTGCTGGAGGGCACATTCCGCTCGGCGTGGCGCAACCGCCTGTCGCCCGACTTCATGGCGCAGGAGGCTATGGGCTTCCGCAGCGAGAGCGAGGAGACAAAGATGATTGTAATATCGGACGGCGACGTGGTGCGCAACCGCTTCATCGCCGCCGAGGGTGCTGTGCTGCCCATGGGCTACGACTTCTACACCCAGACGCAGTATGCCAACAAAGACCTGCTGCTCAATGCAGTGAACTATCTGGTGGGCGACGAGGGGCTTATGGCATCGCGCTCGCGCAACATAAAACTGCGCAAGCTTGACGTGATGAAAGTCAAGGAAGAGCGCAGCAAATACCAGATACTCAACATTGCGCTGCCTGTGGCCCTGCTGGCGCTGGCAGGCGGCGCCATAGCCATAGCAAGGAGAAAGAAGTACCGCAAGTAGGGTTTAGCGACAAGTGATCAGCTTAAGAATATGAAAAATAAGAACATAATAATCATCGCCGCAGTGGCGGCAATAGGCATCGCGGCCGTGGTGGTGGCTATCACGGGATCGCGCAAGGCCACCTTTAAGCAGGACTACCACATTGAGGATGTGAGTACCATCACACGCATATTCCTTGCCGACAAGCAGGAGAATGAGGTGCTGCTGACGCGCACCGGCGACTCGGCCTGGGTGGTGGACGGCAAGTATCCGGCCAACCAGCCCATGGTTGACCTCTTCCTTGAAACGCTGCACACCATGCGCATCAGGCAGCAGGTGAACCGTAATGCCGTGCCCACGGTCATCAAGAATCTCTCAGCCCGTGCCATAAAGGTTGAGGTGTACCAGCGCGTGCCAAGGATCAACTGGTTCGGCGGACGCCTGCAGCTGTTCCCGCACGAGAAGCTCACCGCCACCTACTTTGTAGGCCGTGAGACCAAGGACATGCTTGGCAGCTACATGTTCCGCGAGGGCGACAAGGCGCCGTGCGTGATACACATACCCGGCTTCCGCGGATTCCTGACTCCGCGCTTCGTCACCGACCCGCTGAAATGGCGCAGCCACACCATCGTAGACCTTGACCCCAAAGCAATAGCACGCATAGAGCTGGAGATTCCGGCCAACGAAAGCGAGTCGTTCGCCGTGGTGAACAACGGCGAGGACTTTGACCTGATAGTGGGCGGCAGCAAGGTGCCGGCCTTCGACACCTTGAGGGTGGCGGCACTGATAGCGTCGTTCACATGGCTGAACTTCGACGAGTTCGCCACCATAGTGCCCAACAGCAGGGACAGCAGCCTGGCAGGTACCCCGCGCACCATACTGCACATCACCGATACGGCAGGCACAACCCGCGAACTGTACACATACATCAAATATGTGAACCCGGACGACCTGGAGACGATACCCGACGCCGACATGTACGAGACCTTCGACGTGAACCGCCTCTATGCCATTCTGGACAAGACAGACACGGTGCTAATCCAGTACCATGTCTTCGACAACATACTTCAGCCCGCCAGCTATTTCCTCGGGGCTGACACCAAACTTGACATAGAATGAAGCCCCTGATACTGATAACCAATGACGACGGCGTCGCCGCCAAAGGCCTGAGGGCTCTTGTGGAGGTGGCCATGGAGTTTGGCGATGTGGTTGTCATGGCTCCGACAGCCAACGCCTCGGGCCAGAGCCACAGCCTGACCACCACACGCCCGTTGCGAGTGCACGAGGTCAAGAAGGAAGAGTACCGCAGCATATATGCCTGCGACGGTACCCCAGTGGATTGCGTGAAGCTGGCCGTGGAGTACTTCTGCCCCCGCCAGCCAGCCCTTGTGCTTTCAGGTATCAACCACGGCAGCAACAGCTCCATCAACGTGCTCTACAGCGGCACCATGGGTGCCGTCATCGAGGCTACGACTCTCGGCCTTGACAGCATAGGTTTCTCCTTGCTCAACCACAACCCCGAAGCCGACTTCTCGGGCTGCCTGCCATCTGTGCGCCACATAATAGGCTACGTGCTGAAGCATGGCCTGCCCACCGACGTGTCGCTCAACGTGAACATACCGCGGCTTGACGCAGGCGCCATCAAAGGCATCAAGATATGCCACGAGGCCAAAGCCCAATGGCGCGACAGCTTCGAGAAACGTATAGACCCCCAAGGGCGCCCATACTGGTGGCTGACTGGCAAGTTTATCTGCGACAACCCCGACGAGACAAGCGACGAGTGGGCGTTGAACAACGGCTACGTCAGCGTGGTACCCATACATCCCGACTTCACTTGCTACGAGGCATTCAACAGCCTGAAGCCCATGACAACCGACAGCCTATGAAGAAGTTTTTTGCACAAGACAAGCCCATCGTGGGCATCGTGGCCGGGCTGGGCAGCGAGCTGGGCTTCTGTCTGGCCCTGGCTATCGGGTTGCTGATAGCCGGCGAACCGATTATGGAGCATGTGCGCTGGTTTGCCGGCATGTTCTTCCCTCTTATCCTCGTGTTGCACCACTATGCCAAAGGGCGCACACAACTGCGCGTCACCAAGACCCTCATCGTGGTCTTTTTCGTCACCTTCATAGCATTCATGATATACCTGCTCAAGACCAAAGCCCTCGTGTTGCAATGAAATACTACATCATATCCGGTGAAGCTTCGGGCGACCTGCACGGCGCCAACCTCATGCGAGCGCTGCAGGACAAAGACCCGCAGGCGGAGTTCCGCTTCTGGGGCGGCGACGCCATGTCGGCCATAGGTGGCATGCCGGTGCGCCACATCCGCGACCTGGCCATCATGGGCTTTGTGGAAGTGGTGGCACACTTGCGCACCGTTCTTGGCAATATGGCCTTCTGCAAACAAGACATTGCCCAATGGAAGCCAGACGTGGTTGTCGGCATAGACTACCCGGGGTTCAACCTCAAGATAGAGGCATGGGCACATAAGCATGGCTTCAAGACCGTACACTACATTTCGCCCAACCTGTGGGCCTGGAAGAAAGGCCGCATCAACGGCATGCGCCGCACGCTCGACCGCCTGTGCTACATCCTGCCCTTCGAGGAGACATTCTTCGCCGACAACGACATGCAGCAGGCAGTATATGTGGGGCACCCTTTGCTTGACGCCATAAAGAACACCAAACTCACCGCACTTGACGTCAACACCTCCTCACCCATCATCGCACTGCTGCCGGGCAGCCGCCAGATGGAGCTGAAAAACAGCCTGCCGCTCATGGTGCATCTCGCGCAGCAACATCCGGAATACCGCTTTGTGGTGGCCGGCATGAGCCTGCTGGGCAAGAGCGCCTACAACAAGTACATCCCGGCAGGCGGCAACATTGACGTTGTCTATGACCAGACCTACAGCCTGCTCTCTCATGCCCACGCTGCCATCGTCTGCTCCGGCACCGCCACCCTTGAGGCCGCGCTCTTCGACGTGCCACAGGTGGTCTGCTACAGCGGCAACCCGATATCATACATAATAGCACGCGCTGTCGTGAGCCGCCGCATACGCTTCATATCCCTCGTCAACCTCATTGCAGACAGCCCCATTGTCACAGAGCTGATACAGGGCGACTTCAACAGCGAACGACTGGAGCGAGAGTTCATGCTCATAGCCAACGACGACGGCAACCGCGAGCGCATGCTCAACGAATATGCAGACATGAGGGCCCTCCTCGGCAACGGCGGCGCCTCCGAGCGCACAGCCCAAACAATCATAGACACTGTCAAATGAAGAGACTGCTGCTCATAATAGTCCTGTTCGTCACCGTCATGCCGGCGCGGGCCGACCATGTAAGGGTACGCCTCTTCTCCACCAATAGCGTCAGCACCCTCAACGTGAGTTTCGACCTGGGCAGCTACAACCTCTACGGCGACGACGGCACACTCATCGAAGACCTCGTCGGAGAAGGGCGCTCGGTACTCATACGCCCCGAAGCGGGACGCCTGCACGTCAGCGTCAACGACGACGACTACGGTCTCTTCGGCAAAGTGCGCCTTGAGGCGACAGACACCGCCTGCATCCTCTGCATCAACCCCGAAGGATGCAAGCAACGCACCTACGAGGGCAACCTTGAGGTCACCCCGTCAGCAGGCGGCAAACTTCTCCTCGTCGGCGATGTGGAGTTCGAGACCTACATAGCAGGCGTGGTGCAGAGCGAGATCTACGGCCAGCAGAGCGACATCTTCCGCATACAGGCCATTATCAGCCGCACGTGGGCACTGCGCAACATCGGCAAACACCGCGCCGACGGCTACAACTTCTGCGACGCCGTGCACTGCCAAGCCTACCTCAACCGTTGCATCCGCCCCGACATCATGCTCGGCGTCATCCAGAGCAGCGGAGAAACCCTCGTGGACAGCACCGGCGCACTCATCGAGACACCCTTCCACTCCAACAGCGGCGGACAGACAGCCAACTCCGAGGATGTATGGCGCACCGCCCTGCCCTACCTCCGCTCTGTGCAAGACACATTTTCCCTCGGCATGCGCCAAAGCGACTGGGTGCGAACCATCAGCGCCGACCGATGGCTCAACTACTTCAGCAAGACCCACCACCTCAACACTGCAGACAGCGCCGTGCGCGACTCCCTGCTCCACTTCAGCCAGCCTGTGCGCCAAGCCCGCCTCCTCGGCGTGCCCCTCACCCGCGTGCGCCTCGACTGGCAGCTCAAGTCCACATTCTTCTCCGCCGAGATAGACTCCACCACCAACAACGTCATCCTCACCGGCCACGGCTACGGCCACGGCGTCGGCCTCAGCCAGGAGGGCACCATACGCATGGTATCGCTCGGATACACATACGACTCCATCCTGCGCCACTATTACACCGGCGCCATCCTGCACCACAACCCCTCCGCAAGCCTCAACTACGTGGAGAACTATACTGCACAGCTCGCACGCATCATTGAAGAAGACAGCCAGCGCAGCACACAGGTACGGTCAAAGAAAGACGACTGGCTCGGACGACTCTTCCGCATCCGCGACCGCGAGGAACGCGAAGAGATATACATCGAGGAAGAGCAGGACAACGAGCAAGACTGGCAATACGAATGGTAAAAAACAAAAACAACATACAGCCATGAAAAAGACATTCATCATCACCATCCTCTGCCTTCTCGCAGGCAGCGCCGCAGCCCAGGTCAACTGGCACACCATCGCCGATGCCGGCAAAGCCAAGATAGGCTCGCGCCTCTACATCGTGGACTTCTACACCAACTGGTGCGGCTACTGCAAGAAGATGGACCGCCAGACCTTCACAGACCCCACGGTGGCCAAGATTATGAACAAATACTACTACCCCGTCAAGTTCAACGCCGAAGGCAACGAGACCGTCACCTGGAACGGCCGCGTCTACCCGCCAGCCTCCGCCGGGCGCAACAAGGTGCACGTCTTCGCACAATCCACCCTCGGCCAACGCATAGGCTTCCCGTCCTTCGCCATCTTCCGCGCCGACGGCACCCTGCTCACCGTGGTCCCTGGCTTCTACGCACCGAGGGACTTCACGGCAATCCTCTGGTACTTCGCCTCCGGCGACAACACCAAATACCCCTTCGACAAATACATGCAGATATTCGACAAAGAGATATACCCCACCATACAGGAAGCTCTTGAAGGACAAACAGCGATAAGGGAAGATAAAGGAAAACACGGGAAGACAAACGGAGACAAACGGAGATAAAAGAAGACAAAAGAAGACAAAAGAAGATACTGGAAGCATTCGTCCTCTATCTCCCTCTATCTCCCCCTATCTCCCCCTTTCTTCTTAAACATTAAACCTTACACACTCATGGGATTATTCAGCCGTAAAGACAAAAGCGCAGAGCGACAGACCCTCGACAACGGCCTTGCCAAGACCAAGGAGAGCTTCTTCGCCAAACTGACACGCAGCATCCTCGGCAAAAGCACTGTCGACGACGATGTGCTCGACAAGCTCGAGGAGACACTCATCACCTCAGACGTGGGCGTGGACACCACCCTCAAGGTCATCGACAAACTACAGGAGCGCATACACCGCGACAAGTACATCTCCACCTCCGAGCTCAACGACATCCTCCGTGCCGAGATAGCACAGCTCCTGCGGCAGCCGCAGACCGACATGCCGGCCGCCTTCGACGCCCCCCTGCCCCGCCACCCCTACGTCATACTCGTCGTAGGCGTCAACGGCGTCGGCAAGACCACCACCATCGCCAAGCTCGCCTACCGCTACAAGCAGGCCGGGCGCAGCGTCGTCCTCGGTGCCGCCGACACCTTCCGCGCCGCCGCCGTGGAGCAGCTCATGCTCTGGGCCGACCGCGTCGGGGTGCCCATCGTGCAGCAGGGCATGGGCGCCGACCCCGCCTCCGTGGCCTTTGACACCCTCCAGAGCGCCATCGCCCATCAGGCCGACGTCGTCATCATAGACACCGCCGGACGCCTCCACAACAAAGTGGGCCTCATGAACGAGCTCACCAAGATACGCCGCGTCATGCAGAAACTCGTGCCCGACGCACCACACGAAGTGCTCCTCGTCCTCGATGCCTCCACTGGCCAGAACGCCGTGGAGCAGGCCCGCCAGTTCACATCAGCCACCGATGTCAACGCCCTTGCACTCACCAAACTCGACGGCACTGCCAAAGGCGGCGTCATCATAGGCATCAGCGACCAGTTCCACGTTCCTGTGCGCTACATAGGCCTCGGCGAAAAGATGACAGACCTCCAGCTCTTCAACCCCGACGAGTTCGTCGACTCTCTCTTCGCCTAAACACTGAACACTAATCACTGAACACTTGAAGATCAACATCATCACCCTCGGCTGCAGCAAGAACACCGTCGACAGCGAGAAACTCGCCGCCAGCCTCGTCGCAAACGGACATACCGTCCACTTCGACCGCGCACGCAACGACTGCGACGCCGTCATCGTCAACACCTGCGGTTTCATCGGCGATGCCAAAGAGGAGAGCATCAACACCATACTGCAACAGGTAGCCGTCAAGACCCGCGGCCGCCGTGCGCGCCGCCTCATCGTATGCGGCTGCCTCGTGGAGCGCTATCGAGAAGAGCTCGCCAAGGAGATGCCGGAGGTGGACGCCTGGTACGGCGTCCACGAATGGGACAAAATAAGTGATGAATTAAGAACAGAGAATGAAGAATCGGCTGACGCGGCCATTCCGCACCCGGATAATTCCACACTCTCCACTCTCCACTCTCCACTTAAATCCACCACTCGCCCACTGTCCACGCCCACCCACTACGCCTACCTCAAGATTGCCGAAGGCTGCAACCGCAGCTGCTCCTACTGCGCCATACCCCTCATCCGCGGCGCCCACAAATCCATACCCATGGACGACCTTGTGGCCGAAGCCAAAGCCCTCGTGGCCAAAGGCGTCAAAGAGCTGATAGTCATCAGCCAGGACACCACCTTCTACGGCCTCGACCTCTACCACCGCCGCGCCCTCGGCGAGCTGCTCGACCGCCTGGCCGACGAGAGCGGCGCCCAGTGGATAAGGCTGCACTACACCTACCCCGCCTCCTTCCCCGACGACGCTATCGACGCCATAGCCAGACACCCCAACATCTGCAACTATATCGACATACCCCTGCAGCACATCAACAGCCGCATCCTCGGCTCCATGCAGCGTGGCATCGACCGCGAGGGCACTCTGCAGCTGCTGGCCAAATTCCGCCAGCGGCTGCCCGACGCCGCCATCCGCACCACCCTCATCGTCGGCTACCCCGGCGAGAGCGACGAAGACTTCGAGGAGCTCAAGGAGTTCGTGCGCCAGGCGCGTTTCGACCGCATGGGCTGCTTCGCCTACTCGCCCGAAGAGGGCACCCCCGCCGAGCACCTCGGCGACCCCGTGCCGCAAGAGGAGAAAGAACGCCGTGTCAGCGAGCTGATGGCCGTGCAGGAAGAGGTATCGCTGGAGAAAAACGAAGCACGCGTCGGCCGCACCTTCCGCTGCCTCGTGGACCGCATCGAGGAAGATGGTATTGTGGCACGCACCGAATACGACAGCCCAGAAGTCGACGACGAAGTGATAATCCCCACCAACACATTGACGCATTCACGCATTCACGCACTATCCCCTGGCGACTTCGTCAACGTCCGCATCACCTCCGCCATGGAGAACGACCTCTTCGGTGAGATAACCGACTAAACAACAGCGCAAAACAGCAAAAACCCGCGACGAAGAGGTCTTCGTCGCGGGTTTCTGTTTTGTACGGAGCCCCTACGGAGTCCCTACGGCATTTCTTCAGTAGTTCTTCAGTGTTTGACTGAAGAACTACTGAAGAACTACTGAAGAAATGCCGTAGGGGCTCCGTACCGGGGCCGTAGGGGGAGCGATGGCGATGCAAATAATTTTTGCCATGTCGCATTTTCTTCGTACTTTTGCAGCCGGTTTCGGTCGGCCCGCGAGGGCCGATAATAGGGAACCGGGTGCAAATCCCGGGCAGTCCCGCTGCTGTGAGCCTCAACGAGTTAGGCACTCCACAAGCCACTGCACGCCGCCACAGGCGCGCGGGAAGGCGGAGCGCCGGAGGCAAGCCAGAAGACCTGCCGGAACCGACAAGAGAAACATGAAGCCCTCGAGGAAAGGACGGAAATGAGCATTGGAAGCCTATATTGTAAAGTATCGTTTATCGTTTGCCGACGGCCACGGCGGTCGTCACCGGCCCTGCTTGCATCACGTCCTCTCCTCAGGGCTTTGCTTTTTGCGGCTGCGCTGCAGCCTGTTGCCGCCACGGCACAGGACACCGTGCGCACGCTGGACGAGGTGGAGGTGAGCACACAGCGGGCCCCCTCGACCCACCGCACGGCGGCGCCCACGCAGGTGATGGACGTGGAGAAGATAGAAGCCCAGGGAGCCATGCAGCTGAGCGACGCCGTGCGCCGCATGGCCGGCGTCACACTGAAGGACTACGGCGGCGTGGGCGGCATGAAGACCGTGTCGGCGAGGGGCCTGGGCACGCAGTTCTCCACGCTGACCATTGACGGTGTGGCAGTGGACAACTCGCAGAACGGCCAGGTGGACCTGGGGCGCTACCTTCTGGGCAACGCAGCCTACGTCAGTTTCAGCCAGGGGCAGCAGCAGGACGACCTGCTCTCGGCGCGCGCCTACGCGGCGGGCAACGTGCTGAGCCTGGTGAGCGCGGAGCCGACATTCTTCCTCGCCGAACGCACCAACCTCAAGGTGGGCATGGAGGCAGGCTCCTTCGGCATGCTGAGCCCGCAGGTGCTGTGGGAGCAGAAGTGGAGCCGACGGCTGAAGAGCAGCCTGTGGGTCAACTACCTGAAGAGCGACGGCGACTACCCCTTCACCCTCTACTACACCACCGACCGCCAGGGGAAGACCAGCCGCGAGCGGCGCCGCCACTCGGCCATGCGCATGCTGACCGCCGACGCGTCGCTGTTCTACACCATTGCCAAGGACAACACGCTGACCGCCAAGTTGCACTACATGCGCGGCATGCACCAGCTGCCGGGGCCCGTGCAGTTGTACAACCAGGTGCCGTCGGCCGAAAGCACCCGCGAGGAGGTTGCATTCGCGCAGGTGCGCTGGCGTGTGGAAAAGGAGCGGTGGAAGTGGCAGGTGCTCGCCAAGGCGCAAGAGACGTGGGACATGTATGAGGACAGTGCCGCATCGAACAGCAGCCATTACCTGCACAACGAATACCTGCAGCGCGAAGCCTATGCAAGCGGCAGCGCGCTGTGGAGAGCCACGGAATGGCTCGACGTGAACGCCGCCGCCGACGGCGCCGTCAACTGGCTCAACTCCAACCTGCAGCAACGCTACGCCGTTCAGCGCAGCAGCCTCGTGGCCACTACCAGGGTGCGCCTGCACAAAGGCCCCGTCGAGGCGCAGGGCCAGCTGCTGGCCACCGTCATCGGCGACCGCGTGGACGACCTCGACACCATGCCTACCTACAGCCGCTTCTCGCCCTACGCCAGCCTGATGTACACTATCGGGCAGGGCACCACGCTGCGCTACTTCTACAAAGAGACATTCCGCGCCCCCAACTTCAGCGAGCTGTACTTCTTCACCATACCGCGCGACCTGCGCCCGGAACGTGCGCGACAGCACAACCTGGGCATCACGCACACGGCGGAGCATTGGGGCGGCACGCTGGACATGTACTACAACCGCGTGACGGACAAGATACTGGCCATACCGACACAGAACATGTTCCTCTGGAGCATGCAGAACATCGGCAAGGCCGACATTATAGGTATTGACGCCACGGCCAACGGGCAGGCGGGCAACGTAAGCATGCAGCTCAACTACAGCTACCAGCACGCCGTGGACCGCAGCAACCCGCAGGGCAAGACCTACGGGCACCAGCTGGCCTACACACCGCGCCATAGCGGCGGGGCAAGCCTGCGGTGGGAGAACCGATGGGTGAACCTCGGCGCCACAGCCACAGTGGTCGGCGAACGCTACTACCGCATGCAGAACAGCGACGACACACGGTTGCCTGCCTACTGCGACCTCGGACTCAGCGCCGACCACAAGTTCGACCTGCGCTGGGGCACCTTGCAGGTGCAGGTGCAGGTGCTCAACCTGCTGGGCACTCAGTACGAGATAGTGCGCTCCTACCCCATGATGGGCCGTAACTACCGTCTAAAAATCACTTACGAGATATAGCAAAACAACATGAACATGAAACACATGAGAGCATTGGCCGTCGTTGTTGCCGCCCTGTTGGGCCTGACGGCATGTAACAAGGAAATACCGAAACCGGAGCCCGTAACGCCGCCCTCAACCGAAGGCAGGACGGTGGCGGCGCAGCAACTCGACTACAGCGCTGGCGCAGCCCGCAAACCACGCTCCATGGTGTGCCATGACGGCAAGGTGTATGTCAGCTGCGGCTACCCCCCAGCCATACTGCGCATAGACACCGCCAGCGGACAGATTGACCGCATGCTGAAGATAGAGAGCGACTATGACCTAGAAGGCATGGTGGAGTCGCAGGGCAAACTGTTCGTGGCGAGCTCGTTTATTCAAACAACGTCGGGCATCCTGTACGACAACATAGTCATTGTTGTGGACATCAACAGTTTCAGCATCGAGCGCACCATAGCTGTGCCCAAAGACCCCGACCGGATGAAGGCCGTGGACGACAGCCATATCATGGTGCTATGCGGCAACGGATTGGATGCTCCGCTGACATCTGTGCTTATCAACACATCCACATACGAGGTGCAGGAACTTGGCCACGAATACATGGCGCTCGATACACGCGACGGTGCGGTGTATGCCTACAGCGGCGGTGGATATGCCCAACCGGCAACATATTACCGTCTGGCCCCACTGACCAACAGCGAGGAGCAGATACTGGCCTCCTGTGGCATAGAGCACCCCTACAGCATCAACTGTATCGGCGAGGACATATACTTGACGACCAATGAGTACGACGGTTCAAAGGGCGACGTCATACGCCTCGGCGCCGACGGCACACGACAGTGGAGCTGCGAGGCGGGCATGCTGCCGTCCAAGGTGGTGCCTGTCGGCGACGGTACGGCCTACGTACTCAATCAGGGCAACTGGGGAGAGAACGAAGCATCGCTGAGCCGCGTGGCACTGGCCGACGGAAGCATCACAAACAACATATTCAGCGCCGCCAACGGACGCGCCTTAGGCGACGTGGCACAGGACTTGGCGGTCTATGGCAGCAAAGCTTATATCACCGTAAGCTTCTCCAACACCGTGGAGATAATCAATACGAAAGACAATACCGCCACACAAATAGCCCTCTGAAGAGGCTACCGCTGCGCGGCGATGTAGTCGTTGGCGATACTTGACCACCTCACCGCTGCGCGGCGATGTAGTCGTTGGCGATACTTGACCACCTCACCGCTGCGCGGCGATGTAGTCGCTGGCGATACTTGACCACCTCACCGCTGCGCGGCGATGTAGTCGAGCACTTTGCGCTTGTCGCTGGTGAAAGTGAGGATGTCCACCGCTACAGTGTAGTTGACGGGGTCGGCGCAATAGTGGAAGGCGTACTTGAGGAAGTCGACCTGCGAGTTGCTGAAGTCTATAACACGCGCCAGACGCGCTATCTGGGCAGAGGTGAGCGTCTCGGCAGAAGCCACGATGACCTTGGCCAGAGCCAGCCGGTCGCTGTCGAAGGACTGCCCCTTGAGCCGCACCACCATTGAATCAACCTGCTCCTCGGTATATTTGACGACAGTATCCTGCCGCGACTCACCGACTGCTGCGTCAGCCTCGGCGGACTTACGGTCTGCGTATGTCTTCGGCACCTTCAGCTCCGGCAATTTCTCCTCAACGTCGCCGCGGTTGTGGGCCGGTGTGTAGAGGTACAATTTGTCGAGGCGGCGGTCATAGTTGATGTTCACCAGCACATTGGGCTCGCCGGGGCGCAGGCTCATGACGGCGGCCTTCTCGGCGGGTCGCTTGAGCACAACGATGACCTCGTGGGTGATGTTGCTGACGTTGCTCACCATCACGCGCGTCTGCGGCATACGGTTCTGCAACTCGCCGTCGATAAAGACGGTGAAGGCCTCGCCATGCTGACTCTCAAAACGCACAGTATAGCGCTGCGGCGCCGGGGCGCCCTGCTGGGGCTGCTGGGCGGAGCAAAATGCTCCCAGGAGGCACAAAAAAGCGCCTAAAACAAGTCTTTTCATCGTTATCTTAATCTATGGTCGCGGAAGTACATGCTGTCCACATAGCGCCCCTCTTCGCCGTGCAGGGCCATGGCGAACTCCTCGAAGGAGCGGTGCTCCATGTATACGTGGTTGTAGACGTCGCCCACATTGTCTATGAAGTGGGCGTCGCTGTCGGTGATGAAGGTGAAGCGCTTGAGGTAGGCAAACTTCTTCACCATCTCGTCGCGCGTGGTGCGCGCGTTGATTTCAAGGCCGTCGGCCTTGAGGTCGGGCGGCACAAAGCCCAGCTGGCTCATCAGGCTGGTGGTGCCTTTGTTGATATGTGCAGGCACAAAAAGGCCGCCGATGCGGTGCACCTCGTCGTAGATGCCGTCGATGTCCACATCTATGGCTGTATGCAGGAGATAAGGCTCGTCGCCCACAATCTCCTCGTTCTCGTCCACGATGAGCTGGTAGCCGAAGCGGTCTTCGTCGAGGGGTATCGGCGGCAGGTGCTTGTCCAGAAAGTCCTGGAAGGCGTCGAGCTGCGCATCGTCGGCGAAAAAGCAGAGGCAGTGGGCCTCTTCCTGTGAGGTGACTTCCACGCCGCCTATCACAAACAAGCCCTGTTCGCGGCCAAGGCGCTGGGTGAGCTTCACCTGCCGCGTGGTGTTGTGGTCGGTGATGGCTATCATGTCGAGCCCGCGCGTCACGGCACGCTTCACTATGGCCGTGGGCGACATCTCAAGATCGCCGCACGGCGAGAGCACCGTGTGGATGTGCAGGTCGGCTTTGTAGGCGTTGAGCATATCTAATGTGTTATTGCGTTAATGCGTTATCGTGTGAGTATTTGACGGCGCCAGACACTTACACACTGACACATTAACACATTCACGCATTCAAAAGCTGGTATATCTTGCCTACGGTCTCGTAAGTCTGCATGTCGGTGGAGAGGAACGGGATGCCCTCTTCGTTGCTCTGCTCTATGGTGTCGTCGCTGGGCATGAGGTTCTTGACCAGTATGACGCAGGCCAACTCCTTGAGCGAGGCGATGGCCATGACGTTTTTGTGCGTCTGCAGCGTGACCCACACGTTACCCATCTCGGCATTGCCCATAACGTCGCTCAGCAGGTCGCTGACATAGCAGCCGTCGATGTCGCGGTCGAGGCCATTTTCTCCACTGACCACCTTGAGGTTCAGCTTCTCTACAAGTTCTCTTACTTTCATATTGATGTGTTTTTATAATCCCTTTGCGACTGCAAAGATACGACTTTTTTCTCTATCCCGCACTGTTTATTAACAAAAAAAGAAAGGCGGCTCCGCATGAGAGCCGCCTAATTGTTTATTATTCACTGTACTCAAGACAATGATTAATAGTCATTGCCCCAGTCGTCATTGCCCCAGTCGTCACCACCGTTGGGATAGTCGGGGTGTTGGGGGTGATCTGGTTCGCTCTCAAGCTGCTGCAGGGTCTTGACCTCGCCGTTCAGAGTGAGGGTGAGGACATCCTTGTTGATGCTGAACGAAGCAACACCGGTAGGAAGAACCATGCTGCCGTTGCCGTCAACATAGGTGTATGTTCCCACGACCGTACCTTCAGGCATCGAAGCAATATCTTCCTGAGTGAAACCCTTGCTGTAGTTTTCCTCCTCGCGGGATAATTCAGAGGATTTACCTTCCCAATAGGCCACCTCGTTGTCGGTTGCAAAAGCGAGCACCCAGACATCAGGGTCGCTTGTCTCGTCGATGTAATTGGAACCCAGCCAGACGGTCTGCTCTATCGTGGTCGGGGTGAAGGTCTCCGGCACATAGGCGCCGGACTTCTCGCACGATACGAGGCCAAACAATGCCATAGCGGAAAGGCATGCTGCAAAAATACGTTTCATAGCTTAAATGTTTATAGTTGCCTGTTTGAACCTCATATCGGGGAAGCCCCTGTTTAATTGTCATTCAAAACACTTCCGTGTCCTTCGGTTTAGAAGTGATAGTTGAAACCGATGCGGAAGAGGTTGAGGTGGGCAGCAACAGTCTGGGCATTCATGTTGGCAGTGAAGTAGAATCTGTTGGTAGAGGTTCTTGCATCGCTGGTGTTGGTGGTGCCGCTGGTGCTGTTGTCAATGTAGGTTCTGTTCCAACCGTGGACAAAGCCAAGGCCGAGCAGGTCGACATAGAGGTCGAGGGAGATGTTGTCGTTGAGTTTGTAGTTCAGACCCGGGGTGATGGTGATGCCGAAGCTGCCACTATTGGTGTTGCCAACATAAGCAGTGTCGACAGCGGGCTGAACGGCGCTGATTTCAGTAGCGTGATCTTTGAAGTGGGTCTTGCCGTTGATGTTGATGGGCAGGGCGGCCTCACAGAAGAGGGTGAAGTTGCCGAACTCCGTCACATTGTAGCGGAAGTAAGGGGCAATCTGGAAGCCCATGTTCCACTGGTTCTGCCAGTCTTCAGCCTTGTCGAAGGCAGGGGTGTAGGCGGCACCATAAATAGCACCGTAGGTGCGAGTGAAGTTGTAGGTGAGACCCAGCTGGGCACCAACCTGCATGTTGTCGTTGAGCTGATAGCCAACCTTCGGGAGAATGGTGAGTCTGCTGGAGGCAGTAGCGGGGACATTCCATGCGGTGGTCGTGCCGCCGACGTTGGTCTCATTAGCGGTTCTGCCGCCATTGGTGTTGAAGCCAAGCTGGCCACCAATCACGAACTGTGCATTAGCTGCAAATGCGAAAGCAGCAAGCGTGAGGGTTAATACGACTTTTTTCATAATTTTGATGTTTTTTGGTTAATAAAATGTGTTGTTTAAAATGTGTTGTTATTCGATTTTTCTTTACTTGGTGGAGATAACCAGATAGTCGGTGTACTTCCAGAAGAGCGTGGGGTTGAGGATGCGCAGGTAGGCGGTGACGTTGCTCTCCTCCTCGTCGGCCACGAGTTCGTAGCTGTTCTCGGGGTGCTTGGAGATCACCTGGGCGCGCTTCTGGTTGACGGTGATGGTGGTCACCTTGGTGCGGTCAATCTCGGTGAAAAGCTCTGTGGGCATGTCGGCCATGGTGCCCTGGCGGCGGCCGATGCCGATGAAGCCGCCGGTCTTGTTGACGATGCCGGCGTCCTTGAGGTCGCTGTAGGTACCCACGATGAACCAGGCGCGGTTAGCGTCAGCCATCTGCTGGGCGATGTAGTCGTCCTTCTGCTGGTTGCTGGCGGTCAGCTCGCTGACGTTCTTGTTGAGGCCCTTGATGACGACCTTGTTGTTCTCAAGCTCGGTGAGCAGCTCGGCAATCTGCTGCTCCTGGGCGGCGCTGCGCTCCTCAAGCTTGGTGATGTAAGCCTGAAGGTCGGCGTTCTTCTTGTTCAGCGAGCTCACGCGAGAGTTGAGCTGGGCTATCTTGGCCTTGTTGTCGGCCATGATGCTCTCTATGGAGCTCATCTGGTCGGCGATTTCCTTCTTGTGGTTGTAGGTGCCTTCGGTGTTGTTGCGGCGCATCTCCTGCACGCTGCTGTACTTCGAGTTGATCATCGACAGGTTGCCCTCAATCTCGTTGAGCATCTGGAAGAGGTCGTCAATCTCGGCATCCTTGCTGTCGACAACACCCTGCAGCGAGTCGATGGTCGCTTTCTGAGCGTCAAGCTCTTTCTGGTTGCATGCCGTGAAAGCCACGGTGAACATCATAAGGCCTAAAGCCAAAAAGTTTTTTTTCATTTCTCTGTTATACTTTATTAGTTTATATTCTCATTCCAAACAGTCCGCCATTATCCCTAATGGCCGCTTTTATAACGCCCCTCAATACTTATTATTGCGCGATGTTGCGATATTTAATGTTAAATATTCTTAAATTACAGGCTACTCATTATGATATTTCTCGTGCCGCAGTATGGTGTGGGCACGGTAGAGCTGCTCAAGAAAGAAGAGGCGCACCATCTGATGGTTAAAGGTAAGCTGCGAGAGGGAAAGTTTCTGTGTGGCAGCGGCATAGACCGCCGGAGAGAAGCCGTAGGCACCGCCTATGACAAAAGCCAGGGTGCGGGTGCCGGCGTTCATCTGTTTCTGCAGCATCTCCGCGAAGCCCACGGAGGTGTACTCGCGTCCGTGCTCGTCGAGGAGCACCACGCTGTCAGCCTTGCCCAGCTGTTTCAGTATCTGCTCGCCCTCGCGCTCCTTCACCTCGTCGGGCGAGGCCTTGCCCATGCCTTTGAGGGCCGGCACCACCAACATCTCGAAGTTGCAGTAGTGCCGCAGGCGCCCAACATATTCGTCGATGCCGGCCTGAATGTAAGGCACATCGGTTTTCGATACCACTATGAGTTTAATGTCCATAAGCATTATTGAACGGCAGGCCCACACGCCTCACCTGCGTCATGTCCACCCGCCGTGGCCCGAAGGAGCGGTAGAACTCTTCGACGCCGGGCTCCATGCTGCCCTCGAAGTCGAAGACACGCACCCTCGCCCCCATCAACTCCACGGTGCGCCACACAAGGAAAGCCATGGCGTTGCGTGGAGCCTCGGTGCCGCGTGCCAGCATGAGCATGTAGGCACACTCGGCATCGCAAGCCACGAAGAGAGCCGCCTGCAGCGAGCCGCCAGCGTCGCGGGCGCCGACCACCAAGCCCTGGCCGCGGCGCACCGCCTCGCTGCACACGCGCACCATAAGGCCGTGTGGCAACAGGTCGCGCCTGCCACGCCCCTGCATGTAGGCCGTGTGGAAGTCGGCGAACTCCTCGGCAGCCACCGCAGTGTCTACCGCAAGCATCGCGCCGAGGCGCTTGTAGTCGCGGCGGCGCAACGGACTGGCGGCTGCCATGAGCTCGGGTAGCGGACGAATGGGATCGAAGCGGTAGGTGTAGTGCAGCGAGGGGCGATAGCCACGTGGCAACGCGTGACCAGCAGCCGACACTGCCGGCGACAGGCGCCCCACGTAGAGCACGAAACGGCGCTCGGCCAGCTGGCGGAAGAGGTCGTCGAAGACCTCGCGGTCCGACGCGTCGGCGAGCCACGGCCCGGTGAACATCGTCAGCTGCGGCATGAGGGAATAGCGCAGGCAGGCCTTGCGTCCCACCAGCACGGGCATGGCGCCCGCCACCCTGCCGTCGCGCTCGGCGAGGAGCACGTCCCACCGTTTGCCCACGCACACCGTCTCCCACCACCACCATTGCTGAAACAGAGGGATGCGCGCCCCCTCTGCTTCACAAAACTGCCTGTATTTTTCTTTGTTGTCCAAGACTTATTCCGGGAAGTTCCCGGAGTTCAGGGAGTTCAGGGAGTTCAAGACAATACAACGGTCGTTACATTTGTCCTGAACTCCTTTAACTCCATGAGCTCCCTGAACTACACAAACTCTATGCACTCCACGAACTCCTTGCGCCACTTCTCACTGTATCTTGATGCTCACGCGGTTGTTCTGCACGCGGCCCTCGTAGGTCGAGTTGTCGCCCACAGGCTGCTCGGCGCCCTTGTATTCCACATCTATGCGCGAAGCGTCGATGCCACGGGCCACCAGGGCTTTCTTCACCTCCACGGCACGCTGGCGCGAGAGGCCCACCACGTAGGCCTCGGTGCCCTGGTTGTCGCTATGGCCGGTGACGAGCACCCCCTTGCGGTCGTTCTCCTTCAAGTAGTCGCTCAGCTCGTCGAGCAGCGTGTTCCACGACTCCACGATGGTGGCGTCGTTGGGGAAGAACTTGATGTCGCTGAAGGTGCGCGTCGTGGTGTCGGGGTCGAAGACGGGCTTCTTCTTGGTGCCGAAATAGAGGATCACGCCGACATGGATAAGCTCGTCGGTGTACATGCCGTCGCCATAGGCGGCGCCCTTGAAGTAGCGGTAGTCCACCTCGGCCACCTTGTACTGTATCTTGTTGCGCCAGCCCTGCTCCACCTTCCAGGCGTCGAAGCACTCCACGGCCTTCAGCGCCTCCTGGCGGCCCTGGGCTGCTATGCGGTCATGCTCCTTGGAGCCTTCCACCGAGGGGTTGACGGCATAGACGGCGCACATGGTCAGCGTGGCGCGCGACACCTTCTCCAAGTAGTTCATCACCGGCTGCAGCGTGCCCCAGTTGGGCACCTTCTCCTGCGTCTCGGCGCATATCTTCGAGTAGTCGAAAGGCGTGAAATAGCGGTTCAAGTCCTTGGTGGTGAACTGCGTGAAGCGGTCGAAGGTCATGTAGTCGCTCTCGCGCACTTTCTGCTTGCCCTCTATCGCCGGCGAGTCGCCCTTTTTGCCCTTCCGCTGGCCCTTCTGCTGCGCCTCGGCGCCGCCCGCCGCAATGAGGCAGGCCATCAGTATCAACAGTATCTTCTTCATATCCGTCGTATGTTTTTTGTTCTCTATTTCGTACCCGACACCCGTCATTTATTTCACCCCCTCACAACTCAAAACCCACAACTCACAACTCAAGACTCCGTGTCCCTCAGGGTGCCGTCCTCGCACACAGCCACGCGGGCCGGGAAACGGTCGATCATCATGAAGTCGTGCGTGGAGATCATCATCGTGGTGCCGGTGTTCTTGTTGATGTCCACCAGCAGCTGCATGATCTCCGCCGAGGTCACCGGGTCCAGGTTGCCCGTAGGCTCGTCGGCGAGGATGAGCTGCGGGCTGTTGATGATGGCGCGGGCAATGCCCACCCGCTGCTGCTCGCCCTCCGACAGGCGCGTGGGCAGCACGTCGGCCTTGCCGGCAATGCCCACAGCCTCAAGGGTCTTGACAATCTGGTTCTGTATCTCGTTGCGCTTCTTCCAGCCCGTGGCGCGCAGCACGAACTCCAGGTTCGAGTACACACTGCGGTCGGGCAGCAGGCGGAAGTTCTGGAACACGATGCCTATCTTGCGGCGCAGCCGCGGCACATGGCGGCGCTTGATGTTCACCACATCGAAGCCACACACACGCGCCACACCGCTCTCGATGGGCTGATCGGCGTAGAGCGAGCGCAGCAACGACGTCTTGCCGGCGCCGCTTTTGCCTATCAGATAGACAAAATCGCCCTTGCCGAGACGCAGGTTCACGTCCTTCAGCACAGGGTCGTCATCATAACTAATCACCACATTCTCAAGCTCCACAACTGGTTCTTGAGCCATTTCCTTTTCGGTGTTTTCCATCTGTCTTGCCAATGTTATTCGGGATGCAAAAATACACAAAATTTTAAAAACACAGCAAAAAAGTTGCAAAAGACACTATCGGCACCTCTCCTCCGGCTCCACCCAGACGCCCTTCCCCACCCCACCGCCACGGCTCTCCTACGGCTGTTCTACGGCTGTTCTACGGTTGTTTAACGGTTGTTCTACGGTTGTTCTACGGTTTTGACCGTTAAACAACCGTAGAACAACCGTTAAACAACCGTAGAACAGCCGTAGGAGAGCCGTAGGGACTCCGCCGGGAGGCGGAGGGATGGCAGGCTGGCTGCAGCACCCTGCCCAAAGAGGGCATGCCGAGGGGCAAAGGACTGGAAACAAACGAGCAAAGCCCGCGGAACGGATGCTCCGCAGGCGACGCTCAACGACCGTGGAGGGCCGCTACAGGGCTTTGGGCACGAAGTCGATGATGGCGTAGTGCTCGTCGAAGCGGATGTCGCGCAGGGTGACATGCTCCAACAGCGAGCCCGCCTGCTGCGTGCGGCTCAGCGCCAGCAGGATGCGGTTGCCGTCGAGCTGCTCGATGAACTCGCCGCCGGGGCGGCTCTTGGCCATGCCTATGGCCTGGCGCACCATGAAATCTATGCCAGCCCCGCCATTGAAGCTGAGGTAGATATCACTGTCCACCACCTGGTCGACAGTGAGGTCTATGCCCACCGAGGCGGACTTGAAGAGGACGTTGACGTCGTAGCTGACGCGCACGGTATGAGGTCCGCCGTAGGAGAGCGGCAGGGCGCGGCCGGCCTTTTTCTCAATCATCTGACTGATTTCGTCGAATGTTAGTCGAAGCTCCATATATGCAGTTTATTTTTGTTCGCTGGGGAGAGTCATATTGGTGTTGTAGGCAAAATACTGTGTGACAGGCTCGGCGAAGCTCTTGGAGACGGGTATGGTCTTGGCGGTGTGATTGAGTTCAAGCACCAGTCCGAGGGCTTCTTTGCGCATAAGGCGCACATTGTCAGCGTTGACCATGTAGCCGCGATGGCAGCGCATGAGACTGGTGCCGGCAAAACTCTTCTCGATGTTCTTCATAGAGTTGAACAGAATGAAGGTCTCCTCCTTCTCGCCGTTGATATAGTGGATGTTGACATAGTTGTCGGCCGACTCGATGAACAGAATGTTGCCCATGCGCGTGGAGAACGCCAGACGACCGCCCTTGGCGTAGAAATTGACGCTGGCATCGGCAGCCTGTCGCGGCTGTGCATCCTGGCGGTCAACGAATTGGCGCAGACGGACAACCTCGGCCTGCGCCTCGTTGAGGCGGCTGATGAGGTAGGTGACGACGGTGGGCACCAGTAGAACACCTATCAAGCCGAAGACAAGGTCGCTCACGAGGGTGGCGAGATGCACGGTGCCTCCGCCGCACAACCCCCACAGCACCAAGGTGATGACCGACAGACAGAGAATAAGCTCGGCGACAATCCATATAACCATCGTCGCCGGCGATAGCGTGCGCTTGCGTCCGACGAGGAAAAGAACCACACGGCTGAGCAGGAGCACCCCGAAACCCGATATAAACGAGATGGTTATCTGCCCCAACGGAGTGAGGCTCGACTGCTGCTCAAAATAGCCGAGGATGGAGGTGGGCTGGCCGAAAACCACGAGCAAAACGGCGACCACGAGGGTGAGTGCCAAAAAGAGCAAAATGGACTCGTAGCGGGTCAAAAAACGCCTCGCGGAGGCGATATTCAGCGGTTGGTCAATGTATACTTCGTTCATTTTTCACCCAAAATAACTTATTTTCGCCCAAAATAACGGTCTTTCACCAAACATATTGTCCTTTTTACGGATTTTAACATTTATAATTTTTCGGGATGATGTTTCTTTGCAGCCCAAATTTAATAAAATTTAAGATAACAATTACGGGCATAACACATGAAAGCACACCCTGCCCACAACAATTTATAGTATGAAAATATTAGGAACAGGAAGCGCGCTGCCGAAACACACCGTCACCAACGACATGCTGTCGGAGATAGTGGACACCAACGACGAGTGGATCACCACGCGCACCGGAATCAAATCGAGACAAATCATCACCACAGAGCGCTTCGAGGAGCTGGCCGCCCTGGCCGCCCAGCGCGCCATCGACGCCGCCGGGCTGGTGCCCGAGGACATCGACTTCATCATCTGCCACAACGTGTGCAACGCCTACGTCACCCCCTCGCTGGCGGCGCTGATACAGCACATCCTCGGCATCAAAGGCCCCAACTGCCCCACCATGGACCTCAACTCGGCATGCGCGGGCTTCATCTACGGCCTCGAAATCTGCGAGGCGTTCCTGCAGACCGGCCGCGCAAAGAAGATACTGTTTGTGTGCGCCGAAGAGGTGACACGCATGGTGGACTGGACACAGCGCGAGACCTGTGTGCTCTTCGGCGACGGTGCCGCAGCCATGGTGCTCGGCAAAGGCGACAACTACCTGGCCAGCAAGCTGACCTCCACGCCCATGCCCGAAGTCATCTACTATCGCCTGCCCTGCGAGCCCACCCCCTTCGAGACCGGCGAGGGCATCGACACACACATAGCCATGCAGCTCAAGGGACGCGAGGTGTTCCGCATGGCCGTCACCTCGGCACAGAAGGACATCAAGGACGTGGTGGCAAAAGCGGGCCTGCAGCTGGAGGACATAGACCACTACCTGCTGCACCAGGCCAACATGAGAATCGTGGACGCCATCAAGCAAAACTTCGACCTGCCGCAGGAGCGCTTCCACCACAACATAGAGTACCGCGGCAACACGAGCTCGGCAAGCATACCCATGCTGCTTGACGAGAAGATACGCGAGGGCGTGGTGAAACGCGGCGACCTTATGGTATTCAACGGTTTCGGCGCAGGCTTCGTCACCGGGGCCGCCGTGATGCGCTATTAACAAACACAACGCAACAATAAAACACGGCATTGCTGCGTTACTATATTTTGAAAACATTAATATAATATGACAAAAGTTTATATCACAGGCGTGGGCTGCATAACCCCGCTGGGAAACAACGTCGAGACGTTGTGGAACAACATAATAAACGGTGTTTGCGGCATCGGCTACATCACCAAGCTCGACCGCGAGGCGATGCCCGTCAAGGTGGCTGCCGAAGTCAAGGACTTCCACCCCGAAGACTACGGCATTGACAAGACGATGATACGCCACAACGACGTCTACGCCCTCTACGCCCTGGCGGCAGCCGCACAGGCCATGCAGGACAGCGGACTGCGCGTGGGCGAGGATGTTGACCCCACCCGCTTCGGCACCGCCATAGGCAGCGGCATCGGCGGCATACAGACCTTCGAGCGCGAGCACGCCAACAAGATGCAGTACGGCCTGCGCCGCATCTCGCCGCTGTTCATCCCCGAAATGATATCGAACATTGCCGGCGGCAACGTAGCCATCACCTATAACGCGCAGGGACCCAACATACCCGTGGTCACGGCCTGCGCCACAGGCACCCACAGCGTGGGCGAGGCCTACCGCCTCATTCACGAAGGACGCGCCGACGCCGTCATCACCGGCGGTGCCGAGGCAGCAGTGTGCGAGATGGCCATAGGCGGCTTCAACAACATGAAAGCCCTCAGTACCAGCGACGACCCCATGGCAGCCTCGCTGCCCTTCGACGCACGCCGCAAGGGCTTCGTGCTCGGTGAAGGCTCAGGCATCATGGTGCTGGAGAGCGAGGAGTGCGCCCGTCGCCGCGGAGCCAAGATTTACGCCGAGGTGTGCGGCTACGGCAACACCTGCGACGCCCACCACTACACAGCCCCGCACCCCGAATGCCGCGGCGGCGCCCAGTCCATGCGACTGGCCCTGGAAGAAGCAGGCTTCAAGGCTGACGAGAAGCTGTACATCAACGCCCACGGCACAGGCACGCCCCTCAACGACAAGGGCGAGACAAAGGGCATCAAGGCGGCCCTCGGCGAGGACGGCGCACGCAAGGCCGTCATCAGCAGCACCAAGTCCATGCACGGCCACATGCTCGGAGCCACCGGCGCCGTGGAGCTCATCATCAGCGCACTGGCACTGAAGAACGGCATAATACCGCCCACCATACACCTCGACCAGCCCGACCCGGAGTGCGACCTCGACTACACGCCGCACACCGCACGCCAGTGGCAGGCCGACATAGCCATCAGCAACACCTTCGGCTTCGGCGGCAACAACGCCACCGTCGCCCTACGCAGAGTATAAAACACATAAAGCACAATAACATGAACGTACTTAACAGAGACGACATCAAGACCTTCCTGCCGCACCGCGAGCCCATGCTGCTTGTGGACGACGTGACCATGGAGGGCGACACCGCCATAGCACACTATCACGTGCGCGGCGACGAGTTCTTCCTGCAGGGGCACTTCCCCGGCAACCCCGTGGTGCCCGGCGTGATACAGTGCGAGATCATGGCCCAGTCGAGCTGCATCCTGGTGCGCGACGAGCTCATAGGCCGCACGCCCCTCTACAGCGGCATCAACAACGTGCGCTTCCGCCAGCCCGTGCGCCCCGGCGACACCATGGAGATACGCGCCCGCATCACCAACCGCCGCGGCATGATATTCTTCGTGGACGCCAAGGCTTCCGTGAACGGCAAGCCCTGCTGCCAGGGCGAACTGACATTTGCACTGATAGACAACCCTAAAGAATAAATACAATGAATATATTAAAAGACAAGATAGCATTGGTGACCGGCGGTTCGCGCGGTATCGGTCGCCGTACAGCCCTCACCTTCGCCGAAGAGGGTGCCACAGTGATTTTCACCGACCTCCAGGAGAACGAGGCCAGCGCAGAACTCCTCGCCGAGCTGCGCAAGATGAGCCCAAAAAGCACCTTCATAGCCAGCAACGCCGCCGACTATGACCAGACCATGGCCGTGGCCGAGCAGGTGCAGAAAGAATACGGACGCCTTGACGCCCTGGTCAACAACGCAGGCATCACTCGCGACAACCTGCTGCTGCGCATGCAGCCCAAGGACTGGGACCTCGTCATGGAGGTGAACCTGCGCTCGGTGTTCAACTACTGCAAGGCCTTCGTACCCATGATGCTCAAGCAGCGCAGCGGCAGCATCATCAACACCGCCTCGGTGGTAGGCGTCAACGGCAACGCCGGCCAGTGCAACTATTCAGCCTCCAAGGCCGGCATCATAGGCTTCAGCAAGAGCCTCGCCAAGGAGGTGGGCTCGCGCGGCATACGCTGCAACGCCATAGCCCCCGGCCTCATTGAGTCGGCCATGACACAGGCCATGCCCAAAGAAGCTCACGACAAGTGGCTCAGCGAGATACCCCTGCGCCGCGGCGGCACCGACCTCGACATAGCCCGCACCTCGCTCTTCCTTGCTTCCGACCTCAGCGAGTACATCACCGGACAGGTAATCTGTGTGGACGGTGGCGTCTCCCTGTAACATAGCCAAGGGTGCCCGACAGACAACGCCGGACACCCTTGTCCTTATCCTGATGGCCGCCTGGTGGGTGCTGAACCTGCTGCAGGCGGCTTTCACAGGCCTTGCCGACGACGAGGCCTATTATTGGTATTATGCACAGCACCTCGACTGGGGCTACTTCGACCACCCGCCAATGGTGGCGCTGCTGGTGTGGCTATCGTCCTTCATGCCCGGAGCGCTGGGCGTCCGTTTCTTCAGCACGCTGCTGCAACCCCTATACCTGCTCCTCTTCTGGCACCTTGTGAAACCAGCAGACGCTACACGTCGCGATGCAGTGCTCTACACGCTGCTGTGCTTCTCGCAGCCCCTGCTGCAACTCTACGGCTTTCTGGCCGTGCCCGACGCACCGCTGATGATGGCCACAGTGCTGTTCCTATGGGCGTTCAAACGTTTCGACAGCAAGACAACCACCGGCAACGCCATGCTGCTGGGCCTGACAGTGGCCCTGCTGGGCTACAGCAAGTACCACGGTGCACTTGTGGTGTTACTGGTGCTGCTGGCACGCCCACGCCACTTCCTTCGCCCACAGCTCTACTTGGCAGGCCTGACGGCACTGGTTCTCATGCTGCCCCACTTCTGGTGGCAGTACACCCATGACTGGGTGTCGCTGCGATACCACCTGGCAGGCCGCAACGCCTGGAGCTACCGCGCCAGCTACACACTGGAATATCTCGGCCCCCTGCTGGTGCTCTTCAACCCGCTGTGGCTATATCACCTTGTGCGAGCCATGCTCAAACCTTCGGCAAGCGAAAAGCCCTTGATGCGACGCGTAGGCATCACCCTGTGCCTCGGCTTCTGGGCGTTCTTCCTTGCGGCAACAATACGAGGCCGCGTGCAGCCGCAGTGGCTGTTGCCAACGGCGCTGCCCGTGGTTGCGCTGGTTTTCCACGCCGCACGCCACTCACGCTACGTATACACAGCCTCCATAGTATGTGCTGTAATATTTGTTGCCGTGCGTATCGCAGCCATGGCCAACCCCCTGCACCTCAAAGGACAGCTATGGGAGGGTGACGAACCCTACCGCAAGGTGGCTGCCATTGCCGACGGACGGCCCGTGCAGTTCATCGGCTGCTACGCCTTTGCAGCCAAATACGCCTACTACACTGGCAACCCGACCCACTGCACCTCATACTATTTCAGCCGCAGCAGCCAGTGGCAGTACGACACTGTGGACCGCACCTTCGCCGGGCGCGAGGTCATGGTGGCCGACATGAGCGAGATCAACGGCTTTGAGGCCGACCTTGGCAGCAGCACGCTGCACTACATCTTCGTACCCGACTTCCGCCCCATACGCGAACTGCGCGCCGACCTGACGGAGCCGCTCGACATGCACCTCGAACTGCTGTCGCGCACCGGCGACGACGGCACGGCCGACAGCCTGCAACCAATAGTGCTGCCCATGACCGTCAGCAACCCCTACCCCTACGACATCGTGGGCACAGACAGCATGCCCGTCAAGGTGTCGCTCTATTTCCAGTGGGGGCAGAACATCGCCGCCGAGGCCTCCACCCTGCTCACCGACACACTGCGTGCCGGTGCCGTCACCAACATACGGCCACAGCTGCCGCTGCCAGCCTCCGTGCCCGACGGCGTTAGCACCTGCGGCATAGCCATAGGCTATATCTCCTATCATCCAGCCCCCTCAGGCCCACAGGGCACCGTCACCGTCAGCCGAAACGGCAACGGCGTCGATATAGTCGGCAACCTTCTCGTAAAAACCATACAACAATGAGCAACAACACCATAGACACCATTCTCGGCCACCGCAGCGTGCGCAAATTCAAGACCCAACCCGTCAGTCCCGAAATGCTGACCGAACTTGTGGAGTGCGGCCTGCGCGCCAGCAATACTGGCAACATGCAGCTCTACAGCATCATAGCCACCCAGCAGGAGCCCCTGCGCAGCGAGCTCTGCAAACTGCACTTCGGCCAGTGCGCCACAGCCCCGCTGTGGCTCACCATCTGCGTCGACGTGGCACGCTACCACCATTACTGCCGCGTCAACGGCTGCGACGAGCCTTACGGCAACCTGCTGTGGTTCACCACGGCGCTGGTCGACGCCGCTCTCTGCGCACAGAACATCTGCCTTGCCGCCGAAGCCCGAGGGTTGGGCTTCTGCTATCTCGGCACCGTCAACTACAACACGCGCCAGATAGCCGAGTTGCTGAAGTGCCCAAAGGGCGTGGTGCCCGTCATAGCCATAGCCATGGGCCATCCCGACGAAGAGCCGCGCCGCAGCGAGCGCCTCGGCCCCGACGCCGTGCTGCACAGCGAGACCTACCATGTGCCCACCGACGACGAGCTCATCGCCAGCCACCGCGTGCGCGACGACGACCCCTTCAACCGCCGCATGGTGGAAGAGAACGGAACGCGCAACTACTGCGAGATATTCACCACCAAACGCTATCCGCACAGCATGAACACCGCCGTCTCCAACGACCTGCTGCAGTTCCTCAAAGACAGCGGCATGTGGGACTTCTGACCTGTAGGCCAACGACATAGACAACCTTAAGGAGGGCGCCATGCGCGCCCTCCGTTTTTTCATGCTCCGAGGCGCCTATCCGCCACGGAGCCCCTACGGCTGTTCTACGGTTGTTTAACGGTTGTTCTACGGTTGTTTAACGGTTTAAACCGTAGAACAACCGTAGAACAACCGTTAAACAACCGTAGAACAGCCGTACCGGAGCCGTTGAAGAGGCGTCCGCAGGAGGTGCCGCTGTCGGCAGACAAACTGTTAAAAAATGTCGCAAAGGGCATTTTTTTTTGGTCATGTGCGGAATTTAACGTATTTTTGCATTTTATTAATAATAACTACTATGAGTTTGAAGATTGTTGTACTTGCCAAACAAGTGCCTGACACTCGCAACGTTGGCAAGGATGCCATGACGGCGGAGGGCACGGTGAACCGCGCCGCGCTGCCTGCTATTTTTAACCCCGAAGACTTAAATGCCCTGGAGCAGGCGCTCCGCATCAAAGAGCAGAACCCCGGCACCACGGTGGGGCTGCTGACCATGGGCCCGCCGCGCGCCGGCGAAATCATACGCGAAGGCCTCTTCCGCGGCGCCGACACCGGCTGGCTGCTCACGGACCGTCTCTTTGCCGGTGCCGACACATTGGCTACGAGCTACGCCCTGGCCACGGCCATCAAGAAGATCGGCGACGTCGACCTCGTCATCGGCGGCCGCCAGGCCATCGACGGCGACACGGCCCAAGTGGGCCCGCAGGTGGCCCAGAAGCTGGGGCTGAACCAGGTGACCTACGCCGAGGATATTGTCAAGGTTGAGAACGGCAAGGCCACCATCCGCCGCATGATTGACGGCGGCGTGGAGGTGGTGGAAGCGCCGCTGCCGCTGGTGGTTACCGTCAACGGCTCGGCCGCCGAGTGCCGCCCCGCCAACGCCAAACTGGTGATGAAGTACAAGTACGCCGCCTGCCCGCTGGAGGTGGCCGAGGACGACCCGCGCAAGGCACTGCGCGCCGAGCGCCCGGAGCTGACGCTCACGCAGTGGAGCGTGGCCGACGTGGACGGCGACCCGCAGCAGTGCGGCATGAGCGGCTCGCCGACCAAGGTGAAGGAGGTGCAGAGCATAGCCTTCCAGGCCAAGGAGAGCAAGACCCTCACGGCCAGCGACGAGGACATCAACGGCCTGATCACCGAATTGTTGAACGACAAAATCATAGGATAATGCGCCAACGCGACAATGTGTGTATGCGGCCATGCCACCGACACATTGTCGCGAGAACACAATAACACAACAGAAAGATATGAACAACGTCTTTGTATACATAGAAATCGAGGGCACCGAGGTGCGCGAAGTGAGCCAGGAGCTGCTGACCAAGGGCCGCAAGCTGGCCAACGAGCTGAAAGTGGACCTTGAGGCCATCGTGATAGGCACCGGCATCAAAGGCAAGGTGGAGGAACAGATACTGCCCTACGGCGTGGACAAGCTCTACGTCTTCGACGGCGAGGGGCTCTTCCCCTACACCTCGGCCCCGCACACCGACATCGTGGTCAACCTCTTCAAGGAGGAGCAGCCACAGATATGCCTGATGGGTGCCACGGTGATAGGACGCGACCTTGGGCCGCGCGTCAGCAGCAGCCTCACCAGCGGTCTGACGGCCGACTGCACGCAGCTGGAGATAGGCCCCTACGAGGACAAGAAGAGCGGCAAGGTGTATGAGAACCTGCTGTACCAGATACGTCCCGCCTTTGGCGGCAACATCGTGGCCACCATCGTCAACCCCGACCACCGTCCGCAGATGGCCACGGTGCGTTCGGGCGTCATGCAGAAAGCCCTCTACGAGGGGGCCTGCCGCAAGGAAGTGGTGTACCCGGAGGTGAAGAAATATGTGGGCCCCGAGGCTTTCGTGGTCAAGGTGCTCGACCACCACGTGGAGGCCGCCAAGCACAACCTCAAGGGTGCGCCCATAGTGGTCAGCGGCGGCTACGGCGTGGGCTCCAAGGAGGGCTTCGACATGCTCTTCGAGCTTGCCAAGGTGCTGCACGGCGAGGTGGGCGGTTCGCGCGCCGCCGTCGACGCCGGATGGATTGACAACGACCGCCAGATAGGCCAGACGGGCGTCACCGTGCACCCCAAGGTGTACATAGCCTGCGGCATCAGCGGCCAGATACAGCACATAGCCGGCATGCAGGACTCGGGCATCATCATCAGCATCAACAGCGACCCCGAGGCCCCCATCAACAAGATAGCCGACTACGTCATCAACGGCACCGTGGAAGAGGTGGTACCGAAGCTTATAAAATATTATAAACAAAATAGTAAATAAAACGGAGATAAAAGAAGAAAACGGAAGATAGAAGAAGATAGAAGACAAAAGAAGATAACGGAAGATAGAAGAAGATAGAAGACAATAGCGAAGAGTCTATGGAAGGGACACGCTCATACGAAGAATTGCTGGCATGGCAGAAAGCACACCAATTTGTCGTGCTTGCATACAATCTTGCTGCGACGTTTCCTTCCTATGAGCAATATGGGTTATGCTCACAATTCAGACGTGCCGCAGTATCCATACCTGCCAATATTGCCGAGGGCTATAAAAAGCTGGGCAAACAAGACAAACTGCGTTTCTTCAACATTGCGCAAGGCAGTTTGGAAGAGTGCAGATATTATTGCCTGCTTGCCAAAGATCTTGGTTATATAAACATAGACAAATTCACCGACGCGACAGACACCATTCGCGATGCCAGCTATTTCCTCAACGCCTATATCAAAGGGGTTGTGAACAATAACGGCATCAAAGAATAAACATTTGTCCTCTATCTCCCCATATCTCCACTTATCTCCTTCTATCTTCCATAAAAAACACGATTATGGCAAACTACTTTACCGACCATCCCGAGATAGCATTCCATCTTGACCATCCGCTGATGAAACGGCTGGTGGAGCTGAAAGAAGACGGCTTCAAGGACGCCAAAGAGTGCGACTACGCCCCTGTGGACCATGAGGACGCGATAGAGAACTACCGCCGCATCCTCGACATCACGGGCGACGTGGCAGCCAACACCATAGAGCCCAACTCGGAGAGTGTGGACCTCGAAGGGCCGCACCTGGAGAACGGGCGCATGATTTACGCCAGCAAGACGTTCGAGAACCTGGATGTCACGCGCAAAGCGGGCCTCTACGGCGTCTCGATGCCGCGCCGCTACGGCGGACTGAACCTGCCGAGCACGGTGTTCAGCATGATGAGCGAGGTGATCAGCGCCGCCGACGCCGGCTTCCAGAACATCTGGAGCCTGCAGAGCTGCATAGACACCCTCTACGAGTTCGGCAGCGACGAGCAGCGCGAGAAGTACATACCGCGCATCTGCAAGGGCGAGACCATGAGCATGGACCTCACCGAGCCCGACGCCGGCAGCGACCTGCAGCGCGTGATGCTCAAGGCCACCTATGACGAGAAGGAGCAGTGCTGGCGCCTGAACGGCGTCAAACGCTTCATCACCAACGGCGACTCGGACATCCACCTGGTGCTGGCCCGCAGCGAGGAGGGCACCAAGGACGGCCGCGGCCTGTCGATGTTCATCTACGACAAGCGCAACGGCGGCGTGGACGTGCGCCACATAGAGCACAAGCTCGGCATCCACGGCTCGCCCACCTGCGAGCTGACCTACAAGAACGCCAAAGCCGAGCTCTGCGGCGACCGCAAGCTGGGCCTCATCAAGTACGTCATGGCCCTGATGAACGGCGCCCGTCTGGGCATTGCCGCCCAGAGCGTGGGCGTGGAGCAGGAAGCCTACAACGAAGGGCTGGCCTACGCACGCGAGCGCGCCCAGTTCGGCGAGAAGATCATCAACTTCCCCGCCGTCTACGACATGCTCTCACGCATGAAAGCCAAGCTTGACGCAGGCCGCTCGCTGCTCTACTGCACGTCGCGCTATGTGGACATCTACAAGAGTCTTGAGGACATAGCCCGCTTCCGCAAGCTTACGCCCGAGGAGCGCACCGAGATGAAGCAGTACAGCAAGCTGGCCGACGCCTTCACGCCACTGGCAAAGGGCATGAACTCGGAGTATGCCAGCCATAACGCCTACGACGCCATAAGCATCCACGGCGGCAGCGGCTTCATCATGGAGTACAAGAGCCAGCGCCTCTACCGCGACGCGCGCATCTTCAGCATCTACGAGGGCACGACGCAGCTGCAGGTGGTGGCGGCCATACGCTATGTGACCAACGGCACCTACCTCCAGGTCATCAAGGACATGATGCAGAGCGAGGTGAGCGAGGAGATGAAACCCTTGAAGGCACGCATAGCCCCTCTGGTGGACCTCTACGAGAAGGCTGTGGCCTACGTCAAAGAGCAGGGCAACCAGGATGTGCACGACTTCCTGGCGCGCCGCCTCTACGACATGACGGCCGAGATTATCATGAGCCTGCTCATCATGGACGATGCCACACGCGCCGAAGGCGACCTTAAGAAACGCTTTGCCGACAGCGCCAACGTGTATGTCCGCATGACAGAGGAAGATGTCTGCGCAAAGAGCTACTACGTGATGCACTTCAGCGAGGCCGACCTGCCGTCGTTCCGCGCCGAGTAAGACACGACTATGCAGACACTGCATAAAATATGGTTGCCCCTTGTGCTGCTTGTGTTAATCCACACAGCAGCCGAGGGGCAACCTACTCATTATGCCATCGGGGGTACCGGCGGCATGGTGATAGCCACCAACGGGTCGCCGTTTGACGGCCGCTCGCCCACGGCGGGCATAGACTTGGCGGCCCTATGGCAGCAGAGCGACAGCACACGCTTCTGGCACCGTTTCTGGGGCGAGCCGATGCTGGGTGTACGCATGAACTACGCCCACATCTGGAACAGCGTGGCCGGCGACCGCCTCGGGCTGGCAGGCACGCTGCACGGCCCCATCATCGGGCGACTGGGATGGACTTACAGCGTAGGGGTGTCAATGTACACCAAGCCCTACAGCGTCACCCACGACACGGCAAACAGCTTCATCGGCTCGCCGCTCAACTGCCTGATTGACCTTGGCTTCGTCTACGACCAGCCACTGACCGACAGGCTCACCCTGACGCTGACGGCGAAGCTGGTGCACTCAAGCAACGGCTACCTCTACAAGCCCAACCACGGCCTTAACTACCTGCAGGCCGAGTTGGGGCTGCGCTACGGTCCTGCCCGCCGCTCCTACAACCATCGCCCCTCTTTCCGCAGCGACAGCAGCTTCCACACCTATGGGCGGCCGTTCCTGCTGGTAGCGCCGGGAGCGGTCATGTCACGCTACGACGCGCTTGACGACATCAAATACTACCCAACCTACACCGTACAGATGGGTTACTTGCAACGCCTGTACCCCTGCTTCTCCGTCGGTGGGGCGTTAGACATGAGCTACAACTTCTCGCACCGCCGTATGGCGCCGGACGACGAGTTGCCCATCTATCCTGCCCTCTTCGGCTTCTTCGACACCCAATGGGGACCATTGACACTGCGCCTCGGCCTGGCTCACTACCTGGCCTATTACCACTTGAACTGGGAGCAATACTATGAGCGCGTGGCGGTGTACTACAGAATAGGCGACGCCGGCCATCATCTGGTCGGCGCCGGCATGAAAGTGCACTATGACCACATTGACTTCATCGAGTGGTCATATATCTACGAGTTTTAACGTTATACCGGTTCAGGCATCGGCAAACACTTTGCCGTCGGCCAGCGTAACCTCAAGTTTGGTGTACTCGCTGTGGAAGTCGTTGCGGAGGCGTCCGAGGTAACGGCGGCTCTCCCACAGACACATGGGCAGGTCGTGCAGCAGGTAGTTGCCGCAGGTCTCCGGTGTGGTGGCGGGCACCTCGGTCTGCGTCAGTATCCATTCAAGGCACTGCATGGTGAGCTGACGCATGTCCTCGACCGTGTAGCTGCCAGTCATGATGATGTACATGCCCGTGAGGCAGCCCATGGGGCCCACATACACCACATCGTCCTTGGACTGTGAGTTGCGGAACCATGTGGCCATCAGGTGCTCCATACTGTGCATGGCCGACGGCGCAACGGCGGGCTCACGGTTGGGCTCGGTGATGCGGAGGTCGAATGTCGTGAAACCCCTGTCGATACGCGACACATATATGCCGGGCTTCAAGTGGGTATGATCAATGGTAAAACTTTGTATTACTTCCATTACTCTGTGTTTATTAAAGAGTGCTTAAATACGTTTTCACGAAACGGAACGAGCGGTCGCACATAGATGCAAGGAAATCGGCCCACTGGAGATGGTGATCCTCGGTATTGCCCGGCGTGTCACTAATGACGCGTAGACTCATGAACGGTATGCCTTCCAGATAGCATGTCTGCGCTATGGCTGCGCTTTCCATATCGCAGGCCAGCCCGTCCGGGAAGTGGCGCTTGATGACATTCTGTCGCTCACGGTCCGTGATGAACTGGTCACCCGTGCAGATAAGGCCAGTGCGGAGTATCGGCTTAGGCGTCTCGTTGATGCCGGCCATAACGTCCAGAGCGTGGTCTACAAGGCGTTTGTCTGCATCATAACGTGCCGGCAACCCCTGCACCTGGCCAAGCGGGCACATCGTGCCATCGCTAATGCCGCCGCAATCCACATCGTGGTACACACATTGCGTGGCTGCAAAAACATCCATAACCCTCATCAGCGGGTCTATGCCACCAGCCAAGCCCGTGCTTAAAATAGCGTCGGGGTGGTGCTGCTGCACGAGGCGCATGGTGCCAACAGCAGCGTTCACTTTGCCGATGCCACACTGCCAAAGGACAATCTCGTTGTTGCCGAGGCGCCCGGTATCGCCCCCAAGTGTATCGTGCATCTGCCGATACTCAATATCCATGGCTATTATCACTCCTATCTTCATATCTTTGCGTTTATTTCTTGCAAAAGTACAACTTTTTTTGCAAATGCCGCCACCGCGCATAATATTTTTTTTTAACGTCCGTTATAAGAACATCTTAAAGAATCAACAGCATACTATGAAACGGTGGTTTAGTGTCTTTATAATATCCATTTTCGCCATTGCAGCCGTCAGTCTTGTGGTCGTACAACTCATCCAGACGCGCCGCACCTTTTCCATCAGCGACAACATGTTCAGCGTCAGCGTTGGCAACGCCATGGAAGAAGTCATCAAACAGCTCGACAGCGACAAGCCCTACAACTCGGCCAACTTCAGCTACCAAGACCTCGACTCGCTCATTGTCGAGGAGCTCATCATCAACGGCATCGACATGCACCCCGTAATAGGTGTATACGACGGCTCGCAGGGGTCATTCCTATACAGCTCCAACCCGCGCCACGAGGACGACCTTGAGTACTCGCCATACCGATACAGCTTCCGCCCACAGGGCGTCGTCTCCAGCAGCCAATACTTCATCATTCTCAGCTTCCCCGACGCCGAGCTTTTCCTGCAACGCAACCCCAACCTCTACCTCTACATGAGCATCTTCCTGCTGCTCATCATCGCCGTCATGTTCATCCTCTCGCTCCGCACCATCGCCAACCAGCGCAAGCTTGACCAGATGAAGAATGAGTTCATCAACAACATGACCCACGAGATTAAAACCCCCATCTCCACCATCAGCCTCGCCTGCGAGATGCTCAGCGACGAAACCATCTCACAGGACAACGCCTCACGGGCAAACTTCATCAACATCGTGGCCGACGAGAACCAGCGCATGCGCTTGCTCGTGGAGACCATCCTACAGAGCGCCAAGATGGGCAACAAAAACTTCAGCATGAACCCCAAAGAAGTAGACTTCAACGCCCTGACCGACAAAGTGCTCACCAGCTTCAAGCTCACCCTTGCCAACCGCGGCGGCAGCGTGGAGCGCCACCTCGACGCCACCCCCTCAATAGTCATCGCCGACGAGCTGCACATGACCAACCTTATCTACAACCTCGTCGACAACGGCATCAAATACTCCACCGGCGCCCCCCACATCGTCGTCAGCACCGCCATCGAAGGCAAGCATTTCGTAATCCGTGTGCAAGACCATGGAATCGGCATTGCCAAGGCCGACCAAAAGCACATCTTCGAGAAGTTCTACCGTGTATCCACGGGCAACGTGCACAACGTAAAAGGCTTCGGCATAGGGCTCAACTACGTAGCCCAGGTGGTGCGCCTGCACCACGGCCACATTGCCCTTGAGAGCGAGCCCGGCCAGGGTTCCACCTTCATCGTCAGCCTACCCCTCAAAGCCTAACGCAACCCCAAAATCCAGTCGGCCACAGCCTGCATCGCTTCCGGTGCAAAAGTCTCCTCTATCAGCATGTATTCGGCGGCATCGCCCGTAGAGCAGTGCTGGAACAGGTGGTTCAGCCCCTCCACGGCACGGCAGTCAGCCTTGGGGCACAACTCCTTGATGCGCCGCATGTTCGGCTCCGCCAACACCTGACAGTCCTTGGTACCGTTCAGTGCCAGCACCGCGCATTTCACCCGTGGCAGGAACTCCGCTGGGTCGAACCCCAGAAAAGACTGCATCCATCTGCTGCCCAGCTGTTGCCTTATGGCGTAGGCCATGCCTTTCTTCAGCTCTATGCTGTCGGCTTCAGCCTTGCCGAGGCCTTCCGCATGACGCAATATTACTGCCTGATAATCCTTCACAGTGCTACCCTGCGGCAGGGCAAACAGCTCGCGCATGCAGGCTCCGCGCACCTTACAGAGCCTCTCGCTCACGCCACGGCTGCGGAAGAGGGCTTCGTTCTGCTGCACCATTACTTCCGTGCCCGTACAGCCCTGCCCTGCCAGCATCACCACGAACCGCACATCGCTGTTTCTCGCCGCCACCATGGGGGCTATGGCGCCGCCCTCGCTGTGGCCTCCCATGCCCAGCCGCCGGTTGTCCACATGCCGGTTCCCCTTCACGGCGCGCAGCATTGCCTCGGCGTCCTCGCTGAAAAGCCGCGTGTCGGCACTGTCAATCACGCCTGTGCTTCCACCCACGCCGCGATCGTCGTAGCGCAGCATGGCTATGCCGCGCGATGCCAGGTAGTCGGCCAGCACCAGGAATGGCTTGTGTTGCATTATCTCCTCGTCGCGGTTCTGCTGGCCGCTGCCGCTGACCATCACCACGCACGGGTAGCGTCCTTCGCCTTTGGGGTAGGTCAGCGTGCCCTCCAGATGCACGGCGTTGCCCTGGCTGTCTGTGTAGTCCGCCGTGACGGTCTCCTCCGCAAAGCGGTAGGGCGCCACAGGTGTCTGCGGCCGCCGCAGGCTGAAGAGGGTATCGGCAGGGCTGAAGACGATGTCCTCCTTCATGATGCCCTGCTTCCAGTAGCCCTGCCAACCGTCGTCGTGGCGTGCAAGCACAGTCTTGAATCCTATACTCTTGCACTCCATGCGCAGCGTGTCGCCGCGCAGGCTCCATGTGCTCACAGGTATCGGCTCCTGCGTCTGCAGCGGGCTGTACAACCGCGCTTCCTCGCCCGACAGGTGTATGCACAGCACCAGACCCGTCTTCTGGCTCATTCCCGTATACCACTGTGCGTGTGCCGCAAGGCCCACGCACAGCATCATTATTATTGCCACTTTTCTCATTCCTGCTTCTTTTTGGGCATCCGCTTAGCCTTTTTTAGGGCCTCTGCTATTATCCATTCTATCTGCCCGTTGGCACTGCGGAACTCATCGGCGGCCCATCTCTCGATGGCGTCGTAGACTTCCGAGTCAATCCGCAGTGCAAAATTCTTCTTCATCGGGCAAACATTATCTTCTCGCTGTTGAACATCCTTGTCAATCCCCACACCGCAATGCCAGTATACACCACGTTGGAGGCCAGCGTGACGACCACCGGCATCCACGCCAGCTCGTGCGAGAACACCGCCGTCATCACCTCTATGCTGTTGTAGAACGGTATGAGGTAGGTCACAACCCCCGTTGGCACCTCGCTCTGCATCATCGGCAGCAGGCCTGCAAGCATCACCACCAGCATGAAGGGCGTCACCATGGTGCCGGCGTTCTTCACATCCTTGGCCAGCGCCGACAGAAGGCTCACCGCAGAGGACATGATGAGCACCGAGGCGAGGATGACCAGCAACAGGGCAAAGTAGTCGGCTGTAGTGTAGTGGAAGCCCAGGTCCACCCCATCCCCCATGGCCACCATCTTGGGCAGCGAGAGGGCTATGCCCACGAAGCTCGACAATCCGCTGAGCAGTGCTATGCAGCTAAGCGACACCACCTTGCCCAGGGCAAGCTCGTTGCGCTTCATGGGCGTCACCAACAGCGTGGCTATGGTGCCGCGTTCCTTTTCGCCTGCTATGCTGCTGGGCGCTATGGCCATCACTCCGCTGAAGAGCATCATCATAATCAGCATAGGCAGTATCTTGCCCCATATCATGGCGCCGATACTCTCCTCGCTGGCCTGGTCGAAGCGCTGCCCCTCATTCTGCGGCACGTTGACCGTGAATGGCCGCGCATAGTTGCCCAGCACGCCGTTGATTTTCATGTACTCCCGCATCGCGGCATTGTTGGTGCTGTTATAGTAGACCTCCACGTTGGGCACCACGCCGTCACCCTGCGGGTCATAGGCGGCAACCTGCTCGTCAAACCCCTCGGGGAAACGCACCAGCACCATGTTCACATCCTTGTCTGCCAACATTGCTATTTCCTTCTCGCCGAAGGTCATAGGCACAACCTCGTTATCCGGGGTCATAATAAGCGGCGCCAGACTTGCAGGCATGTTCTCCACCCCCAACGTCACACGCTCGTCCTGCCCTTCGGTGACCATACTCTGTATGCCGCTGCCCATGAGGCTGTAGATGATGTATATCAGCAGGCCAGGCATGATGACCGTGGTGAACAGCAGCTGCCGGTCGCCGAAGAAGCGCGCAAACTCTTTCTTGATGATTGTCCATGTGTTGCTTTTCATTCTTCACCTCCTTTCACTTCTTTGTACATCTCGAAGAAACGGTCCTCGATGCTCATACCGTTGCACACCTCGCCGAGGCTGCCGCAAGCGATGAGACGGCCGTCAATGATTATGCCCACGCGGTCGCACAGGCGCTCCACCAGCGAGAAGATGTGCGTGCTCAGGATGATGGTCTTGCCCTCGGCACGCAGCTCCTGCAGGTAGTCGGTCACCGTGCGCGCCGTCAACACGTCAAGGCCGTTGGTGGGCTCGTCGAAGATGATAACCTCCGGGTCGTGCACCAGCGAGATGACGAGGCTCAGTTTCTGCTTCATGCCCGTCGAGAGGTTGGCCACCTTGACTTCAGCGAACTTGTCTATGCCGAAGCGTACGAACATTTCCTTTTTCCGTTCCTCCCTCTTGCTTTCCTCCACGCCGTGCAGCTCGCTGAAGAAGTCGAACAGATAGTTCGGCGTGAAGAAGTCCTCCAGCTTCAGCTCACTGGTGAGGAAGCCTATCTTGGCCCTCACCTCTTCCGGCTGGTGCACCACCGAGCTGCCGCCGAGCACAGCGTCACCGCTGTCAGGCTTTATCAGGGTGCTCAGCATGCGCAGGGTGGTGGTCTTGCCGGCCCCGTTGGGACCCAGCAGGCCGAATATCTCGCCCTTGTAGGCGCTGAACGACAGGTTGTCCACAGCCACTTTCTTCCGTGCCGCGGAGCGTTCTATCTTCTGCTGCTTGCGGCTCAGCGTGAACGTCTTGCTGAGCCCTTCAACTTTCAATATCTCTTCCATGCCTTTTCTTAGCGTTTAGTTTTAAGCTGTAAGCTTTAAGTGGCTTCCGCCCCACTCACAACTCAAAACTTAAAACTCAAAACTTAATAAATGCTTCCCGTATTGACCACCGGGCTCGCACCTTCGTCGCCGCAGAGCACCACCATCAGGTTGCTCACCATGGCGGCCTTGCGCTCGTCGTCCATCTCCACCACCTTGTCTGCGGCAAGCTTCTTCAGCGCCATGTCCACCATGCTCACGGCGCCCTCCACAATCTTCTCGCGGGCGGCGATGATGGCCTCGGCCTGCTGGCGCTTGAGCATGACGCTGGCAATCTCCTGTGCGTAGGCCAGGTAGTTGATGCGGGCCTCAACCACCTCGATGCCGGCAATGTCGAGATGGCGGCTGATCTCCTGCTCCAGACGGCGGTTGACCTCGTCGCCACCGTTGCGCAGCGTCACCTCGTTCTTGTCCTCGAGGTTGTCGTAGGCATAGAGGCTCGCCACCTTGCGCAGGGCCGAGTCGCTCTGCACCGACACGAAGTTGTCGTAGCCCTTGAGCTGCTGCTGCACGGTGGTGCTGTTGGTGTTCACCGCCACCTGACGGCTCGTGGCGGGCTGTGTGGCGCCCTCGACGTCAATGTTGAAGCAGGCCTTGTAGGTGTCCTTGATGCGCCACACCAGCACGAGGCCTATCATGATGGGGTTGCCGCCCTTGTCGTTGACCTTGATGGGGGGCACGTCCATGTTGCGGGCACGCAGCGACAGCTTGCGCTTCACGTAGAAGGGATTGGTCCAGAAGAACCCGTTGTCCACCACCGTGCCGCTGTAGCGGCCGAAGAAGGTCAGCACACGGCACTGGTTGGGCTGGATGACCATGAAGCCGGGCAGGTGGAAGCCCCACACGACCCACATCACACCGCCCGCAATGCCGGCTCCCGCCAGCCCCTCGGCACCGGCGACAGCACACAGCCAGATGGCCAGCGCCACCATTGCCAAATTCAGAACCAAATGCAGGAAGCCATTGTTCGCTGCACCCATTTTCATCACTTTTTCATTTGTTTCCATATTACTTATTTTTAGTCATTTATCCATTTTTCAGTGATATTGTTTCAATATCATTTCAAGTGCAAAGATATGCACTATTTTCAACATGGCAAAATATTTTTTCAATTATTTTGCAACACATTGACATTCAAGCATCCCTAACCATGGAATTTTCGCCGGCCCTTTGCCAGACTGGGTTTGCTCGGAGCCCCTACGGACCCTCTACGGACCCCCTTCGGCCGTTCTTCAGTGGAAGGCCGTAGAAGGGCCGTAGGGGGGCCGAAGAGGGGCCGTAGGGACCCGGCAGAGGTGTCGCAGACAAATAATAATAGCACGGGATGCAATTAAATATGCCGGCGACATACTAAAACATAAAAGTCGGCGTTATAATAGACGCCTTAACGAAAGGCAACGATGAAAAGACTGAAGCTCATAATGATAATAGCGGCTCTGATGGCCTCGGGCACCGCCTTCGGGCAGGAGCACTACACCTTCGGCACCGTCCTCGACGGCGACACGGTGCCGCTCTACTATCTGCACGAGGTGACGGTGTACAGCAGCGGCATGCTGCTTACACCCAAGGAGATACGCCAGAACGCCAAGCTCATCAAGAACGTGCGCCTCATGCGGCCCTATGCGCTGGAAGGCAAGCACCGCCTCGACAAGCTGGAGCTGGAGATCGCCGCCCTGCCGCGCCGCGACCGCCGCGCCGCCATCAAGGAGGCCGAACGCCAGCTGCTGGCTGACTACAAGGGCGAGCTCTCCAACTACACCTTCTCGCAGGGCCTGGTGCTCATCAAGCTCATCGACCGCGAGACCAACCGCTCGGCCTACAAGATTGTGGGCGAGCTCCGCGGCTCGCTGCGCGCAGGCCTATACCAGGCCATAGCACGCCTCTTCGGCTACAACCTCAAAGACACCTTCGACCCCAAACACAACAAGAAGGACGACCTGATAGACCGCATCTGCATCTCGATAGACCGCGGACAGATTTAGGTTATTGGTTATCGGTTATTGGTTATTGAAAAAAAAGATGAAAGGATATGTACACTTGACGGCGGTGCCTATGAGGGCCGAGGCCAGCGACCGCAGCGAGATGGTGAACCAGCTCGTGATGGGCGACACCGTGGAAGTGATTGAGCGGCAGGAGAAATGGTCGCGCGTGAAGAGCGAATACGACGGCTACGAGGGCTGGGTCGACAACAAGCAGTACACGCCTTTCGAGGACGCCGCCTCGCTGGCCGAGGGGCTCTTCCTCGGCGTGCCCTACCTCTGGGGCGGACGCTCCACGGGGGGCATAGACTGCAGCGGATTGACACAGATATGCTTCAAAGCCAAGGGTGTATGGCTGCCGCGCGACGCCAGCCAGCAGGCCACCTGCGGCGTCGAGGTGTGCGCCTGCGACGTGCAGCGCGACGACCTCGCCTTCTTCCAGAACGACCAGGGACGCATCGTCCATGTGGGCATCTGCCTCGGCGACGGCCGCATCATCCACGCTTCAGGCCAGGTGCGCATCGACACCCTCGACACCCGCGGCATCCTCGTGGAGCGCACCGGCCAGTACAGCCACCGCCTCCACAGCATCCGCCGCATGCTCTGAGAAAAAATATTTTGCCAGGTCACACATTTTTTGTACTTTTGCACTTTCTTATTACGGAATAAAAAGTACATAAAAAGATATGGCAGAACTTACTGAGCAAGAACAGATACGCCGCAACTCGCTGGCCGAACTGAAGAAACTGGGCATCAACCCCTACCCCGCCGCCCTCTACGAGGTGAACGCGAAGAGCAACGAGATACTGGAGAAGTTCCCCCAGGACAACACGCTCTACCAGAACGTGAGCATCGCCGGCCGCATCATGAGCCGCCGCATCATGGGTGCCGCCTCGTTTGTGGAACTGCAGGACAGCTACGGCCGCATACAGCTGTATATCAAGCGCGACGAGATATGCCCCGGCGAGGACAAGACACTCTACAACACCGTCTTCAAACGCCTCCTTGACATCGGCGACATCATCGGCGTGACTGGCTATGTGTTTGTCACCCAGATGGGCGAGACCTCCATCCATGTGAAGAGTCTTACGGTGCTCAGCAAGAGCCTGCGCCCGCTGCCCATCGTCAAGGAGAAGGACGGCGTGGTGTACGACGCCTTCAGCGACCCCGAGCTGCGCTACCGCCAGCGCTATGTCGACCTTATCGTCAACCCGCAGGTGCGCGAGACCTTCGTGCAGCGCGCCCAGATAGTGAACACCATGCGCAACTACTTCAACGAGCAGGGCTATCTGGAGGTGGACACCCCCGTGCTGCAGAGCATCCCCGGCGGTGCCGCCGCGCGCCCCTTCGTTACGCACCACAACGCGCTGGACATCGACCTCTACCTCCGCATCGCCAACGAGCTGTACCTGAAGCGCCTTATCGTGGGCGGCTTCCCGGGCGTGTATGAGTTCAGCCGCAACTTCCGCAACGAAGGCATGGACCGCACACACAACCCAGAGTTCACGGCCATGGAAATCTATGTACCCTACAAGGACTACAACTGGATGATGACCTTCACGGAGAACATGCTGGAGCGCATCGCCAAGACACTGCACGGCACGACGAAGGTCAACGTCTGGGGCAACGAGATTGACTTCAAGCCGCCGTTCCGCCGCGCACCTATGTGCCAACTCATCAAGGAGGAGACGGGCGTCGACGTGGCTCCGATGACGGAGGACGAGCTGCGCGAGGCCTGCAAGCGCCTCGGCGTGGAGACCGACGCCACGATGGGCAAAGGCAAGCTCATCGACGCCATCTTCGGCGAGAAGTGCGAGGGCAAGCTCATCCAGCCCACCTTCGTCACCGACTACCCCATCGAGATGTCGCCCCTCTGCAAGCGCCATCGCGACAACCCCGAGCTCACCGAGCGCTTTGAGCTCTTCGTCTGCGGCAAGGAGCTGGCCAACGCCTACAGCGAGCTCAACGACCCCATCGACCAGCTGGGCCGCTTCCAGGAGCAGCTGCGCCTGAGCGAGAAGGGCGACGACGAGGCCATGTTCATCGACATGGACTTCGTGCGCGCGCTGGAGTACGGCATGCCGCCGACCTCCGGCATGGGCATCGGCATCGACCGTCTGGTGATGATGATGACAGGCGCCCAGAGCATCCAGGACGTGCTCCTCTTCCCCCAGATGAAGCCCGAGGTGCAGGCCAAGAGCGCCGAGGACGAGGCCTCAGACCTCACCGCCCACGGCGTCGACGAGGCCTGGCTGCCCGTGCTGGCCAAGGCCGGCGTGAAGAACTACGCCCAGCTCTGCGAGGCCAACCCCAACAAACTCTTCAACGACCTCGGCGGCCTCCGCAAGAAGCTCAAACTCGACATCCCCGCCCTCAAACGCGAACAGTTCGACAATTGGCTGAACGGGTAACAAGCAGTCACTGCTACGAGCAGGAAGAGTTGCCCTGCATTTTTACATGAAAACAAAGCGAGACACGCAATGTCTCGCTTTTATATTATATAAAAAGTCTTTTTTGAAAGGCCCTGAAAACACTCTCATTTGGCGCTGGCAAACTATCTGATGGTGATTTTTAGTTTATAATAAACTGGGGGTCCGTCTGGATATTGGCAAAGTCGATGCCGCTCTTGCAGGCGCTCATGATGGCCACTTGGACGAGGAGGATCAGCGGCACGCCGTACTTGAACTTCCTGTGCTGGGTCTTGTGGCGCCAGACATACATGCCGAGCCAGGCACCGACGCTGCCGCCGAGTACGGCCAGCAACAGCAGGGTCGCAAGAAATAGGAGCAGGATGGTCGTATAGTTCGGCATATCACCCCCCTTGCGCCACATAGAACTCCGACCGCTTGGGTTCCGCAAAGGTGCGTTCAATCATAGCCACATGCGAGAGATACTCGGGGTCGGTGAAGGCGATGGCACCCGTGGGACAGTTGCGGCGGCAGGCCTGGCACTTGATGCATACGCCGTCGAACACGGGCATGCAGTCCCTCTCCGCGATGCTTCCCATCGGGCAAACCGACAGGCATTTGCCGCAGCGCGTGCAGCGGTCTGCGGCGCACGAGGGGCGCGCCTTGAGGAATCCGGCCGGGGCGTTGCCCACCTTCAAGGGGGTGTAGTAACGCTCGGGATGCGCTTCGCCGGGCACCGTGAGCATGGCGTCGCCGACAACGGGTATCCGTTCCGCCACCTCGCCGGCGAACCGGTCGATGGCGGCGAGGTCGACGGCGTCGGGGCGCCCCACGCCGAGGGTGTCGCTGAAGGCGTGGCGCGTCACCACGGCGGCACCGCCCACGGGTCGCAGGCCGCCGTCGCGCATCAGCCCGACGAGCTCGGCCAACGCGTTATCGTAGGCGCGGTTGCCGAAGGTCACCAGGGCCACGGCCGGATTCCCGTTGCCATGTATCGCCCGACGGACGTAGTCAAGCGTCTTGTTGGGGATGCGGCCGGCATAGACCGGCGTGGCCCAGAGCACGACATCGTCGGCGTCGAGGGTGGGAAGCACCTCGCGCTCGGCGGGCAGGGTATAGGAATGGCACTCCACCGGCAGCCCAAGCCGCCCAGCCAGATGCCCCGCCAAACGTGTCGCCACATGGAACGTGCAGCCCGTGGGACTGAAATAGTATGCCTTGAGCTTGGCCATCTCGCCTCAGAAAACTTTGCCGGCCATCCGCAGGCGGTCGCTGAGCGACTTCGTGTTTGCCACGGAAGGCTCGGTGGTGATATTGTGCTGATTACCGCCGATATTGAACTGCAGGGTAGCGCCGTCGCCACGCACGTCGATGGTGACGGAAGCACCCATGACGAGGGGCAGGTTGACGTCTCCGTGGCCGGCGGGGAAGCCGCAGAGCATCGGGATGCCGTAGGGCTCCACTATCTGGCGTATCATGGCCTCGACATTCTCGTAGGTAAACTCCGTGCCGCAGTCGGAGAACTCGCCCAGCACGACGCCCTTGCAGCGGTCCAGCACACCGTTCATCTGCAGGATGCGCATCTGGCGATCTATGTTGTGCATCGACTCACCCACCTCCTCGACGAAGAGGATGATATCCCGCCCCATCGTGGCATCGGCCTGCGAGCCCACATTGGGCGCCACGGTGCAGAGGTTGCCGCCCACCAGCACGCCTGTAGCGGTGCCCTCGATGTTCTGGGCATGGGGCAGCAGACGGTAGCATGGCACTTCCCCTTTCAGCAGGTCGCGCATCAGGGTGCTGGTCTCGTCGGTGCCACCGGCAGCCAGGAACGAGCTCATGGTGCCGTGCATGCTCATCACCCCGGCGCGGTTCAGCAGACCGTGCAAGGTGCTGATGTCGCTGAAGCCGACGAGCCACTTGGGCGAAGCCGACAGCTTGGCAAGCGGTATCTGGTCGATGAGCTGGATGGTGCCGTAGCCGCCACGATTGCAGATGATAGCCTTGATACTCGGGTCGCCGAAGGCCCAGAGCAGGTCGCTGACGCGCTCGGCCACGGTGCCGGCATACTTGCCGTCGACCAGTTTACCCACATTGGGACCAATGACGGGCACGAAGCCCCACGACCGCAGCAGGTCGGCCGTGGCCTCCACGTTCTCCATCGCCGTGTAGTAGGAGGGCGAAATCAACGCTATGGTGTCGCCGGCCTTCAGGTAGGCGGGGCGCACACAATTCAGCGTCACCGTCCCGTCTGTCGACGGCGTGGGGGTGACATTCTCCTTATCGCACGACGCGAAGACAAGCGCCGCAACAGCGAGCAAAAGTATCGTTCTCTTCATTATGTATTAGTTTTGTCCTTTACTATTCATTAACGCCGTGCCTCAAAGAATATTGTACAGACCAAGGTTACTAATGCCGCAAACAATATTTATAAGCAAGTTGCGTTTTTTAGTGAGAAAAGAAACCACAGGCAATGATAAAGCAATTCCAGTTCAACCACTTTGAGGTCAACTGCTACCTGATTGTCGACCCCGCCACGCGCAAATGCGCCATCGTGGACCCCGCATCGGAAGCATCGTTCGAGGACGTGCAGCTGACACAATATATCGAGGAGCAGGGGCTGACGGTAAGCATGATTCTGCTCACCCACGCCCATGTAGACCATATCGCCGGCCTGCGCCAGTGCTGCGAACACTACCACCTGCCTGTCGGCATGCACGCCGAGGGGCGCAAGCTGCTGCGCCAAGCAGAGGCCTACGGCTCTATCATGGGCTTTGCCGTGGACAATATGGGCGACCTGGAGGTGGTGGAGCTCAACGATAATGACGTGCTGAAGGTGGGTGGCATCGAGGTGGAGTGCCGCTATGTGCCGGGCCACTGCCCTGGCAGCCTCTGCTTCGTGCTGCCGGGCGAGAAGGCCGTCATCACGGGCGACGCCCTCTTCCACTACAGCATCGGCCGCACCGACCTGCCTGGCGGCGACTACCCCACCCTCATCGAGAAGCTCAAGACGCGCATCCTCACCCTGCCCGACGACTACCGCGTGCTCCCCGGCCACGGCATTGAGAGCGTCATCGGCAAGGAGCGCAAATACAACTCGTTTCTGAATGCGTGAATGTGGGAATGCGTGAATGCGTAAATGGCTACGCAGCGCAATAACACAACATCGCAATAACACAATAACGCAATCTGATATGGTAAAGATAGACCCCAGCTGGTACGCGGTGCTGCGGCCGCAGTTCGAGGCGCCGTACTTCGCCGAGCTCAAGAACTTCCTCGTTGCCGAGCGGCAGCAACACACCTGCTACCCGCCGGGCAGCAAGATATTCGCAGCCTTCGACAGTACACCGTTCGACAAAGTGAAAGCCGTCATCATCGGCCAGGACCCCTACCACGAGCCGGGGCAGGCCATGGGCCTCTGCTTCTCGGTGCCGCAGGGCGTGCAGGTGCCGCCCTCGCTGGCGAACATCATCAAGGAAATCAACGACGACCTGGGCACGCAGATACCCGCCACCAGCGGCGACCTCAGCGGCTGGGCGGCACAGGGGGTGTTGCTGCTCAACGCCACCCTCACCGTGCGCGAGCACGCCGCCGGCAGCCACCAGCGCCACGGCTGGGAGCAGTTCACCGACGCCGCCATCCAGGCCCTCGCCGAACGCCGCCAAGGCATCGTCTTCCTCCTCTGGGGCAGCTACGCCATCGGCAAGCGCAAACTCATCAACCCGCTGCACCACTGCATCCTCACAGCCCCGCACCCCTCGCCGCTGTCGGCCTACCGCGGCTTCTTCGGCTGCCGCCACTTCAGCCGTGCCAACGACTACCTGCGCAGCACCGGCCAGACACCCATAGACTGGACACGCATCGGTTAGTCGCCGCGACGCAGAAGCACCTGCGGCAACAGCAACATCACAACGACCACCACCGTCAGCGCCACCAGCAGCGGCGCGGAGAGGTGTATGCCCTCAGCGACGGCATAGGGCAGCGAACCCACCCACGCCGTCAGCGCGTCGACGCCCCTCAGCAGCAGCCCCAGCGGCCACGCCGTAACGGCGCAAGGCAGCAGCATATACAATAGAGAAAGCCCCAGAATGACGCCCGCCGCGGGCACCACTACGACGTTGGCCACCAGAAAGTAGAGCGGCAGGCGGTGGAATGTGGCCACCACCACGGGCATCGTGGCCAGCGTGGCCGCCGTGCTCACGGCCGCCGCCTGCCCCACAGGGGTGCGCAGCGCCATGATGGCAGGCTGCGCCAACAGGATGCCCGCCACAGCGCTGAACGACAGCTGCCACCCCACATCGTAGAGCAGCAGCGGGTCGGCGCAGAGCATCACGATGGCCACCAGGGCCAGCAGGTTGAGCGGTGCCACGCGCCGCGCCGCCATGCTGTTGACGATGAACATGGAGAACATCAGCGCCGCACGCAGTGTTGACGGCGCAAGCCCCGTAATCAGTGCAAAAAGCCACACCGCCGCAAGCTGTGCGACGCCGCGCACCACGCGCCCGCGCCGCTCGCGCCCCGTCCAAAAGAACGCCGCCCCCACCATGGCCGCCAGCAGACCCACGTGCAGCCCGCTGACCGCCAGCAGATGCGCCAGCCCGGCATCGCGGTAGTGCGCCCGCGTGTCGCGGCCGATGCCGCCCTTCCACCCCAGCGCCAAAGCCTCGGCCACGGCGCCGTCCTCCAGGGGCCCGCGCCGCATGCGGCGCAGCAGGCGCATGCGCAGAGCCTCGCAGCGGGCGCGGAACGACGTGCTGTCGCGCCCGGTGACGATGTAATGGTCGGCCGTCAGGTAGATGCTGCGACGCAGCGTGTCGGGGTAGCCGTGCAGGAGCAGCGTGTCGCCGTAGCGCAGAGTGTGTGCCAACGAGTCGCCGCGGAAGAACATCCTAATGTTGCCACACCTCTGTATGTTATTAATTTTCAGCACTTTACCCCCCCCCCACAGCAACATCTCCCAAATTGGCGGGTATGTCGCTGACACACACGGTCATATAGACCTGTGCCGGACAGTGGCGGTGCCACAGACGGTCGGCGCGACCGAGAGCGCCGGTGAGAGCCACAAGGGCCATGAACGCCAGCGCCACAGGCACCAGCGGAGCCCTACGCATGATTGAGGATGAGGTCGTCGAGGCGCACCTTGGGCACATAGTGCACACCGTCGCGACGGTAGTAGGCGCGCGGAGCGTCGGCAGCGGTGGGCACCAGCTCAATGCGGTCGGTGCCTTTGCCCACGGCCAAAAGCATCAGCGGCTCGCAGGGCAGAGCCAGCGCCTCGCGCAGCTTCTCGCGGTTGAAGGCGCCAATCATCAGGGTGTTGAGCCCCATCTCCACGGCCTTGAGAGCCATGCTCTGCAGGGCTATGCCGAGGTCTATGTCGACAAGCTTGCCCTCCGGCGCCACGGAGCAGCAGACGATGAAAGCCTCCGGCTCGGTACCCGGCAGGGGCAGATGCAGCTCCGGCAGCGCGGCGCCAAGCTTGATGAGCGGCAGCACACGGTCGGCGCCGGTGTCCTTGGTCACAAGCCAATAGCGCAGCACCTGCTGGTTGCAGCCCGAAGGCAGCTTGGTGCACACACCCACGATGCGCTCCAGTTCGGCGCGCGAAACGACGTAATTCTTGTTGTACCCGCGATGGCTGCGGCTGCGCAGCAGGAGGGTGTCCACGGTGTTGCCCACGCGCTTCACTTTGGGGCGCGCGGAGCCGAGGGTCTCCTCGTAGCGTTTCTCCAGATAGTTGTCGGCCATGGCGTCCAGTTATTTGATTTTCTTCCAGTAGACCGTCTCGCTGATGACCAGCACGGAGCCCGTGAGCGCCAGGCGCCCGTCGTCGGTGAACTCGGCCACGAGCTTGGCGCGCACGCCGCGCTGCGGGTCGTAGATCTTGGTGCCGTTCCACTCGTGCTTGCGGGCGTCGTACTTGAGGCCCGTGAAAATCACGATGCGGTCGGCCGGCGTGCTGCGCAGGCTCTTGTCGGGGTTCTTGGTGTCAAGTATCTTGTTGCCCTTGGCGTCGCGGTCGTGCTCCAGCCAGGTTATCTGCGCGCGGTAGGTTCCATCGGTCAATTTTACGATTTTCGCTTTGAAACGGTCCTCGTTTTGCTTGCCTTCGTACTCGCCTACGATGTTGTCGCCATTGTTGTTGAGCGCATTTTGCGCCATTGCCGACTGGCCACCCAACAGCATGACAGCCAGCAACATCAGAAGTCTGATACCTTTCATTTCGATGTCGTTTGTTGTTGCAAAGATACAAAAAAATGAAAAAATATTTTGCCAGTTTGAAAAATGTGTGTACCTTTGCACCCGATTTCACGAGCGAAATCCGACACAAAAACGATCTGTTAGCTCAGTTGGTTTAGAGCGCTTGCTTGACAGGCAAGAGGTCACAAGTTCAAATCTTGTACAGATCACCAAGGCAGTCCGCGAAGGGCTGCCTTTCTTTTTGCCCCCATCCGCCGGAGCGGCGCACACATGCGCTCCGGCGACCGCAGCCCCCGCACCGTGCGCGGAGTGCGCAAACGCCTCTGCCCCACGCCACTTCACCGGCTGTTCTACGGTTGTTTAACGGTTGTTTAACGGTTAAAACCGTAGAACAACCGTTAAACAACCGTAGAACAACCGTAGAACAGCCGTAGAAAGTCCGTAGGGGCTTCGGTGGGGAAAGGCAGCGATTTTGGTTAATTTTAACATAAAACAGCACGAAACCCGGTGGAGGTTGAAAAACGTGGACGCAGGCGTGACGGAGAGTGACGGAAGAAGCGGCCAAGAGGTGAAAAAAAAGCAAGAAAATAAAATAATTTCTTCCAAAATGTAAAAAAAGTGTATCTTTGCAGTTCAATTGATTAGGCAAAAAAGAAACTAATATAATGATAAACATAACATTACCCGACGGTTCGGTGCACCAGCACGAGGCTGGTGTGACACCTTTGGAGATTGCGAAAGGCATCAGCGAAGGCTTGGCACGCAACGTGCTGGCCGCTAAAGTGAACGACAAAGTGACGGAGCTCTACCGCCCCATCAACGAGGACGCCACGGTGCAGCTGCTGACCTGGAACGACGAGGAGGGCAAAGAAACCTTCTGGCACACGAGCGCGCACCTGCTGGCTTCGGCCATCGAGCTGCTCTACCCGGGCGTGAAGTTCGGCTTCGGCCCGGCCATCGAGAACGGCTTTTACTACGACATCGACTTCATGGACTACCAGATTTCGAGCGAGGACTTCCCGAAGATAGAGAAGAAGATGATGGAGCTGGTGCAGGCCAAGACGGCCATCACGCGCCGCGAGGTGAGCAAGGCCGAGGCGCTGGACTTCTTCACCAAGAAGGGCGACGAGTACAAGCTGGAGCGCATCGGCGAGCTGCAGGACGGCGAGATTTCGTTCTACGAGAGCGGCTCGTTCACCGACCTCTGCCGCGGCCCGCACCTGGTGGACTTCGGAGCCATCAAGGCCGTGAAGCTGCTGAGCCTGGCCGGCGCCTACTGGCGCGGCGACGAGCACCGCAAGCAGCTGACGCGCATATACGCCATCAGCTTCCCCAAGAAGAAGGAGCTGGATGAGTACCTGGCCATGCTGGAGGAAGCCAAGAAGCGCGACCACCGCAAGATTGGCAAAGAGATGGGCCTGTTCATGTTCAGCGACATGGTGGGCAAGGGCCTGCCGATATGGCTGCCCAAGGGCACCGACCTGCGCCTGAGGCTGCAGGAGTTCCTGAGCAAGATACAGAAGCGCTACGGCTACAAGCAGGTGATGACGCCCCACATAGGCGGCAAGCAGCTCTATGTGACCAGCGGCCACTGGGACCACTACGGCGAGGATTCCTTCCGCCCCATCACCACACCCGAGGAGGGCGAGGAGTACCTGCTGAAGCCCATGAACTGCCCGCACCACTGCATGATATACAAGAACGAGCCGATGAGCTACAAGGAGCTGCCGCTGAGACTGGCGGAGTTCGGCACGGTGTACCGCTACGAGCAGAGCGGCGAGCTGCACGGCCTCACGCGCGTGCGTTCATTTACTCAGGATGACGCCCACATCTTCTGCCGTCCCGACCAGGTGAAGGACGAGTTCATCAAGGTGATGGAGATTATAGAAATCATCTTCAAAGCACTGAGTTTCGACAACTTCGAGGCTCAGATATCGCTGCGCGACCCGCAGAACACCACCAAATATGTGGGCACCGACGAGAACTGGGCCAAGGCCGAGCAGGCCATCGTGGAAGCCTGCCAGGAGAAAGGCCTGAAGGCCCGCGTGGAGCTGGGCGAGGCCGCCTTCTACGGGCCCAAGCTGGACTTCATGGTCAAGGACGCCATCGGACGCCGCTGGCAGCTGGGCACCATACAGGTGGACTACAACCTGCCGGAGCGCTTCGGCCTGGAATACATAGGCAGCGACGGTCAGAAACACCGTCCGGTAATGATACACCGCGCCCCCTTCGGCTCGATGGAGCGCTTCTGCGCCGTGCTGATAGAGCACACCGGCGGCAAGTTCCCGCTGTGGCTCACGCCCGACCAGTTCATCATACTGCCCGTGAGCGAGAAGTACATCGACGAGGCCCGCGCCATGAAGGCCCGCCTCGAAGAGCTGAACCTGCGCGGAACCATCGACGAGCGCAGCGAGAAGATAGGCCGCAAGATACGCGACGCCGAGTTGGCCAAGGTGCCCTTCATGCTCATACTGGGCGAGAAGGAAGTGGCCGACGGCACCGTCAGCGTGCGCCGCCAGGGCGCTGGCGACCTCGGGGCCATGAAGCCCGAGGCTTTCGCTAAGATAATCGAGGACGAGATTGCCGAGGTAATGAAATAATTTAATATAGGAGAACCAAGTTATAGCAACACCATTCAACCCCAACGGGCCGCGCATGCCGCAGAGAGGCCGAGGCCCCATGAAGAAGGAGCCCGAACACCTGATCAACGAGCGCATCGATGTGCCGATGGTGCGCGTGGTCGGCGAAGGCATGGAGCCCACCATCATGAACACCAAGGAGGCCCTGCGCCGCGCCTACGACGAAGGTCTGGATCTGGTGATGATTTCGCCCACGGCCAACCCGCCGGTGTGCAAGATCATAGAGTACCAGAAGTTCCTCTACGAGCAGAAGAAACGCGACAAGGAGCGCAAAGCCAACTCGCAGAAGATTGTCATCAAGGAGATCCGCCTGAGTCCCCAAACCGACGACCACGACTTCGAGTTCAAGCTCAACCACGCCATCCGCTTCCTCAAGGAGGGGAATAAGGTGAAGGTGGACGTCTTCTTCCGCGGACGCTCCATCGTGTACAAAGAGCAGGGCGAGCAGCAGCTGCTGAAGTTCGCCGAGGCGCTGCTGGAATACGGCAAGCCGGAGCAGATGCCGCGCCTGGAGGGGAAGAGGATGCTGATGATCATTGCACCCAAGAAACAATGAATATCCGAACCGTATCAATATAGTCTAACTTAAAAAACAGTAAAGTAATGCCAAGAATGAAAACCAAGGCCGCTGCCAAGAAGCGTTTCACCTTCACCGGCACCGGCAAGATCAAGAGAAAGCATGCTTACCACAGTCACATCCTGACCAAGAAGGAGACGACGCAGAAGCGCAACCTCGACCACACCGCCCTTGTGAGCCGTGACGACGAGGCACGCGTGAAACGCATGCTGCTTGCGTAAAAACAACAGGAGTTATTAACCATTGCTCAGAGCCGACAAGAGCAGCCGGTAGAAAAAAGCGAAAAGCACCGCGCTGCCGCCTGAACGAAAAACAAATTGAATTATGCCAAGATCAGTAAATGCTGTGGCCTCCAGAGCCCGCAGAAAGAAAATCCTCAACCGCACCAAAGGTTATTGGGGCAGAGGCAAAAACGTGTGGACCGTTGCCAAGAACAAATGGGAAAAAGGTCAGACCTACGCTTACCGTGACCGTAAGAACAAGAAGCGCGAGTTCCGCTCGCTGTGGATCAACCGTATCAATGCCGGTTGCCGCATCAACGGTATCTCGTACTCCGTCTTTATGGGCGAACTTCACAAGAACAACATCGAGCTCAACCGCAAGGTGCTTGCCGACCTCGCCATGAACAATCCCGAGGCCTTCACCGCTGTTGTCAAGATGGTAAAGAAATAAGAGTTTAACCACTAAAAGAATCTAATTGTCATGGGAAAAACTGAATTAATGCAGTATGTGGAGAACCTTGTAGAGCGCAAGGAGTTCCCTGAGTTCAAAGCTGGCGACACCATCACCGTCCACTATAAGATTAAAGAGGGTAACAAAGAGAGAATCCAGAACTTCCAGGGCGTTGTCCTGCAGCGCAGTGGAAGCGGAGCTACTGAGACCTTTACTGTCCGCAAGATCGCCAACGGCGTCGGAGTGGAGCGCATCTTCCCCTTCGCCAGCCCGTTCATCGAGCAGATTGATGTCAACAAGCACGGTGCCGTGCGCCGCGCCCGCATCTTCTACTTGCGCGACCTCACCGGTAAGAAAGCCCGTATCAAAGAGAAAAGACGTTAGTCCGCTCGCTTTGGCGATACGGCAAGGATATATGCATAACACCCGCACCGACGTGCGGGTGTTATGTTTTTGCACCATCACAGCAAAAAAATTTGGCCATGTCAAGAAAAAGTCGTATCTTTGCACCATGAAACGAATACTCTTTGTCTGCCACGGCAACATTTGCAGAAGCCCTATGGCAGAGTTTATAATGAAGAAAATGGTGCGCACGGCGGAGCGCGAAGCCGATTTTGAAATAGCATCGGCGGCTACAAGCACTGATGAGATAGGCAACCCCGTGTACCCTATGGCTCGGCAAGAACTGGCCAAGCACGGTATCGGCTGCCCGGGACATGCGGCGCGACAGCTCACCCCCGACGACTACAGCCGGTACGACATGATAATAGGCATGGACGGCGAAAACATAAAGAATATCATGGCCATCTTCGGCGGAGACCCTGAAGGCAAGGTCTCACTGCTGCTCGACCATACAGACCACCCACGCGACATCGCCGACCCGTGGTACACACGCAACTTCACAGCAGCATGGAAAGACATCTATGCCGGATGCACGGCGCTCTTCGACAAGCTCAATGACGGAGCAGAAGATTGACTACGAGCAGGCCGAAGCCTTGGGCATCAGCCACGAAGCCTACGACGAGGTGCTCGACATAGTGGGGCGCATACCTACCATCGAGGAATTGTCCACATTGCTGGCCATGTGGGAGAGCAACGGCAAGCAGCAGAGCCTCTATGGCTGGCTGCGCGGCCAGCGCCACACAGTGGAGCGCGACGAGTACCTGTACAGCGGCAAAGCCGACCACAAAAGCATCCGGGAGCCCAAAGTCAAAGAATGTGTGGAGATAGGGCATAGCCTTTGCAAGGGTTTGACATTCGGCACAGAAAGCCCCGCTTTCTCCACTGGCACCCTCCTGTACATGGTGGGCAACGTCAGCACAGAGTTCGCCGACAGCGAGTATTCCAGGCGCTGCCTGCACCTCGTCGAAGAGCCCATGGCTACCGGCGGGCACGACGAAGACTGTCAATACATTGAAATGATACTTGCGGCACTGCAAAACAGCGGACTAACCACTGCCGGCACTTCCATTGGCAAAGGGGGGCTTTTCGGCTCGTTGCTGCGCCTCACCGCACCCTTAGGCTACGACATACTCTCGCCACGCGAGGTGCGCCTCGACGCATTCCTTTTCGGCGAAGAGCCTGGACGCTACCTTGTGGCCGTCGCCGACAGCCAAGACGACACCTTCCTCCTCAAGCTCGGCGAGGCACGCCTCAACTGTTGCTTCCTTGGCCGCACCACCAAGAACCGTCTCATGGTGGACGGCTACGACTTCGGCCCAGTGGCCGAATACACAACCATCAGCAGATAAATATTTTGCCATATAAATATTATTTATTATATTTGCACTTCAGATACGATAAACGATAACAATATAAACATCTGATAATGAGACCCGATTTTACAAAAGTCGACATCCGTTCCACGGAGGAAAAGAAGCAATCCTTCGCTGAATGGGAGAAAGAGAACCATATTGAGAAGAACTGGAAGACGCCGGAGCAGATTGACGTCAAGCCTGCCTACGGCAAGAAAGACCTTGAGGGCATGGAGCATCTCAACTATGCCGCAGGCATAGCGCCTTTCCTTCGCGGACCGTACAGCACAATGTACGTCATGCGCCCGTGGACAATCCGCCAGTACGCCGGATTCTCCACCGCTGAAGAGAGCAACGCCTTCTACCGCCGCAACATCGCCGCCGGTCAGAAAGGCCTCAGCTGCGCCTTCGACCTGGCCACGCACCGCGGCTACGACAGCGACCACGAACGTGTCGTCGGCGATGTCGGCAAGGCCGGTGTTGCCATCGACAGCATCCTTGACATGAAGATACTCTTTGACCAGATTGACCTCGGCAAGATGTCCGTCTCCATGACAATGAACGGCGCCGTGCTGCCCATCCTGGCCTTCTACATTATCGCTGCTGAGGAGCAGGGCGTACCGCAGGAGCAGCTGCAGGGCACCATCCAGAACGACATCCTCAAGGAGTTCATGGTGCGCAACACCTACATCTACCCTCCCCTGCCCAGCATGAAGATCATCGCCGACATCTTTGAGTACACCTCAAAGCACATGCCCAAGTTCAACAGCATCTCCATCTCCGGCTACCACATGCAGGAAGCCGGTGCCACCGCCGACATCGAGCTGGCCTACACGCTGGCCGACGGCCTTGAATACCTGCGCGCTGGCGTGAAGGCAGGCCTGAGCGTCGACGACTTCGCACCCCGCCTGTCGTTCTTCTGGGGCGTGGGCATGAACCACTTCATGGAGATTGCCAAGATGCGCGCCGCCCGCATGCTGTGGGCCAAGATAGTCAACCAGTTCAACCCCAAGAACCCGAAGAGCCTTGCCCTGCGCACCCACTGCCAGACCTCCGGCTGGAGCCTCACCGAGCAAGACCCCTTCAACAACGTTGCCCGCACATGCATCGAGGCCATGGGCGCCGCCCTGGGCCACACCCAGTCGCTGCACACCAACGCCCTTGACGAGGCCATAGCGCTGCCCACCGACTTCAGCGCGCGCATAGCCCGCAACACGCAGATATACCTGCAGGAAGAGACCAACATCTGCCGCGTCGTCGACCCGTGGGCCGGCAGCTACTACGTTGAGACCCTCACCCACGAGCTGGCACACCGCGCCTGGGCCCACATCCAGGAGGTGGAGAAGCTCGGCGGCATGGCCAAAGCCATAGAGAGCGGCGTGCCCAAGATGCGCATCGAGGAGGCCTCGGCCCGCAAGCAGAGCCGCATCGACTCCAACGTGGACACCATCGTGGGCATCAACAAGTACCGCCTCGACCACGAAGACCCCATCGAGACCCTCGAAGTTGACAACACCGCAGTGCGCAAGGCACAGATAGAGCGCCTGGCCAAGCTGCGCGCCGAGCGCGACAGCGCCGCCGTCGAGGCCGCACTGAACGCCCTGACGCGCTGCGCCGAGACCGGAGAGGGCAACCTCCTCGACCTCAGCATCGACGCCGCCCGCAAGCGCGCCTCGCTGGGTGAGATCAGCTATGCCCTGGAGAAAGTATTCGGACGCTACAAAGCAAAAATCAACCTCATCAGCAACGTGTACAGCAGCCAGACCAAAGACAGCGCCAGCTTCAAGAAAGCGCAGGAGCTCACCGACAAGTTCGCCAAGCTGGAGGGCCGCCGCCCCCGCATCATGATAGCCAAGATGGGCCAGGACGGCCACGACCGCGGCGCCAAAGTGGTTGCCACGGGCTATGCCGACCTCGGCTTTGACGTGGACATGGGACCCCTGTTCCAGACCCCGGCAGAGGCCGCCAAGCAGGCCGTCGAGAACGACGTGCACATCCTCGGCGCCAGCTCGCTGGCCGCAGGCCACAAGACCCTGCTGCCGCAGGTCATTGAAGAGCTCAAGAAACTGGGTCGCGACGACATCATGGTGGTTGCCGGAGGCGTCATCCCCCCGCAGGACTACGACTTCCTGTTCAAGGCCGGCGTTGCCGCCATCTTCGGCCCCGGCACCGTCATCAGCGAGAGCGCCATCAAGATGATGGAACTCCTGCTGGCCGGAAGAGAATAACAACACAATGAAAAGACTGACACTCATCACAATGCTCCTCGCCACCGCCATGGTGGCGAGGGCTTTTGATTTCAGCGAAGCCGCCCCTACGGGCCAGACGCTCTACTACACCATCACTTCTGGCAGCACCGTCAAGGTGGTTTCAGGCACGCCGAAACCCACCGGACGCCTCGTCATACCCGCCACGACACAGGGCTACAGCGTCACAGAGATAGACCGCATGGCCTTCAGCAACTGCACGGGCCTCACCTCGGTCAGCATCCCCGGCAGCGTGACGACCATAGGCATGCGCGCCTTTGCGGGCTGCAGCTCGCTGACGTCGGCATTCCTGGCCGAAGGGGTGCAGAGCCTCGCCATGATGGTCTTTTCCAGCTGTACGGCGCTGGACACCGTCAGCCTCCCCACCACCATCACACAGCTTGCAGCAGGCTGCTTCGGCATGACGGCCTACATGACAAACGGCAGCCACTGGCAAGACTCTGTGCTCTATGTGGGGCGCTACCTCGTGGCCGTCCAAAGCTCGCGCACAGCCCCCCTCATAGTGGCCGACAGCACGCTGGGCATCGCCAACGACGCCCTTGAATACTGCCACATCAGCAAATGCGTGCTCCCCTCCGGGCTGCACTTCATCGGCGATTTTGCCTTCAAGGACTGCCAACTCCTTGACACCGTGCGCCTCCTCGGAGCCACGCCGCCGAGCTTGGGCGGCGACTCCTTCCAGGGCACCTCCACAAGCCTCGCGATAGCCGTGCCCTGCAACAGCGCCACGGCATACAGCGCGGCCCAGCACTGGAGCCAACTCAACATCGTCGAAGACACGTGTCCCGAGCCTCCCGTTGCCATTGCCACCGCCCAGCGCAGCGCCATCGCCACCACCGTCAGCAGCGGCATCCTCCACATCAACGGCGCCCAGGGACAGCCACTCACAGTCTGCGACATCGCCGGACGGCGCATCCTCCACATCGCCGCCGCAGGCAACGACACAAGCGTAGCCCTGCCCGCCAAGGGCGTCTACATCGTCAGCGTCGGAGCCTCCGCCCCGCTGAAAGTCTGCTACCTGTAATCCGCCGTCTCGGCGTGCTTGGCCGAGTCGCGGACCATCTTGTTGTGCAAATCCTGTATCACCTTGGTCTTCTGCGGAATCGCCTCCTGTTCCTTCTCCCTTGCTTCGGGATTGGTCTGATAGACAACCATAGCCCCGATAAGATAGACACCGAATGCTATCATAATCAGACCCGTAACCATATTAAAGATGTTCAGCACCTTGGCGGTGATCATCTGCTGGAGCATGGCTGCCAGTCGGCACTTCAGCAGGTCGCAACCCAGCGTGGCACCCAGCAATCCCGTGAAGAAAAGGTAACGCTCGGCACCGCGGAGCCCCATCTCGCCCGAAAGGAGCGTGATGACCGAAATCCAGTAGACCCAGATGAAGGGGTTGAGGATGTTGAGCAGGAAGCCGTGCAGAAGCAACTGTTTGCGACCCACGTTCTCAGTGCTCCTGAACTTCATGTGCCCGTGCTTGCCCGAAGCGGGCTTGGTCTTTTTGCGGAACGTGTATACACCCATGGCAATTATGCCCGCGCCGCCAATCAGCGCCACATAGATATTGTGCAACACGGCCTCCATGTCCACATTTTTGAACACTGTCAGCATCAGCGCCACCACCAGCACGTCGCTCAGGCTCACGCCCACAGCATATGCCATGGCGCGACGGAAACCATGCTCTATACTGCTCTGAATCAAGCCAAAAAACGCAGGCCCGAAACTAAAGAACAGCGACAGCGCAATGCCGCACAATATGCCAATTAGCAGTTCCATTTCGCAAAAAAAGTAAATGCAAAGATAGTAAAAAAAAGACATGTGGCAAAAAGTTTTTTATTCACCCCCCTATCCGATGTCCCCGCTGCGGAGCCACCACCGCCCCGCAACGACCCTTCGACGGCTTTCCACTGAAGAACGGCCGTAGGGGGTCCGTAGGGGCTCCGTAGGGACTCCATGGCGGAGCGGCAGGATTTTTTTTCATAATTTAACCCTATTTCATCCCAGCCAAGAGAAAAAAAATGACCGTACAGACTTTTTTTTTGTCAGTTTGAAAAAAGTTCGTATCTTTGCAAACTCAATAGGAGTGTGGAAATGAGCAGGAACGATGACACCATAGTGCGCTTCAGCGGCTTGAAACCAGGGCGTTACAGTTATAGTTTCAAGCTTGGAAAAGAGTTTTTCGAGCGTTTTGAAAACGACGAAATACGCGACGGGAAGGTGGAAATCGAGGCTGTTTTGGAGAAAACGGAGCGGGTGATGGTGATGAATTTCACACTCTGCGGCGAGGTGACGACGCTGTGCGACCGATGCCTTGGCGAGATGAGGGTGCCGATAGAGGGGAGCGAGAGCCTGAACATCAGGTTGAGCGACACCGAGGTGAGCGACGACGAGAACGTGGCCATCCTGCCCGAAGGGGCCTTTGAGATAGACCTGGCCCAATGGCTGTATGAGTATGTGGCGGTGAGGATACCGATGCAGCACATGCATGCCGAGGGTGATTGCGACACAGAGACAGTGAGCTACATCAAGAGCGAAGAGGAGTTGAAACTGGAGAAGGAGGAGAACGGCGAGGTGGATCCGAGGTGGGAAGCGCTGAAGAAGTTGAAAAATGAGAAATGAGAAATGAGAAA
>JAFXAA010000026.1 GCA_017522105.1 Bacteroidales bacterium | reverse complement strand
GCCGTTCTTCAGTAGTTCTTCAGTAGTTCTTCAGTCAAACACTGAAGAACTACTGAAGAACTACTGAAGAACGGCCGTAGGGGCTCCGTACCGGGGCCGTGGGAAAAGGGTGCGGTGTGGGATGGGCATAAACAGCCGTGCCCCGGCAGGCAGCTGTCGGGGCACGGTATGGGTAATGGCTTGGCGGAAAGCTATTTGATGTCGATGAATGGCACCGAGTTGCCGAGCATGTACTGCGGCATCTTGCCGTCCCATTTCTGTACGGCTTCGTAGTTGACCAGCTTGGGATTGCGCTCCAGGGCGTTGGCCTTGATGCGCATGGCTTCGGCGTCGGCCTCGGCTTTGATCTTGGTCTGCTTGGCCTGCTCCTCCACCTGTATGGTCACGTTCTTGGCCTTCAGGGCGTTCTGCTCGGCCACCTGCTTCTCCTTGATGGCGTTCTCGAACTGGTCGTCGAAGTCGATGTCGACCAGCTGGAACTGTATGTTCATGAAGTAGTTGCTGTCGAGTGTCTGGCGCAGGCTGGCCTCGATGGCGCGGCGCACGGCGTCGCGGTTCTCCACGATCTCTGTGGCGGCGAAGTTGCCGAAGGCCTCTTTCATGGCGGAGCGCACAAAGGGTACCACGATGCGGTTGTGGTAGTCGTCGCCGACGTTCTTCATCAGCTTGCTGACGTTCTCGCGCACAAGGTCGTAGTTGATGGTGTAGTCCACCTCGGAGGTCTGCACGTCGCGCGTGTAGGAGTTCTCGTGGCCGTCGAACTTCTTCTGCTGCACGTTGACGCGCTTGATGGACTGGATGAAGGGTATCTTCAGGTGCAGGCCGTCCTCGACCACGGTGTCGCTCATCTTGCCGAAGGTGCTCAGCACGCCGCGTTCGGTGGAGCGGATGGTGTAGAAGGAGGAGAAGAACACGATGATTGCTACCAGCGCCAAAGCGCCCCAGAGGATGTAGCGTCCCGTCTGTCTGTCGTCTTTGAATTGGCTCATGATGGTTGTTGTTTTGGTTCTTGATGTAAATAACGCCAATGTTGTTGGATTATTGTCTTTGAGGCCGTAGCCTTCGGGCACAATCACCATTAATGGTTATTGCCCGCGCGGGCGGATTATAGTAATTTTGCAGCTTGAAATAAAAGGACTATAGTTATGCTACTATCTGAACTACAGACTGGTGAGCGTGCCGTGGTGGTGCGTGTGTCCGGTCACGGAGCTTTCCGCAAGCGCATCATAGAGATGGGGTTCATCAAGGGCGTCACCGTGGAGGCGGTGCTCAATGCTCCGCTCAATGACCCGATAAAATACCGCATCATGAACTTCGAGGTGTCGCTGCGGCGCAGCGACGCGCAGAAGGTGGAGATTGTCAGCGAGAAAGAGGCCGAGCGCGAGATTGTGAACCACGCCGACTACAAGCCGTTGGAGGTGCCGGGCAGCGACCCGATGCATCACATCGCCGAGGAGCGCTCGAAGACTATCAACGTGGCCCTGGTGGGCAACCCCAACTGCGGCAAGACGAGCATATTCAACATAGCGGCCCACGCCCATGAGCGTGTGGGCAACTACAGCGGCGTGACGGTGGACGAGAAGGTGGGCACCTTCAGCCACGGTGGCTACACGTTCAACCTCACCGACTTGCCGGGCACCTACTCGCTCAGCGCCTACTCGCCGGAGGAGCTTTACGTGCGCAAGCACATCATTGAGAAAACGCCTGACATCATTCTCAACGTGGTGGACGGGAGCAACCTGGAGCGCAACCTGTACCTGACGACGCAGCTTATAGACATGGACATCACCATGGTGATGGCGCTGAACATGTACGACGAGCTGCAGAAGAGCGGCGACCGGCTCGACATGGAGCAACTCTCCACCCTGCTGGGCATGCCCATAGTGCCCACCACGGGGCGCAGCGGCGCCGGCATAGACCGCCTGTTCGACAAGATTATAGAGGTCTACGAGGGTCGCGACACCAAGACGCGCCACATACACGTGAACCACGGCAAGGTGCTGGGCGACTGCATTGCGCGGCTGCGCACGGAGCTCTACGAGCATGGCTTCAGCGACACGCTGAGCACGCGTTTCCTCAGCATCAAGCTGTTGGAGAACGACAAGCAGCTGGAGCAGTATGTGCAGCAGCACGACCCCGACGGCAGCGTGCTGAAGATGCGCGACGCCATTGCCGAGGAGTACAAGCGCAACAGCGGGCGGCGGCTGGTGGAGACCGACGGCGCCGGCGGCCACAAGGTGGACGTGGAAGAGCGACAGGACATCGAGAGCGCCATCACCGACGCCAAGTACGCCTTTGTGCGCGGCGCCTTGGCGGAGTGCTACCAGCGGAACGAGAAGAGCACCCTGCACGCGCTGACAGACAAGATCGACGCCGTGGTGACGCACCGCTGGCTGGGCTACCCGGTGTTCCTTGTGGTGATGTTCGTCACCTTCTTCTGCACCTTCGCTGTGGGGCAGTACCCCATGGACTGGCTGGAGTCCCTGTTCGGCTGGCTGGGCGAGGTGGTGGGCGGGGCCATGAGCGACGGGCCGCTGAAGAGCCTCGTCTGCGACGGCATCATTGCCGGCGTGGGCTCGGTGCTGGTGTTCCTGCCCAACATCCTCATCCTCTATCTCTTCATCTCTTTCATGGAGGACAGCGGCTACATGGCCCGCGCGGCATTCATCATGGACAAGCTGATGCACCGCATGGGGCTGCACGGCAAAAGCTTCATACCGATGATCATGGGCTTTGGCTGCAACGTGCCGGCCATCATGGCCACGCGCACCATCGAGGACCGCAAGTCGCGGCTGCTGACCATGCTGGTGATCCCGATGATGAGCTGCTCGGCACGCATACCGGTGTATGTGATACTGGTGAGTGCCTTCTTCAGCAAGTGGGCAGCCTTCGTGCTCATGGGGCTGTACCTGCTGGGCATGATTATGGCAGTGCTGATGGCCAAGCTCTTCAGTCGCTTCTTCGTGAAGGGCGAGAGCCTGCCCTTCGTCATGGAGCTGCCGCCCTACCGCATGCCGACGGCCAAGGCCGTGCTGCGCCACGCTTGGGAGAAAGGCAAGGAGTACCTCAAGAAGATGGGCACCATAATACTGGGTGCCTCTATAATTGTCTGGGCGCTGAGCTACTACCCCACTCACGAAGACCGCCGCATTCAGGCCGAGAACAGCTATATGGCCCAGATTGGCAAGGCCATAGAGCCTGCCATGCGCCCCTGCGGCTTCGATTGGCGCCAGAGCGTGTCGCTGCTGGCCGGCGTGGGGGCCAAGGAGGTGGTGGCATCGACTATGGCCGTGGTCTACGCCACCAGCACCGAGGAGGCCGAGCAGCTGGAGGCGGACTTTGAGAGCGACGAGAACGAGAGCCGCATAGCGCAGCTGATAAAGAACAACATGACGCCGTTGAGCGCCATGTCGATGCTGCTGTTCATACTGCTGTACATGCCGTGTGTGAGCACCATAGTGGCCATCAAGAACGAGAGCGGCAAGTGGAAGTGGGCGTTGTTCACCGTGGCATACACCATAGGGCTGGCCTGGATAGTCAGCACGCTGGTGTTCCAGATTGGCAGCCTGTTATGTTAAAAGTTATTGGGTTATGTGGCAGACTGTAATAGTGATACTGATTCTGGTGGCGACGGTGTTCTTTGCCGTCCGCTGGCTGGTGCGCACGCTGAAGGGCAAGGGCGGCTGCTCGTGCGGCTGCCAAGGGTGCCCGCGGTCGGGTGGGGGAGAGTGCCACTGCGCTGACCGCGTGCACCTGCCTGACATTGACCTTGACGGCAAATGAACCAAGCGACGCAATATTCTGACGGATATTGCGTTTCTTTTGTCATGAAGTACAATATCATGAAAAGACTTATCCTCTTTGCCCTGCTGGCCTGCGCGCTGCCCGCGCTGGCCTGCACCAATTTGATTGTGTCGAAGGGTGCCTCCGCCGACGGCAGCACCTTCATCACCTATGCCGCCGACAGCCACACGCGCTACGGGCAGTTGCGCTACTGCCCCGCCGCCGACCACCCCGAGGGAGCGACGCTGAAGCTCTACAACTACGGAAGCCTCAAGTTCCAGATAGAGATACCGCAGCCGGCGCACACCTACCAGGTGGTGGGCTTCATCAACGAGCACCAGCTGGCCATCGGCGAGACCACCTGGGGCGGCATCAGCCCGCTGGACAAGGGCAACGCCGAGGGCATCGACTACGGCAACCTCATCTACGTCACCCTGCAAAGAGCCAAGAACTGCCGCGAGGCCATCAAGGTGATGCACGAACTGGTGAGTACATACGGCTATGCCGACGGGGGCGAAAGCTTCTCGCTTGCCGACCCTAACGAGGTGTGGATTTTTGAGATAACGAGCAAGGGCAGCGAGAAGGGAGCCGTGTGGGTGGCGCGCCGTGTTCCCGACGGTTACATCAGCGGGCACGCCAACCAGGCACGCATCACCACCTTCCCGCAGATGCGCAAGGAGAGCTACAAGAGCATTGACAGCCGCAACTTGAAATACATAGACCGTCCCGAGGTGGAGTGCGTGTACGCCAGCGATGTCGTCAAGTTTGCCAAACAGCGAGGCTGGTACAGCGGCAAGGATGCTGACTTCAGCTTTGCCGACACCTACAACCCGCTGACCTTCTCCGGCCTGCGCGCATGTGAGGCGCGTGTATATGCCATGTTCAATCGCTGTGCTGACGGCATGAAGAGATATGAGGCTTATGCCATGGGTGACAAGAACGCTGAACGCTTGCCTCTGTGGGTGAAGCCCAACCGCAAGCTCACCGTTCAGGACTGCATGGCTCTGATGCGCGACCACTATGAGGGCACGCCGATGGATATGACGCAGGACGTGGGCGCAGGCCCCTTCCATTGCCCCTATCGCTGGCGGCCCATGGACTTCGAGGTCGACGGCAAGAAATACGTCCATGAACGTGCCATCAGCACACAGCAGACGGGCTTCTCGTTTGTGGCTCAATGCCGTGGGTGGTTGCCAAGTAAGTTGGGCGGAGTTATATGGTTTGGGGTGGATGACACCTATAGCACCGTCTATTGCCCCATCTATTGCGGCACTACACAGATACCAGTGTGTTTCGAGGAGGGCAATGGCAGCATGAGCCGCTACAGCGAGACGGCGGCTTTCTGGCTCTTCAACCGAGTGGCTAACTTCTGCTACCTGCGCTACGATGCCATGATAAAGGATGTGCAGAAGGTGCAGAGGGAGCTTGAGGATGCCTTCGTGAAGGAAGAGGTGGCGCACGCCGAGCGCTGGGCGCAGGAGGACAACGACCGTCGCTTGATTGGCGAGCTCAACCGCTTCTGCAACGACCGCGCCGAGCGCATGATGCGCCGCTGGAGGGAGCTTGACCAGATGCTGCTGATGAAGTATATTGACGGCAACATAAAGCATGAGAAGGACGGCAAGATAGAGACCACGGAGACCGGCGTGGTGCGCTTTCCGCAGCAGCCCCCCTATCCCGCGTGGTTCTACCGCCAGATTGTGGACGACAAAGGTGAGGTGCTGAGAGTTACCGAATGAAAAGAAAAATGGTGGTCAAGTGACCACCATTTCTTTTATCTCTTTATCACGCGGCATGTCGCGCTGCCCGAAGGCATTATTAACCGCAAGGTGTAGGCACCTGCCGGCATTGCCCGGAGGTCTATATGGCGTGTATTCTTGACGGTGGCGACGAGGCGGCCGTTGACGTCGTATACCTGTGCCTCATCCACTGCGCTGTCGAGGTGCAGCATGTCGGTGGTGGGGTTGGGGTAGAGGCGCAGCTTCGTGCCCTCGGTGCCGTCAATGCCCTCGGTGGAGAAAGTGAGGTGGAGCGAAGCCGTGCTGTCACAGCCGTAGATGTCGGCGAAAAGCTGGCTATAGTCACCGTTCATGGTGTAGACGCTGTCATTCCAGATATATGATGAGCCTGTGTAGTTGACCACCGTGTCAAAGGTATGCTGCAATGGGTGTACGGTGACGGTGTAGAACACCACTGAACCGTCAGGGTTGATTATATGGTCGGGATGCTCTGTCGTGTCGCTGGCGCAGATGTCCTGATGTACGTATGTGGCATTGCGCATATTGTGCGGCAGCGTTACATTGTCTATCCAGGCACGGTCGCTGCCATTGCTGACATTGTAGTCTTTTTCATAGGTGAAGCGGAAGGTATGGCTACCAGCGCTGACAGGGTAGGCTGCGCGGGTCCACTCCACTTCGCCAGAGGCGTTGAACATGTCGTTGCCGTCAATGTAGAAGTGGAACTTGTCGTAGTTGGCCTCAGACGACACCTTGTAGAAGAAGCTTATGCTGTCGGCATGGTTGATAGTGCAGCTGATGCTCATTTCCGCGGTCATGCTGCTACCCATGGTGTAGGACGAACCGGCGCAGTAGGAACCTTTATAGGGGTCGGTGTCGTATATCAGCCACTGAACGGAGCCTTGTGTCCAGCCGCTGAGGTTGAACTGGTTGCCCTCGAATGTCTCGCAGAAGCTGTTGCTGATTATTGTATTCAGGGTGTCAATGGATACTATTGTATTGCCGTTGGTCGTAGTGGCGTAGTCGACACTTACGTATAGGGGTACAATGACATCCTGCGGCAATGTACTGTCGGTGTGGATGACGAGGTTGATGCTCGTGCTGTCGCCGGCATCAATGATGTTGCCTCTTGCATGACCACTGCTCGTCAGCGTGCACATCGGTGTCGGCGTGTTGCAGGTGACTCTCCAGTTGCGCATGGCTGCATGTCCTTGGTTGTAGATGGTCAGCGTGATGGTGGTGCTGTCGCCGGGAAGCAGGTTTGGGCTGTGGTTGGAGTACTGCATGACAGTCACAGGAGCCACAACGGTCTGCGGATGGATACTTATGGCAGGGGTGCTGTTGCCACTCCAGTTGGCGGTGGCCGTGATGTTGACGTGGGTGAGGTCACCGGCCGTAGGGCTGACGGCGGCGAGCACGGTGGCGAAGCTTTGTTGTGCTCCGGTAGGCAGGCTGGCGATGGTGATGGTGTTGTTGAGCAGGGTGAGCACAGGTGACGAGGAGCTGAGAGTCATGGTCACGGAGTCAGCGTCGCTGTTGCCCTGATTCTCCACTATGATGTTGAGGCTCACGGTGTCGCCTGGGATGAGTGGTGAGGCAGGAGTCATTGTCATCACCGACGGGAAGGCTCCTGTAGGAGCTATGATGGTGATGTTGCGGAAAGCTGTTTGGTACTGCTGTGCCGATGCCGTCAACTCATAGGTACCTACGGATAAATTGCTGGGCAGCGTAAGTGTGGCTTGCCCAGAAGCATCGGCCCATGTGGCAGCCACAAGGGTGTGTGTGACGGTGTCGTTCAAAGCCACATAGGCGTATGGTACCGCGGTGACGCTGAGCGTGGCAGTGCCGTAGGTGATGGTGGGCGCTACGGTGAGTGTCATGACGTCGGCCTGAGTCAGGTAGGTCATCACAGACGGGTCGCCCATCAGGTGATATATCTCCCAGTAGTAACCTTTGAGGCTTGAGGTAGACGACTGCACGGCCATGTTGCCAGCCATCATGATGGCGCCCTGTGCCGCCACCCACTGCGAGTAGGCCTCGCCGTGAGTGTGGTACATGCGGTCGTATGCACCGAGGTTGTTGCTGTTGTAGGCCATGCTCATGCCGGGACCTACGCTGCTACGGACACCTACCGTCCAGTAGAAGTCTTCACCCCAGTAGGTATAGTCGCTGCCGCCGATATAGCCTACAGCGCCGGCATACTCGGCCTTGCGGAGCAGGGCCTCGCCGAAGCACACGCTCTCGCCGTACATGTTGGTCTGGCAGCAGTTGCCTATCATCAGGCCGAACTTATGGTTGTTGCTCATGGTGCTGACATGGGTGTTGCCGAAGTTGGGGTTGCTCCAGCCGTCGGAGCCGCCATGGGCTGTATAGTTTATTAGGCCTGCCCCCATGTTGTAGAGACTTCGCACGGTGGCCGCATTGCCTGAGCCATTGCCGTATACCGATACGTTGGTGACACCGGCGGGCACTATCGAGGTGTTGTTCTTGAAGTAGTGGACGTTGGCCCAGCCGTGGGCGCCGTTGATGTAGTTGGTGATGGCATAGTCCATGGCGGGGTCGCCATATCTATAGCCGTTGTCGCCACTGTTGCCACCGTCGACACCGGCCACCATCACGGCGCGGTCAAGGAACGACGGGTCCGGGAAGGTGTACTGCTCGTACATCAGTGTCTTCTGTATCTGCGGGATGAGCTGGCTGACGTTCTGCGCCGAGAAACGGCCGCTGTAGCAGTCTGGGATGATGTCGCCCGAGGTCCATGAGATATAGTACAGGTCGGTGATGTGGCTGCTGGAGCCTTGGTTGCCGTTGAAAGCGGGTATCTGCTGTACGTCGCCCACAAAGAGCACGTATGTGGGTGCCGGCGACGCTGCGGTGGCGTTGTTGTACTGGCTCTGCAGGTAGGCTTGTATCGAGGTGGTTGTGGTGCCTACTGTGGGGTCGTTGGTATAAACTATGTCGGTAATGAATCCTTTACGTTTCTTCCACTGCACAAAACTGTCCAGCTGGCCCTGGAACGAGCTGTGCGCCACGATAAGGTAGCGCACCGGTGCTGCCGTGGCCACACCCTTGGGGTATAGGCTGTTGATGACGCCGTTGCCACTGTTGAATGCCGGCGTGTGGTAGCGCTCGAACATGTTGAGTGTGGCCTCCTTGTCGGCGCCGATATAGCGGACGCTAAGCGTGGCACTGCGGCATACGATATACTGGCCTGTGGCAGGGTTGTAGCGCACCGGCGAGAACTGAAGGCGCGCCAGACGGCGGTCTCGGGCTATGCCGACGGCCTCCACCAACGCCTCTTGCTGGCCGTAGTATTTGTCAGTCTTGTAAAGGCTCTTGTTGATGGACAGCTGTGGTGTTGAGGTGTCGCTCTTGGTGCGCGGCATCTGGGTGGGCGCCAGCCAGTGGCTCAGGGCTCCAAGGGTGTCGTATACGGCACCGGTGACCTCCACGCGGAAGTCGCTGCACAGCGGCACTTCTATAAGCTTTGAGAAAGTGGGTAGACACGGTTCGCCGATGTTGCTTGACGGCAAGTAACCCTCTATCGTCAGTGTGCTGAACTGCTCGCCGCAGATGGTGGTCTTCCCCACGGTGGGCTTGTCAACGGCAAGCTCTATGCGCAACTCGTCATAGCTGTCGTTCACTATGCGGCAGCTTTTCTCGTCTTGGGCGTAGGCGTTCATGGCCGCCAGCATTCCAAGTGCAATGATTAAGCGTTTCATCTATGTTGTGTGACTTATTGTATCTATTTAGTCCTTTTCTCCTGTTGTTTATTTCTCCACCAGCGTCATCTCGTCCACCAGGTGGCGCGCACCGGCGTACTTGTCGATGATGAAGAGGCAGTATCGTATGTCGAGCGATATGTTGCGGCAGTAGGCGGGGTCGAAGAGCAGGTCGCTCATGGTGCCCTCCCAGCAGCGGTCGAAGTTGATGCCCACCAGTTGGCCGTCGGCGTTGAGCACCGGCGAACCGCTGTTGCCGCCGGTGGTGTGGTTGGTGGCTATGAAGGCCACAGGCAGCTCCCCTTTCTTGTTGGCGTAGTGGCCGTAGTCCTTCTTCTGCCACAGCTCCTTGAGCCTCGGCTCCACGCGGTAGTCATACACGTCGGGGTTCTCCTTCTCCATGATGCCGTCAATGGTGCTGTAGGCCGTGTAGTAGGTGGCGTCCTTGGGCTTGAAGCCTTCCACATGGCCGTAGGCCACGCGCAGCGTCAGGTTGGCGTCGGGGAAGAAGTTGCTGTCGGGATACTGCTCCATCATGCCCTTGATGTAGGTGCGCATCAGGCGCTGTATGTTGTCGTCGGCATCGTTGTACTGCTGGCGTTTCTTGTCTCCGTAGCAGTAGTTGTAGGCTTGGCTGAAGATCTGTACGGCGGGGTCTTTGGCTATGGCGTGGATCATCTTCTCGCGCTTCATGCCCAGCAGTTTCTCCAACTTCTTGGGGTTGTTGAGGGCCGACTTGGCGTAGACCTTGTGCAGGGTGGCCTCCACCTCGCTGGCGGTGCTGTGCTTGAGGTTCATGTAGGGGGCGTAGCCGTGCTCCCACATGTAGAGGAATGTCTCGACGAAGATGGCCTCGTCCACGGGCGAGTGCTGGTCAAAGTCCTCGAAGTACTTCTCGCTGTCGCTGCGCATCTTCTCCACACGGCCGTCGTCGCCCCGGCTGGCTATGCTCATCAGGTCTAAGGCGCGCCGCATGAAGTCGCTGGCCATCACGGCCTCGTTGAAGTATGTCCACTCCAGCGACACCTCGCGCAGCTGGGCGTAGTTGGCCTCCATGCTGTCCAGCACGTCGCGATACTGCGGCTTGTCCTTCGCCCATTGGCGGAACTGCTCTTCCTGCTCCATCTTTTGCTCCACGCCGTGCAGGCGCTCTATGCCGAGGCTCTCGCCCTGCCACTTCTTCCAGCCGTTGGCGATGCCGGCCACCCGCGAGGCGTATTTCAGCCTCTGTGCGGCGCTTTGGCGCATGGCGGCGTTGTAGTGGTCAAGTCGTATTGTGCGCAGTTTTATACGCACGGGGTTCTGCTGATTGGCGGCCAGGTCCACATAGTCGTGCGTCACATAGCGGCGCGTTGTGCCGGGGTAGCCGAAGACGAAGGTGAAGTCGCCTTCGTCCACTCCCTTGAGGCTTATCTCCAAGTGCTTCAGCGGGCGGTAGGGCACGTTGTCCTTGCTGTAGGCGGCGGGTTTGTTGTTGCCGTCCACATACACGCGGAACATGCTGAAGTCGCCCGTGTGGCGCGGCCACATCCAGTTGTCCGTGTCGCCGCCGAATTTGCCTATATTGCTCGGCGGTGCTCCCACCAGGCGCACGTCGGTGAACACCTCGTTGACATACATGAAGTACTGGTTGCCGTAGTAGAAGGGCTTTATCACTGCCTTGTAGTGCGTGCCTTCCGTCGCTTTGGCGCTGACGGCCTTTATGTTGTTCTCTATCGTCGTCTCGCGGTCGCCCTCGCTCATGCCCTCAGTCACTCCGTCGAGTACCTCCTTGGTGACGTCCTGCATGTACACCAGCCTCGTCACCGTCAGCCCCGGACAGGGTATCTCCTGCTCTCGCGTCATGGCCCAGAAGCCGTTGGTCAGGTAGTCGTGCTCCACGGTGCTGTGCTTCACTATGTAGCTGTAGCCGCAGTGGTGGTTGGTGAGCACCAGGCCCTCGTGGCTGACAAACTCGCCCGTGCATCCGCCACCGAAGAGCAGCACGGCATCCTTGAGCGACGCGTTGTTGATGTCGTAGATGTCTTTGGCGCTGATGTGCATGCCCGCCTTCTGCATGGCGGCTTCGTTGCGTTGCAGCAGCATGGGTATCCACATGCCTTCGTCGGCGCGGCATAGGCCTGGCACGGCGAGCAGCGCGGTGATGATGAGTGCGGTTGTTCTTTTCATGGTATGGTGTGTTGTCAACTTTTAACGTGCAAAGATACGCATTTTATTACACATGCGCGAAAAAAATATGCAACAGACTAATAGTCAAGCACAATACGGCCGTCGGCCACGTGTGCGTCCACTCCGTACACCTTCTTGATGTTCTCTTCCGTGAGGCCTTCGGCCATGGGGCCGTGGTAGAGGCAGCGCCCCTCGTGGAGCAGCAGCAGGTCGTCGCAGAAGTGCAGCGCCAGGTTCAGGTCGTGAATCACTATCAGCACTGTCTTCCGCTCCCCGTCAGCCGCTTTCCATTCGCCGCTTTTCAGCTGCCGCATGATGTCTATCTGGTGCGCTATGTCGAGGTTGCTCACCGGCTCGTCCATCAGCAGCACCGGTGTCTGCTGTGCCAGGGCGCGGGCTATCATCACGCGCTGCAGCTCGCCGCCGCTCATCTGGGCAGGCTTGGCCAGGCGCAGCTCCCAGGTGCCCGTCTGGCGCATGCATCGCTCCACGATGTCCCAGTCCTCCTGGCTCTCGTTCTGCAGGTGGTGTTGGTAGGGGTTGCGCCCCATGAGGACGGTCTCGAAAGCCGAGAAGTCGAAGTCTGTCTGGGCGTGCTGGCGCACGAAGGCCACCTTCTGCGCCAGCTCGCGGGCGCTGTAGCTGTCCACGTCGCGCCCGTCCACGAGCACGCGTCCGGCCGTGGGCTGCAGCAGCCCCCCGATGAGGCGCAGCAGCGTCGTCTTGCCGCAGCCGTTGGGGCCCATCACCGCCGTGATGCGCTGTGGCGCAATGTCGGCGCTGATGTCGTGCAGTATCTCGCGCCGTCCGTAACTAATCGATATATCTTGCAGCCCTATCATCTGTCTTGACGTCTTGGCTTTTTTCGCTTTTTGACCCTTTGACCCTTTGACTCTTTGACCCTTTTGACCCTTTGACCCTTTTGACTCTTTGACTTCTTAACTTCTACCTCCTCAATACCCCTTCTTGTTCCTGTACAGCAGGTATATGAACAGCGGTGCCCCCACCATGGAGGTCAGCGAGCCCACGGGCAGTTCGCTGGGGCGCAGCAGGTAGCGCGCCAGGGTGTCGCACACCAGCACGAACAGCGCGCCGCAGAGCATCGCGTAGGGTACCACGCGCCGGTTGTCGGGGCCTGCCACCAGGCGCACGGCGTGCGGCACTATGAGGCCCACGAAGCCTATCACGCCGCACGAGCTCACGGCGAAGGCCACCATCAGCGTCGTGGCCAGCAGCAGCACGCGCTTCACCTTCTCCACCTCGCACCCCATGCTCCGTGCTGCCTCGCTGCCCGCCAGCAGCAGGTTGAGGTCGCGCCCGTGCCACAGCACCACGCCGATGCCCAGCACCGCCACCGGCGCCATCACCGCCACGTCGCTCCACGCCGAGCTGCCGAAGCTCCCCATGGTCCAGAAGATGATGCTGTCCATCTTCTCCTGGTTCAGCACCATGAGGAACGAGATGAGGGCCGAGATGAGCAGCGTCAGGCACACGCCGGTGAGCAGCAGCGTGGTGGTGTGCATGCGGTTGCCTATGGAGGCTATGCGGTAGATGAGCCACACCGTGGCCAGCGCCGCCGCCAAGGCCATTCCGCCCACGCCCCATACCGCGGCCTCCAGGCCCAGCAGTATGGCCACGGCGGCACCCAGCGAGGCTCCGCTGCTGACGCCCAGCACGTAGGGGTCCGTCAGCGGGTTGCGGAAGATGCTCTGGTAGGCCGCACCGCACACGCTCAGCACAGCGCCCACCAGCACGCTCATCAGCACCCGCGGCAGGCGCAGGCTCCAGAAGATGGGCGACTGCATGATGTCCGCCGCCTTGATGTCTGCCGCACCCAGCAGGCAGCTGCCTGCCATGGCCGCCAGCAGCAGCACCGCCAGCAGCGCCATCACCCACGGATTGACCCTGTTCTTCATAACTCAAAACTCATAACTCTCAAAGCATGTCTTTCATCGTGAACACCCCCTTCTTCCCTGCCACGTACTCCGCCGCCAGCAGGGCCCCGAGGGCCAGCCCCTCGCGGCTGTGGGCCTCGTGGGTCAGCGTCAGGGTGTCTATCTTGCTGTCGTATACCACAGTGTGCGTTCCGGGCACCTCGCCCTCGCGTATCGACTCTATCGGTATCTCGTTGGCGCTCCGTCCGCCGCGCTCCACTATCTGCCGCTGCAGCGTCAGCGCCGTGCCGCTCGGGGCGTCGAGCTTGTGCACGTGGTGCGTCTCCGTGATGGAGCAGCTGTAGTCCGTGCGGCCGCGCATCAGCTCCGCCAGCCTCTCGTTGAGGGCGAACATGATGTTCATGCCGATGCTGAAGTTGCTGGAGGCCAGTAGGGTGTGGCCTCCTTGGCGGCATTCGGCCTCCACCGCCGCGCGCTCGGCGTCCCAGCCCGTGGTGCCGCACACCACCGGCAGCCCCGCCGCCCAGCAGCGCCGTATGTTGGCCACCGCCGTCGCCGGCGTGGTGAACTCGATGGCCACGTCGATTTCCTCCGCTTTCCACTCGCCGCTCACCACTCTCCACTCACCGCTCTCTGCCCCGCGGTCCACAATGCAGGTCACCGTGTGCCCCCTGCGGGCGGCCATCGCCTCGATGGCGTGCCCCATCTTTCCGTATCCTATCAGTGCTATCTTCATGTCGTTGCGCAGTTCTCGCCGCTTTGTTTACGGCTGCAAAGATACACATTTTTTTTAAATCGGCATCGAATGATGCGAAGTCCCTGCCGCGCGCCGCCCCGCAGGGGCCGTTTTTCCGCTGCCGCCGCCCCGCTTCCCCTACGGCCCTCCTACGGCTGTTCTACGGTTGTTTAACGGTTGTTCTACGGTTGTTCTACGGTTTAAACCGTTAAACAACCGTAGAACAACCGTTAAACAACCGTAGAACAGCCGTACAGGCTCCGTGGCGAAGCGATATATTTTTCATACGGCCTCAGAACCCTTAACGCGCTAATCCATAACCGATAGCCGGTCTGCGGAGGCCTGCGGAGGCCACCTTGGCATCGCGGAACAAACTTTTTTTTGTATCTTTGCGCCGTCGATTTTGACGGATAACAGGTAAATAATCATTGATATGGAATTTAAACTCAACACTATAGAAGAGGCGATCGAGGATTTCCGCGAGGGCAAGTTTGTCATTGTGGTGGACGACGAGGACCGCGAGAACGAGGGCGACTTCATCATGGCCGCCGAAAAAATCACCCCGGAGCATGTCAACTTCATGCTCAAGAACGGCCGCGGCGTGCTCTGCGCCCCCATCACCGAGGAGCGCTGCCACGAGCTGCAGCTCGACATGCAGGTGCACGACAACACGTCGCTCCTCGGCACTCCCTTCACTGTCACTGTCGACAACCTGGAAGACGGCTGCACCACGGGCGTGAGCATGCACGACCGCGCCAGCACCATCCGCGCCCTGGCCGACCCCGCCACCAAGCCCACGCAGCTGGGCCGCCCCGGCCACATCAACCCGCTGCGCGCCCGCAACGGCGGCGTGCTGGTGCGCGCCGGCCACACCGAGGCCGCCGTCGACCTGGCGCGTCTGGCAGGCTTGCGCCCGGCAGGCGCCCTCATCGAGATCATCAACGACGACGGCACCATGGCGCGCATGCCGCAGCTCCAGGAAGTAGCCAAGCGCTTCGGCCTCAAGATAGTGACCATCAAGGACCTCATAGCCTACCGCGTGGCCCACGAGACCCTCGTGCGCCGCGAAGAGGAGGTGTTCCTCCCCACCCAGTGGGGCTCCTTCCAGCTTATCGCCTACACCCAGCTCGACAACGGCAACACCCACATGGTGCTCAAGAAAGGCGAGTGGGAGGAGGGCGAGCCCGTGCTGGTGCGCGTCCACTCAAGCTGCGCCACGGGCGACATCTTCGGCTCCTGCAAGTGCGACTGCGGCGAGCAGCTGCACCGCGCCATGGAGATGATAGAGCGCGAGGGCAAGGGCCTCATTGCCTACATGAGCCAGGAGGGCCGCGGCATAGGCCTGGTGAACAAACTCCGCGCCTACCACCTGCAGGAGCAGGGCTTCGACACCGTGGACGCCAACCTTAAGCTCGGCTTCAAGGCCGACGAGCGCGACTACGGCATCGGCGCGCAGATACTGCGCGACCAGCATGTCACCAAGATGCGCCTCATCACCAACAACCCCGTCAAACGCACCGGCCTGGAGGGCTACGGCCTCGAGGTCACCGAGGTGGTGCCCTGCGAGGTGAAGCCCAACCGCTACAACGAGCGCTACCTGAAGACCAAACAGGAGCGCATGGGCCACCGCCTGCACATCGAATAGCCTCGCTGGCGTTGCCGCCGCTCCCGGCGCCACGCCCCCAATAACCGCTCTGAAATGCCGCACCGGGTGTTAAAGTCTGTTAAACTTTGGCACCCGGTGAGACGTTTTTGTTAAACGGGGTGTATTATATAGCAAAGGTTTTTCGCGCGGTATGGACATGGAAGAGCACTTTAGGCAGATGGTCACGCGCCACGGGGGGCTGATACGCGGCTTGTGTGTCGGCTATTCGGGGGGTGACATGGAGCGTTGCCGCGACCTGGTGCAGGAGGTGACGACGGGCATGTGGCTGCGCTTCACGCGCCGCGAGGCGCGGATGCCGCGCGCCGCGCAGGCGGCATGGGTCTACTGGCAGACGCGCCACTTCATCTCGCTCGCCTTGCGCCGCTGGAAGACCGGCAGCATGGTGACGGGTGCCCTGCCCGAAACGGCGGAGGAAGAGTGCGCGGAAGAGGCTCTGGCCATGGAACTGGCGGGCGACCTCACGGGGCGTGAGCGCCAGCTCTTCGACCTGCTGCGACAGGGCTTCCGCAACGAGGAGATTGCCGACACCATGGGCGTGAGCATGGCCACCGCCAAGCGCATCCGCGCCGGCATGGTGGAGAGCATGCGCCGCCGTGCCGAAGCGTTGGGATACAAAACAGCAAAAAAGAATGGCAGAGATGAGAAAAAATAAGGATAAAACACTTGACGTGGAGCTGCTGGTGGGCAGCCTGCAGCGCCGCAGTGCTGCGGGACGCTATGCCGTGCCGACGGCCGACGGCATCGAGAGCTGGTACCAGGCGACGCACCGTCGCGAGGTGGGGAAGACGGTGGCATACGCTCTCGTGGCGGGCGTGGCGGCGGTGGTGCTGTTGTTGGCACTGTTGCCCTCGGCACAGTATGCCTACATGGAGGGTGCCGGTGCCGACAGGGCTCAGGAGGTGTGCCTCAACCTGCATAATCTTTTGGAGGACGCATAATGAAGGGTCGATGGCTTATAGTGATGCTCGCCGTCCTGCTGTGTGCGGGAGGTGTCCTGCTGTGGAAGTACGGCGGCAGGCTGTTCCGCGACGGCGACGTCAGCGAAACATACCTGAAGTACAAAGACGTGCCGGGTGTGGATGCCACCTTTGTGAAGGATTTTGCCATAAATGACAGTGTGTGTGTTGATGTGACAATATTGGAAGCCACAAATGAAGACGGTTGGGCGGATTTAGTGTCAACGTATAGCATAAGACAAATCACGGAATATCCTGAACATGTGAAAAAAATGATATTAAATGGAGTTGACGCTGTTGGTGCCAGATTTTTCCCGGCAGGTCAGCCAGACATACAGATTCCTATAGATGAAATTGATGATATTGATATTGCAATAACATATAACAAGCGCCGAACGATATATGTATTCCATTCCCATACGGAGGAACGCTCAAGAATAGTACTAAAAAACAGATTTTATAAACATTTTGATAAAATAAAATGAACTATGAAAAAGACAATCAGAACAATTATGATTATTACGCTCATGTCCGTAGCGGTGGCAGGTTGCCAAAAAGAATCGGTGGTTATTACGAATAATGATGTAGTTGATAATGCTGAAAATAACAACGTAAAACATTCAGTGGTTTATTCTGTAAATGGTGAGAAAGGAAGGATTGAAATTGAGGGAAATAATGCTTGGTTTGCATTCCTTCAAAGAATGGTTTGTCTCGCAGAGCAGGGATATACTGTAACGATATGCAATGTCAACAACCCAAGACAAGAGAACTGGGCAAAAGAGGTTGTTACATATACCACATCTGACAAAGATGCGGCGGTGTCATGGGCGGATGATATGTCTGCCAAAGGTTATACAGTAGTGATTTATTATGATGATACTAACAACGTTTTTGTCTGCACTGCAGAGCATAAATGAGTATAGTATGGTGTCATATATTTTATTATCATGTGAGTAAATGTAATCATTTAGTTTAACAAAACAATAACAAATTATGAAACAGCAACACTTTTTAAAGGAATTAGCCATCTTTTGCATGGCAACGTGCATGGTAAGTGCATGCAACAAAGTGGAAAATGAGGCACTGGTGGATAACAAATCCAATACTGATGTCAAAACAGAAGATGCAAAAATACCGGTATATGCTACTTATGAAGAGGTAAAGGCAATAATAAAAGGCTGTATCGACGGTGGGAAATCATTAGAGAACTCTATCGGAGCAAAAGCAGACAGGTTCTATCAAGGGATTGCCCCAGCGTCATTTAAGACGGAAGAAGAACTTATAGCATTCTACAACATGAACGTTGCGTATCTGGACACAGTGATTGATGAGAACGGTGAAGTGGCCGTATATCCAAAATGGCATGATAATCTGTTTAGATATGTTGCCAATGATGACGGTATGTTTATTGTTGGTAAATATGTTTCCAGAATATATAAACACGGCACGTACACGACTGCGCTTGATAAGATTGACATTTTGTCCAAAGCGACAGAGGAGGAGGCTATCCGCCTTGACCTCGCGCAAAACAGCAGCAAGGGATATCCTTCCAACGTAGCCAATCACCCTGGGTGCGTGACACCTTTGGAGTGGTATACTAACACAATACATACATCACACACAAGTGGGAATGACAGGGTTACCCTAAAACTAATATCACAATTCAGTGCTGTAGGTGGTGGCACTTTTGTGAATACTCACGCACAAGTAACAAGCGAACACAAGGCAATATGGTGGTGGCCGGAGAACCATACTTTGACCTGTTCGGGCAGCGTCAGTGTCCATAAACGGATAGGCCTTGATACATGGGAAATGAGCACAGTTTCAGCAAATAAAACTGAAGGAGCATATGTAATGAACGTTCTGATTGACGACTCCCCCCTTGCGGATGATTTCACATACGTCGATGTATATCACTATTGGTCATACAATTTAACCGCCTATGCGGGTGGTGTAGGACCTGCAACAATCAGTCATAGCCATTAATCATTAAATAAAAGTAAACATGAGAAAGCTTTTTATCGCCATTGCTTGTTTCCTGGCAATAGGCCAAGTCCAGGCACAGACGGACAACCGTAGTATCACGCTGAGTGTTGGGCACTTGGAGCATACGTGGGCTACGGCTCCGGTGCAGCGGCATTTGGGCGGCTCAGTGGGCGGCACGCCGCAAGCCTGTAACGTATTGCTCAGTGGCAACATTTGGAATATTAGCGACAGGATAACCGGCGGTTTTTATGTCGGCACCGGCCTGGTGGGATATCTTGCCGACTCGTCCCTCGTCAAGACCACAATAAACTTCCGCTACGGCATCAACGCCAAGTACCATTTCCTCAAGGAGTCGGAGCACTGGGACATCGCCTTCAGCGTTATGCTTGGTGGATTGTATTGCCCTGGGACGACGCTCCAGAAGGACTACGGCGCCGGACTCTCGGTGTCGTGGTTCCCCTTCAAGAAATTCGGCCTTACGGCGGAATACATCTGGGGAGGCTTCAAGTTTGCCGACTATGATAGCCATGGCCTTTACGAGAGCCACCAGCTGATTACGCTGGGTTTGAGCTACCGCCTCTGAGTGGGCGATGCTGCGGCCGCCTATACGGCGGCGCGGGGATGTTGCTGTGCCGGCACTCATGATAGGTGCCTGCGGCCGCAGTATGCCGAAAAGTTAAAAAAAGGAAAATAATTTTGGCAGGTGCAGAAATTTTAGTATTTTTGCACCGCTTTTAATAGTATCATAGGCAGCAAAGGATATGTTCGACTTTGAGACATCGGTGGCAGGGATAGAGTTCAAGGTGAGGCAGTTGGCCGACGAGGTGATGCGTCTGCGCGCTGCGGTGTCGAGTGGGGAAGAGCGTTGCCGTGAGCTGGAGGAAGCGTTGAAAAACAAGGAAACAACAATAAACAATTTAAAAGAAGAGAACAAATTAATCAGATTAGGGAACAGGTTGACAGAAGGAAACGACAGTGCTGAGCTGAAGTTGAAGATCAATCAGATGATACGCACTATCGACAGGAGTCTGGAGATAATGAGAAAGGAATAGGATGGAGACGGTACAGGCATCGGTTGGCATACTGGGAAGGACATACAGGCTGCGCGTCGCCGCGAGCGACGAGGCGGCGTTGCGCAAGGCTGCGGACGCCATAGAGACGCAGGCCAAGCAGTATGGCAACATGTACGCCTACAACGATCACCAGGACTTGCTGGCGATGGTGGCATTGACGCAAATCACCCAATTGACCAAGATACAGGACTCGCTGCGCTACAAGGACACCGACCTGGCGCAGCGGCTGCAGTCGATAGACAGCATACTTGAACAAATACTGCATCCGACTAAAGAAACGGTTGCCAATGTCGGCACAGTTGCTGACGCGACTGTTTCTGCCCAAAACAGTTTGTAAACTCAACACCATTTACAAACCGAGTCGGCTCAGGGGTGGGTAGGTTGTATGGCTGATACACCCGGCGCTCAAATCCTAACGTTCCAGAGTTTACCAATACTCCCGGAGGGTTTTCGGATGCAGTTTTTTTGCGTTCCTCCCCGACGGCCTGCCCCCTGCGGAAAACAAAACATTAAAACAGACAATGACAGTACTATTCATTGCAATCGGATTGGTCGTAGGCGGCGGTCTGGGCGTGTGGCTCACCACCGGCGTGCTGCGCAACAAGCTCCTCGCCAAGAGCCAGCAGGTGCTCAAGGATGCCGAGGAGAAGGGTGAGATTTTGAAGAAAGAGAAGGAGTTGCAGGCCAAGGAGAAGTATCTGCAGCTGCAGCGTGAACACGACAAGCGTGTCAACGAGCAGAACAACAAGGTGCGCGATGCCGAAAACAAGCTCAAGCAGCGCGAGAACACCTTGAACCAGAAGGTGGACGAGTTGCAGAAGAAGAGCAACGAACTGAGGGGTGTGAGCGAGAAGCTTAACAGCGAGATAGAGACCCTCCACAAGCGTCAGGCCGAGGTGGAGAAGGTGTACAAGGAGAGCGTGGACAAGCTGGAGCACATTGCGGGCATGAGTGCCGAGGAGGCCAAGAAGCAACTCATCGAGTCGATGACCGAGGAGGCGCGCGCCGAGGCTAGCACCACCATCATGGACATCGTTGAAGAGGCCAAGATAACTGCCGCCGAGCAGGCCAAGAAGGTGGTGATACAGAGCATCCAGCGCACCGCCACAGAGACTGCCGTGGAAAACACAGTGAGCGTGTTCAACTTGGAGAACGAGGAGGTCAAGGGTCGCATCATCGGTCGTGAAGGCCGCAACATACGTACCTTGGAGAGCCTCACAGGTGTCGAGATTATCATTGACGACTCGCCGGACGCTATCATCATCAGTGGGTTTGACCCTGTGCGCCGCGAGATTGCACGTCTGTCGCTGCACAAGTTGGTTACCGACGGCCGCATACACCCTGCCCGCATTGAGGAGGTGGTGGCCAAGACACGCCGCCAGATAGAGCAGGAGATCAACGAGGTGGGTAAACGTACATGCATAGACCTCGGCATCCTGAACATGAACCACGAGCTTATGCGCATGGTGGGCCGCATGAAGTACCGCTCCAGTTATGGGCAGAACTTGCTGCAGCACAGCCGCGAGGTGGCCAACCTGGCAGCCACGATGGCGTCGGAACTGGGCCTCAACCCCAAGCTTGCCAAGCGCGCAGGCTTGCTGCACGACATCGGCAAGGTGCCGGAGACAGACCCCGAGATACCGCATGCTATCTTTGGCATGAAGCTCGCAGAGAAGTACAAGGAGCACCCCGACATTTGCAATGCTATCGGCGCTCACCACGACGAGATTGAGATGACCAATCTTATCAGCCCCATCATCCAGGTTGCCGACGCCATCAGTGGCGCCCGCCCCGGCGCCCGCCGCGAGGTTGTGGAGGCTTATATCAACCGCCTGAAGAAGCTGGAGGATATGGCTATGGCTTATCCGGGAGTGGTGAAGACGTATGCCATACAGGCCGGCCGCGAGCTGCGCGTCATCGTTGGTGCCGACAAGGTGACTGACGTTGAGGCCAACAAGTTGAGCTATGACCTCTCTCGCCAGATACAGAGTGAGATGACCTATCCTGGCCAAATCAAGGTGACGGTCATTCGCGAAACACGCGCCATCAACTACGCCAAGTAAGATATGTCTCCGCTGGCTATACATTGGAACGTTGACCCTGTGATTATCAACATAGGTTCTTTTGGCTTGCGTTGGTATTCGTTGGGTTTCCTTGTCGCTTTCCTGCTGGGCTACTATATAATAGAGCGTATGTTCAAGCAGGAGAATGTAAGAGAGGACTACCTTGGCAGCCTGTTCCTTTATATATTCCTCGCCATCCTCATCGGGGCACGCCTGGGACACTGCTTGTTCTATGAGCCCGACTATTTCCTGACCTCGGAGCACTGGGTGGAGATTGTGTGGCCGTTCCAGAACGGACACTACACGGGTTTCCAGGGGCTGGCGAGCCATGGTGCCGCACTGGGCATCCTGATAGGGCTGTGGCTCTACCAGCGCAAGTATGGGCTCAATATATGGTGGTTCCTTGACAGGCTGGTAATTGTTGTCGCCCTTGGCGGTGCTTTTGTCCGTCTGGGCAACCTTTTCAACAGCGAGATCTACGGTGTGGAGACCTCTATGCCGTGGGGCTTTGTCTTTGAGCGCAATGGTGAGACGGTGGCCAAACACCCCACACAACTCTATGAGAGTTTGAGCTATTTCCTTATCTTCGGCGTCAGCCTGTGGTATTATGCCAGAAAGAAAGGCCAGTTCAAGACGGGCACGATCTTCGGCTGGTGGCTGGTGGCGCTGTTCGGCGTGAGGCTGCTGATAGAGTTCGTGAAGAACGACCAGGTGGACTTTGAGGCAGGCATGGTGCTCAATATGGGCCAGTTGCTCAGCGTGCCGTTCATCATCGGCGGCTTGGTCCTTGCATGGCTTGCCTACAAGGAGAAGTTGCCGCAGGGACCGTTCCCGAAGGGCGAGAAAGTAAAGTTTAACGACACAACAAAGAAAAAGAAGAAATGAAAACACTGATTTTGGTTCGTCACGGCGAGAGTGCGTGGAACAAGCTCAATCTGTTCACCGGCTGGACGGATGTAGACCTCACGGAGGCCGGCATGAAGGAGGCGTGGGAGGCCGGCAAGCTGCTGAAGGCTGACGGATACCGCCCGGAACTGTGTTTCACGAGCTACTTGAAGCGTGCGGTGAAGACCCTCAACCAGATGCTCGATGCCATGGATATGGATTGGCTGCCTGTGCAGAAAAGCTGGCGCCTCAATGAGAAGAGCTATGGCGCCATCCAGGGTCTCAACAAGGCAGACACTGCTGCCAAATACGGCGACGAGCAGGTGCTGTTGTGGCGTCGCGCCTTTGATGTTCGGCCTCCGGCGCTTGACATGCACGATGAGCGTAGCCCACGCATGGACCCACGCTACAACGAAATCCCAGACAACCTCATACCGTTCACGGAGAGCCTCAAGGACACTATTGAACGCCTTATGCCTTACTATCGTGGCACCATCATGCCGGCTTTCGAGAACCGCAACACCCTAATGGTTGTTGCCCACGGCAATTCGCTTCGTGGCATCGTAAAGGAGCTGAAGGGCATGAGCAACGAGGAGATTATCAAATTCAATCTGCCGACGGCAGTACCTTATGTATTCACCTTCGACGAGAAGATGAACCTTGTTGAGGACAAATTCCTCGGCGACCCCGAGGTTATTGCCGCCAAGATGCAGAGTGTGGCCAACCAGGCAAAGAAGAAGTGACTGCTGTCAATCAAGTATTGAATGCATGAACAATAAGGGGTGACCGTTAGTCACCCCTTACGTTTTTCTCACAACCGACTCTCAACTACGGGCCAGTCGACGAGTTGCCAGAGGGCGGCGAGGTAGTCGGCGCGGCGGTTCTGGTAGTCGAGGTAGTAGGCGTGCTCCCACACGTCGAAGGTCAGCAGGGGCGTGAGGCCGGCGGTGACGGGGTTCTCGGCATTCTTCTGCTGCGTGATGACCAGCTTGCCCTCCTTGTCGGCGCTGAGCCACACCCAGCCGCTGCCGAAAAGGGTGGCGCCCTTCTGCTCGAACTCCTTCTTGAATGCCTCCACGCTGCCGAAGTCCTTGTCGAGTCTGGCGGCGAAAGCGGCGCTCATGGGACGGGCCGCGGGGCTGAACTGCTCGAAATACATGGTGTGGTTGAGCACCTGGCCGGCATTGTTGAACAGGCCGCCTTCGCTGCGGCGCACCACCTCCTGCAGCGCGAGGCCTTCGAGGCCGCTGCCGGGCAGGAGCTTGTTGAGATTGTCCACATAGGCCTTGAGGTGCTTGCCGTGGTGGAACGAGAGGGTCTGCTGGCTGATGACGTCGCCCAGCGCCTCGTAGGGCAGGGCGGGCATGGCGAACTGGCCATTGACGGGCATGATGTCTTTCATAATTGTCTATATTTAATTGTTAATACTGGCTGCAAAGATACACATATTCTGCCACATGGCCAAATTTTTTTGCCGATTGCCCTAAAATATGTATATTTGCAACTTGAAAAAAATGCACATTGATGTAAGATTTGCGCTCCTTTTTGCGTATTATATTGACGTATGGCAGACCGAAGCAGACAACAATACGACGCATACTGTGCCTTCATCGAGCGGCACCGCGAGACGGTGTGGCGCACCTGCTACCGCTTTGCCAAGGGCAACCGCGCAGCCTGCGAGGACATGGTGCAGGAGGTGTGGATAGCGCTCTGGCTGCGCTTCGACCAATTGAAAATCAATGCGCCGGAGCTGATGCAGCGGGCGTGGCTGAAACGCGTCACACAATCCGTGCTGGTCGACCTCTACCGCCGCGTGGAGTCCGAGCCAGAACGGCTCACTCCGGCGCTCGTCAACACGCTGCCCGACACCCATGTCGACTACGCCGAGAGCATCGACGACCTGATGTCAACACTCTCCGACGACGAGGAGCGGCTCTTGCGCATGCGCCTTGAAGGCTACGACGCGCAGGAGATTGCCGACGAGTTCAAGATGGAGCGCAACGCCGTCTATGTGCGCATCAACAGAATAATAACCAAACTGCGGAGGCGTTATGGAACAGGACTATAAAGAACAGCTACGGATGATGACCGAGGGCCTGGGCGAGTGGATGGACCGCCGCGAACGCGAGCAACGCCGTCGCCGCCGTTGGCTGCGCGTGGCACTGGGCGTGGTGGTCGTAGCCGCTGCCGTGCTGCTGCAGGTCTTCTTCCCTTGGCGTCGTGAGACAGTGAAGTATATCTACGTCAAAGACTCTATACCGGTTCACGACACAACAGTTTCACAACCCGCCAAATCAACTCCAAAACCCACAACCAGAAAGAAACCCATAGGCATTGACATCGGCGGGCAGGGTGTCCACATCAGCGGAAGTGAAGATGGAGAGTGGGGCAGCATCGACATTGATGAGAATGGAGTCCGTATCATTGGAGGTGACGACGAGGAGACAGGCAGTATTGTGATTGGAGCTGGTGGTGTACGCATCAATGGTAAGGAAATTGTCAGCAGTGAGAAAAAGTAAGCAAGAAACTTCATTAATACGTGTAAAATTTTTGGAAAAAACGCCTCTGTCGTAAGATTCGGAGGTGTTTTTGCGTATTATATTGGTAAACGGACAACCATTTATGAAGAGAATCCTGTTTACCCTCGCGCTCGCATTGACTGGCGTGAACGCATTCGCTCAAACCATTACCGGCCGTCTGGTCGATGACGGCGGGCAACCTGTGGCTTTCGCCAACGTGGTACTTTTCGCAGGCGAGCCGCCTGCGCACCAAGCGGGCACAACCACGGGTGAAGACGGCTCTTTCAGCGTCGAGGTTCCGAATGGCACCTACAGGCTGGAAGCCTCGTATGTGGGCCTTGAGCGGCTGGCGGTACGCTGCACGGCTGGCGACGACCTCGGCGTGCTGACGATGAACCGTATGCAGCTGCGTGAGGTGGAAATTACTGCCAGCCGCACCACCGAGGAGGTGGACCGCTACGTGGTGCTGCCCAAGCCCGAGGAGGTGGAAGCCGCCGGACGGACGCTGGTGCTACTCGACATGCTTGGGTTGCCAGGCCTGAAGGTGGATGTGGCGTTGCAGAGCATCACCGTGGACGGAGGCTTGGCTATACTGCAAATCAACGGCAAGGAGGTGCCTGTGGCACGGTTGGCAAACCTGCGCGCCGAACATATAAAGCGTGTGGAATACAGTAACAACCCAGGCATACGATATTTGGACCGCGGCGCTTCGGGTATCATCAATATAATACTAAAAGAACGTGAGGATGGCGGTAGCATTGTGGCTAATGGAAACACGGCGTTCACCACGGGCTTTGCCAACGGCTACCTGCAGGGTAGCTACCACGTGGGCAAGAGCGAGTTTTCGCTGGAATACACCCTCGGCTACCGCAACTATCACAATGTGCCCTACGAACTGGAGGACAGCTACCTCGACTCGGCACGCACCGTCACCCGCAGCCAGCGCACCAACATGCCGTTCTGGTACATCACCCACGAGTTGACCGCCGAATACACCTACCAACACGACGACAGCACCATGTTTGTAGCCGCAATCAAAGACAATTACTTAACCAAGACCCTTAGCGCCTATGGCACTATGACCGAGACCGACCGCGGTGTCACCTCCGAGCAGTCTCTTGAGGAATTGCAGCATCAACGCGACAACCTCCCCAGCCTTGACCTCTTCTTTACCTATCGAATGCCCTACGGACAGAAGGTGGAGCTGAACGTGGTGGGCGAATATTCCACCAACCGCTATGACAACACGCTCACCTACAGCGCCGGGGGGCTCGCACCTGCAACCTATGCCACCGACGTCGACGGCCACGGATACGCCCTCAGCGCCGAAGGTGTCTACAGCAAGCGCCTGAGCAAGGCCGAATTGCGGACAGGCCTCCAATATCAGCACAACTTCGCCGAGAACGACTATACACTTTACGGCACCACCACCTCTATGACTAAGGACAACGCCTACCTTTACGCCGAGTTGACGGGCTCATTAGGTCCAAATGTAGGCTATTCTATCGGCACCGGCGCCAAGCTTTTCAACGTAAGTGACAGCGAGCAGAGCAAACGCTACCTGCGCAACCTCAGCACCGCCCGCCTGCAATGGCGCATCATCCAGCAGCTTTCGCTCACCGCCACAGTGCAATATACACCAATCCTGCCCACTCTAGCTTCACTCTCACCCGTCTTCCAGCAGACCGACGACGTTGAGGGCCAGCAGGGAAACCCCGACCTCCAGCCCAGCGAACAGCTGCAAGTTGGTCTACTGCTACGCTACACTCATCCTAAGGGCTATTACGCTATCGCTAATACCGGATTGATGCACATCTTCCATCCCCACTTTGACGGCTACCGATATGATGCCGAGCGTGACCTCTTCGTCCTCAGCTATTATGAAGCTGATCGATGGCATGTGCCCTATGGTTATTTGGAAACAGGTGTCAAAGGCCTTTGGAACCACTTGAATCTCTCGTTTGCAGGCGTGTACTTCCACTATGTCTCAGAAGGTCCGGAGTTCTCCCACACGCGTGACAACATTGCTGCCGAGATCAATGTCCAATTTTTTTGGAAAGGTGTTGTGGCCGGCGCCAATTTCACACTGCTGCCACGAGTGAAACTGCTCGCCGAAGACTATACGAAAGACGAGATGACCCAAGAAGTCTATTTGCAGTATAGATGGAAAAGCCTCACGGCCTCCGCCATGTGGCTCTGTCCGCTCAACCCCGACGGCTACAGTTATGAGGTGCAGGGCCTCAGCGCCATACACCCCTTCCGCCACACCCACTGGACGGCCGACAACGGCAACATGTTCGTCCTTGGCCTCACCTGGCAGATGGACTTTGGCCGTCAGTTCCGCAAAGGCGAGAAGACGCTCAACAATGGTGGCTACGACAACGGCATGGTGCGCTGACTCAAAAAATATTTTGTCACATTGCAAATAATGAGTATCTTTGCACTTTCATTTTAAACGCAGAGATACTATGCTAGTCAAGACATACGGGAGTGCTATCATCGGTGTGAACGCTGTGACGGTCACCGTGGAGGTGACGGTGTCGCCGGGGGCTGGCTTCTCCATCGTTGGCCTTCCTGACAGCGCCGTCAAGGAGAGCGGCCAGCGCATCGCGTCGGCTTTCTTCGAGTCGAACTTCAAGATACCCAACCAGAATATTGTCGTCAACCTGGCCCCTGCCGACCTCAAGAAGGAGGGCAGCGCCTACGACCTCGGCATAGCCATGGGCGTGCTGGGCGCCGTTGGCATGGTCAAGGCCGACGACTTTGACAAGTATGTCATCATGGGCGAGCTGGGTCTGGACGGAAGCCTGCGCCCCATCAAGGGCGTGCTGCCCATAGCCATCGAGGCGCGCCGTCGCCAGTGCAAGGGCATCATTGTGCCTGCCGCCAACGCCCGCGAGGCCGCCATAGTGAACAATCTGGAGGTCTATGGTGCCGAGAGCCTGAAGCAGGTGGCCGACTTCTTCAACGGCACCGCCGACATCCCACAGACGGTTGTGGACACCCGCGCCGAGTTCGCACGGTCGCTGAGCACCTACGAATATGACTTCGCCGATGTCAAAGGGCAGGAGACCGTCAAACGGTGCCTGGAGATTGCCGCCGCCGGTGGCCACAACGCCATCATGATAGGCCCTCCGGGTAGCGGCAAGAGTATGCTGGCCAAGCGCATGCCGGGCATCCTGCCGCCGCTGACGCTGAGCGAGAGCCTGGAGACGACGCAGATACACTCTGTGGCGGGCCTTATGCGCAAGGAAGACTCGCTGATAGCCGTGCGCCCCTTCCGCGCGCCGCACCACACCATCAGCGACGTGGCCCTCGTGGGCGGCGGCGCCAACCCCAAGCCGGGCGAGATCAGCCTGGCGCACAACGGTGTGCTTTTCCTTGACGAGCTGCCGGAGTTCAAGCGCACGGTGCTCGAGGTGTTGCGCCAGCCCATGGAGGAGCGTCGCGTGACCATCAGCCGCGCCAAGATGACCATCGACTACCCCGCGTCGTTCATGCTCATCGCGGCCATGAACCCCTGCCCCTGCGGCTACTACAACCACCCCACCGTGGAGTGCACCTGCCCCGCCGGCGCCGTCAAGCGCTACCTGAACAAGGTCAGCGGCCCGTTGATGGACCGCATCGACCTCCACATCGAGGTGACGCCAGTGCCGGTGAGCCAGCTGAACAAAGAGGGGCGCGCCGAGAGCAGCGCCTCCATCCGCGAGCGTGTGCTCGCCGCCCGTGCCATCCAGACCGAACGCTTCCGTGGCAACCTCGGCGTGCATTGCAACGCCCAGATGACCAGCAAGCTCACGCGGCAGTTCTGCATGCTGACCGACGAATGCCGTACCATCATGGAGCAGGCCATGAACCGTCTTGGCCTCAGCGCCCGCGCCTACGACCGCATCCTGCGCGTCAGCCGTACCATTGCCGACCTCGAAGCCTCCCCCGACATCACCCCCGACCACCTGCGCGAAGCCATCACCTATCGCTCGCTCGACCGCGACAGTTGGGGAAGATAATTCACCGTATGGTGTTCAGCCCTTAGGCATCAGCCTTGGTGGACGGCGTCGCGCTCGGCGGCGTCCCAGTAGGTCATGCTGCGGTAGGGGTTGACGTCGTCCTTGCGACGGCTGGCCGCCTTCTGTTCTTCTATGTATTTCTGTATGTCGGCATAGCGCTGCCGGTAGTATTGCCACAGCGCGTCGTCCAGTTTTTCCACGCCGGCGAGCCTGCATAGCACCCCGTAGGCATGGGCCTGCCGCCGGGCGGGATAGGCGGCCCAGAGGGCGTCGAAACGCCCGTGGACGGCATCCCAGCTGTCCAGCACACCGCTCTCCACGTCGGCTATCAGCTGCTCCATATCATGGCGTTCAACCAACTGTCCGCCGATGTTCACCCACTGCCACTCTCCGCTTTCCGCTTTCCGCTCTCCGCTCCCCGCTTCCAGATTCTTCATGGCGTAATACACCAGCATGTCCTTGTATGCTTTCAGCCCCTCTTGTGCCTTGAGGATGACGGTGCGGCGTTTGCTGTTCTCCATGCCGTCGGCGTAGACGGTGCCGTCGGGCGACGCCTTGATCCAGCCGCGCAGCAGCTCCATGCCGTGCAGCAGCTCCTCGGCGGTGTCCGGCGCCAGCGGGTCGAACTCCACATGCTGCGCCTTCACCACCCGCCTGTCGCGCTGCAGGAACTTGCGGCTGTTGCGGTCAATGGCGTACATGTTGTACATCCACCAGTAGGCGGGCATCACCTCCAGCTGGTCTTTCGACACGTTGTTGCTGACCAGTGCAAAGGGCAGCCTTATGTCCAGCTCCGCCGGATAGTCGGCCTTGGCCACCAGACAGTAGGAGGCAAAGCGGCTTGAGTGCTTGAACGAGCAGCAGAGGCCCGGCCAGAAGCCGCGCCCTGCGGCCAGCTCGCCGTCGGCGGTGCGGCTGTTGTGGTTGCTGCCTATGGTGCAGCCGGCGGCCACATTGCTCTGCCCCATGACGAGGCCGGCTATGAGGAACGAGTTGTTGTGGTGCTGCTCGTGGGCGGGGAAGATGATGCTGTTGCCCACCTCACAGCGCGCCAGGGTGCTGTTGTCGCCCACCACGGTGTCGTTGAGGCGCAGGCCGAACTCCAGGTGCACGTGCTCGCCCAGCAGGAAGCGCGCTGCGATGACGCCGTGCTCCAGCGTGCAGCCGTAGCCCGCCACGCCGTCGCAGAGCGCTATGCAGCCGTCCACCACCGTGGGGTCGGCCTCGCAGGAGCGCAGGCTGACGTTGCGTATGGTCTTGGTGTTCTTGACCACACAGCTGTCGCCCACCGTGCCGTAGCGGCCCCCGGCGGTGGCCAGGGCGGAGTATGTCATCTGCTCCAGCCGCTCCATCAGCTGTTTGCGGCCGCGGTAGCGCGCCCAGAGATAGGCGTCGCCCACGGTCATGCCGCTGAAGGGCAGCAGGCGGCGGCCGCCGTTTTCGTTCATCGGCTCCAGCCATGCCACCGTCCGGGGGTCGGCCGTGCAGGTCATCTCGTCGATGTTGAACAGCAGCACGTTGTTGCCGATGGTGTAGCCGCTGAGCATGTGCACGTTGTGTATGGCCGGGTGGTCGCCCACAGTGGTGTCGGCCAGCATGGAGTTGTATATGCCCTCGTGCAGCGTCAGTCCGCCGTCGGTCACCCTGCCGGCCCCCATGGCGCCGAGGCGCACCTCGCCGTCGAAGCAGTTGCCGTGCAGGCAGGCCGCCGTGAACCCCTCGGCCACTTTCACCGCCGACCAGTCCTCTGCGCTGTTGCCTTGGCGCTCCAGCTGCTCTATCTCGGCCGCCGTGAGGGTTCTGTAGCGGGTCTCCATATTTTTCTTCTTGTCGATAACGCTCATATTGCCAAATTTTTATCTGCCATAAGGCCTATGCCCGCCGCTGTCCGCAACGTGCTGTAACGTTTTGCAAAGGTAGAAAAAAAGTCGTTGAAGCAAAACTTATTTTTTCATAAAATATCAAAACGCTCGTTTTTTAAGGATTTTTAACCTTCCGCAACACGCTGTCCAACAGCATCCGCTACGGAGCCCCTACGGCTGTTCTACGGTTGTTCTACGGTTGTTTAACGGTTGTTCTACGGTTTTGACTGAAGAAATACCGTAGAACAACCGTTAAACAACCGTAGAACAGCCGTGGGGGAGAGGTATGTGGAGCGGCGCAGGGCAGCCCGTTGGAAGGGGTAAAAAAATGCGGGGGATGAAAAAAAATTTTGTCATGTCGGAAAAAGGTTGTACTTTTGCAGTCCGAATTGTAAACAGAAACAACCATGGGAATAACGATACCTGCCCTTATTATCGGGGCCATTCTGGTGAACAACGTGGTGCTGGCGCAGTTCCTCGGCATCTGCCCGTTCCTCGGTGTGAGTAAGGACGTTAAGTCGTCCGTCGGCATGAGCGGTGCCGTGCTCTTCGTCATGCTGCTGGCCACTATGGTGACGTGGCTCATCATGACCTATGTGCTGGTGCCCCTGCACCTCGAATATCTGCAGACCATAGCCTACATCCTCGTGATTGCGGGCTTGGTGCAGATGGTTGAGATTGTGCTGAAGAAGATTGCCCCCTCGCTCTATCAGGCTCTGGGAGTCTTCCTGCCGCTGATCACCACCAACTGCGCCGTGCTCGGTGTGGCCATCCTGGTGATACAGAAGAACATGAACTTCCTTGAGAGCGTCGTCTACTCGGCCTCCATCGCCGTGGGCTTTGCATTGGCCCTGGTGCTCTTCGCCGGCATCCGCGAGCAGCTGGACCTCACCGGCGTGCCCAAAGGCATGAAGGGTGTGCCCATAGCGCTGGTCACCGCCGGCATCCTGGCCATGGCCTTCATGGGCTTCAACGGCCTGGTGCCCCTGCCGTAAAAAGAGCGGAAAACCATAAACGGAAAGTGGAAAGCAGAGGAATGTGCACTGCTTTCCACTTTCTGTTTTACGCTTACCGTTGTCAATTCCTGTAACCTATGACGCGGCGCACCTCGGCCAGCGTGCGTGCGGCGCTGTCGTGGGCCTTCTCCTTGCCGCGGTCCATGATGCGGCGCAGGGCGGCATCGTCGGCGCCAATCTCAAGGATGCGCTGGCGCAGGGGCTCCACGAAGGCCACCATGTCCTCGGCAAGCTGCTTCTTGAGGTCGCCGTAGCGTATCTGGCAGCGGTTGTAGAGGTCGTCGAAGTACTCCACGGTGTCGGGTGTTGAGACGGCCTTGAGCAGGCTGAAGAGGTTCTCTATCTCCTCGGGCTTCTGCTGGTTCATCTCCGTGGGGCCGTTGTCGCTCTTGGCCTTCATGATTTTCTTGCGGATGACCGCAGGCTCGTCGGTGAGGAAGATGGTGGAGGCTTCGCCCTCGCTCTTGCCCATCTTGCCGCTGCCGTTGAGGGCGGGAATCTTCACCAGGCCGGTCTTCGACCCTATGGCCTGCGGCAGGGGGAACACCTCGCTGTGGTACATGTTGTTGAAGCGCTGTGCGAAGGTGCGCGTCATCTCCAGGTGCTGCTCCTGGTCTTTGCCCACGGGCACGCGCGTGGCCTTGTGGATGAGTATGTCGGCGGCCATGAGGGTGGGGTAGGTCAGCAGGCCGGCGTTGACGTTGTTGGGGTTTTGGCGCACCTTGTCCTTGAAGGAGGTGACGCGCTCCAGCTCGCCGAGGTAGGCGTTCATGTTGAGGAAGAGGTAGAGCTCTATGGTCTCCGGCAGGTCGCTCTGCAGGTAGATGGTGGCCTTTTCGGGGTCGAGGCCCGCGGCGAGGTACTGCACCAGGATGGTGCGGGCGTCTTGGTAGATGCTGCCCGGTGTGGGGTGTGTGGTCAGCGAGTGGTAGTCGGCAATGAAGAAGTAGCAGTCCAGCTCGTCCTGCATGGCCACGAAGTTGCGCAGGGCGCCGAAATAATTGCCGAGGTGGAGGTTGCCAGTGGGCCGTATGCCACTGCAAACTATATCTTTAGCCATAGTGATGTCGTTATTGTTATTGTTGCAAAGGTACGCTAAATTTGCGGTTCGGCAAAGATTTTTTTGCAGCGTAAATATTTTTTAGTACTTTTGTAAGTTGTTTAAAAAGGTATAGAAAGAGCAAAAAATAACATAAAATATTGTAAACATGTACACAAAATTCCAACAGCATCTGCAGAAAGAGCTGGCCGACATCGAGGCCGCCGGTCTTTACAAACACGAACGCATCATCGAGAGCCCCCAGGGCGCCGAGATTATGGTGAAAGGAAAGAAGTGCCTCAACTTCTGCGCCAACAACTACCTGGGTCTGGCCGACAACCCCGAGCTTATCGCCGCTGCCAAGAAGGGCATGGACGCCCGTGGCTTCGGTATGGCTTCGGTGCGCTTCATCTGCGGCTGCCAGGACCTGCACAAGCAGCTTGAGAAGAAGATTGCCGAGTTCTTCGGCACCGAGGACACCATCCTCTATGCCGCATGCTTCGATGCCAACGGCGGCGTGTTCGAGCCCCTGCTCACCGAAGAGGACGCCATCATCAGCGACGCCCTCAACCACGCTTCCATCATCGACGGCGTGCGCCTCTGCAAGGCACAGCGCTATCGCTACGCCAACGCCGACATGGCCGACCTCGAAGAGCAGCTCAAGGCCGCCCAGAAGAACCGCTTCCGCATCATCGTCACCGACGGCGTCTTCTCCATGGACGGCAACGTCTGCCCGCTCGACAAGATCTACGAGCTCGCCAACAAGTACGACGCCATGGTGATGGTAGACGAGAGCCACTCGGCCGGCGTGGTCGGCAAGACCGGTCGCGGCGTCACCGAGCGCTACAACCTGCGCGGCAAGATAGAGATTCTCACCGGCACCCTCGGCAAGGCCTTCGGCGGCGCCATGGGCGGCTTCACCACCGGCAAGAAGGAGATCATCGACATGCTGCGCCAGCGCAGCCGTCCCTACCTCTTCTCCAACAGCATGGCCCCCGGCCTCGTGGCCGCCGGTATCCGCATGTTCGAGATGATGAGCGAGACCAACACCCTCCAAGATAAGCTGCACGAGAACACCGACTACTTCCTCCGCCGCATGAAGGAAGAGGGCTTCGACTGCAAGCCGTCGGAGAGCGCCATCTGCGCCGTGATGATCTACGACGCCGCCAAGAGCCAGCAGTATGCCGCCAAGATGCAGGAAGAAGGCATCTTCGTCACCGGCTTCTACTATCCCGTCGTGCCGAAGGGCCAGGCCCGCATCCGTGTGCAGATCAGCGCCGCCCACGAGCACGAGCACCTCGACAAGTGCATCGAGGCCTTCAAGAAAGTCCGCGCCGAGATTGAGAAGTAAGCACCATCCTTACGATAGCAGAAAAGGGAGTCCGCACAGGGCTCCCTTTTTCATGCTCTTCTTTTGGAGGACACGAATTATCGTGAATGACCATTAATTATCATGAATTATTCTTGACTTAGAATACGTCTGTTTTGGAACTCATTAAACAGCGAATTACTCGAAAAGTGGATAGTGGTCAGTGGACAGTGGATGGTGGAACGGCGAATTTTACGAATGCTTGCGCAGGTCAATTTATGGCGAATTACTCGAATTGGGGGCGGGCGTCTTGATGGGGCCTTATGGCCGTCTTGTAGCCGTTTAGTAGCCGTTTAGTGGCCGTTAATAAAGTGAAAATTTAGGGAGATAGAAGGAGATAAAGGATGATAGCGTTTGAAGTGAAAGGTATAAGGGTGAAGTTGCCATGTATGTAAGGATTAGGGGATTACGAGTGGCGGAGGCTGGTGGGGTGGGACAGTGGGACATCTGGGACAGTTAAAAAACATGGTATGCAAAAGTCAAAAAAGAAATTTTATATATATATCAATACTTGCCTTGTTATTTATTTTACCTGTTGGTTTAATACTTCTACAACCCGATTTTGGAACTGCTGTAGCATTTTGTTTTATACTAGCATT
>JAFXAA010000025.1 GCA_017522105.1 Bacteroidales bacterium | reverse complement strand
CGGTTGTCAACCTTTTCAGGAATACTGTCAACGATGTCAGGAATTTGTCAACTTGTCCAAGAAAACAAGTGACAACCATATCAGGAAAAGGATAAAAAAATGTCAACCAAAATCAGTAAAAGACATTGAGGCGTCACAGCGTCACAGCGTCACAGTTCGAAATACGGTATTCCAAAAGTCAAAAATGAATTCTTATATCTATATAGCTATATATATAGATATATAGATATAAGGCCTGATTTTGGGTAGAGGAAATAGGGGAGTGGGAACTGTGACGCTGTGACGCTGTGACGCTGGTTGGGGATGAGTGGCGCTTTGGACGTTGGATGTGATAGATATTCAATGACATAAAGCCGACGGCGAAGTCAGGAGGAGGGGCGCAACGGTATGGATTCAGGATGGGGACACCTTATTTTCGGCCACGAGGGTATTCATTTTGCCACAAAAAACCCTCACCAATGAGGTATTGATGGCGTGATTCGTGAGCGTGCATGTGAGCGCTGAGGAGGATGAAGGGTGCTGGACGGAGGGGTGCGGAGGGTGTTTTATGGCCTTTTAGAGGAGGATTGGGATGCATTCTGTGCCTTTTCCGAGGGTCGGCATCTTGGTAGCTTGGGGTTTTGTGATATCGTAATTCATTGTTTCTTTATTTTTTAGATGATTGTTGACTTGCAATTTTCCGTCAACCGTCAGCCGTCAATCGTTTTTTTTTAGAGGTACTCACCTTCCTTTTTTTTCTCTTATATTACTTATATATATCTTATTATTAATTATAAGTATTATAAAGGAGGTTTTTTGAAGTTGAGGGTGTGTTTTTTTGTGATTGACGGCTGACGGTTTTTAATTATTCATTATTTCCCTATGGGGCGTTTGTGGTTTTTGTTGAGGAGCATAGAGGAGAGTTTGCGTGCGGAGGCGAGAAGGACACTTATGAGTTATTAGTTAAGCATTGGGAGTTATGCTATTCATGGTGGGGGTGCGTTTGGGTGTATGAGGAAGTGCGACGGATGGTGGTGCGGGTAGGGTTTCCCCGTCAATAGCCAACAACGACGAAGCGGTTCCATACGGGGTCGCGGCGATAGGCGTCGACGGAGGCTTCAGGCACATGGAGCACCACACCGTCGGGCATGCCGTCGAAGGAGGTCACCACCACCTGTGGCGGCACGGAGGCTTTGACGGTTACCTCCTCGAGCTCATAGCAGTCGGCAAAGGCATAGGTGCCCACAAAGCTGACAGCAGGCCCCAGCTCGATACGACGCAACCGTTCGTTGTAGGCGAAGGAATAGGTGCCGACGACCTGCAGGGAGTCGGGGAACACTATCTCGCGCAGGTCGCACTCGTAGAAGGCAGCGTGCTCGATGACACGCAGCGTCGAGGGCCAACGTACATTGGAGAGGTTGCTGTCCATAGCGAAAGCATCGCGGCCGATGGTGGTGACACCGTCGGCGAAGTATACCGACTCCAGCACACGGATGTTGTTGAACGTCCACGAAGGTGCCACAGTGACGCCGGGGCCGATCTCGACCTTTCGCATAGAGAGGCAGCGATAGAAGCATTGATTAGCCTCCTTAGAGACGCTGCAGCTATCGGCCAGCCAACGTACGGCGGGGATGCCGCTGCAGTCGGTGAAGGCGTCGCCACCAATCAAACGCAGCGAGCTCGGTATGACGAGGGTATCCTTCATGGCGGGACATCCAGCCAAAGCTCCGACGCCTATGCGCTGCAGGCCTTCCGGAAGGGTCACGCCGGTGATGAAGTACTGGTTGTGGAAGGTGTGGGGACCTATCTCGACAAGGGCGTAGTCCAACCCCAGATGGCGCACCGTGGGCGGTATGTCGAGGTGGCCTTGCAGCATCTCGAGGCCGCCAGGGCATTCCTGATTATCAGCGCCTGTATATACCAACGCCACCTGACGCTGCGGCACATGCTGCAGTACACGGTAATAGACCGTCTGGCCGGAGGGCAGGACAAAGCTGTGGACGATAGGGAGCGGGAAGAGCACGGGGAAGACCGCTGCTGCCAGCAGCAGGAGCACCAGTAGCGAGATCCACCATCGCGGATGCATCAGGCGGCGCAACGCGGCCACCGACTGGGGCCGCTTTTGCGGGTCCTCCCGCATGGCGCAACGTGCCGCATGGCGGTAGCGGCGACCGAAGAGCATCTGCATGAGACGCCCTAAGACATAGATGTCGGCACGATGGTCGGCCGACGCACCGGCTTTTTGTTCCGGCGCAGCAAAGCCATTGCTGCCTGCGCTGTGCTTGAAGGCGGCATATTGCGGGCCATCGCTGAGGCCGAAGTCGATGAGTTTCAAGCGGCCATCGGAGGTGACGAGGATATTCGAAGGCTTGAGATCATGGTGGTAGATGCCGTGACGGTGGAGGTAGTCGACAGCGTCGAGAAGTTGATTGAACACGCTGCGGCGTTCTGACACTGTCTTCCTTTTCATCCAGCTGTCGAGGGTTTCGCCCTCGACCCATTCCATCACAATGCAGCGCCCTGCCACAGTGTCGTCCTCAAGACTCTCCACTCGCACCAGCAACGGGTTGTCTAGGGCTACACCGACAGAATATTCCTTATAAAGCCATTCCTCGTAGAGTGCGTTGCCGCGCAACTCCTCGCGCAGCCCTTTGAGCACATACCAGCGGCCGTAGCGGCGGGCGCGGAAGAGCACATGCGTGGAGCCGCGAGCTATCTCCTCATAGTTGGAGAAGAAAGGCTCGGTGATGCCGCTGCCACCAGAGACAAGACCCGACGGGCCATCGACGAGTGACGAAGAGTGATTGGCAGTATTTGAGTTGATATTCATTGCACTACACGTAGAACAAGGGCATATTGAGGTCACTTATTCCGAATGCAAAGTTACGAAAAAAAAACAAGAACATGGGCAAAAAACAATACGGACCAAAACGGATATTGCACGAATGAAGAAAAAAGTGTATTTTTGCAGCCGAAAATATGGACAACAACGACACCCAACTGGACATCCTGCGCCGCCTTGTCTGCGAGGCAGCGGGCTGCGAGGCGCGCACCCCTGGCGACTTCTACACCCTGACGGCATTTGTAGAAGGGCGCACGCGCGAGCCGATTGGACTCACTACGGTGAAGCGCTTTTGGCAGTATGGCGGCATGAGTTCTGTCCCGCGCCGGGGGACGCTGAACCTGCTGGCCCGCTCGATAGGTTACCGCAACTATGACGACTTCTGCGAGCACCACGGCGACAACACGCCCTCGAGCGACCCCGTTCTCGGGCAGGGCGTCAAGGTATCCGACCTGCTGCCGGGCGAGTACCTGCAGCTGCGCTGGAACCCCGGGCGCGAGGTGGTGGTGGAATATCTGGGCAACAGCACCTTCAGGGTCGTTATGAGTGAGGGCAGCAAACTGAGGGCCGACGACACCTTCCAGGCGGCATTTTTCGCCCTGGGGCACCCTGCGATGCTAGCCAACGTGATCCATGGAGATTCCAGCTGGCCGCTGTACGAGATAGGGCAGCTTGGAGGGCTGACCTTGGTGCGCCAGCTGCCGGCCAAAGAGGAATAGGCACAGCGGCCGGCAGGGGAAAAAAGAAACAGCGACTGCAATTTTGACATCATACGACAGGGTTCCCGCTAGGGGAACCCTATTTTTGTGCCATTGAAATTGAGCAGGTTACAAAACGGACCAAAACGGATTTGCAAAGAGAATGTTATATTCATACATTTGCAGTCGGAAAAAAGAAATACAAAAGAAGCAATTAGCGCATTCAAGCAATTCGTAAATTTGCACTCGCAAAGTGAGGAAACAAAACAGAAACCATTAACAAATTTAAACAATAAAGACATGGGACTTTTAAACAACATCAAAGATGCCTTCAACAAGGCTGAGTTCACCGTAGCACCGAACAAGAAACTGAAGACCATCTCGGCCGATTTCAAAAAGAATTTCGATTTAACGCTGGCGTTCTACAAGGGTGTGCAGCTAGCCGACCCCGAGATGACCCTTGCGGCGCTGAACAGCAAGACCACCAAAGAGGTGAACACCAAGGCCGACGGCCTGAAGATCAAAGGCTCGATGAAGGTTGGCGATGCCGAGAAACTCTTCGACCAAAACTTCGGTGTCACCGTCCAGATCAAAGACAAAGCCGGCAAAGTCCTCGTCCCCAACAATATCACTATTGGCCAGGCGGCAAGAGGGGAATACTAATAATTTGAATATGGAACTACTGAATCAAGCCAAGGAAGACATCCGGCATTTTCTCTCCCGCAAAGAGGGCGAATTATTGTTCAATGAACGTGACTTGCAAATGCATTTGGCGAACCACCTCATCGGCACTGGCCATTACGACGACGTGGATGTGGAATACTATGTTCCACAAAAAGAGTTGACCAACTATATTTGGAACAATGAACTGAAGCTGGACATTCTCTTGCGCAAAGACGACGAGTTTTTGCCCGTGGAACTGAAGTACAAGACCAAACGACACAGCAAGAAGATGAAACGCTTCAACGAGGAGATGCCAGATGTCGTTGAAGTGTTGAAAAACCAAGGTGCACAAGACCTTGGAATGTACGACTTCTGGAAAGATGTTCGCCGTGTCGAGCTGGTGTGTCGTCGCTTCGCCGCAGTCAAGAATGGGCTGGCAGTTTTCGTCACCAACGACAAACAATATCTTAATCCTTGCCGTGAGACATCGAACAATTACCATTTTTGTATGTCTGAAGGCATTCATGACACAAACAGGCATTGGAAGAACCCAGACAGTAGTTGTGCCAGGAGTCATCCCGACTTTGAACTTGAAAGGAATTACAATGTTCACTGGGAAGACAACGTCTATGAGGGAGTTGAATTCCATTACTGCATTGTCGAAATATAATATTTCCTAAAAACATAAAATATGGTAAACAAAGTACGCGTTTACGGCAAAGCGCAAAACCGCACAGCCCTGGGCATTATGCACGCCTATATGGTCATGTATCCCCAGGCCACGATAGAAGACCTGCAGAAGGCTTTCCCAAACGAACTTAACCCCGACAGTGCGGTGAAGAAGAATTTTGTCCGCGCAGGCGAAAGTGGCACCGATGCCAACTGGGATGGCTTCTTCCAGAAAGAAGACGAGCTGCTCACTATGGGTGACGGCTCAAAAGTAGCAGTAGTCAAGATGTGGACAAAACCCAGCTTTGAGCGTCTAGTAGCCCACGCAGCCCAATACGGAATAGAGATAGCCCAATTCGAGGAGGCAGAGGGCGGCGGCAAAAGAGGCTCGTTCCGCCTCGAGTATCTCAACGGCTATGTACCGCCGGCACCTGTAGCACATAAGAATGGCATTCCCTGGTGGCTCTGGGCTATTATTGGCGCCATCATCGTGGGACTCATCATCGCCCTGCTCTGCCGACCGAAGGCTCAAGCCGAGGTGGTGACGGTGACCGACACTGTGGTGCAGACGGTATATGTGCAACAGCTTGAGGCCATCGAGGACAATTTCAACGCCGCCGAGTTCCAGCAGGGCAAAGCAGACCTGAGCGACGATGCCAAATTCGTTCTCCACGACCTAGCCAAGCTGATGAACAAATATCCCGAATTGAAACTCCGTATTGAAGGCCATACCAGCGCCGAGGGCGACGCCAACTTCAACCAGAAGCTCAGCGAGGCCCGTGCGCAGGCCGCCGTCGCCTTCCTCCTGGAGCATGAGGGCATCGACGCCAGCCGCCTGGTGGCCAAAGGCTTCGGCAGCAGCAAGCCGAAGAACGCCGATGACCCGATGGCTCCGGAGAACCGCCGGACAGAGTTTGAAATCATTAAATAATTATCTTCATTAACAAATTAAAACGTTTTTTTATGGAAATCAAAGTTGATGGACGCCTTTTGGTGTCGACGCTCTGCGAGCGCTTCAAAGAAGAATTCGGCGGCACGCTGCGCGTGTACCAGGGACAGAAACGCCTCACCGGCGCCGAGAAGGTGAGCGAAATCGCCACCAAGACCGGCAGCTACGAATGCCGTGGCAGCAAGACCGTGGGCGGCTTCGAGAAAGACATGATGGAGAACTTCGGACTGAAAGTCCAGGTAGCTTCGGCCGACGACTGGGTGCTTGCACTCGACGAGATGACCCTCGCCAAACTGCCCGAAATCCCCAAGAACGCCAAGAAGACCGACATGGACGCTCTGAAAGCAAAGTATGCAAAATAAATTATCAATCCTTTAAAATCAACATTATTATGGCAGAATTCAAATTGGATGGCCGCATGAAGGTAAAAACCCTGAAGGAAAACTTCAACAAGTGCTTTGGCGCCACGCTTCGCGTCTACACCACACCGGCTTGCAAGCAGTTTGCCGACGACAACGCCACCTTGGCCAGCATCCGTGCCGAGGGCGCCAAGGGCGGTGAGCTCACCGTAGGCGGCAACCTCCGCGTTGGCAACTTCGAGGACAAGTTGAAAGAGATGTACGGCATCGGTGTGCAGGTTGCCGACAAGAGCAACAGCAAGCTGGCCGACAACACCGCCACCCTTGTGGCCGCCGGCAAGTAAAGCCAACCTCCAATCCGGCAGACGGGAGACTGTCAGCCGGGTTCTATTTTTTTAAATCATAATACCATGAGTGTAGAATACTATCGCAAACGCCTTATCGACCTGCGTGCCGATGTCGCCAAGGAGCGCGAGGCGAAAAAGAAAGACAACGAACGATATGCCGGGTACGTGAAAAACGCCAGCTCGCCCAGCAGCAAGGCCAGCTACCGCAAACAGAAGATCGACCATGCCGCCAGCCACGACCGTCGCATCGAGAGCCTGAAGCGTGAGATAGAGCGTACACGCGAATCCCTTGCCCGCGAACGCGAGCGTGCAAAAAAGAAATGATGAAAAAACTGAAGCAAGCGTTGGCGCAGGTCTTCGACGATAACTTGCGCACACGGCAATGGCAAAACGTCGGCGACTGGATTATTATCGGCCTTATCATCGTGAGCACCGTCGAGGTGTTCCTCTCTACCTTCGACGGTATCAACCAACGCTATGGGTCATGGCTGAAGGCAATTGACCTAGTGACGACGATATTCTTCACGGTGGAGGTAACGCTGCGCATCTGGTGTGCCGACATCATCGACCCCAAATACAAAGGCGTCTGGGGCAGGGTGCGGTATTGCTTCTCGTTCTATGGGCTCATAGACATCCTCTCCACCTACACTTTCTACATCGCATTCCTACTGCCCATCCCCTACTCGATGCTCAAGTCGTTGCGAATAGCGCGACTGATGCGCGTGTTCCGCTACCTCAAGGCCTTCCGCATCCTCTCAAAAGCCATAAGCAACAAGAGCCGCGAGCTGTTGGTCTCGCTCGAGTTTCTTGGCATTGTGACACTCATCCTCTCGTTCATCCTCTACTTTGTGGAGCACGAAGTGCAGCCGGAGGTGTATGAGAACGGATGGACGTCGGTGGTATGGGCTTTCGCGCAGTATATCGGCGACCCCGGTGGATTTGCCGACATGCCGCCCGTCACCCTCGCAGGGCAGATCATCGCCTGTCTGGTGGGCATCCTCGGCATCGCCATCTTCGCTGTGCCGGCAGGACTTGTGGGCAGCTCGTTCAGCGACGTGATGGAGGACGAGAAGAAAGAGCAGGAACTCAAAGACAACGCCGAAGCCATCAACGAGATGATGCTGGTGAAAAGCCTGCAACGCGAGGGTATCTACTGGCCGGCACGCAACATCAGCTTCGGCGACCTGACGCTGAAACTGAACCTGACGGTGGAAGAAATCATCAAGTCGGTGGCGGCATCCACCAACCTACGCATCAAGAACCTTGCGGCAACCATGCCGGAAGGGCCCAAGACCGACATGATGGTGGTGAACCAATACTGCGTCAACGAGGAATACGGCAGCCACGTGGAGCGCGGCTCCAGCGTCACCATTGTCAACCCCATCGGAGTGGGCGACAACGGCCTGAGCTACTTCGACTGGCATCTCGCACAGCTCGGCGGCTTCAACTATGTAGCCAACGAGTTCTACTCCATGCAGCATCACGACCGCATGAAACGATGCACCTTCTACTCGGCCAATGCCGACACCCAGGCCAACCCTGCCTTCCTGCGCTTCGCCGACCATATACTTGAAGGTCACGGCAAGGGCGACTGGATTATCGTCGTCGTGGGTGAGCAACGTGTGAAGAACAAGACCGACGTGCACTTTGAATTCGGTGGCGACACCGGCGAACAACGCTTCGACTTCGAGGGCGGCATAGCACCCGACCGAGCCACGGTTCGCAGACTCTACGACGACATGCAGAACGCTTTGCGGAACTCAGGGCTAACCATAGACGCACACCAAGTGCAGCCACGCCTGCCCGACAACATCCTTGCACGCTACCTGCAGAGTCGCACCGAGGCCAACGTGCTACAGCTGTCGGTGTCATACAAACTGATGGTCTTCGACAATGAAGTCTACAGCGCCATCGTAGGCATCGCCGACGTGCTCAACCGCCAGCTCGAGAAACGTCGCCCCACAGGATTACATACAGAAGAGTACATGGTGCGTCCCGTCAACTCTCCTTACTGGAAGAAACTCTACGGCATCGAAAAATAACACCCATTAACACATTCAAACCCTATGGCAATATTTCTTTGGTTATTCCAATACATCAGCCCGATAACATTTATCCTCGGAGGCTTGTATTTGCTCGAAGACCCCGAGCCGTTGGCGCTCATACTTGGCGGCATTGCCGCCGTCCTCGGGCTTGTGGTGGGCATAGTCGGCTGGGCCGACACGGTGCCGCCGCGTTGGTTCTGGATCAAGAGCAGCATGGAGCTGGCCGGCAGCCGCTTCTTGACGGCCATCGGCTATGCCATCCAGTTCTTCTTCATCCCGCCCTGCGTGATAGGATTGATAGCATACTTCGGTTAGACACACTCAAATTTATGGCACTCATCAATATCAACAAACTGAAAGATAGCGCCGGGAAAGCCCTCAAGGACGCCTCGGAATGGACTTCAAAAGCCGCCAAAGATGCTTCCAACTGGACTTCGCAGACGGCCAAGGAGGTGTCGTCGCAGACATCGGAACTAAGCACCAAGGCCATCCGCGCCATGTTGAAAGGAGTAGACCTCGACGGACTTCTGGTTCGCATAGACGAATACCAGCAGAAGACCGGGAAAGACGCCTCAAAACTTATCGAGTTCATCGGAAACCTCAAACAACTGCAACAAGATGGAACAGGAGAAGAATGAGAAGATGACCGTGCAGAAGCTGGCACAAAGCGTGCCGTTGGCCGATGTGCTCGACATCGCAGAAGATGTGGCCAAATATGTTCCTGCGGCCGGCGGAGTGATTAAAATAGTCATCAAGATATTGCGCTTGCTTCTTACGATTAAGAAATGATATGAATCTATCGCCAGACGATTTTTGCGCCTAGCTTTTTTTGAATCTATTTTGCCGATTGGAATATTTTTATTACTTTTGCAATAATTATAAAAGTAATAATTATAATTTCAATAATTTTTACTTTCAGACACTTTGTTTTCAAAAAAAGATTGTATCTTTGCATTACGGAATTTACGTAATGACATAAATGACTCTAAAAAGAACATGATGCAGGAGCGAACTTTCGACCCGTGGCAGCGGGAGGCGATAGAGATCAGCGGCGGACGGCATCTGGTGCTGGCGCCTCCTGGCTGCGGCAAGACGGACATACTCACCGGGCGCGTGGTGCATGCCCACGAGCAGGGGGTGGATTACGGCGACATGCTGTGCCTGACCTTCACCAACCGCGCCGCCAAAGGCATGGCGCAGCGCATCGCCGACCGCACCGGCAACCCCGTGCCCGACGGGCTCTACGTGGGCAACATACACCGCTACTGCTCGCAGATGCTCTTCAACCAGGGGCTGGTGAACCACAACAGCGCCATCATCGACGAGGGCGACGTGGAGAGCATCATCCAGGAGGAGCTCTGCAAGAAGCTGGGTATCCAGAGCCGCACCACGGAGCTCATGCGCTACCAGCACGCGCTGTGGCAGCTGACGCTGGGCGTGCGCGGCGACCTCATCCTGCACGGCGAGCTGCTGCACACCGGCGCCATGGCCAAGCTCTGCGACGTGCTGGGGCGCCCATTCGACGAGGACTCGCTGGCGGCCATCTACGCCAGCATCGACGACCTCACGGCGCGCTACACCACGCTCTACGAGCTGCCGGCCACCAACACCATGCTGCTGGCCAGAGCCTACCAGCAGTACAAAGCCGACAACGACCTGCTCGACTACGACGACCTGCTGGTGCTGGCGCACAGGTATCTTAGTGGTCAGTGGCCAGTGGATAGTGATCAGTGGGCTGACGCAACAAAGGGCGCAACATCGGCAACGACGGCTACCGTTCCATTGACCACTAAAAAATACAGCTGGATAGAGGTGGACGAGGTGCAGGACCTCAACCCCCTGCAGTTCGCCCTCATAGACCTGCTGGCCACCGACGACGCCACCATCGTCTACCTCGGCGACGAGCAGCAGGCCATCTTCTCCTTCATCGGCGCCAAGCTGGAGACCCTCGAAGCCCTGAAGCAGCGCTGCGCCGGCCACACACACTACCTGCACACCAACTACCGCTCGCCCAAGTATCTGCTCGACCTGCAGAACGACTTCGCCGTGCGCAACCTCGGCATCCGCCGCGAGCTGCTGCCCACCACGGGCGACGAGACGCCGGCACGTCCCGAGGACCTGTGCCTGCTCAACGTGGGCGACGCCAGCCTGGAGAGCTACTACGCCGCGCGCTTCGCCAGGCGCTACGGCGAGACCAACCCCGACGGGCGCGTGGCCATCCTCGTCAGCACCAACCGCGAGGCCGACGAGGTGGGCGACGCCATGACGGCACAGGGCACGCCCCACTTCAAAATCAGCGGCACCGACATCTTCTCCACGCCCACGGTGCGCCTGCTGTTGGCGCACCTCAGCGTGCTGGCCGACGAGAGCGTCTTCATAGCCTGGGCGCGCCTCTTCTGGGGTCTCAAGGTGACGCCCACCTACACGGCGGCCCGCGACCTCATGCGCGACCTGCGCCGCACGGCCATGCTGCCCACGGACTTCCTGCTGCACCCCGGCAGCTCCTACCTGCAGGAGTTCGTCCGCGCCTACGACAGCGAGGAGCTCGTCATCTTCGACACCGAGACCACGGGCCTCGACCCGCGCACGGACGACATCATACAGATAGCCGCCGTCCGCGTGCGGCAGGGCAAGGTGGTGGGCCGTCCGTTCAACATCATCCTCGAGACCGCCAAGGAGCTGCCCGCCACCGTGGGCGGCAAGCCCAACCCCATGCTCGAGGTCTACCGCAGCAGCAAGCGCCATCCCCGCGCCGAAGGCCTCAGCCTGTTCATGGAATACTGCAAGGGCAAGACACTCGTGGGCCACAACGTGGAGTACGACTACCAGATACTGAGCCACAACCTGCGGCGCGACTGCCCGTCGCTGCTGCTCGAAGAGCTCTGCCCGCGCTACTTCGACACGCTGAAGTACATACGCCTCGTGCGCCCCCGCCTGCGCCACTACAAGCTGGGCCACCTGCTGGAGACCCTCCACCTCGAAGGACAGAACAGCCACCAGGCCGACGACGACATCCTCGCCACCCTCTCGCTGCTCAACTTCTGCCACCTCAACGCCACGCAGCTCGTGGCCAGGCAGCAGCTCTTCTGCGAGGCCCACAGGCGGCAGATAGACAAGTTCCGCGAGCGCTACGCCCCCATCTACCGCCACGCCCTCGGCCGCATGCACGCCGACGGCGGCGGCATAGTGGAGGAGATGAGCCTCTTCTACGACAGCGGCCTCGTGGAGGCGGTGGACAAATGGGGCCACCTGATGCACTACGTGGAGACCGACGTGGTGCGCGCCGACCTCTACCCCACCCTGCGGCAGCAGCTCGACCGCTACGTCACCGACCTCTGCACCTGCAAGGAAGCCGACCTCTGCGGCAGCTCGCTGCAGGAGCGCTACATCATATCCACGGTGCACAAAGCCAAGGGCCTGGAGTTCGACACGGTGGTCGTCTACCGCGCCATCGACGGCTGCTACCCCGGCAGCCACAGCTGGACGGAGAAGCAGATACAGGAAGACGCGCGGCGGCTGTTCGTGGCCCTCTCGCGGTCGCGCAAGCACCTCTGCGTCATATACGACGAGTACTACGGCCGCTCAACGCACGCCCTCAGCCCCTTCCTCGAGAAGGTCAAGAGCCACTTCACCCTCTACCGCCGCAGCGCCAACGGCAAGATACGCGAAGAGTGACCCCTCCACGGCCCCCCGACGGACCCTCTACGGCCCCTCTACGGCCTTCCACTGAAGAACGGCCGAAGGGGGTCCGTAGAGGGGCCGTAGGGGCTCCGAAGGAACACAGCGCCGGCAAGGGTTTCAAGAAATCAACAGCTGCAATAGACTGACAACAAGAATGTTGTTAGAACGCAAAAAAGTGTTAAATCAGAACCCAAAGGGGCGTTTGGCCGCCGGATAGGGGTTGCGGGGCGGGATAATGACGATTGCATCGACATGAAACCCCATACGGGGTTTATGGACGAGCGTTGGGGGCGGCGCCTGCTATTGACATGAAACCCCATACGGGGTTTATGAACGAACGTTGGGGGCGGCGTATGCTATTGACATGAAACCCCATACGGGGTTTATGGACGCCGTGGGCGTTCCATGTCAATAGACACGGACATCAGCAACGGCACGAACGCCGTAGGCGTTCCATGTCAATAGACCAGGACATCAGCAACGGCACGAACGCCGTAGGCGTTCCATGTCAATAGACACGGACATCAGCAAACGGCACGAACGCCGTAGGCGTTCCATGTCAATAGACCCGGACATCAGCCACGGCACGAACGCCGTGGGCGTTCCATGTCAATAGACACGGACATCAGCAACGGCACGAACGCCGTGGGCGTTCCATGTCAAT
>JAFXAA010000024.1 GCA_017522105.1 Bacteroidales bacterium | reverse complement strand
TGCGGCGGCTATCATTGTCAGTATCGTTGTCTTTTTCATAACATCCTGTTGTCTATTATCTCATTTCTCATTTCTCATGTCTCATTTCTCATTTTCAGCTCTCCGGCCTTGCGGCCCTTGTCCACCACCACGGCATCCTTGACAAACATGAAGCCGGGGTTGCCGCGCATCATGGTCTCTATGGCCGTGGCGTCGGCGAAGAGGTAGTCCAGCCCGCTGATGCCGGTCTCCGCCAGCCAGGCCTGCACCTCCTCGGGCAGCGCCGAGGTGAGCAGCACTATGTTCACCCCGCTCTCCTCGGCCACAGCCATGGCGCGCCTGATCTCCTCCACACCGCGCTCCGACAGCTTGTCCAAGTGGTGCACGGTGGCTATCAGCAGACCCTCCTCGGCGGGCAGCAGCTCGGCGGCATGATCCTCGCCGCCCAGGTCAAGCATCGAGAAGCCGGGCGCCTTGATCTCAAAAGGCTCGTCGCTCGTCGAGCTCACTATCTCCCACACCGCGAAGTCCTTGTACTCCTCCGGCACCGATGCCCAGTCGCCGTTGCGGTAGTCCACGGTGCGCTCCTCGCCGCTCTCCACGTTGCGCAGCACCATGTGGTTCATGGCCTCGCGCTCCTCTATCATTCTGTTGCCAATTTTCCATGGGCGGAAGTCTATCACCGGCTCGTGCTTTATGTTGTAGACGCAGAAGATGACCATCAGCAGCGCCGCGGCAATGAACACAACCCCGTCGCGCTCGAAGCGGCGTTTGCGCCGCAGGTTGCGCGTCAGCACAATCCAAACCGTCGGCACGTCAAGCGCCACGTTCTTCCAGAAGGTCTGCCAGTTGGTAAGCTTCACGGCGTCGCCGAAACAGCCGCAGTCCGTCACCTTGTTGGTCAGCGCGTCGATCAGCGTCGTCACCGTGAAGAAGAGCATCATCAGCGCCAGCAGCCAGGCCGACAGGCGGCGGTAAGCGTTGAATATCAGCATCACACCCACCAGAAACTCGGCGCATATCAGCACCACGCTCAGCAGGCTCGCCAGCGGCAGCGCCCACTCGAAGGTGAGGCTCCCAATGCTCCAGGCTGTCATGTACTCCTGTATCTTGAAGCTCGTCCCCATCGGGTCCACACCCTTGACGAACGACGAGAATAGAAACACCAGGCCCACCACCCAGCGGCAGACCACATTGAGCGTGTAATTCAGATTTGTGTCCTTAATTTTCATATCGTGAAATTGACGTGAATATCGTAATTCAACTACTTAAAACCAAAACTCAAAACTCACACCCCCTCTCTCAGCCTCACGAGGCAGAAGAGCGAGTAGTTCACAATGTCGCGGTAGCCGCCCTCGGGGCCCTCGCTGACCTCCGTGCGCCCGTCGTTATCCTCTATCTGCTTGATGCGCAGCAGCTTCATCAGTATCAAGTCCACCATCGAGCTCACCCTCATCTGGCGCCAGGCCTCGCCGTAGTCGTGGTTCTTGGCCATCATCAGGTCCAGCGTGGCCTTCAGCTCACGGTCATACAGTTCCATGGCATCCTCGAACGGCAGCTCCAGCGGCACCTCTCCGCTCTCCGACCTCCACTCTCCACTCTCCACTCTCATCTGCACCAACGCCATTACGGCATAGTTGACCATGGCCACAAACTCACCCCTCACACCGTCGCCCACATGGTTCTCGCCGGTCTCCTCGATGCTGCGTATGCGGTTGGCCTTGATGAATATCTGGTCGGTCAGCGACGGCAGGCGCAGTATGCGCCACGACGTGCCGTAGTCGCGCGTCTTGCGCTCGAACAGCTCGCGGCACGCCGCCGCCTCGCGCTCCACCTCGCTCCTTGTATCGTGTCTCTTGTCCTTGCTTTCATTCATAACCTAATAAAAACGGCTCCCGATATTTTTTATTGTTCGCGACACGCAAAATAATTTTATATAATGCACAACAGCGTCATAACCAGCCCTCTCACCCCATCCCCGAAACACACCTCCCCCACCCGTCCCCCTACGGAGCCCCTACGGAGTCCCTACGGCCGTTCTTCAGTAGTTCTTCAGTAGTTCTTCAGTGTTTGACTGAAGAACTACTGAAGAACTACTGAAGAAGTGCCGTCGCGGAGACGACGGAACTACGCACCCCGGCGGAAGAAGTGCCGTCGCGGAGGCGGCGGAACTACGCACCTCGGCGGAAGAAGTGCCGTCGCGGAGGCGGCGGAACTACGTCCCATTGCAGGCCCACCAGTGTTAAACTTTCTTAAAAACACACCCTCCGTGCATCCTTTTGCCTCATGAAATGCCTTTATTATGTGTGAAAGGGTGTCGCCCGCATCTCCCGCTCACGGACTGCGAAACGCCCTGAAGGCAAAAATAAAGTTAAAAAGAGTTAAATAATGTTATAAATCGGCCTCCTCTTCGTCATATATACAAGGGCGGAAAATTTTTTGCCGCTCCCGCCGTTAATGAAAATGCCATACAAACACAAAACAATGAACATGAAAGCGCTACCCTCTCTGGTGCTCCTGCTCTTGGCATTCTGCACGGCGCAGGCTCAGCGCGGCGACACATGCCGCAGCGCGGACATACCGGCGCCGACGGCGGCGGACCTCGACCCCGCCAACCGCCACTCGGCGTGCCGCTACAGCAGCCTGGCACTGGCGGGCACGCCCTCGCAGCCGCAGTACAACCTCGTGTGGGAGCCGCAGTGCGCCTCGGCGTCGCCGCAGAACTGGACGGGCGACACGGTGACCGTGGGTTTCCTGAACGAGGTGGCCGACGTGTGGGTCTACAACTACGACAGGGTGCTCCAGTGCCGCTCGGCGGACCACCTCGTGCACACGGTGCAGGAGTTCGAGATCGCCGACGTGGACCTGCCGACGGCCATCACGGCGCGCCCGGGCACGGTGATAACATGGGGCGACGACAACGTGCCGGACCAGAGCGCCGAAGGCGTGCTCTACAGGTGGACGATGGAGGAGCTGCTCCAGCGCTGCGCCTCGGTGCAGGGGTCGCAGTTCTCCAACACCGCCACGCTGACCGTGCACGAGGGGCTGCCACTGCCCACGACGTTCACCGTGACGCTCGACCGCAAGTTCTGCGGCAACTTCCACGACTACACGGTCATCCCCATCACCGTCAAGGACTCACCCATGCCGCTACCGCAGATGGCACGGCCCGGCTGGACGCGGGGCCCGAGGCCGGACAGCGGCAACAACCGTGCGGAGTGCGCAGCCATCGACAGCACGATGAAGGCGCGGGGCATTCCGGCCCTGACGATAACAACGGACAACACCGCCGACCCGAACGCCACCTGCGACAACACCCCCATACGCCTCACGGCGCACCTGGGCTACGACGGCAGCATTGTCTCCTCTACGTGGTACTTCGGCGACGGCAGCCACTTCACCACGGCAAGCGACAATATTTGCCATACGTTTGAAGAAGGAGGACCCTATTATGTTAACGTTACCGCTGTCGACAATTACGGCTGCACAAGGACAACAGCACCTTTTACCATAACCTCTCATAGCAATCTACTATATACAAATAGTGGCATTGAACCATTAACCCAGTTAAATGGAAACAAGTGCCTAAATGAAGACCCCATCTACATCGAGTTCTTCCCGCAATATGTTACCAACCAATACACCTGGTGGCGGCTGAAAGAGCCGACGCTCAGGCCGACAGGCAACATACACATTCTCCCCACCTACCGCTCTGACACCTACCTCGTCCACGTGATTGACGCCAACTACTGCCAGGCGCAGGCGGCGATAAACGTCGAATTCCTCAACGCGCCCACGGCGCGCATCTACGCCAGGAACGACAACCTCTGCGCCGGCGAGAGCATCACCCTCTACGGCAGCGCGGGCGGCGGCAACAGCTATAGCTGGAGCGTCAGCGGCCCGGGGGGCTACACCGCGGCATCCACCGACCCCGACTACACCTTCACGGCTCCGGACTACGCCTCTGGCACCTTCACCGTGACGCTCACCGTGACGAACAACGACAACGGTTGCTCCGACACCGACACCAAGACCCTCACCGTCACAGCAACAAAAGAAAACAAGACAAAACATTAAAATACACAATACCATGAAAAGGATATACACAACAATACTGATCATGCTTTTGGCATTCTGCCCACAGGCACAGCGCTTCGAGTGGGCGAAGGGGTATCGGGTGGATGATGATTACAAAAACATAGCCGGTGTCGTCACCGACAGCCTCGGCAACCTGTACCTCCTCGGGGCATGCGACGCATCGTCGGCATGGGACGGCGAGGACTTTATATCGCCGGACATGATACCCCGGGGAAAAAACAAGGCCTTCTCTTCCACGGATGTCGTAATAGCCAAACTGTCGCCCGAAGGGGATATGATTTGGAAAAAGGTGATATTTTCAAACAATAACCATTCAAATGGACCATGTGGCATAAGGGGCCTCGGAGATACCGCCATCGCCTGCCTAACTAGTTTTATTCCGCCCACAGGTTTCGACTACACCTATTTCCTCGACACATTCTTGCTTAGTAATTCCAATTACCCAATTGATGTACGCCATTTTACAGGTGGGCCTTGGACAGCCTATCTGGTGTTTGACTTCGACGGCAACCTGACAGAGCAGCACTACCTGGCAATAACATACACCGACTCCGCCGGCAACGACCTTGTGTTTGATTATGACAGGGACTCCATACCGTGCCTGAAAAAGACAAATTTTGAGAACGCATCGTTCGACGTAGACAGCGCTGGGAATATATACATAAGCCGAAGGGCATTCGATAGATATCTTAAAGCCACCGGCCCATTTATAGAGTACACAACGGACGACACCATACGGGGGCTAAAGTTCTGGGTGGATCAACGCGTGGCAGGAGAGTACAGGATAGAAGGACGGCCAAGTATATGGTGGTTCCCGCAGATAGTGAAGTTCTCACCGCATTTCGACACGGTGCTGGCTTGCAGATATGTTGTACAGCAGGCTGCAGACAGTTTGAGTTATGCCAATGCCCCATCAGGTATCAAAATCGACTCCAACGGAGATGTTTATTTCGCAAACAACATGCAGAGAGATATGGCTCAAGATTTCAGCGACACAATAATCCATTATCCCGTTATTATCGATTCCCTACAGGATATCTCGTTTACTGTTTCAACAACAGGCATGATGTCTTTCCTCGTGAAATACGACTCCCTGCTAAATCCACAATGGGCAATATATCTGGATGACAGCATGATTGTAGGCAACTATCGTTTTTTACCCAGAGAGTTTCATTCCATAGATTTTGACTATGACAGCAACCTGCTCTTCATATATGCACATACAAGCCATGGCGTTGCCGGCAATCCCGACACAAACGCCTTCTTGTCATACAACGGGAATGCCATACGGCTGACTACCGCAGGATTCCTGGCATTCCAAAACGGCGACCGGCAGCCGGTCTTGAAGACCTGCACAAACATACCGGCACGCCAACATTCCGCACATGCAGGCGGAACCATCTACGCCGACGGCGCGCTAAGATGCAAAGGCAACAGGGTGTTCCTTCAAGGAACATATTCCGGTGGGATAGACCTACCCTCGCAGACACTGAGATATAACTGGAACCAGTCTGGAATAGGGTTCCTTGTATTCGATTACGCAGGCAACCTTATCGATGGCCAGGACTACGGCATTATAGCCACACTGCCGGCAAGCCCGGGATCGGCACTACCAATAGTTTTGAACGACAGCGTGGTATACTTCTGCAACCTGCTTAAAGGAAGCGCGCGTTTCGGCGACATCGACTTCCCCGCATACGGCCCGACCAACTGCATCGCCAAGTATGTGGACACGGCGTTCATGCACCCCTACGTGCGGCCCGTGCACGGCATCACCGTGGCCGACGGACACAGCAGCATCGCCGTGCACCCCAACCCGGCACGCGACCGCCTCTTCTTCGACCTGCCGGCAGGCTCCGTCCGCTCGGCGTGCGCCATCTCCGCCACAGGCATCAGGACCCAGCTGCCCCTCCACACCAACGGCGCCGACATGTCGGCCCTCGCCCCGGGACTCTACATCATAGAGATAGACACACCATCGGAGAAATACCACAGCAAGGTGGTGGTTATTGAATAGGAGCCCGGCTCACGCACCTGCTTCATGGCCCGGACAGAAAGGCTGACGAGAAAATAATTAGGGCGACGGCACAATAAACAACGCTGCCGAACGTTTTGAGAAGGAAATGAAGACAAAACCCCATCTGCCATTCAGCATCGTCAGCCGCGGCCGCCTGCACGAGTTCGACAGGCCGTCGGTGGCGGGCATTCTCAACGTGACGCCGGACTCTTTCTACGACGGCGGACGCTACATGGAGCCTGCATCCATCGTGCGCCGCGCACAGGAGATCGTGACACAGGGGGCCGACATCATAGACATAGGAGCCGCATCGAGCCGCCCCGGGGCCAAACTGCCACCACCGGAGGAAGAGGCCTCCATGCTGGCCATGGCCGTGAAGGCGGTGCGCGAGGCCCTGCCGGAGGCGCTCATCTCGGCCGACACATGCTTCGCCCTGCCGGCACGCAAAGCCGTAGAGGCAGGGGCCGACATGGTGAACGACATAGGCGGAGGCGATACCGACAAGGAGATGTTCGCCACCGTGGCCGAGCTGCAGGTGCCCTACATACTGATGCACGGCGGCAAGGAGCACCTGGCCGGCACCAAGCGCATGGCCGACGGAGACCCTGTGGACGCCGTGGTGCGGTTCTTCTCCGAACGCCTCGACACACTCTACAGGATGGGCGTCAAGGATGTGTGGCTCGACCCCGGGTTCGGCTTCGCCAAGGACACGGAGCAGAACTTCGCACTCCTCGACCGCCTCGACGAGCTGACGACGCTCTTCCGCGAGCCCGTCCTCGTTGGCCTCAGCCGCAAACGGATGATATACACCACCCTCGGCACCACGCCCGACCACGCGCTGCACGGCACCGTGGCCCTCGACGCGCTGGCCCTCGACCGCGGCGCAGCAGTGCTCCGCGTGCACGACGTGCAGCCCGCCGTACAGACAATAAACCTATTATACCGCAACAGCAAATGATAACAGAAGCAATCCTCGGACTCCCCACCCTGCGCCTGGTAGACATCCTCGACATTGCCCTCGTGGCGGCGCTGGTATACTACATCTACCGCATGGCTCGCGGCACCAACGTAATGCTCATCTTCTGGGCACTGCTCATCCTGCTGCTGGCCTGGCGCGTGGCCGACGCTTTGGGCATGCGCCTCCTCGGCGCCATCCTCGGCGGCGTGGCCAGCGTGGGCCTCATAGCCCTCGTGGTCATCTTCCAGCCCGAGATACGCAAGTTCCTCCTCTTCCTCGGCACCAAGACCCAGCTCGACGAAAGCCTGTGGAAGCGGCTGCGCTTCTGGCGCCGCAACATGCAGAGCCAGAAAGGCGTAAACTACGAAGCCTACATCAACGCCTGCATGCACATGTCACAGAGCAAGACAGGCGCCCTGATAGTCTTCAAGCGGCAGAACTCCGTGGACGAGCTCATCAACACCGGCGAGCGCATCGACGCCCTGGCCTCCAGCGCCCTGATCGAGGCCCTGTTCTTCAAGAACTCGCCCCTGCACGACGGCGCCGTCATAGCCCACGGCAACCACCTGCTGGCGGCACGCTGCATCCTGCCCGTGACCTCGCGCCTCGACATTGACCCCAACCTCGGCCTGCGCCACCGCAGCGCCATAGGCGTCACCGAACAGCTCGACGTGCTGAGCGTCATCGTCAGCGAGGAGACCGGCGCCATCAGCTACGCCCTCGGCGGCCAGATACACCACGACATCAGCCCCGTGGAGCTGCGCCAAGCCTTGGAGAAATACGACTGCTGACACACGGCCACATTTCTGTTTAGCATTAATTATTTACCGAAAAACGATATTTTTTTTTCGTTTTTCGCAAAATTATTCTTGCATATAAGAAAAAAGTTGTATCTTTGCCCTCGGTAACAACAGACAAGAAACATGTCGAAAAGAGGTGCAATAACAAGGATACGAACACTATACGCCGTATTCATCGGGGTGATAGGAGCCTGTATTTTGCTGTTTTTCCTCAATGTATTCACCACCTCAGAGCCTCTGGAGCTGGCCAAACTCATGGAGAACCGCGGCGACTACGGGATTATCATCACCGACCTGCAGAGTTCGCCGGAATTGTACCGGCATGACTTCGATGTGGAGGGGCTGCCCGAGGGCCTTGACGCCAAGGCCAAGGTGAGCCGCTTCGACGTGGGCGTCACGGCCGCCAGCCAGGGGGCGCTGGCCTCCGGCAAAGCAATGTGGTGCCAGTGGCTGCAGCTCTTCTGCGTGCTGGCTGCACTGGCAATGACGGTGCTCGTGGTGATGGCCCTCGTGTCATTCTATATATATGTGCGCCGCGGAAAAGTGTTCCCCCGCAGGAACATCACATGGCTCACATGGGCCGGGGCGCTGATGATAGCCGTGTCGCTGGGCATGGACATCAGCACCTACCTGGAGCGCACGCTGGCGCTGGACCTGCTGAAGGACAGCCAGTGGGTGCCGTCGGCAGTGGCCGAGGTGCACGTCACACGCATACTCTTCGGGCTGACGATAATATTCCTGGCCGAAATCTTCAAGATAGGCCGCGAGATACAGGAGGAACAGGAACTGACGATATGAGTCATGAGTTTTGAGTTTTAAGAGAATGATTGTAGTCAACCTTGATATGATGATGGCCAAGCGGAAGATATCGCTGGGCGAGCTGGCGGAGAGGGTGGACATCACGCCGGCCAACCTGTCGATATTCAAGACCGGCAAGGCGCGCGCTGTGCGCTTCAGCACGCTGGAACGCCTCTGCGAGGTGCTTGACTGCCAGCCGGCCGACCTGCTGGAATTCCGCAAAGACGGCAACAACGATACAATGAACAATAAACAATAATATTAACCACAAAAACAATCAACAAATGAAGAAAAGCACATTATTCCTGCTGCTGGCTGTACTGCTCGGCAGCGTGGCCTTCGCCCAGCTTCCCGGCGGGGAGAAGAAGGAAAAGAAGAGCGACCTGACAGCCCAGGTGCCGCTCGACAAGAAGATCCGCTACGGCAAGCTCGACAACGGATTCACCTATTACATCCGCAACAACAAGAAGCCGGAGAACATGATCCAGTTCCGTCTGGCCACCAACGCCGGTTCCATCATGGAGCGCGACGACCAGCAGGGCCTCGCCCACTTCTGCGAGCACATGGCCTTCAACGGCATCAAGGGCTACCCCCACAACGAGATGATTGACAAGCTGCAGCAGCACGGTGTGGAGTTTGGCCGCGACATCAACGCCTACACCAGCTTCGACCAGACTGTCTACTACGTCAACATGCCCTCCAACGACCCCGAGATGGTGAAGATGGGCATAGAGATTCTTGACGGCTGGGCCGGCAACGTGCTCTTCGACGAGAAAGAGATTGAGGAAGAACGCGGCGTCATCCACGAGGAGTGGCGCGGTGGCGTTGGCCACGGCGACCGTCTCCGCCAGAAGACATGGCCCATCATGCTCAAAGGCTCCCGCTACGCCGAGCGCCTGCCCATCGGCAAGGAGGAGGTCATCATGAACTTCAAGCGCCAGAGCATCGTGGACTTCTTCAACGACTGGTACCGTCCTGACCTGCAGGCCATCATCATCGTTGGCGACATGGACGCCTTCGAGTATGCCGGCAAGAAGGGTGCCCCCGCCATGGAGCAGAAGGTGAAGGACGTCTTCAGCAGCCACAAGTTCCTCGGCACCAAGAAGCTGCCGCGTGAGAGCTATGCCATCCCCAACAACGTGGAGCCCCTCATCTGCATCGCGCAGGACAAGGAAGCCACAAGCACCAGCCTCGCCCTCTACTGGAAGCACCAGAAGACCCCCAACGGCACCATCGGCGCCTACCGCCAGATGCTTGTGCGCAACCTCATCAGCATGATGATCAACGAACGCTTCAGCGAGATCTGCGAGAAGCCCACGGCACCCATGATGTATGCCGGCGGCGGCTACAGCGGCTTCCTCGGCCGCGAGATTGACGTCTTCGCCCTCAGCGCAGCCCCCAAGGAGGGCCGCATCAACGAGACCGCCGAGCTGCTCCTGAAGCTCATGAAGCAGGTGGACGAGCACGGCTTCCTGCAGGCCGAACTCGACCGCCAGAAGGAAGACCTCCTGAGCACCTACACCAAACTGGCCAAGGAGGAGAACAAAACCCAGACCAACAGCCTGGCCGACGAGTACACCGACCACTACCTTGAGAACAGCCCCTGCCCCGGCATCCGCCAGGAATGGAAATACGCCAAAGAATTCATGCCCGAAATCACCCTCGAAGAGTGCAACGCCATGGTGAAGACCTGGATCACCGACGAGAACCTTATCTTCTACCTCACCGCTCCCGAAAAGGACGGCTTCAAGGTGCCCACCGAGAAAGAGGCCATCGACATTATCAAGAACAGCAAGAAGGTCACCACCGAGCCGTGGGTCGACAACTTCAAGGACGAACCCCTCTTCAACGAGGAGGTGGCTGACGTGACCCCCATCCAGACCGCCAGCAACAGCACCCTCGGCTACACCGAATACACCTGCCCCAACGGCGTGCGCTTCGTTGTGAAGAAGACCGAACTCAAGGCCGATGAGATACAGATTAACTCGTACTCCTTCGGCGGCACGTCACTCTATGGCGATGCCGACAGCTATCAGGCCCAGAACGCCGACGGCTTCATCGACGCCGGCGGCATAGCCGACTTCAGCGCCACCCAGCTCAGCAAGAAGCTCAAAGGCATGAACCTCAGCATCAGCCCCTACATCGGCGGCGAGACCCAGGGCTTCAGCGGCAACTGCTCGCCCAAGGACCTGGAGACCACCCTGCAACTCATCAACCTCTACTACACCGCTCCCCGCAAAGACCAAGAGGCCTACGAGCGCGAGATTGAAAACACCATACAGCAGATTAAGTTCGTCCGCGAGAACCCCCAGGTGGCATTCCTGGAGACCTACTACAAAACCGCTTACCCCAACGACAAACGCCAGGTGCTCATCCCCACCGAAGAGAAGGTGCGCAGCCTCAACCTGGACCGTATGTATGAGATCTACAAAGAGCGTTTCGCCTTTGCCAACAACCAGATATTCTTCTTCGTGGGCAACGTGAGCGACAGCAACATCGCCATGATAGCCAAGTACCTGAACCACCTGCCCACCATACAGGCTGTCACGAAAGACTATGCCATCGACCGCAGCCCGAAGTTCGCCAAGGGCATCCAGCACGCCGAGGCCGTCAAGGGTATCGAGCGCCAGGGCATGCTTATCATCAGCGGCCAGATGGATGTTGAAAACGAAGAGCTTGACCCGCAGACCCGCATGGCCATCCAGGAGTTCGGCGATGCCCTGAGCATCACCGTCACCGAGATTATCCGCGAGAAGAACGGCGACGCCTACAGCCCGAGCGCCGGCGTCAACGCCAGCATCTCCACCGTCGGCAAAGGCAACGTCAGCTGGCAGTTCTACATCGGCTGCGACCCCGAGAAGGCCAAGAAGATTGAGAAGGACTGCATCAACATCCTCAAACAATACATGAAGAAGGGTTGCGACCAGAAGACCCTCGGCAAAGTTCAGGAGCAGATGATTGTGCAGCACGACAAGAGCATCCAGAACAACGGCTACTGGATGGGCCAGATCCAGGGCAGCTACATGTACAACGAGAGCCGCGACCACAACGTGACCGACTACGCCGAGATGGTGAAGAGCGTCACCACCAAGGACATCCAGGCCCTCGCTGCCAAGTACATCAACCTGAACAACTACGTCGTCGTCACCCTGCGCCCGGAAGACCCGACAGCAGGCAGCGCCGAATAAACGATGCCAGGCCACTTTATGTGGTTTGAATAAAGCAGAGCCTCCGCAGCACCTCAGAACGCTACGGAGGCTCCTTTTTTTGCCCAAAGCATCCGTTGGAGGCACATCCACCCCCAGCCGGCCTTTGTGGCGCGCCCCGTTTCAACCGTAGTTCACCCGTAACCACAGCATATCTGACACACGTCCTGCTTGCATCTGCATCACAAAACTGTGATGTGGGTGTGATGTGGGTGTGATGTGATTGTGATGAGGGTGTGGCGACGGAAAAGGACACAGAGGAGCTGAGGACACATGCTGCGTGAGGAAGCCGCGACACAATAAGCGGCGATTTTCGGCGTTATACGGAACATGCGAAACCCAAACACCACCAAACACGACTATGGCCACGGGCTGCTGATTTCCGGGGCCTATGGCCGCATGGGCTGCGCCATACTGGCGGCACGGGCGGCCCTGCGCAGCGGCTGCGGCCTGGTGACGGTACACCTGCCCTCGCAATGTGTCGCCCCCATGCAAACGGCACTTCCCGAAGCAATGACAAGCATCGATCCCTCCCCCACCCTCTTCTCGGCACCACCCGCGCACCTCGAACGCTATTCGGCCTTCGCCGTCGGGCCAGGATTAGGCACCGACACTACTACCGCAGAAGCTTTGCACAGGCTTCTCCTACAGCTCCCTAACACCGTACCACTGATACTTGACGCCGATGCTCTTAACATACTCTCCCTACACAAAGAATGGCTTCCCCTGACCCACGGAGCGATCATCACTCCACATGCAGGTGAATACACCAGACTCTTCGGCGACAGCGACCCTGCTTCCATGGCTGCGACATACCACATATACATAGTGAAAAAAAAGCACAACACTCGTATATATTCGCCTGACGGCAAGGTATATACAAACAACACCGGCAATGCAGGCATGGCAACGGCGGGCAGCGGCGACGTACTCACAGGGATAATACTCGGGATGCTGTGTTCCAACAAATTACACGCTTCTATATACGACATCGTATGCAAAGCAGTGGAAATTCATGGCAAAATGGGCGACATGGCCATAGAAAAACAGTCGGAATCAAGCCTCATCGCATCTGACCTCATAGAAAATCTTAAGCACATATCAACCGATATACCAAAGCGTTAAGACAACAAGACAGAATATTTTGAAAAAAATATTTTGCCAGTTGAGAAAAAGGTTGTATCTTTGCACCCGCTTTCGAGAAAGAGATTCCGATGGAAAGCGGTTTGCGACGGAGTCGCACACCAACATTCCTCCTTAGCTCAGTTGGTTAGAGCACCTGACTGTTAATCAGGGGGTCGAAGGTTCAAGTCCTTCAGGGGGAGCAAAAAAGGGCGCTGGAAACAACAGCGCTCTTTCTTTTTGGAAAATGATGAAAAACATTCTAATAGTACTCGCTATAGCCGTGGCCATAGTCGCACTCATGATGGCAGGTCTCGGTATCAAAATGTTGTTTCATAAAGAAAAAGAATTCCGGCGCCCCTGTGCCAATGCCGATCCCAAAACGGGACGCTGCGCCCACTGCACCTGCAACAAGAAACATTCAGGCAGACAGTGACATAACAGGAGGAAGTGCACCTGTTATTCCTTTGTTGAAAAATCTCTTCGCGTAATTGTAATAATATTCGTATCTTTGCAGTCCGAAATGAGACGTATTTGGATTGCAATAGTAAGACTATTAGGGTGGAAGTTTGACCTGCCCGAACAAGGCTCACGCCCCGAGATAAAACGCTGCGTGTTCGTGGTGGCCCCACATACCGCCATAGCCGATTTCACCATCGGCGCGGCCTACCTGTGGAGCCTCAACGTGAACGGGCATATCTTCATAAAGAAGGAGTTTTTCCGCTGGCCGGTGAAAAATGCCATGCTGCGCAACGGATGCATACCCATAGACCGTGGCAACCGCCACAACGGTATGATTGAAGCTGCCGTCAGGGAGTTCGCCAAAGGCGGTACGTTCACCATAGCCATTACCCCGGAGGCCACTCGCAAGCCTGTCCGCCGATGGAAACGAGGCTTTTGGGAGATTGCACGCCAGGCCAATGTGCCATTGGTGCCGGCCTGCATAGATTTCAGCAAGAAAAGAATATGGCTTGAAAAGGCCATCTACACCACCGATGACTATGAGGCCGACCTGCGCAAGGTGCGCAGTTATTTCCACGCCTCTATGGCCAAACACCCTGACCATTTCATCGAAGTGGACGACACTCCCCTTAATTCATAAAAATCAGAAAAAAGAAAAATATGGTTAGAAGAATCTACGTAGAGAAGAAGACTCCATACGCTGTGCGCGCAATGGAGCTCAAGGAAGAAATGAGCCAATACCTCGGCATAGAAGCCGAAGATGTGCGTGTGCTTATACGCTACGACATTGAGAATGTGAGCGACGACACCTTTGCCAAAGCTAAGGGCACTGTGTTCAGCGAGCCGCCGGTGGACGACATCTACGAGGAGGAGTTTCCCTACAAGGAGGGTGATTTCTGCTTCACGGTGGAGTACCTGCCCGGCCAGTTCGACCAGCGCGCCGACAGCGCCGAGCAGTGCGTCTGCCTTCTGAACGACGCGGAGCACCCGATTATCAAGAGCGCGACGACGTATGTCATTTCGGGAGTGAAAAGCGGAAAGTGGAAAGTGGAAAGCGAGTGGCAGGAAGCGGTGGTGAAGCACTGCGTGAATCCTGTGGACAGCCGACGGGCCGACGGGCCGAAGCCCGAGACGCTGGAGGACCGCTTCGACGAGCCTGCCGACGTCATCGTCTTCGACGGCTTCAAGGACATGGCCGAGCCGCAGCTGAAGGAGCTCTACGACTCACTGGGGTTGGCGATGACCTTCGCCGACTTCAAGCACATACAGCGCTACTTCCACGACGAGGAAAAGCGCAATCCGACGATGACGGAGATACGCGTGCTGGACACCTACTGGAGCGACCACTGCCGCCACACGACCTTTGCCACTGAGCTGAAGGATGTGAAGTTCGACGACGGCTACTACCGTCCGCTGATAGAGGGCGCGTTCCGGCAGTACCTGGAAGACCACAAGGAGCAATATGTCGGCCGCACAGACAAGTATGTGTGCCTGATGGATATCGGCACGCTGGCGGCCAAGCGCATCAAGAAGATGGGGCTGCTGGACGACCAGGAGCCGAGCGACGAGATCAACGCCTGCTCCATCGTGGTGCCGGTGGTGATCGACGGCAAGGAGGAGGAATGGCTCATCAACTTCAAGAACGAGACGCACAACCACCCGACGGAGATTGAGCCCTTTGGCGGAGCGGCGACATGCCTTGGCGGCTGCATACGCGACCCATTGAGCGGCCGCACATACGTCTACCAGGCCATGCGCGTCACCGGAGCCGCCGACCCGACGAAACCTCTGGGCGAGACACTGCCCGGCAAGCTGCCGCAGCGCAAGATTGTGACCACGGCGGCCCACGGCTACAGCAGCTACGGCAACCAGATCGGTCTGGCCACGGGCTTGGTGAACGAAGTTTACCACCCGAACTATGTGGCCAAACGCATGGAGATCGGCGCCGTCATCGCCGCCGCTCCGCGTCGTGCAGTGAAGCGCCTGACGAGCGACCCGGGCGACGTCATCATCCTGCTGGGTGGACGCACGGGCCGCGACGGCATCGGCGGTGCTACGGGAGCCTCGAAGAGCCACACGACCAAGTCGCTGACCACCTGCGGCGCCGAGGTGCAGAAGGGCAACGCCCCCACGGAACGCAAGATACAGAGGCTGTTCCGCCGCGAGGAGGTATCGTCGTTAATCAAGAAGTGCAACGACTTCGGCGCCGGCGGCGTGAGTGTGGCCATCGGCGAGCTGGCCGACGGATTGAGGATCAACCTGGACAAGGTGCCGAAGAAATATGCGGGCCTGGACGGCACGGAGCTGGCTATCAGCGAGAGCCAGGAGAGAATGGCCGTGGTGGTAGACCCGAAGGATGTGGACCAGATGCTGCGCTATGCCGACGAGGAGAACCTGGAGGCCACGGTGGTGGCCACGGTAACCGAGGAGCCGCGCATGGTGATCAGCTGGCGCGGCAAAGAGGTGGTTAACCTCAGCCGCCGCTTTATAGACACCAACGGTGCGCACCAGGAGACCACCGTCTCGGTGACGATGCCGGAGGAGAGTGGTCAGTGGTCAGTGGCCAGTGGTCAGTTGGCTGACGCAAACGGGGCCACCTCACTGCACACTGAACACTGCACACTGAACACTAAAGAGCTTTGGCTCCGCACCCTCGCCGACCTGAATGTGTGTTCGCAGAAGGGGCTGGTGGAGATGTTCGACAGTTCGATAGGTGCGGGCAGCGTGGTGATGCCCTTCGGCGGACGCTACCAGCTGACACCCACACAGAGCATGATTGGCAAGCTGCCCTTGCTCGATGGCAAATGCGACACTGTCAGCATTATGGCCTACGGCATGGATCCATACCAGATGAGCTGGAGTCCGTTCCACGGCGCCGCATACGCCGTGCTGTCGTCGGTGGCCAAGATAGCGGCTGCGGGCGGCGATGCCAGCAAGGTGCGCCTGACCTTCCAGGAATATTTCAAGAAGCTGGGCAACGACCCGTACCGCTGGGGCGAGCCTTTCGCGGCCCTGCTGGGTGCCTACAACGCCCAGATGGGTTTGAAGCTGCCCGCCATCGGAGGCAAGGACTCGATGAGCGGCACCTTCAACGACATCGACGTGCCGCCGACGCTGTGCTCGTTTGCCGTCGGCATGAGCGACTTGCAGCATGTGGTGACGCCCGAGCTGAAGAAGGCGGGCAACAAGCTGGTGCTGCTCGACATCAAGCAGAAAGAATACGACATGCCGGACTACGGCGACGCCCTCGCCCAATACGCCGCCCTGCGTAAGGGAATTGAGGCAGGCAAGGTGTGCGGTGCCTATGTAATGGGCTTTGGCGGCATTATAGAGGCGGTCAGCAAGATAGCCTTCGGCAACAAGCTGGGTGTGAAACTGAGCGGCGTGAACAACGAAGAACTGACGGCCAAACATTACGGCTGGATTGTGGTCGAGGTGCCGTCGGTGGAGGGTCTGCCCTTCCGCTGCAAGGAGATTGGCGAGGTTACGGACAAGGGTGTGTTCGAGGTGAACGGCGAAAAGGTCACCATCGACGAGGCCCTCGCCGCCTGGCAGAAAACTCTCGAAGGTGTCTTCCCGACCCGCAGCAACCAGCAAGCGGAAAGTGGAAAGACGAAAGTGGAGACGCCGCTCTTCAAGGCTTCCGCTCCACTAACACATTCACACATTAATTCTGCCAAGCCCCACGTCTTCATTCCAGCCTTCCCGGGCACCAACTGCGAGTACGACAGCGCCCGCGCCTTCAACCGCGCCGGTGCCGAGAGCGAAATTATCGTCTTCCGCAACCAGAACGGGCAGCAGATACGCGAGAGCGTGGATGCATACGTCGAGGCGATCAAGCGCAGCCAGATTATCATGATTCCCGGCGGCTTCAGCGCAGGCGACGAGCCAGAGGGCAGCGCGAAGTTCATCACGAGCGTGTTCCGCAACCCATGGATTGCCGACGCGGTGATGGAGTTGCTCACCAAGCGCGACGGCCTGATGCTGGGCATCTGCAACGGATTCCAGGCACTGGTGAAACTCGGTCTCGTGCCCTACGGCGAGATACGTCCGCAGGCCGAAGATGCGCCTACGCTGACCTTCAACACCATCGGACGCCACCAGAGCAAGATGGCCTACACACGCGTCAGCAGCAATCTCAGCCCATGGCTGCGGCGTGCTGAACTTGGCAAGACCTATGTTATCCCCATCTCGCACGGCGAGGGACGCTTTGTGGCTCCGCAGGAGTGGATAGACCGTCTCTTCAAGAACGGGCAGGTGGCAACGCAGTATGTGGACCTGCATGGCAACCCGACGATGGACGAGGAGTACAACATGAACGGCTCCTACATGGCCATCGAGGGCATCACCAGCCCCGACGGACGCGTCTTCGGCAAGATGGGCCACTCGGAGCGCCGCAGCAAGGGCTCGGCCATGAACATCTACGGCAACGACGACCAGCAGATATTCGAGAGCGGCGTAGAGTACTTCAAGTAACAGATTGCCACCTGACGACAAAAGGGCGCTTCCGACATAGGGACGCCCTTTTTAATGGTTAGTGATATGAACAGACTAAGCGTGACCACGATGAAGGGCAGCGACATTGAGGCGTGTGCCGAACTGTCGGTGCAGGCCTTTGCCGACTACGAGTATTTCACCCACTTCTACCCCAACCGCGAGGAGCGGCTGGCCTTCATGCGGGCGATGATCCGCAGCGAGTACCGCACCACGCGGCGCAGGGCGCACTTCCTCGTCGGGCAGAGCGAGGGGAAGCCTGTGGCAGTGGCCGACCTCTTTCCGCCGGAGTGGAAGAAGCCCTCGGACCTGCAGTATCTACTGCACGGCTGGGGTCGAGTGCTGCGGTTGCCTAATCAGGATGTGGTCAAAAAATGGCTGGCGATGGACGAGCGGGCCGGCAGCTATTGTCACTCGCTGCTGGGCGGCACCACGTGGTACCTCAGTTCGCTGACCGTCAGCACAGACCAGCAGGGAAAAGGCTACGGCCGCGAGATGCTGATGGATTGCGTCATACCCTACGTCCGTCAGCGTGGCGGCACCCGCCTCTGTTTCTTCACCAACAGTGAGAGCAACGTGCAGTTCTACCGGCATTTGGGTTTCCAGGTAGCCGACTACCAAAAGCTCGACTGCCGCGGCCACAAGATGGGCAGCTGGAGCTTCGTGAAGGGGTTGTGACCCTCGAAGCAGAGAGAGGCCTGGTTCAGACAAAACTCAAACAAACCCTTAACCTCCAATGATAGACCAAATACTGGAATACAACCGGCGATTTGTGGCCGAGAAGGGCTACGAACGGTACAAGACCGACAAATATCCCGACAAGAAGCTGGCGGTGCTTTCGTGCATGGACACGCGTCTGACGGAGCTGCTGCCCGCCGCGCTGGGGCTACGCAACGGCGACGCCAAAATCATCAAGAACGCAGGCGGGCTCGTCATCACCCCATTTGACTCGGCCATCCGCAGCCTGGTGGTGGCCATATACGAGCTTGGGGTGGACAGCATCATGGTGGTGGCGCATTCACACTGCGGCGCCTGCCACATGAGCTACGACCACTTCCACGAGGCGATGCTTGCGCGCGGTGTCACAGACCAGAAGCTCGACACCATACGCCGCTGCGGCATAGACCTCGACCACTGGCTCGAAGGGTTCCGCGACACCGAGGAGAGCGTGCGCCGCACGGTAGACACCATACGCAACCACCCGTTGGTGCCTCGCGACGTCACCGTCCGCGGTTTTATCATCGACAGCGAGACCGGAAAACTGGACGAAGTGGCATGCTAAATAGAACACAGACTATGGCACTGATAAAAACATACAAAGGGCTTACACCCCGCTGGGGACGGGACTGCTACTTCAGCGAGAACGCCACTTTGGTGGGCGATGTGACACTGGGCGACGAATGCTCGGTGTGGTTCAACGCCGTGGTGCGGGGCGATGTGGCGCCCATTACCATCGGCGACCGCACCAACATACAGGACGGCAGCTGCGTGCATGTGACCCACGACACGGGTCCCACCCATATAGGCAGCGATGTGACGATAGGCCACAACGTGACTGTCCACGCCTGCACCATCCGCGACCGCGCACTCATAGGCATGGGGGCCACGCTGCTTGACGGCTGCGAAGTGGGCGAAGGGGCCATCGTGGCAGCAGGGGCGCTCGTGCTGCAAGGCACCAAGATACCGCCCTGCGAGATATGGGGCGGCGTGCCGGCGCGCTACCTTAAGCCAGCCACGCCCACCGACAACGCCGCCCACTATGTGGCCTACGCACGTGAATACATGAAAGGGGAAATAGGAGATAAAGGGAGATAAAAGGAGATAAAGGAAGATAAAGGAAGGTAAAATACAGTATACATTCGTCCTCTATCTCCTTTGCCTCCACTTAACTTCCCCTATCTCCCCCGAAAAATAAGAACAGATATGGATACCAACAGAATAACCGAAATGGAGCAACGGCTCAACCGCGCGTCGGCGGCTGTCGAAGCCTTGGAAGTTGCCCTCGGACAATACGCCGCCGTGCAGGACGACCTTGCGGAGCTGGACACATACCTCGGCAGTCCCGAATGGCACGCCGACCGCGCCGACGACGAGGCCGGACGCCTGCCACAGGACCTCAAGCGAGGCGTGCTCAGCGAGGATGCCATCTGGAACCTCCTGGAACGTCATCGTACACTTGAAAAATATGCCTGTATAGCCGAGGAGCATACCACGTTCCGTCCCGTGCGGCGCTTCAAGCAGCAGATGAGCGACGAAGAGTGTGCGGCCCTGCTCGAGCAAGCGCCCCGCGGCATACTCGCCGTGCTGGGCGACGGCGGCTACCCCTACACCGTGCCGCTCGACTTCATCCACGCCGACGGCTGCCTCTATTTTCACTGCGCCCGCGAGGGCCACAAGCTCGACGCAATACGCCGTTGCGACAAAGCCTCGTTCTGCGTGCTCAGCGAAGGCGTGAAAGAGCCCGACAGCTGGTGGTACCACTTCGAGAGCGTCATCTGCTTCGGACGCATCGGCATCGTGGACGACCCGCAGCGCACCGACGCCCTTCTGCGGCGTCTGGGTGCCAAATACTTCCCGCAGGGCTACGACATCGAAGACGATATGCAGAAAAACGCCCCGCGCGCCTATGTGCTCGAAATGCACATCGAACACATGAGCGGCAAGCGTGTGCGTGAAAAATAATAGAACAAATGATAGAGAGATACAGACACAGATACACTATCACGGCATCGGACATGACGGCGCAGTACACCCTGACACCCAACGCGATGCTGATGTATGCGCAGGACTGCTTCGCCCGCATGATGACCCTCTGCCGCGTGGCAGCCTTCGACGTGGTCAAAGACCACCGCATGTGGGTCATCACCGAGTATACCTCCGACATCCTCCCCACACCCGCGTTCTGGTCGGAGGACATAGTGGTGGAGCTGTGGGTCAGCGAGCTGACGTCGCTCCGCATCTACACCGACTTCCGCATCCTGCGAGCCGACGACGAGCGGATGGTTGCCTCGGGGACATTCCAAATGAACATTCTCAACACCGAGACACACCGGCTGGAGCCGACCGACTTCCTGCAGAGCCGCTTCGCCGTGCTGCCCGAACTGATGACACCGGGTCACAAAAAACAGCGCTTCCCAAAGGCCACTACACCGCTGGTGCAGATGGAGCATCAGGTTTCGCGGCTTGACGTCGACTTCAACGGCCACATGGGCAACCGCAGCTATATCGACATTGCGCTGCTGGCGGTGCCCGACGAATTGCTGCACAGCCAGCGACTGGCGCATATGAGTGTCCACTGGCTGCGCGAGTCGCACCTCGACGACCGCTTGCTCTGCCAGACCTGCCGCATCGACGGCGAGCCGGACAGCCTGCTACACACCATCACCAACGACACCGGCGCGGTGGTCTGCGAGATGCTCAGCCACTGGCAACCGGCCACTGACACGCCAGACATAGCCCAAGCGCTCATCAGAGAACAAATACCGCAACAATAATGGCAAGCAACCCAGACTTTGTGCAATACATCGTCGACCAATGCGGCGGAGCTGGCGAGATTACAGCCCGAAAGATGTTCGGCGACTACTGCGTCTATTGTGGCAGCAAACCCTTCGGCCTCATCTGCGACAACGGGCTCTACCTCAAACCCACCGATGCGGGGCGCCGCCTGCTCCGCGCCGAAGACATGCGCCCGCCGTACCCCGGCGCCAAGCCACACTTCTACATCGAGGACGTCGACGACCGCGACTACCTCTCGTCGCTGGTGCGCGCCACCTGCGCCGAGCTGCCAGACCCAAAGCCCAAAAGACATTAATTACGAAACTCTAAACTTTATTTATTTAACTACATTATTATGAAAAAACTCACAATCACCTTCGCACTCGCGGCCCTGTTCTTGGCCGGGTGCAACCGAGACCAAGAATTCACCACCCGCACCATCAGCGCCACACAGTGCTACCTGCTGAGCTATGACGAGCAGATGGGGCCCTGGGGCGACACCCTCGGCCTGAAAAAAGTCCTCGAAGTGGAATGGCCCGCCAAAGGGTTCCTCTCCGCCGACGCCGAACGAGAGCTGATGAAGCTCTGCTTCGACGACAGCACCTCCACCAATGCCGACAAGGCCGCACGCCAATGGCTCGCCAAACCTTACATCTACACCGATGACGGCGAGGCGCCGCACGTCAAAACCGTCGACACCCTCGACGAAAGCAGCGAGTACAGCTACATGGCCGTCCGCAGCACAGCCACACACGACAGCGCGCTGGCAACCTTCCATGTCGGCATCGAAACCTTCGGCGCCGGCGCCGCACACGGCCTCTACTCGTCGCACACGCTCACCGTCGACCTCGAGAGCGGCAACGTCGTCCGCCTCACCGACCTCGTCAGCGACACCAACCTGCTCTGCGAGGCCATCGCCCGCGCCATCTTCGACCTCGACGCCAACCGCGACATCCGTGAATGCCTCTTCGACGAGTACCAAGGTGCTGACCGCATGCCCATGCCCGCCAGCTTCTTCATCGACAGCGCCCGCAACAACATCACCGTCAGCTACGACCTCTATCACATCCAGCCCTACGCCTGCGGCATCCCCTCCGTCGTGCTGCCCATCTTCTGGCTCTCCAAGCACGTCGAACTCACGCCCTACGCCAAGCGCATCTTCGGCCCCGAAAGCTACATCAAAGAATAAATAACAAATAACATGAATACAATACCCGTTTTATTACTCACCGGCTACCTCGGCAGCGGCAAGACCACCCTGCTCAACCGCATCCTCTCCAACCGCCGCGGCATCCGCTTCGCCGTCATCGTCAACGACCTTGGCGAGGTGAACATCGACGCCGACCTCATCGAGAAGGGCGGTATCGTCGGCCAGAAGGACGACAACCTCGTGGCCCTCCAGAACGGCTGCATCTGCTGCACGCTCAAGATGGACCTTGTCGAGCAGCTGCGCGACATCACTTCGCAGCGCCGATTCGACTACATCGTCATCGAAGCCAGCGGCATCTGCGAGCCCGCCCCCATCGCGCAGACCATCTGCTCGATGCCCACCATGGGGCCCGAGTACGTACGCGACGGCGTGCCGGTGGTGGACAGCATTGTCACCGTCGTCGATGCCCTCCGCATGCGCGACGAATTCGGCAGCGGCAAGAATCTGCTCAAGCCCGGCCTCGCCGAAGAGGACATCGAAAACCTCGTCATCCAGCAAATAGAGTTCTGCAACATCATCCTGCTCAACAAAGCCTCCGAAGTCAGCGCCGACGAGCTCGGCCACATCCGCGAAATCATCCGCGCCATACAGTCCAAGGCCGAAATCATCCCCTGCGACTACTGCGACATCGACTTCGACCACATCCTTCACACCGGCATGTTCGACTTCGACAAGGTGGCGACATCGGCCACCTGGATCAACGAAATCGAAGGTCACCACGACGATGAAGACGATGAAGAGGAAGAACACGAACACCACCACGGCCACGATGATGACGACGATGACGCGCCAGCCACTGACGCATTAACGCATTCACACAATCACGCATTGGAGCACCACCATCATCATCACCACGACGAAGGCGAAGCCGAAGAGTACGGCATCTCCACCTTCGTCTACTACCGTCGCGAGCCCATGAACATCTCACGCTTCGACGAGTTCGTCGCCCGCCATTGGCCCGAGGGCGTCATCCGCGCCAAAGGCATCTGCTGGTTCCTCTCCGAACCCGACACCTGCTACCTCTTCGAGCAGGCCGGCAAACAGGTCTCCCTGCGCGACACCGGCCAATGGTACGCCACTATGCCCGACGACGAGCTACTCGACTTCATGCGCCGCAACCCCGACCTCCAGCGCGACTGGGACGACACCTACGGCGACCGCATGCAGAAACTCGTCTTCATCGGCCAGCACCTCGACCGCGCCGCCATCACCGCCGCCCTCGACGAGTGCCTATGCAAGACTGGCTTCTAAGCGCCGTTATTCCACACGGTACAATATTTTATTTGGCCATGTGAGTGAAAATGCGTAATTTTGCAGTCGCGAAAAACAAATAAAACATCATATCTATGAAACAGCAGAAAGACATTCTCAAAGGCCTCAAGCCGGAGCGCGTGTGGCACTGGTTTGGTGAAATCATGCAGATTCCGCGGCCCTCGAAGCACGAGGAGCGCATCTCCGCCTGGCTCGTGCAGTGGGGCAAGGACCACGGCCTCGAAACCAAGAGCGACAAGCTCGGCAACGTCCTCATCCGCAAACCCGCCTCCAAGGGCTACGAGAAATCGCCTTGTGTGGCACTGCAGGCCCACATGGACATGGTCTGCGAGAAGAACAGCACCAAGCAGTTCAACTTCATGAAGGACGCCATACAGCCCGTGCTGGACGGTGAGTGGCTCACCGCCGACGGCACCACCCTCGGCGCCGACGACGGCATCGGCGTGGCCGCCATCCTCGCCATCCTCGAAGACCCCAAACTGCAGCATCCCGCCCTCGAAGCCCTCATCACCGTGGACGAAGAGACTGGCCTCACCGGCGCCAACGGACTCAGCAAGAGCTGGCTGAAGAGCGAGGTACTCCTCAACTTCGACGACGAGGACGAAGGCGAGTACTGCATCGGCTGCGCCGGCGGCATTGACACCGTCGCCGAGATGGACTACAAACTCGTCGCCGCCCCCAAGGGTTGCAAGGCCTTCATCGTCAAGGTTTCCGGCCTCGTCGGCGGCCACAGCGGCGACGACATCAACCGCGGCCGCGCCAACGCCAACAAGCTGCTGAACCGAATCCTCTGGGAGGGCACCTACCGCCACGACATGCGCCTGGCCACCATCGACGGCGGCAACCTGCGCAACGCCATCGCCCGCGAGGCCGAAGCCCTCGTCTGCGTGCCTGAGGACAAGGTGCGCGCCTTCAAAACCATGGTCACCAAGATGGGCAAAGCCATGGTCTTCGAATTCCGCAGCACCGAGCCCGACATGGAGTTCGAGCTGCGCGACGCCGACATGCCCAAGAAGGTCATTGACGTCGACACCCAGGAGCGCCTCGTCAACCTCGTCTACGCCTGCGCCCACGGCGTGCTCGCCATGAGCCGCGAGATTGAGAACTTCGTCGAAACGAGCACCAATCTGGCATCCATCAAGATGGTAGACGGCATCATACGCATCGCCACCAGCCAACGCAGCTCGGTGGAGAGCGCCAAGCAGGCCGCAGCAGCCAAACTCGAGGCCACCTTCCGCCTCGCCGGATGCCGCGTCAACCACAGCGACGGCTACCCCGGCTGGACCCCCAACCCCGACAGCCGCGTGCTGAAGGTGGGTGTCGAGGTGTACAAGAAGATGTACGGCAAGGAGCCTGTGGTGCGCGCCATACATGCCGGACTGGAGTGCGGCCTCATCGGCGAGAAGTACCCCCAGATGGACATGATCAGCTACGGCCCAACGCTGCGCGGCGTGCACAGTCCCGACGAACGCATCGAGATCAAGACCGTCGAAATGTTCTGGAACCAGACCCTCGAAATACTGAAAAAACTGAAGTAAAGAACACTGAAGTAAAGAATTCGTTAATGCGTTAGCGTTGAATTGCCAGCCCGCCTGCAATTCAACAACTAACGCATTATCACATTAACAAAGCAACGCGCCGTATCCCCTTCGGGATCTCTACCCATTCCCGACCATTCCCCTACGGCCTTCCACTGAAGAACGGCCGTAGGGGGGCCGTAGGGGCTCCGTAGGGACTCCGTACAAACGCAGTGCCACCAAGGATTTTGCCAAAACAGCACTACATAGCATACTGATTTTCCACACTTTAGCATATCAGCCAAAACAAATGGCAAAATGCATGTACACACGGCACTCCATGCAAGAGAAAAGCAACCATACAGGCGCAACACGACATGCAACCAAAACACTGAACAACAAAATATTGCAAAAAATTTTTGGCCATATCGGCAAAAAGTGGTACCTTTGCACACCCAAAAAGGACGGAGAGATGGCAGAGCGGTCGATTGCGGCGGTCTTGAAAACCGTTGACCTGCGAGGGTCCGGGGGTTCGAATCCCTCTCTCTCCGCTGAGGGAAACAAATGAAAGCTATAGGTTATCGGAGGACAAACAAAGAACCGATAACCTATAATTCATTTATCACAAGAAGATTATTGCAAATGAAGACAATAGAAGTGGTGGCGGGTGCCATAGTGCACGACGGCAAGGTGCTGGCCACACAGCGAGGCTACGGCCCATGGTCCGGGTGGTGGGAATTTCCCGGCGGCAAGATGGAACACGGAGAAAGCCGTGAAGAGGCCTTGCGGCGCGAGCTGCTCGAAGAGCTGGACATGGAGGTTGAGGTGCGCGAACATATTGACGATGTGGAATATGACTACGCAGATTTTCATCTGCTCATGCACCTGTACCGCTGCCTGCCGCTGAGCGCACCAACACTGCTGGAACACAGCGCAGCACGCTGGCTCACAGCTGCCGAACTACACACGGTGCGATGGCTGCCGGCCGACGAGGCGGTGCTGGAGCAGATAAAAAAAATATTGTGACACATAATAAACAGGATACGGCGCCGTTACATAGAACGTAAAAAAAACAAAGATATGCTACAGCTGCAATATATCAAAGATCATACCGAAGAGATAATCTCACGACTGAAGATCAAGAATGTACAGAACGTAGAAGAGCGCATCGCCGAGATACTGGAGCTCGACGCCCAGCGCCGCGCCCTGCAGGTTAAGGCCGACGCCGTGAAGGCGGAGCAGAACCGCATGGCCAAGGAGATAGGGATGCTTATGAAGCAGGGGCTCCGCGAGGAGGCCGAGAAGGCAAAAGCCCGCACGGCAGAGCTGAAGGGCGAGGAGAAAGCCCTCGGCGAGGAGCAGGCCGCCACGGAGAAGACCCTCAACGAGAAGCTCATCTCGCTGCCCAACGCGCCGCACCCGAGTGTGCCTGCCGGCAAGAGCGAGGCCGACAACGTGGTTGTCGGAGAATACGGCACGAAGCCCAACCTGCCCGCCGACGCACTGCCGCACTGGGATCTCTGCGCCAAGTACGACATCATAGACTTCGAGCTCGGCAACAAGGTGACCGGCGCCGGATTCCCCTTCTACAAGGGCAAGGGCGCCCGCCTGCAGCGCGCGTTGATCAACTTCTTCCTCAACGAGGCTGCCGACGCCGGCTTCTTGGAGATTCAGCCGCCGTTGATGGTCAACGAAGCCTCCGGCCTCGGCACGGGTCAGCTGCCAGACAAGGAGGGACAGATGTACGCTGTGCCGCTGGACGGGTTCTACATGATCCCCACGGCCGAGGTGCCCATCACCAACATCTTCCGCGGCGAAGTGGTAGACCCGAAGCAGTTGCCCATCAAACGCGTGGGCTACAGCGAGTGCTTCCGCCGCGAGGCCGGCAGCTACGGCAAGGACGTGCGCGGGCTGAACCGCCTGCACGAATTCTCGAAGGTGGAGATTGTGGTCATCGAGCACCCCGACCGCAGCTACGCGATGCTGGAAGAGATGAAGAAGCATGTGGGCGGCCTGCTCGACAAGCTGGGCCTCCCCTACCACATATTGAAACTCTGCGGCGGAGACATCAGCTTCACGAGCGCCATGACCTTTGACTTCGAGGTGTGGAGCGCCGCGCAGAAGCGCTGGCTGGAGGTGAGCTCGGTGAGCAACTTCGAGACCTTCCAGGCCAACCGCATGAAGCTGCGCTTCAAGGACGAGAACGGCAAGATGCAGCTCTGCCACACGCTGAACGGGTCGGCCCTGGCACTGCCGCGCATAGTGGCTGCATTGCTGGAGAACAACCAGACACCCGAAGGAATAGTGATGCCCGAATGCCTGCGACCCTACCTGGGATTTGACAAGATAGACTAAAAAGACAGCAATTTGTCATAAAACAACAAACAGGCGCGCCTTGACGGACGCGCCTGTTTATTTATCTTTGCCAAGCAATCAGAAGTGGAAACCGATGCGGATGGCGAACTCGCCGACGGTGCGGGTGGGGATGGTGCCATTGTCGACGACAAGCTTCTCGGCGTCGCTAAAGCTCTTATAAGTCTTGTCAGAATAGGCAACGACATGCTTGCCGAGGCCGTAATAGTAGATACCGGCGCTGACATGGCGGCCAAAATAGGCACCGAGACCGAACATCCACGACATGGTGATGGTGGGTTTGTAGCCATAGGTGTAAGTCTTGTTGTCGATGCTGTTCACCACCTTTTCACTGCCGATGATAAAGAGGTCGCCGCCGACGCCGAACTCGGCATAGGGGGTGATGTCGTTCCAGAGCTCGTCGTAGAGGTAGCTGACACCAAGCATGATGGGGATGTTGAAGTAGTTGGGGGCTTTGCCCTTGGCCTGCACGTACTTGTCAGTCCACTCACTCTTCATGAAGTTCCAGAAGAAATCGGCTTGCGCGAAGGGAGCCACCTCGCCCATTCCAACGTCGAAACGGTAGCTGACGCGGTAGCCGAGGCCGAAGCCCGGAGTGGCGGCCTTGCCAACTTCCTCGCGGTACAAGGGTACCGTGCCGTTTAAGGGGCCGCGGTCAGTGCTCACCTTGGAGGCGAACTGGCCGGTTGGGAGGGCACCATTGAGGAAAATAGACTGGCGGAACTGCGCTTGGGCGCTGACGCCGACAAAAGCCATTAAGGCTGTGAGGCACAAAAGTTTTACTGTCTTCTTCATTTTGTCTGTTATTGTTTGTTGATTGTTTTCACTTGAATTACAGGGATGCCAGCTGCCTATTTCTTGGCTGCGGGCTTCTTGGCTGCGGGTTTGGCAGCAGGCTTGGTAGATGCTTTGGCCGCAGATTTGGCCGGAGCCTTGGCAGCTGGTTTGGCAGTAGGCTTGGAAGATGTCTTGGAAGGAGCCTTTGCGGCAGGTTTTGAAGCCGTTTTAGCTGTGGCTTTGACAGCTTTGGACGAAGGTTTTGCCACCGCCTTGGAAGCCTTTTTTGCAGGCTTTTCTATCTTCACCATCTCCTCCTCGGGAATAGTGGCATCAAGGGGCGGTATCTCGGCGTCGAGAAATTCGTCCTCGATGCCGCGCAGCTCCTCGTCGGATGGCTCGAAGTCGTCGTCAGCAGACTCATCCTCTTCATCGAGGGTCTCATAACTGTCGAGCTCGTCGGCCTCCTCGTCATCGGCGAAAGCTTCCTTCAGGCCCTCCTTGTCAACCCCAAGCGAGGCCTTCTTTTTCTTGTCGTCGGAAAGGACATCCTCAAAGTCGCCATGGCGGAGGTGCTCCTCGCGGTGGGTGACAATGCCTTCTTCCTTTTCACGGGTCTCGTTGAGAGTGTCGAACTCGGTCTCCTCGCCCGGCTCGTCGCCGTCATCATCGAAGAGGGCCTTGTCGAGGTCTTCGCCGAGGGTGTCCACCTTGACGTCGAACTTGACCATGTAGGCAGTGTCTTCTGTTTCAAAAGGGACAACAAAAATAGCCTCGCCGTTGGGCTTCACAAACTTGGTGATGTAGTTGTTATAGCCGTCGGGATAGGCTTCTTTAAACAAATTTTTAAGGTCGTCAGTGAGGTTCTTGTAGCTGACAATCAGGTTCTTTTTGCGTTTTCTTGTAGTTGCCATAGTTGTGTGATTTGGGTGCAATATTAAAAATAAATATTAATATAGCCAAATTTTTTTAAGCAACGACAATACTCTCGTCATCCTCAACGCGCAGGTTCTGCATGATGAACTCGCGGCGTTCGAGAGTGTTCTCACCCATATAGAACGTCAGTGTGCGGTCGGTGTCAAACTCCTTGTGCAACAACACGGGGTCGAGGCGCATATCTTTGCCGATGAAATTCTTGAACTCCTCCGGCGATATTTCGCCCAGGCCTTTGAATCGCGTGATTTCGGCACCCGGTGTAGCCTTGATGGCAGCCACACGCTCGTCATCAGTATAGCAGTATGTGGTTTTCTGCTTGTTGCGCACACGGAAAAGCGGGGTCTGGAGGATGTAGACATGCCCCGAAGAGATAAGCTCTGGGTAGAAGCGGAGGAAGAACGTGAGGAGCAGGAGCCTGATATGCATGCCATCGACATCGGCATCGGTGGCTATGACAACATTGTTGTAGCGCAGGTTGTCGAGGGAGTCGTCAATGTCAAGAGCGTTATGGAGAAGATTGAGTTCCTCGTTCTTATACACGTCAACCTTGCTGATGCTGTAGGTATTCTTCGGCTTGCCTCGGAGGGAGAAGACCGCCTGCGTGTCCACATCGCGGCTCTTGGTGATGGAGCCGGACGCCGAATCGCCCTCGGTGATAAAGATGGTGCTCTCAAGACGGCGGGCATGGTTGGTGTTGTAATGCACGTGACAGTCGCGCAACTTGCGGTTGTTGAGGGAAGCTTTCTTGCTTGCCTCGCGTGCCACCTTTTTGATGCCGGCAATCTCTTTGCGCTCCTTCTCGTTGGCGTTTATCTTGTTGAGAAGAGCCTCGGCGGTGTCGGCATGGATGTGCAGGTAGTTGTCGAGGTGGCGCTTGAGGATGTCGAGAACATAGGTCTTCAGCAGGGGGCTGTCGTTGCTACCGTCCACTTTGTTCGGCTCCAAGTGCGTTGAACCGAGTTTGGTCTTGGTCTGTGCCTCGAAGACAGGTTCTTGTATGCGCACACATAGGGCGCATACAAGGCCACCGCGTATCACCTCGGGGGCGTAGTCCTTCTTGATGAACTCCTTGACAACACGGGCATACGCCTCGCGGAAAGCACTCTGATGGGTACCTCCCTCGGTGGTGTGCTGGCCATTGACGAAAGAATAATAATAGTCGTTGTTCTGACCATTGATATGGGTAAATGCCGCCTCGAAGTCGCCATCCTTGATATGGATTATCGGGTAGAGCGGATCACTCTGCAGGTTGTGTTCCAACAAGTCAAGCAATCCGTTCTTGGAATAGTAGCGGCGGTCGTTGTAGTACATGGTGAGACCGCGGTTGAGATAGGCATAGTTCCATATACGACGCTCGACGTATTCGCTGATGAAGTGATAGTTGCCGAAGAGCTTGCTGTCAGGGACAAACTCCACAAGTGTGCCTGTGTCAGTGCTGTTGTCGGCGACGATACCACTGTCGTCCGAGAGCTTGCCTTCAGCAAACTCGGCCCAGCGTGTCTTGCCGTCGCGGAAGGACTGTACGCGGAAATAACTGCTTAGGGCGTTGACAGCTTTGGTACCAACACCATTCAAGCCCACCGACTTCTGGAAGACTTTGCTGTCATACTTGGCTCCTGTATTGAGCTTGCTGACGGCTTCCACCAGCTTGCCCAGCGGGATGCCACGGCCATAATCACGGATGCTGACGCGTCGTTCTGCAAAGTTTATCTTCACCTCAATTTTCTTGCCGAAGCCCGAGGTGAACTCGTCTATTGAGTTGTCAATAACCTCCTTGATGAGGACATAGATGCCGTCGTCGTGGCTTGAGCCGTCGCCGAGTTTGCCAATATACATACCCGGACGCAACCGGATATGCTCCATGTCTTCGAGGTGTACTATGCTGTCGTCGTTATAGTCGGCGGCGTTAGTCTGTGGGGTGAATATATCTTCTGCCATGTGCTATTCTTCTATTTTCATTGCTGATGTTATGGCGTAGCCAGCCTTTGCCTTGGGGTCGGTGAGCGGCTCGCCAGCTACGACAATGATGCGTCCCTCCGGCACCCCCTGCTCGCCAATGTAGCTCCTCACCTGCCCGTTGAGCCATTCGGCATACTTGGCGGCGTTCTCGTCGTCGGAGGCTGGCATGTGCTGAGTGAGGGTGATGGTGAAGAGCGAGTCGCTGAGGGCTATGGTGGAGAGGTCTGACAGTATGTGGTACTGCTCCGAGGTGAGGCCATGCTGGCCGGGCGTAACCTCCATAAACTCAAGCCCGTCGCCATTGATACCCAAGGCGTTGCCGAGAGCGCGGGCGGGCGAAGTGGCCACCTTGACAAGCAAGTTGCCCAGCGTCTTCCACACCACCTTCATATAGTTGAACTCCGGGTTGTCAATGTTGCCGCTCACCGGCATGTCAATGAGTATCTTGTCATCTTTGTCTTTCAGCACATAAAGGGCCGCTTTGAGGGGTATCTTCACGTTGGCATCGATGTCCTTGCGACGGTTGCCCACTTTGGCCTTGAAGATGTCTATCTTGTTCTGGTTGTCAAGGGCGCTGTTGGTGATGGTCAGGCGTGTGGTGAGGCCGAAGATGCCGTCTTCAATTGGGTATGCCGTGTAGGCCACCGCCCACGGACTGAGCTGCCGCATGTCGAGACCTTTTATGGAGAGGAAGAGGTCCTGATAATCCTTCCAACTGGCGAGGTTGCCCTTCCAGCGCATCATGAGGTGACCGCCTCCGGGCAGGGTGGCGCGCACCTGGGCATTGTTGCCACCGGCGGTGGTGAGGTCGTCGGCGCTGACACTTAAACCCGTAACCGGGAAATGGAACTCATCAGGCAATGTATGGTCGTTGTATGTCACCGCGGCGTCCTCAACCCTGAACCTGGCCACATGCAGCTGCATGGGCTTCGATGGCTTCTGTTCCTCCGTCGCCTCTGCCGCAGGCTCCTCTTTGCCTTCGTCAATGCCGCTCTGCATGGTGACACTCTTCGGCTCTTTCTGGGGCAACAGCTGGCTGACGTTGCTGTAGTCCTTCCTCTGCTCGTATGTAGCATTCAGCCCGCTGAGCTTCACCTCATCAATGTCCAAGCTGTTGTCGTCAAGGTTGATGCTGTTCACCGTCACCAAGAGTGTGTTGAAGCCTGCCACCGGGCCGCTCGCGCCCGTGAGCTCTACATTGTTCACTGCCACGGTGCCGGCTATGTGGCTCTTCATGATGTCGTTCACACTGCCGTCGGCTGTCAGATGGGCGTCCACGTTGCCTTCCAAAGCCTCATACCGCAGCATGTCGGCCAGATAGGTATCGAGGTTCTTCACAGCAAAACCGTCAAGGTTCACATCCACATGGTAGGCCTTCTCTTTGGTGTCGTAGTTGGCGTCGACGTTAAGCCTGCCGCCCTTGTCAAAGCCTATGCTCAAGCCGCCTTCGCTCCCCTCCTCGCCACCGAGAACAAAGCCCGGCACACGCAGGTTGACATCGGGCAGGTGCATACCCTTGTGGTTAATCATGTCGTCATAGTTGAGACTGGCGTGGCTTATGTCTATGTTGTAGAACTTCATCACCCAACCGCTGGGGGTGGTGTCCTTCTCCGCCGTGCTGTCCGGCGACGAGAAGTGCTCTATAAGACTGGCAAAGTTGAACCTGTCGCCCTCCTGTACCACGTTGGCATGCAGACCGGCGAGGGTGATATGGCCGAAGTGCAGCGTCTTGAACGGTATCTTCAGCAGGCGCAGGCCCACATCAAGCGTGTCGAAGCCCGCAAAGACTTCCACGCCATCATCCTCATACATGTTGAGTCCACGCACATTGACGTTGCCGCTGAAGAGGTTGACCCCAACATGGTCCACCTGCACCCTGCGCCCCGTCAGCTCCTCACCGTGGTTGTTGATATACCCCTTCGCTATAGGGCCTGCCAATAGCGACACAATGACAAGCAGGGCCAGCACCACGCCGACAACCCACAGCAATATCTTCAATCCCTTTTTCATACTTTTTGACTTCTTTGACTTCTTAACTTCTCATTCATAGAAATGCATCTCTGTGAGGTATTTGTACACAGGCTCCGTCAGCAGGTAGCGCACATCCTTGCGTGCCGCTATCTGCGCCCTGATATAGCTGGAGCTGATGTCCATCATCGGCACATCCACCATCGTCACATTAGGATGCTCCCGCAGTCTACAGTTCTCACTGCCGGGGCGTGGATAGACCATTATGCGGTAGTGCTCCAGTATGTACTCATAGTTGCGCCATCGGTGCAGGCTCGCCAGGTTGTCGCTGCCCATGACAAGGCAGAACTCCCTGTCGGGATATTTTTCGCTCAGCGCCGCCAGCGTCACCACCGTGTAGCTCGGCACCGGCAGGTGCATCTCTATATCACAAGCCCGCAGGCTGTAGTTGTCATCCACGGCCCTCCTCACCATCTGCAGCCTGTGGTGGTCGGCAAGCAGGGTGGCACGCTCCTTCAGCGGGTTCTGCGGACTCACCACAAACCACACCTCATCGATGCCTTCCTGCTGCTGCATGGTCTCGGCAATGATGAGGTGCCCCACATGTATCGGGTTGAACGACCCAAAGAAAAGAGCCGTGCGTTTCATCAATAGTATTTGTACGCCGTCTCTATCTTTATGTGTCTCAATTTCTGTCCGCGGAAGGTGTATATCTCGGCCACCTCGCCGGCGCCGCTTATCACCTTCAGCACCGCCACGTCGGCAGTGTACGACTTCGGGTACTTCTTGAAGAACACATTGAACACCTCGTCCTTCGTCATACCCACATGCAGACCGTTCACCAGCTTCACCTCCCGGTCGGTGATGTAGCCGCCGAGCAGCTCCACCTTCTTCGTCCAGATGCTGTAGTACAGGTCAATGTAGCTGTCGTCATAGCGGCGCATGCGGTTCACGCTCACCTCCATCGAGTCGTAGTACTTCTTGTAGCCTATGTCGCGGTACCAACTCAGCTGGTTGTCGGTGATATACTGCTCCACAGAGCTCCACTCGCCGAAAGGATAGATAACATAGCCTGCCAGCGAGTACACGGTCATCGTGTCCGTATACACCTTGATATCCTTGATGAGGTATTCCGGACGGCTGAAACTCATCATGCGCATAGCCTTGGCCCGCGATGCCACCTGCTGCGAGAATCCCGCCGTGGCCATCAGCACCAAAGCAACTATTGTCAGTGTTCTTTTCATGTATATTTTAATAATTTAGACATAATAACGCGGGATGCAACATAATATTGCATCCCGCGTCATTTTTTTTATAAGCTACTGGCTAAGTATCTTTTCGGTAACCCATAACCAATAACCTGCAACCGTTATTACTTCACCACGCTCAGGCGCTCGGTGGAGACACCGTTGTCGGTGGTCACGCTGACGAAGTAGACACCGGCGGCGTAGTTGCTGACATTCAGCTCAAGGGCGCTGGCGTTGACGTTCTCGTGGCTCTCAACCACCTGTCCAACGGAGTTCACTACGCTGTAGCTGCGGATGGTGCTCTCGGCCTCAACGAAGGCCATCTCGGCCACGGGGTTCGGCCACATCTTCACGCTGATGGCGGGCTTCACATCCTCGATGCCGACCTGGCCGGCGGTCAGGAAGGCACTCTTGGTGGCATTCAGCACCTTGCGCTCAGTAACATTGTTTGAGTGATTGTTCACGAAAGCAATAAGACGGCACTTCTTATAGTTCCACGTGGCGGGCAGCGTGTAGGTGTAGTGCTTGCTGTAGGTGTCGTTGGCGTTGGTGCTGGTGAGGGCGTCACCCCAATAGCTGGTGACAACACCACGCAGCACGTGGTCGTGTCGGTAGTTGCCGGTGGCGCCGCTCTGCGTTCCCATGATGCTGTCTTCGGTGATATAGACAGTGAGGTTGATGGTGCCGGTCAAGCTGGACTTGAACATGCCGTTCACGTCGAAGCTCACCTGGCGCGTGCTGGCGTCGTAGGTGATGTTCTCAAGTCCCACGGTGACAAAAGCAGGCTTGGAGATAGCGTTGCTGAACTGATTCTGCAAGGTGGCAGCATTGGTGGTTATGCCACCCACCATACCGTTGTATTCACCAGGCACATTTTCAGTATCGCGGTCAAGGAGCATGGCGGGAGCAAACGTCGAAGTACCATTATAGAACCCCATAACACCGGTATTGGCGGCATCCTCAGCCAGAGTCATGTTGTCAGTACCATAGCCAACATGGTGGGCAACCCATGCCACACGATTGGCATCAATGTTCTCCATCACAGCGCCAAGACGCGTGTGGGCAGACGGGCAGTTCGGGCAGACGGCCGTCGTGAAGTGGTCGAGCAGCGTTGTACGCTCCGCCACAGTGGCGGGGTCGTAGACCGTCAGCGACAGGCTGCCGCTGTTGTCAGAAGCGTCGGGGTCGGCCACGCCGTTGGGGGCGCTCACAGTGAGGGCTATGGTAACAGCCTCGGCGGTGGGGTGGCTGATGGTGACGGTGTCGATATAGTAGGCAAACGGAGCCACGTTGATGCCGGTGACGTTGCGTGTCTGGGCGGTGCCGTTGACAGTGTAGGTCAGCGTGTAGCTCGTCATTGGGGTCGTGCCCTCGTTCCTCACCATGGTGTAGAAGCTGAAGTTCGTGCCCATGGGGGCATAGCCCTGAACCATACCGTCGGTATAGGAGATGCCAGCGGCGGGCATGTCGGCGGAGACAGTCACGTTGTCAACCAACGTGTAAATGCCGTCGGTGGTGGTGCAGCGGAATGCAATGTAGATGCTCTGTCCGACGTAGGCGGACAGGTCGAACAGCATGGTGTTGGCTCCAGCGGCCAGGGTGGTCTGCGGCATCACGGTCTGCGTGAAGTCGGTCTTGGCGTTGCCGGTGGTGCTCACCAGAACGCCGAGCTTCTCGCTGTACTGCGAGCCATAGACGTCGAACTTCAGTTTAAAGTCGCCCGTGGCGGGAATTACGAGCTGCGGGGTGACCAGCCAGCGGTCGCAGGCTGTGGTACTGTTGGTGTAGGTCATGCAGATGGCGCTGCCGTCGCCGAACCAACCGAAGTCATACACGCTCCAGCTCTGCCCGAATTCGGCATACTGGCTGTAGTTTGCTACGTTATCGGCATAGGTGGTCCAACCCACGGGGAAGGTGCCGAACCCACTGGCGGTGGCGTTAGCCTCGAAGTCCTCGACCCAGGGGAAGGTGGTCACGCTGGCATTCACCACATTGACAACAATGCTGTCCGAAGCAGTGCCGGCCGCATTGGTGGCGCTCACCTTGACGGTGTGGTTACCCAGCGTGGTGAAGGTTGTGGTGAAGGTGGTGCCGGTCTCAGTCTGCTGCACGCCGTCAACATACCAGGCAAGGGGTGTCACATCGCTCGTAGCGGTGAAAGTGGCAGAAGAGTTCAGTGCAACATTGCTCAGTCCTGCAAGGCTCAGCGTGGGCAGATCCGCACCGCCGACACGGATGTCGTCAATACCCAGGCAGAACTGGTCGGTGCAGCCGAAATGGCGGAAGCCGATGTAGATGGTCTGTCCGGCATAGGCCGAAAGATCAACGGTGCGCTTAATCCAGTCGCCCGTGCTCAGCGTCTGCTCCATCAAAGCCGTGGTGGCGCTCATGGCAGCCACAGTGTTGGCACTGGCCACGTGCACAGCGTAGTGCTCAGCGGCATACGAAGGATTTGTGCCGTTGTCATAGAAGGAGAGGGTGTAGCTCACGCCTGCGGGGATGGTAATGGCGGGGCTGATGAGCCACTCGTCGGGGGTCAACGCCTCGTAAGTGAGGTTGTCGTAAGACAGCGCAATGATGCAGCTGTTGCCAGTGCGCGGATACGTGGCGGCAAAATTGGCAATCTGGCTGCTGGTGTCACTCAGCTGCCAGGTGATACCGTCACCGTCGCTGTCGATAATCGTCCAGCCGGTGGCTCCATTCTCAAAGCCCTCCGTCCAGGGGAACGTGGTCACCTGGGCGCTTGCGGCCATGCCCATCAGGGCTGCAGCCAAAAATAATACTACTTTTTTCATAGTTGTGTGTATTTGTGATTAACTATTTCTTTTTGCATTCACCAAAGCTTTCACCTTTTCTATAAAACTATGTGTAGGTTCTACAAGAGGTTCCACGTCTACTTGTTCAACATTGAAACTGTCACTGTAATCACCCGTAATACGCTTGGTGTACAAATCACTGTACAACCGACCGTATTTCACCTCAAAGATGCCAGTCAACACAAACTCCTTGCTGAACATGCGGATAATTCCCTCGTGTGTTTTCGCCTCTATCCTGTAGCACAACATGAGAGCCGATACAGCATAGTATGCCGCATAATACAAACGGTTGGCCGCAGCAGTCCATCGTCCGTTGCCGACAAGAAGTTCCACATCCTTCATTGCCTCGTCAGACTTTTCCATCCGGAAGTCTATCAGTGTATTCCTATCTTCTTCCGACAAACTCATACTATTGCTACAGCTTCTTTCATTACGTTATGATAAAACGGCGTAAAATACTGGTTGCCCCACTCTTTCTTTGTCTGCACAATAGTGCCCACATCATAGTCGCGATTCCAGAACAGGACATTAACATCATACCCCACGCCCATGTTGTCCTCCGTGGTGGCGCGGCCCTCGCGGTCCAGCAGCACCAAGATGTCGAAGTCCGAATCCTCGCGCTCGTCGCCGCGTGCACGCGAACCGAAGAGCAACACCTGGCTGCCTTCGGGCACCACACGCTGCAGCTCTGGCCTTATGGCGTCTATTATCTCCTGTGTTCTGCGTGTCATGGTATGATGTCTTTTAGACGATGCAAAAGTACACATTTTTTCAATGCCGCGAACATTATTTTTCAACAGGAGCGCTTTTTTAACACTTTTTCACACTTCCGCCGCCGCCCCGCTACGCACCCCCTTCGGCATTTCTACGGTATTTCTACGGTACTTCTACGGTATTTCTACGGTTTAAAGCGTAGAAAAACCGTAGAAGTACCGTAGAAGTGCCGTAGAGGGTCGGTACAGGAACGGTACAGAGGACGGTGGTGAAAAGGTCAGGCGAAGAGGGCGCGGAAGGCTTCCTCTATCACTCCAACGGCAACGATCTCAATCTTGTAGCGTTTCTTGTCGATGGAGCGGGCGTTGTATTTGGAGATGAAGATGCGCTCGAAGCCCAGACGGTCGGCCTCGGCGATGCGCTGCTCCACGCGGCTCACGGGGCGCACTTCGCCGTTCAGGCCCAGCTCGGCGGCGAAGCAGTAGCGCGGCGACACCGGCATGTCGACGTTCGACGACAGGACGGCGCAGGCCACGGCGAGGTCTATGGCCGGGTCGTTCACCTTGATGCCGCCGGCGATGTTGAGGAAGACGTCTTTGGCGCCGAGCTTGAAGCCGCAGCGTTTCTCGAGGATGGCCAGAAGCATGTTGAGGCGCCGCATGTCGAAGCCGTTGGCGTTGCGCTGCGGGGTGCCGTAGACGGCCGAGCTGACGAGGCTCTGCACCTCTATGAACATAGGCCTTACGCCCTCGAGGGTGGCGGCCACGGCGGCGCCGCTGAGGGTCTCGTCGCGCTGGCTGAGGAGCAGCTCGCTGGGGTTGGGCACCTCGTGCAGGCCGCTGCCGAGCATCTCGAAGAGGCCTATCTCCGCCGTGCTGCCGAAACGGTTCTTCAGCGCGCGCAGTATGCGGAAGCCGTAGTGGCGGTCGCCCTCGAACTGGAGTACGGCGTCCACTATGTGCTCCATCACCTTGGGGCCCGCCAGGGTGCCGTCTTTGGTGATGTGGCCTATGAGGAGCACCGGCACGCCGGTCGTCTTGGCGTAGTGCTGGAACTCTGTGGTGCACTGGCGTATCTGGCTCACGCTGCCGGCCGGCGAGTCTACGTCCTCGGTGGTGACGGTTTGTATGGAGTCCACGATGAGCATGTCGGGCTGCACGGCGTCCACATGCTCGAAGATGCGCTGCGTCACCGTCTCGCTGACGACGTACATCCCGCCGCGTCCGCCGTCGGCATTTTCCGGGGCGAGACCGAGCCTGTCGGCCCTCATCTTTATCTGCTGTTCGCTTTCCTCGCCGCTGACGTAGAGGAGGCGTTTATCTTTGATGGCCAAAGCCGTCTGCAGCAGCAGGGTGCTCTTGCCGATGCCTGGCTCGCCGCCGAGCAGCAGCAGGCTGCCGGGCACTATGCCGCCGCCGAGGACGCGGTCGAACTCGCCGCAGCCCGTGGCTATACGCTTGGTCTCGCTGTAGCTCACCTCCTGTATGCGCTTCGGCACCGACATGCCGGGGTTTCCGCTTTCCGCTTTCCGTTTCCCGCTCTCGGCCTTCACCACTTCCTCGGCGAAGGTGCCAAACTTGCCGCACTCCGGGCAGCGGCCGAGCCAGCCCGACGACTGGTAGCCGCACTCCTGGCAAAAATAATAGGTCTTTGCTTTAGCCATTCTTCTTCCTTGTTTTCATTATCTTGACATATACCGCCGCCGCCAGTATGATGCCTGCGGCGATGGCGATGGTCACCTTGAGGGCCGTGAAGCCCGTGGCGGCGGCCATGCGCAGCTGGTTGCTGACCAGGTAGTAGGCCGTCCAGAAGATGCCGCCTCCCGGCACCAGGGGGATGATGCCGCAGATGAGGAACACCGTCACCGGGGCGCGCATCAGCACGGCCAACAGGTGGCTCAGCACGGTGATGACCAGCGCCGCCGCGAAGGCCGCGCCCACCACGCTGAAGGCCGACGTCCACACGCTGCACAGCAAGTATACTGCCCATCCCGCCATGCCCACCAGGCCGCTGCCCGCATAGTAGCGCCTCGGCGCACCGAAGAGGGCCGCGAAGCCAACGGTGCCCACGAAGGCCGACGCCAGTTGCACATACCAGGCCGACGTCATGGGGTCGGTCACCGGGGCGTCGAGCACCATAAGGTCGCCGGTGAGGGTCTCTTCCACCACGAAGGCCACAACCACGCCGAGGGCTATGCAGAGGAAGACGAGGAAGGCGTCGAGCAGGCGCGTGGCTCCGGCCAGGTAGTCTTCGTTGGCCAGGTCGCGCATGCCGTTGGTGAAGGGCACTCCGGGCACGAGGGCTATGATGGTGCCTATAATCATGTTGGGCAGGTGTTCGCCGAAGCCCACGGCCACGGCGAGGATGCAGAGCAGGCCGCCCACCAGGCCGCCCACGAGGCTGCCGAAGATGCGGCTCAGGTGGGGCGACACGAAGGCCATGAAAGCCCCCAGCAGCAGGCCGCACGAGAAGGTGGCGGCGGCGTCGACAAGGCTGCCGCCGAAGAGGATGCTGAAGGCTCCCACGCCGAGCGCCACGCCGAGCACAAGCTCCCACCACGGCTTGGCGCCCATGGTGCGTATGGCTTTCAGGCGGCGCTCCACCTCGTCAAGGGGCATGGCGCCGCCGTCGATGTCGCGGCTCAGCTGGTTCACCGCCACCACGCGGGCCAGCTGCGTGCCCTTGATGGGGATAAACTCGGCGCGTGCATAGTGCTGGCCGGTGGCTATGATGCCGTTGCTCAGCACGAAGAAGCTCTCGTCCTCCACGCCATACGACTTGGCCATGTGTTCCATGGTCTCCTCCACACGGCCTATCTCGGCCCCATTTTCGAGGAGTATGTGGCCGGCCTCGGTGGCCAGCCGCAAGGCGCGTTCCTGCTCTTCGGTCATAGCTGCTGCTTGTAGATGTACAGCACGTCGCCGGCGCAGAAGCGCGTCATACCGTCGGCTGTGGGTATGATGGACTGCCCGTCGCGCTCAATCATCACGAAGACCATGCCGTCCTTGTAGGGGTATTCCTTGATGGTCTTGCCTATCCAGCGACTGTTGGGCTCCACCACGTCGCGCACCAGGTGCTGGTGTGTGTCCTCGCGGAAGCCGCGTGTGCAGTAGATTATCTCGTCGCCGACCTCATAGTAGGTGTGGCCTTTGGGCACCAAAGTCTTGTCGCCGCGCCTGAGCAGCACCAGCACCATGCCGTCCGGCAGGGTCATCTCCTTGGTGCAGTGACCAGCCCACTTGCTGCCTTCGCCGACGGTGAAGCGCCCGAAGGTGGCCTCCGACTGTTCGGTGAAGTCGCTGAAGGTGGTCATGACGTCGGCGCTCTCATCCACCATCTTCATCTTCTTGGCCATGAAGGGTATCAACGTGCCCTGCGCCAGTATGGATATCACCACCACGCAGAACACCACGCTGAAGATGTCGACGCTGCCACCCTCTATGAGCGGGCGCGCGCCGGGCAGCACCTGCGTGATGGTCACTATGGCGAAAACTATGGACGAGGCACCGCGAAGGCCCACGAAGGATATGAATCCCATCTGGTTGGCAGGGTATTTCTTGAAGGGAGCCAGGATGCCGAACACCGCCGCCGGACGCGCCACAAGGAGCATGAAGGCGAAGATGGCCAGGGCCGGCAGTATGGCGGCAGGGATGCGGTGCACGTCGGCCATCATGCCCAAGGCGAAGAAGATGGCTATCTGCATCAGGCTCGTCACCCCGTCGAAGAAGCCCACCAGCGGCCTGCGCCCCTCGAACTCCGTGTTGCCGAGCACTATGCCCACGATGTAGGCGCTCAGGTAGCCGTTGCCTCCCACAAGGTTGGGCAGGGCATAAGCAGCTATGGCCACGGCGAAGATGAAGAGTGTGTTGAAACCGTCGGCGGCGAACTTGTAGCGTTTCAACAGGAAGGCGGCGCCCCAGGCTATCAGCAGACCGCCGGCGGCACCGAAGACCAGCTGCGAGAAGACCGTCCACAGTGCGTACCACACCGTGACGTGCGCCGTCGAGGCCGGGTCGGCGGCGTTGGCCACCGCCAGCATGAGCACCGTCACCATGTAGGCGCAGGGGTCGTTGGAGCCGCTCTCCATCTCTATCATCGGCGCCGTATTGTTCTTCAAGCCCAGCTTGCGTGTGCGGAGTATGGAGAATACCGACGCGGCATCAGTGGAGCTGATCACGGCGCCGAGCATCATGCTCTTCACCCACGACCAGCCGAGGGCGTAGTGGCAGAAGAGACCTGTGATACCCGCCGTCAGGAACACACCCACCGAGGCCAACAGCCCCGCCTCCACGGCCACGGGTTTGGCCGAGCTCCACCGCGTGCCGAAACCGCCGTAGAACATAATGAATATCAGGGCCACCGTGCAGCCAAGCTCGACCATACGGCTTGCATCCACGTTGCCAATAATGTCCACGCCGAGCCCGACGACGAAACCCACCAGCAGGAACAGCAGCAGCACAGGCACGCCAATCTTGAAGGAAATCCTGTTCAGGAAAACGCTGGCAAAGAGTATTGCCGCAAATATCAACAGTAACGCTATCATCAGAGTCCGTATTGTTTAGTCATTCATCAGTATTCGTCGACCACCTTGTCCACACGGTAGACCTTGTCGCCGCGGTGCAGGGTCTCGCCGGCCTTGAGGCTGAAGCAGTCGCCCTGCCGCACCTCCGGCACGGGGTCGCGGTCGGTGCGCAGCTCCTCCACCGTGGCGCGGTAGACGCCGGTGGTCTCGCCGGTGACCATCACCTCGTCGCCCACGCGCAGCACCTCGGCGGTCTGCAGCTGCACCTCGGCAACGCCGATGCGTCCAAACCAGTTCTTCACCGGCCCTAGGTACACCTTGTTCTCCGTGGCCTGGCTGCCGTAGCGCTCGCTCCATTCGCCCATCTTGCGCCCCAGATAGTAGCCGTCCCAGAAGCCGCGGTTGAACACCGTGGCAAGCCTCCGCGTCCACTCCTCAATCTTCTCCCTGCTGTAGGTGCCGTCGGCAATGGCCTCCACGGCCTCGCGGTAGCATTCCGTCACCGTCCGCACATAGTCGGCGCTCCTCCCCCGCCCCTCAATCTTCAGCACCCTCACTCCGGCCTTCACTATCTTGTCAAGGAAGCCTATGGTGCACAAGTCCTTGGGCGACATGATGTATTCGTTGTCAATCTCCAGCTCCAGGTCGCTCTCCTTGTCTTTCACTATGTAGCCGCGGCGGCACACCTGCAGGCAGGCCCCACGGTTGGCCGAGTAGTTGTAGTTGTCGAGCGAGAGGTAGCACTTGCCGCTGACACTCATGCACAGGGCGCCGTGGGCGAAGACCTCCACCTGCACCAGCTCCCCCTTGGGGCCGCGCACGTCGTTGTCGCGTATGTACTGCGTGATTTCCGCCACCTGGCGCAACGGCAGTTCGCGGGCGGTGACTATCACGTCGGCAAACTGCGCATACCAGCGCACAGCCTCAGTGTTGCTCACGTTGCACTGCGTCGAGATGTGCACCTCCACGCCGACGCTGTTGGCATAGGCTATGACCGCCATATCGCTGGCGATGATGGCGTTGACACCCGCCTCTTTGGCAGCGTCCACCAGGGCGTGCATCTCCCCGATCTCGTCGTTGTAGATGATGGTGTTCACCGTCAGGTAGGTGCGCACCCCTGCCTCGGCGGCGGTCTGCACTATGCGCGGCAGGTCGCCGGCAGTGAAATTGGCGGCACTGCGCGAGCGCATATTGAGCTTCCCCACGCCGAAGTACACGGCGTCGGCGCCGCCCTGTATGGCCGCCCGCAGGCTCTCCCACGAACCCACGGGAGCCATGATCTCTATCTTGTCGCTCATTGCTTGTACAGGTCTATGACGTTCATCTCCGTCCATTTCGTAGGCGTCAGCTTGCTGTCGGTCATCGTGGCGTCCAGCGTGCTGACGCGCCCGGCCAGCGCCTGCCCCACAAAGGCGCAGAACAGGTCCACGCTCCCGGGCAGCCAGCTGGCCACCTCGTGGCCCACATCCTCGAAGCGCACTATCCACAGCGGGTAGCCACCCTTGCGCATCCGCTCCGCCACAACGTCGGCACCATAGAGCGCATGGCCAACCATCGGGGGGAACCGTTTGTAGGCCACTATCTTGTCCTTCATGCCGTGCATCAGCATCGTGGGCGCCGGAGGGGTCTTCCACTGCGGCTTGCCCTTGCACATGATGGCTCCGGCGTAGGGCACCACGGCGGCGGGCTTCCACCCTTCGGGCAGCGCAGACGCCTCGGCCTTACCGTTGGCGCGGCACCAGTCAAGCTGCAACACGGCTATGGCCCCGGCGGAACTGCCCGTGAGCACCATGCGGTCGGCCCTCACGCCGAGCTCCTTGGCATGAGCCACCACCCATGCACAGGCGGCGGCCACGTCCTCGGCGGCCATATCTATCACCCACTGGAAGAGCGTCCGCACCCCCGAGATGTTGGAATAGTGCGCCACCATGGCGCTGTCCTTGAGGCCCAGACGGTAGTCGGGGCTCACCACGGTGAATCCCCGCTCGGTGAGCACCCGGGCCACCTCGCGCTGGTAGCTGTCGTTGCGCGCACCGGTGACGAAGCCGCCGCCGAACACCGCCACCACGCAGGCCGAATCGGCACGCGGCGTGGCCGGACGCCACACGTCGAGCCGCAGCGCCGAGTCGCGGCCGGCATACACATAGGTCTCGCACCCCTCCTGCCCCCAGGCGCTGACGGCAGCGAGCAGCAACGCGACCAAGACAAACCGTCTCATAGGCGTCAGAGGGTGAACGTGAGACCCATGCCCAGCGTCAGCCAGTCGTAGGTGAACCGCGAGGCGTTGGCGGGAATGTCATCCAGGAAAGCAAAGCCCAGATGGATGCTGTAGCGCACCTTCTCGCCGCCGACGCTGAACTGGAACTGCGGCTCCACCAGCATGTTGGTGCGAGTGTAGCGGTAGGTGGAGCTTTCTATCAGCTGCCCCTGGCTGTCATAGGCACGGTAGGTGAAGTCGGGCTGGTAGGCGCCGGCCTTCACACCGAAGCCCACCTCTATGTGGGCCTTCGACAGGTCGTGCCAGCCGAAATTGAGCTGCACGAAAGGCAGCGCGAAAGAGCCCGAATACTCGCTCTCCTGCGATGTGGAGCTGACCTCGCCATCCGCTTCGCGCTCCGTGGTACTGTGACGGTCGCGCCACACGGCACCGCCGCCAAGGCCTGCATAGCCCTCAACGACGGCATGCTCGCTCAGCGGGATGTAGAAACCCGGAGCCACCTGGCCGTAGACGTTGTCGCCACCGTAGTTGACATGAGCCTGCGCAGCCAGCCAGTCGGTGACGCCGAAACTCGCCGTGGCATTGACACTCATCACGTCGGGCAACACCCACGACGACATCGACAACGACGCATCCACACGCACATCGCCCTTGTGGTTGATCAACGGTATGTCAACCGCGTTGGGATGGTAAATGCTGCACGAAGCCGCCAGCAGCGGCACAATGACAAAAAACAGGTAGTGTTTCTTCATGACTATTGCTTTTTTACTATTATCACACAACAACGCGCGCATCGCAATAATATTGTACGGCACCGCAAACTTTTTTCCAACCCGCTCCCGCCGCCGTCACCTTCCGCCCGTCAACCCCCGCCACATCCGTCCCCCTACCCTTCCCCTACGGAGTCCCTACGGCCGTTCTTCAGTAGTTCTTCAGTAGTTCTTCAGTGTTTGACTGAAGAACTACTGAAGAACTACTGAAGAAGTGCCGTCGCGGAGGCGACGGAACTACGCCCCTCGGCGGAAGAACGGGCATAGGGACTCCGTGGAGGGTGCGAGCCGGAGCCGAGGCACAAAAACACACATACAATAAAAAAATTTTGCCAGTATGAAAAAAGTTCGTATCTTTGCAGCACGAAATTAGTAACCGAATTATAAACAATCGTCTGACAACAAACGGGTTAGACGGCAAAAATCAAAGAAATGAAAAAAGGAATCCATCCCGAAAACTACCGCCTCGTGGTGTTCAAAGACATGAGCAACGACAACATGATCCTCACCAAGAGCTGCGCCAACACCAAGGAGACCGTGGTCTACACCGACGGCAAGGAATATCCGGTCGTGAAGCTGGAAATCTCCAACACCTCGCACCCCTTCTTCACCGGCAAGCTGAAACTCGTTGACACCGCCGGTCGCGTCGACAAGTTCATGAACAAATACAAAAAGTACGCCAAGAAGGCCGAGTAATCGGGCTGCTTGAAGTACCGCCCCGGTACAAGAAGGCCGAGTAAGGAGTTGTGAGCTGTGAGTTTTAAGTATTAAGTAGGAACCTCCTCTTGAAACTCAAAACTCAAAACTCAAAACTTAAAACTGAAAGAAAGGTAATTTGTTTTAGATTTTATGATCTAGAAACCCCGCCCTGCAAAGGACGGGGTTTTCTAATTGTTGTCGCCTGGCGGGGCATATTGTAGAGCTGTCGTCGCGTCACAACATCCACATCCCCGCCTGCCGCCGGGGATCAGAGCGCACCCTCCACGGCCTCGGCCACGGCGCTCATCGGGTCTGTGGGCTCGAAGCGGCGCACCACGTTGCCGTCGCGGTCGATGAGGAACTTGGAGAAGTTCCACTTGATGTCGGGATTCTGGTCATAGAGGCTGTCCTGCTGGCGGAACATCTTGTCGAGGTAGGCGCCGCGCGGGTCGGTGGTATCGAAGCCGCCGAAGGGGGCCTTGGACTTGAGCCACGTGAAGAGGGCCGCGGCGCTGTCGCCGTTGACGTCGATCTTGGCCATCTGCGGGAAGGTCACGTTGTAGGTGCCGGTGCAGAAAGCGTGAATCTCCTCGTTGCTGCCGGGAGCCTGGGCGCCGAACTGGTTGCAGGGGAAGTCGAGCACCATGAAGCCTCTCTCGGCATACTTTTTGTACAGAGCCTCAAGGGCTTCATACTGCGGCGTGAAGCCACACTGCGTGGCGGTGTTGACCACCAGCAGCACCTGACCGCCGTAGTCGGCAAGGCTGACGGGGTTGCCGGCGCCGTCGAGCACGGTGAACTGGTAGATGTTGTCCTGGGGCTGCTCCACGGGAGCCTCCGTCTTCTGCTTGCAGGCGCCGAAGAGCATCAGCACCGCAGCGGCCAGCATAAGGATTTGTCTGTGTTTCATTTGTGTTGTTGTTTATGTTTTTCAGGCTGCAAAAGTACACATTATTTTCAACATGTGGGAAAAAATATGTATCTTTGCACCGCGAAATGACAAAACACAACACAATATGACGAAGAAATATTTAGCATTAGCCATCGGCGCCATGCTCGTCTGCGGCGGCGCCACGGCACAGAAGAAGAAACAGGCTCAGCCCGACTACAACGGAGGCATCACTACCGAGATGATGCAGCAGATGAAGAAGGGCTTCGGCGGCTCGGCCTCCGACAAGGCCCTGCGCAACATCATGGTGAACCAGAGCCCGCAGAAGCTGGCCATGAACTATGAGAACGCCACGAAGTTTGACTCGCACTTCTCCAACCGCGTGGTCAGCAAGGCCGTCACCGACCAGAAGAGCAGCGGCCGCTGCTGGATGTTCACCGGCATGAACGTGCTCCGCAACCAGGCCATCCGCAAGCACCACCTGCCTGCCGACTTCCAGTTCTCGCAGGCCTACCTCTTCTTCTACGACCAGCTGGAGAAGAGCAACCTCTTCCTGCAGGCCATGATAGACACGTACAAAAAGCCCATGAACGACCAGGAGGTGGAGTGGCTCTTCAAGAACCCCATTGGCGACGGCGGCCAGTTCACCGGAGTGGCCAACCTGATAGACAAGTATGGCCTCGTGCCTGCCGACGTGATGCCGGAGACCTACAACACCAACAACACCAGCAGCATCAGCAACCTCATCGCCCTCAAGCTGCGCGAGGATGGCCTTCAGCTGCGCGAGATGGCCGCCCAGAAGGGCATAACGCCCGCAAAACTCCAGGCCAAGAAGACCGAGATGCTCGGCACCATCTACCGCATGCTGGCCCTCACCATGGGCGAGCCCCCGGCGCAGTTCACCTGGCAGCAGAAGAACGCCAAGGGCGAGATCGTGGAGACCGCCACCTACACTCCCAAGGAGTTCTACGAGAAGTTCGCCAAGACCGACTTCAGCAAGTACTACATGGTGATGAACGACCCCACGCGCGAGTACTACAAAGTCTATGAGATACAGTACGACCGCCACGTCTACGACGGCCAGAACTGGCGCTACCTCAACCTGCCCATGGAGGACATCGCCCCCATGTGCATAGCCTCCATCAAGGACAGCACGATGATGTACTTCAGCTGCGACGTGGGCAAGTTCCTCAACCGCGACAACGGCCTGATGGATATGAACAACTACGACTACGAGAGCCTCATGGGCACCACCTTCGGCATGGACAAGAAGCAGCGCGTCAGCACCTTCGCCAGCGGCAGCAGCCACGCCATGACACTCTGCGCCGTCGACCTCGACAAGGACGGCAAGCCGCTGAAGTGGATGGTGGAGAACAGCTGGGGCCCCAACTACGGCTGGCAGGGCAACCTGATCATGACCAACGACTGGTTCAACGAGTACATGTTCCGCGTGGTGCTGGAGGAGAAGTACATCCCCGCCAACATCCGCGCCATGATGGACCAGAAGCCCGTCATGCTCCCCGCCTGGGACCCGATGTTCGCCCCGGAGGAGTAGCAACACGACAATAAAAGACAGCGGGCCCGCAATTCATTGCGGGCCCGCTGTCTTTTATTGGCTACCGTTTTATGACCTTGCCGAGATGCTGATGCCCCCGATGGACAACACGCACAGTGTAGAGCCCCGACGGCAGGTCGGCGAAGCGCTGCAGGGCGTAGCTGCGGCCGTCGGACGAGAGGAGTGTCACCTCGTTGTCCTGCAGGGTGACATCGCAGCCGTCGACGACGACCTCCACACGGTCGCTGGCCGGATTTGGGTAGACGACCGCCGTCATGCCTTGTGTTGCCGCGACTATGCCTACAGACATGCTGTCCTGAATGTGGATGGTAAGCAGCGCCGTGTCGGACATGCAGTGACGGGTGGCGACAACCGACACCGTGTAGCTGCCGGTGTCGGCATAGGTATGGGTGACGACGCTGTCATGGGTTGTCATGCTGTCGCCGTCGCCGAAATGCCATACGAGGCCGTCGGCATTGGCGATGTGAGCCGTAAGGACAGCCTCGCGGCCACCGACACCCTGTAGCGCGACGGTGGCCTGCGGCACCGGGCGACGCCATTGCGGCAACTGGCTGTAGACGACCGTATAGACCGCCTGCCGTATGGTATCGGCCACCTGCTGGCTGATGGCTGTCGGGCAATAGTGGACGGTCCTCGGGTCCAAGCCGAAGAACATGACGGCGAAGGAGCACGCCGCCGCGTAGGTGCCGGCCACGGACGGATGGCTGCCGTCACTCTGGTAGAGCTCTATAGATGGGTGGTTGGTCCTCAGGTAGCGCCACACACGCCCCACGGGGCAAACGGAGGCGTCGTTATCTGCAGCCATCTGCATATAGCGCTCGTAGAGCATGCTGTCCATACCCTCGTATGTGCCCAGCACGGGGAAGACGGCGGCGTTGGAGGCATCGCCGTCCCTACGCCCCCAGGTCATGTAGAACATGGGCTCGGCGCAGGGGTTGGCGGCATAGACAGAGTCGACAAGGCGCGCAGCATAAGGAAACACCTCGGCCTCCACCTGCCACTGCGGGAACGACGGATACTGGCTCTGCTCCTGCAGCACCACGAAATCCCACCCGCCGTTGCGTATCATCGTCATGCTCTGATTGGTGCAGTGCTGGCTGAAGGTGCAGCCGCCGGGGGCATTGCTCTCCCACGTCATCCTGTAGCCGGCACTGGAGGCGACGTCGGCCGTCATCTGCGGCAGATTGTTTGTGTAGATATAACTGTTGCCTACAAAGAGCACGTCAGCCTGCCCGCTCACGCCGGTGGCCATAAGTGCCGACAAAGCCATCATCATACTGAAAGCCCAACACTTACACAATGTCTTATTCATAGGTTCACCTTGTCAAAAAACAATGCAAAAATACATTTTTTCCGAGATTGTGACAATTGTTTTTGCAGATTGGCTATTATTTCGTATCTTTGCAGCGTGCAACCAAGCACTGATTTGTCAATGCAAAGAACCATGCAAACAGAACGTATACTGCTACGTCCGTGGAGCGACGGCGATGCCGCAGCACTGTATAAATACGCCTCAGACCCCGAGGTTGGGCCACGCGCCGGCTGGCCGCCGCACAAGAGTGTGGAGGAAAGCCTTGAGATTATCCGCACCCTCTTCCGCAGCGACCACATCTGGGCCATCGAGCTCAAAGAGACGGGTGAGGCTATCGGCTGCATAGGCTACTACGCCCACGGCGAGAGCAATATCGACATTGGCGAGAACGACGCCGAAGCTGGATATTGGGTGGCACGTCCCTACTGGAACCGCGGCATCTGCACAGAGGCCCTGCGGCTGCTGGTGGACCACTGCTTCCGCGACAAAGGGTTCAGCACCCTGTGGGCCGACTACTTCCCCGAGAACCCGGCCTCAGGCAAGGTGATGGAGAAGTGCGGCTTCCACGACACCGGAATGACAAACCGCTGCAGCCACCTGCAGCTCGGGGGCGACAAGCCAGTGCGCATCATGCGATTGGACAACACTCTAAACAAACAATAAAAAGCCATGAACATAACTAAGAAATTACTACTCAAATACACTTCCTTCAGCCTCTTGCTGAGAATAGCCATCGGCCTGACGATAGGCGCCGTGCTAGGTCTTACACTGCCCGGCTGGACAGGTATCGGCATCCTGGGCCTCGCTCTCGGTCTCTCCTCGCTCTCCTCCAGGAACATCTCATTCGACGACCTCTTCATCGACGAAGGCTTCGGCACCCTCGACCCCGACACCCTCGCCACCGTCATCGACTCCCTCGCCGTGCTCCAGTCCTCGCAGGGCAAGAAAGTCGGCGTCATCAGCCACACCAACACCATGTCCGAACGCATCACCACGCAGATACGCCTCATACCACAAGGCAACACCGGCAGCAGCCACATCGAAATCGTACCCAGATAACCATCCATTGGAAATACTATAAGACGGCTTCTGCCAATTGCGCCGCAATTAAAGACTCTATTTTTCTTTCATGAAACAGAGAAAGTAGGCGTGGAATCGCCGTGCATGCTGCTGTTTGCCGCTTATGCGCAGCATACGCCTGGGGTTTACCGACACAAACTCGTCTACCATCTCCAGGTTCAGCTCCCGCGCATATTCGTAGAGATGATAGTTTGTCCATATCTGTCGGTTGCCATAGACGAACGACTGCGTCTTCATGACCAGCAGGCCATGTGCCATCAGTTTTCTTGTTGCACGTCGCATCATGTCGGCATGTGTCTTTAATAACTCGTCGACAGAATGGAATGTGCCATACCGCTCTGCATAGTAAAACTCTCCCGGCTCGGGGGCAACGAAGAACGGCAGGTCGATAACCACGCTCTCCAAGCTGCCGTCGGCCAGCTCGTCAAACTCTTCCAGCTGCCGCACATCATCTCCCTTCGGTTCAATGTCGTATTTTAGGCGCGGTTGCGGTATGTAGCGGTAGAATCCTCCCCTGGAATAGGTCATGTCAGCATCAAACCTGCCTTTCTTCAAGTACAGCGCCATAATGCCTTCCAGGATTTCTTTCTCCCTGTAATACACACTCTTCACAATATTGAACCCCGGCTTGAGTGCCGACTGTTTCCCTTTCCTCACCTCTGGGCGCTCCTCCATCGCTGCATAGCGCTTGGCGGTCTTGTAATCCACCTTCAGCTTCTTCGCCAGCCAATAGATGCTGACACCCGGATGGTCGGCCATCAGTTTGTGGATCTCATCGAATAGTAGTCGCTGGCGGTCCCCGCTTTGGTCTATTTGGTTGCGCTGTAGGTAGTTTCTCACGGCCGAAATCGACACTTCATTCTCGGCAGCGTTTTCTTCCACCGTCATCTGCGGGTTATATTTGATGGATTTTTTCATCTTTTTATTTGTCGATAATTCCTATAACTCAAATCCTATAATATTATTTTATTTATTTAAGGATTGTTACTATTTATTTTGTATTTTGAAGACAATTACTATGTTCCTATGGTTTGGAGCCAAAAAAATTTTTGACCGGTTGTAATAAAATTGCTTTTTTAACGTTATAGGAGTGAGCAAACGCGAACGACTTATATAAACAAAACAACATACACCATGAAAAAAGATTTCACGCAACCTGACGACCGCTGCTTCGGACCGGTCGAGATCTCCGAGGGATGCCACATCCCCGTCGCCTATCAGGCCTCTGCCGAAGATGTGGAAGATTCTGTCCTCGACCCCTTTGGCGTGCGCTACTCCTCCGACGGCACGCGCCTCCTCGGCTTCGAGCAGCGCCTCCCCCGCCGCTACGCCGTGAAGGATGGCTGCCGCGTGATATGCTGCAGCGATGACTCCGGCTTCACCCTTTCGGCTCTGGGTTGCTTCGACGACCTCGAGGAACTCATCCTCCCCGAAGGCCTTGAGGTAATCGCCGACGACGCTTTCCGGGGACTCCGCCGCGTGAAGCACCTCGTCATTCCCTCCTCCGTGCGCTTCATCGGCTGGGGAGCCTTCGAGGCCGATCCTTTCGGCGACGCCAGCCTCGATATCTCCGACGATGGCCTCACTGTGATCCCCTTGGCGGGGAGTCAGCCGGAGCCTGTCAGCCAACTCGAACGGGTCGACATCCTCTCGACGGACATCTTCATCTACAATTTCGCCTTCTACGGTCAACAGTGGCTCTCTTCGCTCAACTTCTCAGCCCCCACGACCGATGGCGACGAGATACGCATCGGACGCAACGCCTTCGGCGGTTGCACATCGCTCCGAAGCCTCTCGCTGCCGGCGAGCGCCACACTCTGCGAGAACCCCTTCGTAGGCTGCCATCTCCTCAACATCCACACCGACCCAAACTCCAGCTACCATTTCAACAACGGCTTCCTTAGCAACGACAAGGACGTGACCTTCAACGTGCTGGTGGGCTACTATGGCGCCGACAGCGAGGTCGTCATACCCGACGACATCAACACCATAGGCGCTTTGGCCTTCGCCGAAAACGACACAGTCCGTCAGGTCGTCCTGCCTCTGAATCTCATCATCATTGGCTCATCGGCGTTCTGCAGATGCACGGGCCTCGTCTCAATCACCATACCCCCGCATGTGGGCATCATCGGCAACTCCGCCTTCGCTGACTGCACAGCCCTCAAGGCCGTCTCCATCTCCGGCCCCGTCGTGGACCTTGAAGACAACCTCTTCGGCGGCTGCACGGCGCTCGAGGAGCTGACGCTGCCCGACAGCATCAAGAGCATCCATTCCGGCGCCTTCCATAATTGCTCGAGCCTTAAGACCCTCACCCTGCCACCCTACCTCGAGCACATAGCCGACAACCCCATAGCCTGCAGCGCTGTGGCTACCGTCGTGAGCCACAGTCCCAATTTCAAGGTCGAAAACGAGATGCTCGTCGACTGCTGCTCCGACACACTGCTGGCCTACTTCGGCCACGCCGACGAAGTCACCGTTCCCGACGGCATCCTGCAGATAGGCGCCAACGCCTTCTTGTGTAACAACGACCTGCGCCGCATCGTCCTGCCGGCATCGCTGCGCTGCATAGGCGAAAGGACCTTCATCCAATGCAACAACCTCGTGGAACTCCACCTCCCCTCAGCCCTCTCCACCATAGGCTCGTCGGCATTCTCCAACTGCAGGGCGCTGACGCATGTCGACCTAAACGAGGGCCTCACACACATCGGCCGACTCGCCTTCTACGACTGCAACGCCCTCAACGATGTCGTCATCCCGCAGAGCGTCGAGATCCTGGAAAGCCACGCCTTCTCACAAAATGTCGAGGTCACCTTCGCAGGCGTTCCCCGCTCGATAGGCATCATCCCCTTGACAACATTCCGTGTGCCAAAAGGTACAGCCGGACAGTTCCACCGACTCGCCCCCCAAGGCTGCAACACCATCATCGAATACTAACCACCACCCACTTTTCAACTCCCAATAATCACTTAAAACTTAACAACTTTCACTTAAAACTTAAAGCTTAACAATTAAAACTTAGCAATTCTCAATTTTCAATGAACATATTCCTTTCCCTAAAAAAAATCTTCAACGCCAGCGCCGACACACGCCTCAACATGGTGGAAATCCGCAAGGTATGCGGACGCGAGATCGACAGTCTCTCGGCGCACCTCAACCTCTCCGACCGCCAATGCGTGTTGCTGGCGGCCATCGTAGCCCTCTCACCCTACGACGGCGCGGGGATGGTAAACCTCTCCAATGGCTTCGGATGCAGCGTAATGGACCTCTACAGCATGATGCCCGACTTCAACACCTTGGTCGACAAGGGCTTCGCCCGCCGCACCGTCCGCAACTCCGAGCCCAAGTTCTTCGTCCTCTCCGGCGTCCTCGAGGCCTTCTGCGAAAACAAAGCGCCTGCCGCCTCCGTCGACAAGCCCCGTCGCACACCCCCAAGCGACGACCGCCCCCTCGCGGGCGTCACCGAGGCCGACGACGGCCACCAGGACCTCCTCCTGCCTGCCATGAAACACCCAGCCAAGCAGCTCTTCTTCTCGCCCGACGTGCAGGCACAGTACGACGAGCTCGCCACACTCCTCCAAAACGACAACCTCAGCCAGATCAACCGACGCCTCAGGGAGGCAGGCCTCAAGGCAGGCTTCACATGCCTCTTCTACGGCCCTCCGGGAACCGGCAAGACCGAGGCCGTCTACCAGCTGGCCAACGCTACAGGCCGCCCACTCTTCCAGGCCGACATGAGCCAGATCCACGGCAAGTGGGTCGGCGAAAGCGAGAAGAACGCACGCCAGATCTTCACACAGTACTTCGCCCAGATCCTCAAATGCAAGAGCACTCCAATTCTTCTTCTCAACGAGGCCGACGCCATAATCAACCGCCGCCTCGAATACACCGATACCTCCACAGGCCAGATGTACAACCGCGTGCAGAACATCATCCTCCAGGCCCTCGAGGACTTCCAGGGCATACTCATTGCCACCACCAACCTCGAAAATCTTTTCGACCCGGCCTTCGAACGTCGCTTCCTCTTCAAGATGCACTTCACGCTCCCCGACGCCGACGTGCGCTCACGCCTCTGGCAGTCCGTCATACCCTCCCTCTCGGCCGACGACTGCCGCACCCTCGCCGACGAATACCCAGCCTTCGCAGGTGGACAGATCGTCAACGTGGGCCGCAAGGCCATCATCGACACCGCCCTGCACGGCACCGACATCACGCTCCAGCGCCTACGCGATTTCTGCATCCATGAGACACTCGCACCTCACAAAAACAACCTCGGATTCCGCGTCAGCGCCTGACAAGACGACCATAAACCTTGAAAAAAAAAATTGCAATCCTGTAAGAAATCATCCTCTGACCCGTTATAGGGAAAAAGAATAATGCCACATGAAACCAAACAATCCCGACTACAAAAGCAACTGGCAATTATTTTGGGAGAACTTCGTCAACCGCGTCCTCATCGTCGCCCTTTGGACAATCATCCCCATCGCCCTTTTCCTCCTCCTCGTCTTCCTGTTGAGCCTGTAAGCCTGCCCCCCTTGCAATAAAAATCGTAAACGCACGTTATATATATGAAAACCAGCAGCAACATGGAGCCCTCAAATCACACCTTCTCGGTATTCGTTTTCGGCGGTTATTATAAGGACGATGTTGAATTCACCGTTAACATCCCGCTCTCCGACGACGAATTAGCCACCATCCAAAACCTCGTCAGCCGCCACCACAATCCCATTGGCCAAGAAAACGACCTCATGCCCATCCTCAAAGCCGGCGCCCCCGAACTCCACAAACGCTTTTTCGACGCCATCTATCCCCGTGTGTTCTTCGAGCTCTTCGACATCGACTCTGTCGACCTAAGCCTCTGCCCCGTCGACTGGGGGCGCCAGTGGGACTTCGAACGCGACATCGACTATATGCTCGCCACCTACGGCGATGCCATCGACGTCAGCGATGCTTTCGTCTGCCGCATCCCCGACCATTTCATCCAGAAAAACAACAAAAAACAATAGCATTATGCCGTTATATTACAACAACCAGGAATTCTCCGACAAGGAGGTGTCCGATGCCATCAAGGCCAAGTATCAGGAGCGCCGCCAGTGGTGCGAACAGCAAGCCCGCGAGTACCTCGCCAAGAAAGAACGCCGCAAATACTACCATTGCGACTACTACGTTCCCGAGGCCGACGACAACAGCTACCTCCGCCTCCCGCAGGAGATCCTCGACGAAGTACAGGCAGCCATCCAGAAAGACATCGAGGAGAATGGCCCTACCGACAAGGAGCACGCCACCGAAGTGTATGGCGACATCATCTCCGAATTGAATATCAATGTAGTCGAATACCTCAGCGAGCCCTACGAGTACGCCGACCTCAAAAATATCCACTTCGACGACTTCATCTACTGCTATTCTTTCCGCGTCAGACGCTTCGACGCCGAGGGCAACGAAGTCTCCGACGACAACCTTATCGCCAACCTCACCGACGAACAGTACATCCAGGTCCTCACCGAGTTGCTCTACGCCCCGCACCAGCTCTCCTTCGACGGACTCCGCCGCGCCCTGCCCGAGGTCGCCGTCAAGATCATGAACGACGTCACCTCACCATTCGAGACCTCTGCCATCTTCATGACCGAGTTCAACGACGACGTCGACGCCATCCTCAAGCCCCTCGGCGGACGCGACAACATCCCCGCCGCCGGCCTCTTCGACAACCCCTTCGTCGCCTTCGCAGAATACTGCGCCTCCAAGAATTAGCACTGTAGCGCTCACCTCGGTGATCATATAAAATTAAAACTATGTTATGAAGCTGATCTTTAACCCATGCTATGACTCCAAGGTCTATGTGAAGTCCGACGGCTGCACCATCGACGAGAAGGTGGTGGGACCGCAGGGCCTCCTCTCCGAATTGGAACTCCGCGCCGGTCTCACAGGGAGGTTCCTCGACGACTTCCAGCGGGCGGTCCTCTATTCCCGAGCCTTGAAGAAGGCGCTCCTGGCGAACCCCGACCTGTTCTTCGCACAGTCGTACGACAAAGATAAACTCGGCACCGCCATCATCCTTCTCAAATGGCGCGATGCCCTCGTGAAGATTGGCTGGAACAGCACCATCACCGGCTGCCGGCGCCTCGACGACCTGGCGCTTGTGGAGCCTCTCTTCGATGCAAAAGGCGAAGCCGACCGATGGCGCAGCATCCTCGAGTATGCCCAAGACACAGCCATCATCGACGAGGACGACAGCATCGAGGTGGCCTGCAATAAAGATCATCTCGAACCACTCTGGCGCCAGCTGTTCGACAGCATGGAGAACAAGGGCAGCAAGGTGCACTACACTCCATCGCCCATCAGCGACGACCTCCACACCAAGGTCGACCTCTTTTCGTTCGCTAACGACATAGAGATGGCCGAATGGCTGGCCGGACAGCAGCTGGGCGACAACGACCTTCTGGTGTGCAACGACACCTCCATCCTCAACCTCCAACTGGCTCTCGAAGGCAAACCCCAGGTGGGCTCGGAGAACAATGCCATCGGAGCCATCATGCAGATCTTCACCCTGGGATTGGAACTGTTCAGCAATCCTGTCGATGTGAACACTTTGCTGGCCTACCTGCAGCTGCCGGCGACGCCGTTGAACAACCTGGCCCTGAAACGCCAGAATAGCGACGGTGAAGATTATTACAAGTCCCTGCGCAGCGTGTTGTTCAACCAGCTGCTGTCCGACAACGGCATCGGCGACGAATGGGACGCTCTCATCGATGAGGCTGTGTTCGACTACGAGGGCAACGATGTGTCGAAATCTGACAAAAGGAAAAACACATTGTCGTTCATCAACCAGTGGAAAGCTGTTGCCGGACAAGGCGACAACGCCACCGTCGAGAAGTCCCTGGTGGTGGATTTCCTCAACCGGATGAGGAAATGGGCCAAGACAAATCTCTATGACGAGAAGCGCGCATCCCAATTCAGCGCCATCGCCGACAACTGCGAGACAATGCTGCTGATTCTGGAAGACGAGGCCGACACCATCAGTACCCACCACCTGAAGCTTTGGGCGGCACAGGTCAGCCGGCCGGTCGAACTCGCCACCTTGACGGCACGCAAAGGCTCGCTCAATGTGACCGATGCGGCGACCGACATCCACACGCCGCCGACAACGCTCTATTGGGACTGCACGATGACAGAATACCATTTCGCACACGAATTGGATTTCCTGAACCCCGGCGAGGCCGACATCCTCAAGGCCAGCGGCATCGATGTGCCCGACAGGGAAACGCTCCTCCGTACCGACCGCGCGCTGACGCTCTCCGCGCTGTCCAAGGTGCGTGGTCGCATCGTCCTCCTCGAGTGCGACGTGAAAGGGGGAAACGTCACAAAAGAGGCCCCTGTGGCCACCGAGCTACGCCTCCAGGGCGCACTCTCAGCACTCCGCCAGACACCGCAGCAGCATGATATGGTCACAGGAAAGGTGAAGGCAGCTTCCGCCAAGAAGGGCGAATATGTAGTCGACCCCGTCGACTTCAAGCGCGACTCGGAAAGCTACAGCAGCCTCGACGAACTCATCCAGCGCCCGTTCGACTATGTGATGGATTACATTCTGCATCTCAAACAATACGGCAAGGCGGCGATGGACGACCTCGACACCCTGAAAGGACATGTGGCGCATGCCTATGTGGAGTTGTTGACAGCCCAAGGCAATCACAACGTGTCGGAGATGCGCAAAATCCACAACAGCCGCTTCTCCAGCAACCTCGACCTCTTGGCACAGACAAAGGGCGCCCTGCTCTTGCTCGAGGAGAACGACATGGAATTCAAGCATTTCAAAACCCTGCTGGTGAAGAGCGTGGACATCCTGCTCGACATCATCGAACAAAACAATCTCTCCATCGTCGGCTCGGAGCAAAAGTACGAGGCCGACATACCCGACATCGGCAGGATGAATGCCACCGTCGACTTTGTGCTCAAAGCACCCGACGGCAATTACGTCGTCATCGACTTCAAATGGAACGAAAGCAAGACCTACAAAGAGAAACTCGAACATAACGACGCCCTACAGCTCGCCGTCTATCGCGCCGTCATCGACAAGTATCTGGAGGATCAAGGCTCCGACCGCAAGGTGATCTTCACAGGCTACTATGTGCTGCCTCGCCACACCCTCTACACGCTGTGCGACACGCTGAAGTACAACGGCGAACACCTGCAGCAACTCGTGAGCGAGAACAACAACGACCTGATGCTTCTGGCAAGGAACTCATACCTCTACCGTATGGAACAGCTCAAGGCCGGCGTCATCGAAGAAGGCGAAGGTCTGGAACTGGCCGACCTGCAATATATGAAGGACACCGCTGCAAGAAATCTCTACCCGTTAAGACGCGACTACAACAAAAACACACTCAAGGAGAACAGTTATAGAAACAAAAACATCGTGCTGAAAGGAGGACTCATCTGATGAAAAACATCACATATATCAACGCCGGCGCCGGCTCGGGCAAGACCTACCGCCTCACCTCCGAGATGGTCGACAAGGTGAAGAAGGGCCTCTGCTCACCCTCGCAGATCATCGCATCCACATTCACCAACGCCGCTGCCGACGACCTCAAGAAGAACGCCCGCGAGAAGTTCCTGCATGATGGGTTGATTGCACAGGCCGCCGAGCTCGACTCCGCAGCCATAGGCACCGTACACTCCATCGGCCTCCTCTACATCAAGAAGTATTGGTACAAGCTGGGACTGAGCGCTTCGGTCGAGACCATCACCGACGCCTCCAAGAAGGACTACCTCAACCGCACGATGACCAAGGTGGTCACCGACGACGATTTCGCCGCTTTCATGGAATATGCCGAGGCATTCAACATCAAAAAAGCCACAACCAACAAGTTCAACTACGGCTTCTGGAAACCCCTGGTGCAGGACCTTGTCGACAAAGCCGACACCTTCGGCATCAACGACCTCTCCCTTTCACGCGAGAAGTCGCTCCAGCTGGCACACCTCCTCATGGACCCCAACGGCAGCTTCTCCTTCCTGAACAACACCCCAAAAAGCGAGGACGAACTGCGCTCCATCTACTACGACTGCATCCAGCGCATCTTCCGCATCGCCAGCGACTGGCAGCGGCTGTTCGACAACTTCAAGGAGGAGTATGGACTCATCGAGTTCAACGACATGGAGAACAAGTTCATCACCCTCCTCCAGGACGACGAGGTGTGCGCCGAGATTTCCCGAACGATAAAATACGTCTTCGTCGACGAATTCCAGGACTCCAACCCGAAACAAATCAAGATCTTCGACCTCCTGTCCGACCTCGTGGAACGCAGCTTCTGGGTGGGCGACCCCAAACAGGCCATCTACGGCTTCCGCGGCTGCGACACCCTGCTCGTCCAGGCGCTGACCGACCGCATCATCCAAGACAAGAACAACGGCGTCAACGGCATGGATTACGACACCCTCAAGCTCTCGCGACGCTCGGTGAAGCCGCTGGTCGACACCACCTCCGCCGTCTTCGTCCCTGTCTTCGACGACATCAACCCCGATATGGTACGCCTCGAAGCCTACCGCACAGAGCCGCTGCCTAACGGCACCCCCGCACTCTGGCATTGGGAACAGATGAAAACCCTCGAAGACGGCAAGCAGAGACCTTCGGTAAACAAAGAGAAGCTCTTCCGATCCATAGCGCGCCAGGTGAGGGCAATGGTCGACGGCAACGGCGACATCACGCAGGTCATCGACCAGCACTCCGGCCAACCGCGCCCCGTGACGCTCTCCGACATCGCCATCCTCGCACGCACCAACGAGGACGTCAACAACATCACCAATGCCTTGAAGGCCAAGGACATCCCCGTGGTCTGCGAAAGCAAGGTCGACAGCAACAGCAAAGAGCTGCGCCTCGTACGCCTGCTCCTCAACTTCATGATTGACGAATCGCCGCTCCTCAAGGCGGAGATAGCACACCTGCTCTACGGCATGCCAGCCGAAGAGGTCCTGAAAGGCAACGACCTGCCCGACTTCTGCCGCCTCGACGCCATGAAAGAGCGCCTCAAAATACTCCCTGTGGCCGACATGGTGAAGTCCATCGTCATCGAACTCGACCTCATGAACCGCTGCCAGCAATGGGGCAAGGCCGCACAGCGCCAGCGCAACCTGCAGGCCGTCATCGAGGACGCCAAAAACTTCGACACCACAGCCGAGACCTTGGGCGAGGCCTCCACGGTCGAACACTACCTCGACCACCTCGACGACGAGAACGGGGGCGTCGTCGTCAAAAAAGGCTTCTTCCAGGAAGGTGTCCACGTGATGAACTACCACAACTCAAAAGGACTGCAGTGGCACATCGTCATCCTCTGCTCGCTCGACAACGACGAGCTGATAGAGAACAGCCTCCTCAGACGCTTCGCCATCGGTGTCAACTACGTCAGGGTGAGCGACCCCAGCGCCCTCCAGCTCTATTCCGACTACTACCTCACCTGCCTGCCGCCGTTCCTGGCCGCCTCCAACTCCAAACTCCCCGACGCAATGGCCAACGCCATCCGCAACCTGACACCCTATGTGCATTATGTCGACCGCGTGAGCTACGAGCTCCGCCGCCTCCTCTATGTCGGTGTGACACGCGCGCGCGACTACCTCGTCACCACCTCCCTCGAGGGGAAAAAACTCTCGTGGCTCATAAATTGCGGCATCACACCCCAGCTCGATGGCAACAACGACTTCCGCGCCGTGTGGGGCAACATCCCGGGCGCCGAGCTCTCCAGGTTTGTGCGCGTGAACGACGACGGCACCTATCAGAGCCTGCCCGAGCCATCCTCCTATCTCCACCGCAAAGACAACCCACTCTCATCCGAACCCGAAGGCAAATGCCTCTCGCCAAGCCGTATGGAAGACCCCACGCTGCAGGCGAGTGTGCAGCCCCGCGTGATATACCCCGTCCAGGACGAAACCCCGCAGCGCATCCAGCGTGGCACAGGCGACGAATACGACATCATGGGCACCTGCATCCACAACATCTACGCCATCTACCGCCCCGAGGCCGACCGCACGCAGATGCTGCGCCGCGCACAACGCATCATCGACGCCTACGGCATGGGCCGCATGCTGCCCGATGCCGACAGCATCCTCCGCTCTGTCGCCGCACTCTACGGCTTCCTCGAGCGCCGCTACGGCAAAGCCTTCAAGATAGCTCACGAGGTGCCCTTCCGCCACCAGCTCGACGGCCAGGTCGTCGTCGGCGAGATAGACCTGCTGTGGTACACCTCGCCCAAGGAATGTGTGCTCATCGACTTCAAGAACTATCCCGGCGTCGTCGCCAACGTCTTGAGCAAGGACAAACCCGAATATGTCGGCAAATATGCCGTGCAGCTCTCCGCCTACGAGCGTGCCCTCCATGCGGCAGGCATCACCGTCCGTGACCGCCTGATCTACTATTCGGTGTTAGGTCACCTGATAGCGATGTAAGAGTGGTTAGTGGATAGTGGTTAGTGACTAGTGGCTAGTGGTTAGTGCATCTGCCACCACACTTCTTGTCGGCTTGCCAAACATCTCCTCAAGACTAGTGCCATAACAATTGTTAGTCAAACACCAGCGCCCGTCAACCAAACACAGTTCGGTTTTGTTATAAAATATAGGTCTGTATTCCATAATTAATCGGTTAAATGTAATGGATAGTTGTCGATATACTTTATATCATCCGGACAGGCAACACTATTTAAGGCAGTACCCGGGTTGTTCGTGCGGCCAGCTGCCAAATCCACCAGCAGCCGCCTGCAGTTATTGATATCTATAGCATGAACCAGCTTGTATTTACGCGCCTCCATACCAGTAGGGACAATTCTCGAACCTTGGTTTTCTGCACTTTTTGTGGATGGAAGATCGGTCATACGGTGTACCTTTACATATTCGTATCCATGTTCGTCGGCCCCATACACGGCGATAAATTGCGTTCCATGTGCAAGGAATATATTCATCAACTTGCGTTTTGTGTAATATGCGCGATTAATCGTATCGCCCAAATTGCAGCCTTGCTTAAACTTCTTAAGACTGATTTTATTCACAGTGCCACTATCATAACAGAAATAGAGGTCGGCAGTATAAAGGTCTTTGGTAACGGGTATCTGGAAAATGACATTGGTGTCAGTTAACGGTTTCTTTGTCCTGACACAGGTGGCATCGTCCTTCCAGCTCAGGTAGTAAGCTATTTCCGACGTCTGTGGTTTGGGGGCGGCGGCAACCGATTTTCTATGCACATTCAGCATTTCCAGGAAACTCTTGGTAATCTGCTCTTCCGTAATACCCGGATTGATTTGCCGACTCATCTTCCTGATGATGAAATCGGTCAGGTTGTCGCCCGTTTTCAAATCCACCTTGTTACCGGTTCTAATATAAAGCAGGTTACCTCTCAGCCATACCGGACGGCTGGATTTCTTGACATTGATTATGCAATAGGTCTTGCCATCGGCAGTCCTCTTGAACTCGAACTCCATCAATTCATTGGCTACACCTTGTGAGGCCCATCGCATATAGTTGCGGATCTTTAGTTCGTAACCGTCCTCCGACTCTTTGTATGAACCGTTGTAGTCGTCGTTCTCGCTGCTGTTCAAGAAGGGGTAGTCGGCCTCTATACCCTGTACCCTGTGATCCTGGTCGGTCACACCGATATACAGGTTGCCGCCATCGGTGTTCATCAATGCAACCAACTCTCTGGCTATGACAAACATCTGGTTGTCTATGTCTGCTTTGCCCTCCTTGAATACGATTGAGGTCTTCAACTCATTGTGGGTGTCCTCGTTGACGTCAAGCAGAGTAGGTGCCGGTTCTCCCTTCTTGATTCTGGGTCGCTTGCCGGTTCTTACCGAGACATTCGCCACTCCTACCTGTGTGTCAACTACGACTGTCGGCTCCACTTCGGGCACTTTCAGGTCAAGGTATCCCTTTGCATTGATCAAATCCACTTGCAGGACAACCTCCTTGCCGATTTCCAGATTGGGCTTCCCATCGTGGATATACATACGATGAATGGCGTTGTCGTCTTCAACTTGATAGTAAGATACCTTATCCATCGAGTTGTAGTCGGTTTTCACATCGGTCACGGTAAACCTGTAGCATTCCCCTTTCTTGTAAAGACTTTTCAAGATGGGATAGAAATCCTGACGCAACTTGGGACGTCCAAATTCATCAACGGAGACACACTCCACCTGTATCTTTTTCGGCAACGTTTCGTATTGGCACTTCAGGATATTGTACGCCCGATAGGTGTCACGCACATCGTCACGGAGCGCAATATAGTCGCTGCCAAAAGGCGTCTGACGAATCTCGATGGTCTCAAGCTCGTACATTTCGCCTACTTTATATTCAATCGTAGCCATATATCAATATATTATTGGTTAGTATTCTTAATCGTTATGCTCACGCTGCATCCACAAGCGGAACACGGGATCTGCTATGGTTATCGTGCGGCCCGTTTTCTCTATCAGCTCTTTCTTGATCAGTGTGTCCGTCAGTCGGCTGATATTTGATTTTGTCCCTAAGTGATATTTCTTGAGAATGGCGGCCGATGTAAAATCGCCTGTCTCACCCGCCACGAGGGCTTTGAGGAAATTCATCTGGTAAGACGACAGACCTTCTGTCTGCTGCAGGAAAAGGATCGAGCTTTGGCCAATAAGGTCGTCCAAGGCCTCCTCCATCGCCGTCTCATCCACCACTTTGTCACAACATAGCATCACATTCCACGCCAACTGCTGCACATACGACGACTGGTACTCCACCGTCTCGCATATCCTTGTGATTTGCTCATCGGAGATCAACAGCCCGCTCTCCTCAAATTTACCTCGGATGAAAGGAATCCAGTCATCGAGGGCTATGGGCTGGAGAAATCGGATATCTCCAAACTGATAGAACGGCATCCGTTTGTTCTGGAACAGGTTGGTCAGCATATGCTTCTTGCTGCCGTAGAGACAGTAGGACACCTCTTCTTGTAGCTGCCACACCCCACGTATGCGCTTCTGCACATCTATCGAGTCGGGGAAATTGCCTATCTGCTGGAATTCGTCGATACATATCACGATATGTTTCCCTATCTTGTGTGCCATCTTCTCCGGCAGTTGCAGTATCTCTTCGGGTGAATAGTCTTCGGGGGCAATACCCAACGACACCGACATCTCGTTGGCGGGGTCGATGCCGAACGAGACCCTGGGTGTCAACCGTGTCAGGAATTCCTTGATGTTGCGGAGCATCAACTCCCCTTTCTTCGAGACCTGTTTCAGCACCGCTGTCGCCAACTTGTTGTAGAATTCATACTCCGTACGGCAGTCGTAGATGTCGAGGTGTACAACGGCAATCTTGTTGGTGTCCACTTGGGATATCACACGTCTCACCAATGATGTTTTCCCCATTCGGCGAGGGGATATCAACACTACATTTTGGCCGTTTTCAAAATCCCTTTTCAGTCGTCGGGTCTCCTCAATGCGGTCCGTAAAGTTCTCTCCTTCAACAGCAACACCATATACAAAAGCTTTTTTCATTGTCTTGAGTTTTTATGTATTCCGACTGCAAAATTACAACATTTTTTAGAGTTCACAACTTTGTGGTCCACAAAGTTGTGAACTTTTTGTCGTTTCTGTATTATACAACACAAAATCAATACTATACTTCAACGCAAATCGTTTCTGCCATCAGACTATTTCCACCTTCAAACCGAGATGCAGCTGGTCGGGAATCTGCTCCAAAGTACGTCCTTGGTCAATTTCACTCCCACGTCTTTGGAGTTCTCGATGGTATCGGGTCAGACAATTTCCACCTCTATCCGTTTCTCCAATCGTTCGGCGATTTCTTCCAGCACTTTCTTCTTCGCATTGTTGTCACCGTGATAGGTAACGTAGAAACCGTTTATCGGGGCGCTCTCTTTAGGGTATTCCTCACTCATCTTCCTCGACACCACCGGCGAGCAATAGCGGTATTACGGATATTCCATTCAATCTAGCGATTCCGGCTCATTTATTGGCGGATTGGATACGTGTTTCTGCTGGCCTATCTCAAGGAATACCTCGAGAAAACCAGGATCTTTATAGAAGAATCCCGAGTCTTCGTCAACCTTATCCTGAATGAAAGAAAAACCATAATTGGCATATTCCTCCATTGTGCATTTTAGTGCAGAAACGGCATCTTTCAGGGGAAGTTCGTCTTTTTCCAACGCAATAAAATCAATATCTGTACGAGCGATCAACGCGGCAAACATATAATCACGAATCTTAGGGTATGCCTGACGACCTAAACGTGTTTCTATATTTCCCCAATATTCCACTCTATGTCCAAAGGATTTTCTTTTGGCGGCATCACTTGTGAGAGGCTTGCGCTGGTTATAATATAGCCCAATAAAGAATGCCACGATAAACAGTTCATAGCCAGCACCGAATATCTTTCCCTTCGATTCACGAAGAGAATTCTCCCCGCTACCATAATTGCAGAATGTGGTCAGTATATCGGTGTATCTTGTTTCCCATTGAGGATCTATGGTTAACCATTTGTCAAAAAGTCTAATGTTTTCCATGTTGTATTATTGTATTTTTTTAAGAGTGGTGAAAAGAGTGGTGTAATCTTTATCGTCAAACCCAGGATGTTTGCATATTTGATATACTTTGCATGTCATATTCTTCAAAACGCTTTCATCGATTTTCTTTGTGTTAGCGGCTTTGTCTACAATAAGCAAATCTTTAGTCACTATAATACATTGCTTGTCAATGTTGTCAACAATATTGTAGAAACCGTCCTCCTTGTATTCTCCAAAAGATGAAGTAGGAGCATCGAATATTAGAGGATAGTCTTGTTCTCGCTTCAATGTCGTGATGTTTGAGATTGCAAAAAGGACAGACATATACATTGTGGTCATTTGTGCTCCACCGGGTTTCTCAATAAGGGTACCGTCAGAACTATATAGTTTTATGGATGCTGTACCATCGACACTTCTGTATATCCCAATACGGCCTCTAAAATCATCAATGTTCAACTTCTCGAAATAGTCGTTTGTTTGGGTTTCGAGGTCTTCCAGAAACTCTGTTATATTTCGGTCTTTTGCTTTAGAGAAGGCCTTCATAATCATGTCAAAGGCAAGATGAACGCGATTAAAGATTGCCGTTGTGCCACTTTGTGGCGCCAGATTATTAAATTCGTTATCAATCCTTTCTTTTTCTTTTAAAGCAAACTCGAGGTCTTTCTCTAATCTTGCTATTTTGACTTCGGCATCTTTTTTCCTGTCATTAAACCCTTTGTAATCACGGTATCCCTTTTCGAGCATATCTTCAGACAATCCTTGTGCTTGTAGCAACAACCGAGTTTTCTCTTCTTCTGATTCAGTAATTTGTTGGTTTATCTTATCAAGATCACGTTTTCGTGCCTGCACAAAGTCAAGTTCGTCTGCAATCTTTTTTCTCAAACTAATGATTTCTTTTTTAGACCAACCACCCAAAGCATTGGACATTGTTCTTATTTCATCAATGTACTGATTGGAAAACAGAGGAGTCTCGTCTTCAATTACTTTCTCAGACTTCTTACTCTGCATTGCTAGAAAATCATTCAACTTCTTTACCATGAAATTATAAGCCTCAGAACCTTCTGGCGCCTCTCGGCCACATACCTTACAGATGTGTTCGTCAATCATTTCCCGCATAGTATTTTCATCTGGAACATACCACGGGAGAGGTGTTGCACCATTCATTAAACTATCTGCAAGCTCTTTTTTCCCCTTCTCCACAGCCTTTCTTTCAATGTCTTTTGTTTCCAGATCTCTCTTTTTACGACTCAATTCGTCGGCTTTTTTCTGGAACTCGTCTAATATTTGGGGGAACGACTGAAGAATCCATAATCTATCCAAAAGATTGGTATTATACTCGCAATAAGCCCTTCTGGCAACTTCATTTTTTTTGCTTATTAGATTCTCTATTCTTTTTTTCAGTTCTTGGAAAATTTCAAACTTATCTTGATTTTGTTCAAGCTTATCTATACGGATAGAGTAACTGTTAATCTCTTCACGCGTTTCTTGCATCTCGTTTCTAATACGCTGCAACGCTTTATTGTTTTCTAAACGATCTGCTTCTAAAAGTTTTGCTTTTTGTTCAGTTTTCTTGTTGTTCCTCATTTCTTTGGCCACAACAGATTGCGAGTCGGCTTCAAATCGTTCAGCAAGTTCTAGGTATTTGTCAATCTCTCGAATATTGGAAAACTTATTTACCAACGTTTTTAATGCCGTTTCATTATCAAACACTTTCAAGTCAGATTCACCCTTGAAAAGACAATACTTTCTAATCGTTGCCTCAAAGCAACTTTCCAGTAATGATTTACCAGATACCTGTACCCGTTCAGAACCACGCTCTTCGTAGCCAATAAACTTGAAGCCACTAGTGTTAATCGATCTATCTGCCTGCTTGGTAAAAGTGAATTGTTTTTCAATCTCCTTTTCCCCATCATGATCAAACACGATTGATACACTCATTGTATCAGATTCGCCAATACTTAACTCGGACTTTCGTTTAGCAGAAATATTGACTATATTTTTATCTTCTGTTGATGTGTCAAACAACCATTCCAAAGCCTCAAAGAACGTCGTTTTTCCATCGTTATTGTCGCCAATGATGAGAGTAAGCCTATCCGATAAGTCGAATGTATTCTTATCATAATACAGGCGGAAATTTTTTATTGTTATCTGCTTTAGTATCATATGTTCTTAAATAAATAGTTTGCAATCTCGTTGTACAGCTGTTTTTCTGACTTATTCCCCATACTTCCCTCGTCAATTATTTTGGCAACGGTGTATACGTACGCATTATCCGAGTTTAAAGCATCGGAAATAGTTTCGTACTCCTGAGGCCGATATTCACCTAAATTAACTAGGCCAGGGTCTTTTAGTACCGCTTGCAGAATCTTGTCTGCATTTGTAAGATTGTGTCCCATATTATTCAAATATTGATATATTATACATTTCCAGTATTTTATCTAATGTGTTGATTGTAGTATGGCAGTTTTTTGACAGCAATGCAAAATCTCTAACTCGCTTTACTTCGCTCTCCACCATACTTTTTTCGATTGCAAACAAATCACCACTTGGGGCTTCAGATTCGTATGGTAAAACAATCATATCGTGTATTGTTGCAAAAGGTTTTTCTGGATGTGTTCGAAGCACACGCCCCCTGCGTTGAATGAATTGGCGAGGATTACCTGTGCTTGAACAGAAGATGGCGAATTCGCTTCGCGGAACATCAACACCTTCATCTAGGCATTTCATTGAGGTTAGTACATGCAAATCTCCATTTGCAAATTCACGAAGCATTTTTTCTCTTTCTGATGATTCAGAAGTAAACTGCCTTACAACAACGTGTCGGTCAATATCGCGAATTATCGCAGTATATTTATCGATAAGATGTTGGTCATCGTCGTTTTTCTCCAAAAAATCGCTGGTGTCAAAAATATCCGCTGTTTGATCATCGGGTTTATTTCCTTCGGGTACATATACTAAAGTGTATTTCAATGAACCGGTTTCCGTAAATCTTTTTTCTACAATTTCTTTGAGCGTTTCTACTTTATGCTCAGCCTTATGTATTATACGTTTGCGTTTTAGCAAGAGTCTTTTTAAGGTTTCTTTGCTTTGCTCGTCACTATATCCCATAATCCGTACAATTCTCATGGTAATGTCGACATAATCTGACATTTCCCGATCTGTTAGTCTGATAATATGAGGATAGTAATAATAGGGACACAGAGCTCCGTTCTGAATGGCCTTTTGCATAGAATATTCAAAGGTATAGTCACCATCACATCCGAAAAATTCTTTCAACCTATTATTTCCTTCATCGTCGAATTGCCTTTCAGGGGTAGCGGAGAGACCTATTCTGCGGAAATAAACTATATCAGACAAACGTTGTGCCACTTTGCCTCCGCCAATATTGTGAGCCTCGTCTGCAATCAGTAATACTTTGTCTTCAGGAAATCTGTTCAACCTCATGAATACCGATGAATGAGCAAAAGAAGCGTAAGTGCAAATAATAATATAAGAAATTTTGTTTGTGTCATCGGTAGATAGTTCTATCGCCGTTAAATTTGCTATAGACGATTCCCATGTATCGTTATTGGAACAAACCTTTACAATGTTATCAAAATTGAATTTCCGACACTCACCTTCCCATTGTTCAACAAGAGTCAGGGTAGGGACCAAGATAAGGGCTTTGTAGTAACCTTTACGTTGATATATCTCCAACAGACAATTTAATGATGTAATGGTTTTACCTGTTCCAGTAGCCATCGCGAAAAGGCCTTTTTGGCCGTTGTTTTTCCAGTTATCGAATGCTTTTTTTTGGTAGTCGCGAGGTCCTGATGGATATGGGAAATGTGGAATGCAAAAATCAGTTAATTCGGATGAATTCTCGTCTTTAGGGGAATAATCCTGCAATGCATCTAAAACTCTTTTTTTTGCTCGTTGAAGGGCTTTCTCAACTGTCGTTGACAAACCTTTTTTTATAATATCCTTCTCGTCAGTTATTAATTGTGACAATTGCTTTTGCTCAAATGTATCAGTTATTTGAGCTGAAATCTCATCAACTTTAAGGTATTTGACGGATTGGTCGTTGCCAGAAAAAGTTTTTTCAAAGTCTTCTGCGATACAATCAATACGATATTTGTCACGTTCCCCATCCCATGAACAGAAAACCGATAAGCTTTCGTTGTTTTGTAGCAATGCGGTAGATGAGAAATTACAAGATCCTTCAAATGCAACATTGTTTGTACCGTCAGAGAAAAGGCCACATTTTGTATGAGCTATTCCAATGCCACTTTTAGGAACAACAATCTGAATATCAATGCGATTATTTCGTATCATCCAAGATAAGCATTCAAAAAAGTGCTTCCCTCGTTTACTGAGAACTGACTTCAACTGCTGAATGTTGGAAAGGTCAAAATAAGTGATTGAGGTGCTATTGTCTTCAGCCACATGGAATGCATTCCAATCCTCAAAACTCAAGATATCATTGATAATCATTCGCATCCTTCCCCCATTGGCAATGAATGCAGCAAAGCCGTCAGCAAGTACATTGATGGCTGTAGATGAGAAAAAGCCCAACATTAAGTCAAACCTGGAAGCCTCCAGTAAACCGTCGCTGAAAAAACCAGCAGGTTCCCATTCGGTTCCCGATTTATAACGTCGGCTCTTAGGCCATTCTATTTCTTGTAGGTTTCCCATATCAGATGAAACAATTTGAACACATTATATCACCACCAAGAATGTCCACCAGCGTTGTGCCTTTATTCTGCTGGCGGTTTTCTTCCTGACGTTTGATTATATCAAGTTTAATTTGGCGCACACGTTCAGGTTTCGCAAGTTCAGCCAGACTTTCTCCTTGATTCCATGTGTAGCCATCTTTCTCAAACTCCATGGCTTTTTTGTACAAGTCGGGATGTTGTTCGAGAAGCCACACCCACTCTATCTTTTGTTGGAAGAAACAGAAATAACACCCAGAACGGCTGCGACAATATGCCCCTTGCTTTCCGTCCACCTCAAAGGGTATCTCCTCATAATAGGCAGGAACCCCCACTCCGCTTTCGCGCAATAAACGGAAAATATCTTCTTTTACCAGCACATCCGTATTATCTAGCAGAGGGAATTTATCCAGCTTGCCTACGGGATAGTCGGTTGTCTTCAAATACTCAAATACTGCGTGATTAAATAGGCGAACATCGTAATCGAGTAGTGCATTCAGTTTCTTCGAATAGAAGAACTGTTTATCTATTTTGCGCTTGGCCGTCTCAATTATCTCATCGTGCATCAATCCCTGCGGACACAACTGTTCATAGAGTGCCACCAGCTGGTCGAGATTGTCGTTACCAAGGAACTTGTTGATAACATCAAGACTCCAAATATTTTTGCGGAATGGAAATACCGCCTGAATATTCGGTTTGGAGGAGATATAACCATCACGGTCTTCGTCACCACGAATGCCAACGTATGATACAGCCATATCGTCACCCACATATCGCTCAAACTCCTGCAACTTCATCTTCTGAGTGCACCAGCGAGCTTGTGGAGAAGGGAGAAAGCCGCCGGCTGCTTTAAGGAAATGATGAAATGGCGTAGGTTCAGGACTTTCTTTTGCCGCACGTAATCGAACTATCTTCCCCAAATATGCTTCGAGACGGTCAATGAGCAACTCTGTTTCTGCCAGTTCACAACCTGTATCAGAATTGTAGTACTCTATCTTCAATTCAGGATACTTCTGTTTGAGATAGATGGAAAGGGCTGCGCTGTCTTTTCCTCCAGAAATGCCTAATATGTGCCTCACGTTCATTTCGTCAGTTTTTTGTTGAGTATCGACAGAAGAGTGCATACGACCATATTGTCGTCTCCCTTAAGCAACTTTCCTATTTCTTTCTCCAACTTTGCAGATGCTGCCTTATCCTTTTCCGGCAATTTGTATGTCATTGTTCTAACATTCGTCCCTCGGTTTGTCACCATATCAATGGAATAGGCATCACTCTTGTCGTTCTCACTGAGCACTTTTGAAATATCTGCATACTTCTCGCACTCACGGAACATATACACTAGGTCTTCTGTCAGTTTCTCCTCTTGCTCATCCCGCATTGTATCAAGCCTCTGCTCCAATATTGTATAGCATATTGACTGATACCATTGAATACGATTGTCATATTCTGTGGTGGCGTGCTGGTAGAATTCACGCTGTTTGTCTGTCAGCAAATGGGTTTTAATATTTGCAAGTCTTTTGCGTATTTCGAGGATATACTCGTTGTAATCATATGAATCAAGTCCTAACCCTTCAACAACACACTGCTCAATACGATCTATTAGCTGCGTGTAGCATGTGCGTAATTCACGGATGGCTCTTTGGACAATATCACCATACTGGTTGATGAATTCTTCTTGCTTCAATTGATTTTTATCAAAGCCGAGTGCTTCCGGCAAATCCTCAAAGAACGCTTTCTCCGGATCTTTAGCTTTTGAAAGAACTTCGCGGAATCGAAGAGTTGACTCGTGGTCAAGTTTGCGAGTATGTTTTGTGTAATCATTCAATCTCGCATAGAATGCCAGGAATGGCTTGATGGTTTCAATGAAACTTGTATTGGTAATGGCAAATTCGTCCCCAAGGTTCACAAACCGACGATATTGATTGAAGAAACCAAGTTTCACTCCATCAACAGCGAATTTCTTAACTTCAAAATCTGAAGGATGTTTCTGCAACAACTCAAAGAATTCCATATTCACATTCGGAATGAAAGCTCCGGTATTACTATCATAGAGAGCAAATTCCTGTCGTCTCATGAATAGATAGGTTGGAATCCAGAAATCGAGCAATCCCTGCTTTACTTTATATGGGCGATTGGAGAGCAGCTTTATTAACTCCGAAACCTTGCGCGGTTTGTTGACTGTGGTGCTGAGAAAATCTTCACAAGCCTGCCATATTGGCATAAAACCATCGTTCGAAGGTTTGTCTGTGAATTCCCCATTGAGATGCAAACCAGTATTCTTCAACAGAGAATAATAGATGGTCTTCTCTGGAGGAAATTTATCCTCTGGGAATCCCATATCAGTTTCCTGATTGTGTTCTACGAGTTGTACAAGATAATTCTTTCGAGCGGCAGAAATGGTACCACTCAGTTTGTGTTTGTTACACAATTCATTGCTTAATACGGGCGTGAGAGAATAGACTTTGTCGCAAACTGTAGAAAGCAACCTATTGAAGTCGCGATGAGATTCAACCCGTTGCTCCTTCCCATTGAATACCCATACAACACGGTCGCGATAGGAAAAGAGATTGTCGCTGATAGCCTTGTTCAATAAGCTTTCTTCGTACTCCTTCATTTTCTTTATCTCCGAGACAGCCACACGATCGTTCTTGTCTAGTACTCGGTCGAGAAGATACGAGTATTTTTTGATGTTATGGAGGTGGTCAACGATATTGTTAGTGTTAAGAAAAACGGCAAATATCAGGGCGTTGTCTGAATCTGTACTTGCTTTCTTTACTTCTTCCAGAATATCTTTTGGGGTGGAAAATATCAGTTCAATATACCCGTCAGTATCTCCAGATGGTGAGATGTTCGTTGGAGCATCAAGCACAAGATAGTCGAAAAATCTCGGAGTGCCTTTTTGATAGAAATGCGCTTTTACGGGCGATATACGTTTATTGAAGAAAACATTCAACTCATCAACAAACGCCACCGGACGAGGAACAACAAGCGAAGCCTCGCGAATTTCTGCTTCAATATCTACATCTGTTCCCTCGAATAACATCAGGCGTTCACGGTAAGTTGCATATCGAACAATCTTCATTTCTTTAAGTTTGCGGATTATCTCATCTGCACCAGGCATCATCATTGCTGATTGTGCATATTCCGAGAACTGTTTTTCATCCAACTTAAACCCAGCAATTCCAAACAGATTGAGCAATCCAATGGCTTTTGTAAGTCCTATGGCAGCTATCATTTGCTTGTGGTCTTCCCAGACTTGTCCCTCAACTCTCTCAATGGCCACTTGCATAGCATTCCAGTTCATAATATCAACGTTCGTATCTCGAATGTATGACTGGAAATTGTACACTATGTAGTCGTATACGTCAACGAGATTGTATGTGAGGTTTTCTTTGGGCGAGAAGTCGGAAACCGACCCATTCCCTTTAGATGCCAAAAACGTGAATAGAGAGCGCTCATTCTGTCCATACTTACGAATGGCAGAGGTAACAACAAATGCTGAAAATGGGTCAAGAGGATAGATTTGCTCTGCTGACTGGAGAGTAAACTCTGGAGAAACCATTTGTGTTTCTCGAGCCAACTTCCAGAGCTTTTTGATAGCCTTTGTGGGTTTGTTGTGTTGTATAGTATATTTCTGTGCTGCAAGTTGCAAGATCTGTTCTATGGGTTCCACAAAGGGTATCTCCTTAAAACGGCCTTTCACTTTCGTCCATTCATTCAGTTGCTCTTGTGAAAGACTCTTTGCATATGCGCCAAAGTTTTGATGCAATGTAGTAATGAAAAGCATCTGTCTATCTGCACCATTTGCAAATTCAGCTATCTTTTGCAAGAGATATAGCTCTTTCTCTGGGTTGTGTTTTGCCGCATGTTCCAGTACTTTACCAAATTCATCTATCACAAGAACCAGGAACTCTCCCTTTTTCTGACAGACGCTATAATGGTGTTTCACTTCATCCACAGCGCTAATACGGCTCCCCTCCACACAAAGTGCTCTTTTGAGCAATACGGACAACTCCTCATAGTCACCTACTATATTAACGATGTTGTATCTATCAGCTGACGAGAGAGTCGACGAGTTGAACAAAAGAGGTTTCTTGTTATGTCCCTTTAGGTCAGATTCAACAGCAAGAAGGAAGCTGGATTTTCCTGTACCATATGAGCCAACTAAGGTAAAGGAATGAATGCCTGCATGAAAGTCGTCAATGATAGTACGGATACTTTGCCGCACATTAGGAGTGGCAATATAACTTGAACTATCGGAGAATCCGTTCTCAAGATTAGCGGAGAGGGATATTTTATTTGCCATAGTAATTGTCTAACACTTTGTAATAATCAATATCCCCGACAAGCTGTATTTGCCGTACACCAGCCACATCATTGTAGGAGAGTAGGTCGGGATAGTCGGTCGAAAGACCACGTAGCATACTGGTGGTTTCGCTGTCTGTCATACAATAGGTGAGACCGATACGGCTTTGGATGGTATCGAAGGGGATGCTACTGTCGCCTGTTTCGGTTCGCAGCATAAGGAGTGCGCAAAGGAAAACGTCCGAAATGATTGGACGCTTCCCCTCGGTGTTGAAATAGTAGTTGCCGTCCTCGCTGTTCTGACGGATAAAGTCAAGGTCAATCATTAGCGATGAGAAGTCTTCGTTGCCCTGCGGCTTGCGGGGAAGGCAATAATTCTGCAACAAGACAGCAATATCCTTCTTCACGGTGTTTGCGTTGAAGAGTTTCTGTTTGCCGGCTTCCGCCATCTTAAGCGACACATAGTTTAGCACCTGTTCACGGTCGAAAGTGTTGCGTTCACGTTGAAGACCGCAGAAGAGCATCCGATAGATGGACGCTTCTCCGTTGTTTACTAGTACGAAGTGAAGTAGTTGCAGAGAGGCTATGTCTTCCAGATAACGATCGCAGCCGGAGGTATCATCGAAGATGTAATGAGCTAATGATGTCAGTTCGGAACTATCTAATATACCAAAGGCCCGCATCCAATAGCGGATAGAAGCCACCATATTCTTACCCACTCCAAGGTGCACCACAGCATCGGGGGCATTGAAATCGAGTCCTGCGCTGACGAAATCGTATCCCTTCTTCAGCCAGAGGGTCTTGCAGGGGAACGACTCATGTCCCGAGAAGCAATATTTTGTCACTTGCGTGTCTGTCATTCATTTCAGTTCCCGTAAGCCTCCAACGGGTGATTGTTCAACAATAAGAAAGGCATGAGACTCGTGTGCTTCAAAATAGCAATGCTTTTCTTGCTGGCTTACATCACACGCGTAAGCGATTGCAAAAATACGAACTTTTTCCGGATTGACCAAAAAAAAATGTTCTCGCCCGCGCGAAGGCCCTGTGGATAACTTTTCCGATATTTTTTTCTTCAGCCACACAGCGCGGCATCGAGCACGACGACGTCTAAATTGATAATTGGAAGAGAACGGCGAATTATTCGAATTAAGCTAAGATACGCAGGTAAATTATGGGCGAATTACTCGAAGGGAGTGTTTCTATATTCAGTTGTCGCCTGTCGTTTAGTTGTTTGTCATCACTTGAATGACTCTATCTTTTCCGATACGACCGGTTCCTGTTGCCACCTTGTGCCTCCAGATAGCCAAACTCGGTAAGCTGGCGAAGGTAGCGCTTGGCTGTAGTGGGAGTGAAACCAAAATGATTGACGACAACTTCCGTCGTGATGTGGCCTTTATCGCCCACAAAAACTATAATATCGGCCAGTTTCTCGGCCAAAGCGGGCTTTATCGACCATTTTCTGCTTCAAAACCGATTTATCAACCACTTCCTCGTCCGTCGACCGTTCATATTGGTCGATATCGGCTTGCAGATGCCGACAATGTAACTCAGTCATGCATTTGTAGAAGAGGCTGATATCCTCTCGCTCGCGGGTGTCGACCAACGCCTGTATATACTCGGCCTTGTCTTCTTTGAGCACCTTGACGGGCAACACACCCATCTTCAGCGAGGACAACAGCTCCCTCACCCTCGGCCGCGACCACCGCTACCACTTCGTATTCACCATCCCCGAGGATTAGCTCGACTTGCTGCCAGACCGCCTCGTGCACCAGGCGCTGAGCATCGCACAGAAAATGGACCGCACGCACAATTCTCAAGAGAAAAGGTCGCAAAGGCCTCATAGAGAAGAAGTCAACAACGACGTAAACTAACAATTTCTTACAATTACAGTTCTTACAATTAAAAAAAAGGTACCCCCTAATTTCAAAAACCCCTCTTTATAATACTTATAAATAATTAATAATTAGATATATATAAATAAGAAAAGGGGTTAAATAGAAAAATGATACCCCTCAAAAATAAACTGTAAGAACTGTAATTGTAAGATTTCAAGAACGACAGATTCACCTAAAAGGCAAACAGACAATGAAATACGACATCACCAAACCCAAGGCACCCGCCATGCCACCCCTCGGAAAAGGGACAGAATGTATCAAAATTCTCCTCTCACAGGCCTCGAAAGACATGCACGAACCCCTCGTTCCGATGCTCCCCCCCCTCTTGGCGCTCACATGAGCGGTTCTGAATTTCAGTATTCCGACCTCAGCTGGAAGGAAACTTGCGGCCAAATGGCCAACCTCGTGGCCGAAAGTGGGGGTAACAAGGGCCAATTGTCACTCCTCGTCGAGGCTGGCGCAGGGGGAAGGCTTCGGGAATGGTAGGTCTACCAGCCGTCTAGGAGCCGTTTACTAGCCGTTTAGGTGGGGTTAAGGGTTCATGGTTCATGGTTAATGGCCGCAACGACATGCTGTGGGACGAACTGCAGGAGATGGGCTACTACAACCGCCGAAAAACCTTCACCCCCCGCGAAGTGCAAGCCATCTTCGACTGGATCGGGGCCCCGTAAAAAACCAGACACACATCGCCACCTGGGATATGATGCACCATGCATACATCTCCCAGGTGACGGAACGGTGCCTTACATCGACAGCGCCTCGCCCCCCAACAAGAGACATGCAAGCCAGCCAATTATTGCAAAAGCCTTATCTCAGCGTCGACGACAAAAAGATCCCCGTCGTCGTCAACCAACACATTGCGAGGAAGGAGATCCCACACCTCGTACTCCCCGTTGGTATAACGGCCCTCGTCAGCACCCTTCTCGAACCCCAACGCCGCCATATAGGTGTCGATCATCACCTGCCTTGCCGGTCGGGCGTCGGCAACCCTCGGTTGGAAAAGAATAGGCTGCACCAAACGTCCGTCGAAACCCGCAAAGCCATAGAAAGAATACGCCGTATCAGGGAAAATGATGTTGTGTAGCAATATCTTTCTGAGCAGCGACACAATGCTCCCCTTATTGTTGAGAAGGTTGTTCACCTTGTAAATCCCCGTCTCGGCAACGTAAGTGTCGTTCTCATGACCGCTCGGACCTGGAACACCGAGCCTCACAACATCCATCATCGGAAACCAGAAACCTCGGGCTTTGGCCATCTGTTCGGCAGCCCGCTGCTCCAACTCACGGTGCTTTACATCTGCTTCGCCAGAGCCAGATTCCGCTTCATGTACTCGGCAAAGTCGGTTGAGCTCATCGGCGATTTCCGCGATGCGGCGATTTTCCGCATCTTGCGCTCCGTCACCTCTTTGTGAAACTTGTTGATGAATGTCATGGTTCATTTCTTTGTATAATTCCGAATTGCAAAGATACAAACTTTTCGCAAACCTTGCAAATTATTTTCATCTTTGTCAGAGCCAGGCCCCGCTGTCGGACATCCGGCCACCGGCAAAAACCACCAAAAAAACCTTCACACCCCGCGAAGTCAAGGCCATTTGCGACTGGCTTGGGGCTCCCTGAGGAGCCCCCTTCCACGACAAATCGGGAACAATCGCGACCAATCACGACCGAAACACCGCAATCGTCATCCACCCCCGAAAAAACCTCGTACCTTTGCATTCGAAACAAGTGGTCAGTGGTCAGTGGTCAGTGGTCAGTGGACAGTGGTCAGTGGATAGTGTTAAGTTTGGCGCCAACAAAACATTTGTCCCCCTCACTCCCCCTTCACTCCCTCTCTCACTCCTTCTCACTCCCCTTCAAAACCAACAACTAAAACCAACAACTAAAACCAAACAACTATGGCAAAAACTTTCGGAGCCGTCCTCGGCAAACAGTCAGGCCGCATCGGCCAAATCGTCGGTCGCGTCACCCGCGGCAAGCAGTACTTCGCAGCACTC
>JAFXAA010000023.1 GCA_017522105.1 Bacteroidales bacterium | reverse complement strand
GCTATGGGCGCCAGCCAGGCCCAGTACTTCAACGTCATCAAGGAGGCCGAGGCCTACCACGGCCCGTCGCTCATCATCTGCTACGCCCCCTGCATCAACCACGGCATCAAGATCGGTATGGGCCGCACGCAGAACGAGGAGAAGAAAGCCGTCGAGTGCGGCTACTGGCACCTCTGGCACTTCAACCCCGCCGAGGAAGAGGCTGGCAAGAACGGCTTCCACCTCGACTCGAAGGAGCCCGACTGGAGCAAGTTCCGCGACTTCATTATGGGCGAGGTCCGCTACAACTCGCTGATGAAGACCTTCCCCCAGGAGGCCGAAGAACTCTTCGTCGCCACCGAGCGCAACGCCAAACTGCGCTACGAGGGCTACAAGAAACTCTCGGAGATGTAATAGTGCGACACACTAATAAGCAGAAAAGCGAGGCCGATTGGTCTCGCTTTTCTTGTTGGATGGTTTCCTATTATCTCTCAAAATACGCTTTACACAGGGCTGGCACACTCGGAGCGAAATAATAGTCAGGAACCGATTTGTCCGTGTAAGTTGATGTCATCCATGGGCGCTCTGCCGTGTCGATGATATGGCAGATTTTTCTCCAATATGTCTCATTGAAATTACGCTTTTCCCCTGTACTCCCTGTGATATGAATGGTTCTCGCATTGGGACAGTTTGCTGTGATAAAACTGCGCCCACGTAATGTTGGTACGGTAATTGGCGGGGCATTTACTCCAATCCAATTAACCATAACACTGAATTCGACGGATGGAAATATTATCTTTTCAGCCATTGCTATTTTACTTTTTTGTAGGTGCCGTCTATATCATAACTAGGCATATCACTTGCGTAGATTACAATGTCACCATTGGCTTTCTTTCTAATCTTTCCGACATATTCCCCTGCCTTATCATACATTTTGTTTCCTTTGAACTTTACAGGCATATCAGCAAAAGTAACAGTAAGCGTTCCGCTGTGATGTCCGCCATAGGTTGAGAACAGGTAAACTTTATCATCTTGGCCATAAACACCCTTCTTCCAGGAAGAATATGAAGGAAGCGACACTTTCCCCGCTCCGCTTACCAACCACAGGACATCGTTATGGTCGCAAATGATGGGGCAGATGAACAATGCCGCAATCATACAAATGATTAGTTTCTTGCCCTTCTTCTGAAATCCTTGATTGGATTCTTCTGTTTTATTCTTTGCCATGATTTGTTGGTTTTACTTGGTTATCTTGTTAAAATCATCCACTATGCGCAATGTGTCGCCAGAGAAAAACTTTTTGGTTTCTTTCATGGCCGCATCATTCCCGATAACGAAACATACGAGAAGCGCAACAGCGAGCAAAATACCCGTCCAAAGATTGAATAGTTGCCACCATGCAACACCCATTCCAACTGCTATGAAAACGAATAGGACAATGTTGGAGAAGAACTTTTGCATTTTTGTCTGCGATTGCAGGGCGGTGGTTGCCTCTTGTTTGATGTGTTCCACATCGTAGGTCTCTTTGAGAGTGTCGCAGAAAGCGACAATCTTGTCTCTCCAATTGCCTGTGTAGTTGTCTTTCAACTTGACAAGAGCGTCAAAGTTGTAAGGATTCTCCACGAATCGGAGTAGGTTCTTGGGGTCGTTTAGGCCAATCATTCTCACCTCGCCCCCAATGTCTTCTTGTGTTGCCATAAGCATATCCCTAATACGTGACGGGCGCAACCTTTTTCGCTCGCCCCAGTACCAAAGTTGAGCGGATTAACATAACAAAAGAAGCGTGGTCCTGTATACCACTTCTTCTGACGGAGGTCGTGAGAATTACCTTGATATGTAGAAATGGAAACAGCCCACGCTAAACACGCGAACCGTCATACCATCCTTGCATATCCCAGAAGTTTCTCACGTTTCCGTCAGCAAGAAAGGGCATAACGCCTCGTGATTTCATCTTCGAAATCGGCTGCAAAAATACGAAAAATTATTGTAATGGCGAGAAGAAAAATCGCGTAAGAGCTATTTTGCCTAAAAATGTCGCCTCACAGGGCGGCGATAATTTGCGGTTTCTGTGCAATTAAGCCTCGCATCATCGCAAAACCCTCCCGCAGTCGTGTAAAACGGTCTCGCATCATTGCACGGGGCATTGCAGCGTTGAAAAATGGCCCCGCATCATTGCAAAAGGCATTTTCAACAATACAAAACGGCCTCGCATCATCGCAAGGCCGTTTTGCAGCTTTGTTTCATATCCGCGCAATGATGCGGGGCAAGATTGCATGGTTATTCGGCGGGCGTGGCGGGCTGCGGCTCGTCGTCGCCGTCGGGTTTCGTGTCGCGCGAACGATTCGGGTCGGGCATCGCGTGGCGGCGGAAGTATTCGAGGTCTTCCTGCATCCGCTTGACGAGGTCGGCGGCCTCGCGGCGGTCGGGGTTGAGCAGCGCGTAGGCGTTGGTGTAGAGCACCACAACGTATTTCTTAGATGCGCTTGCGCACGATGTAGCGCGTCGCATTGGTCGCCCACACAATGGAAATGATGCCTATCTAATTCGGGATGTTCTTGGCTGTATATATATTGGATTAATAACATATATCCGTCGACGTTGTCTTGTTACGTACTGGCATCGGCTTTGTATTTCATTTCGTACGAACTTTTTCTTTACGGACTATTTGTCCATATAACTGATATTTCGGTCGCTTACTCCACTAATTGAATTATTCTTCGTATCTTTGCAGCTGGAAATAATGTAATATCTTATTAACTATGGCACAAGTGAAATTCCAGTTTGCGCCGGCGAAGGAGCGGAGCGTGGAGAGTCGGCAGGAGGCCAAGGAGTTCGGCGAGACGGGGGAGCAGATGGCAGCGCGGTACCTGGAGGAGCAGGGGTGTGTCATCCTCGAGCGGCACTACCGCAAGGAGCACAAGGAGGTGGACATCATTGCGCTGGACCACGGCGAGCTGGCCGTCATCGAGGTGAAGACCCGCACCAGCGAGGAGCGCTTCACCGCCGAGCAGGCCGTCGACCACCGCAAGCGGCAGAACATCATCCGCGTAGCCAACAACTACGTCCGCCGCTACCACCGCACCGAACCCCTGCGCTTCGACATCATCGCCATCGTCGGCAGCGGCGCCAATGCCGAAATCCGCCACACGAAGGACGCCTTCAACGTATTCAACTACTGATTCCCCACCGCTTTCCAGAGTCACTTGCCGGCGGCGATCTCCTTTTCGCGGATGATCACGTCGGCGATGGCCTCGGTCTCGTCGGCCGGTTTGACCGTCTTAGTGGCGTTACGCTCGTCGCGCTGCGCGATGTCGGCCGGGAAAATCCGGTGGATGGCAAACCGCACAAACGGCTGCACAAAGAACATCTGCGAGAAGTAGGCAAAGGGCAGGTTGTAGCACACCAGGCGGAACCAGCGGCAGAGGAAGTCGACAACGTCGAACCCCTCATAATAAGGATAATAGAAGACATCAGCCAGCAGGCTCATCGAGGGGCACATGAGGCAGACGGTGGCCGTAATGACGGCCGACTCGAAGATCATCGGGTGGTTGCGGCGCGGGTCGAACTTGCGGCTGGCCAGGCGGAACGCCAACGGACTGCCCACACATACCGCAAGCAGAAAAGCGCACACCGTCTCGACAACAATCACCAGCCATATCGGAAGGTGGGTGCCGAACATGTAGACGCCGCCCTGGCTGTCGATGGCCTGCAGGACCGACGTCGCACCGGTGGCCTGTATCAAGGCGTCGCCCTCGACGACATACAAACTGTAGAAAACAAACGCGTGGACGGTGATGACCACCGTGATCAAAGCATACACCAAATGCTGAATCTAATTTTGTGACTTCATTTGTAAAAACCATTAAGTTAAACCATACATTATATGGTTGCTCCCTTTCGGTCGAAACCGTATATTGTATGGTTGCTCCCTTTCGGTCGCGACCATGTGCCCAACTTGCATGGTTCTTACAGATTCACACCATGTTCCGGCTACCGACACGCTCACCGGAATCGGCTGCAAAAGTACGAATATTTTTTGGATTGCTTAAAGAAATTGCATCAAGTCTGCTGTATCCATTGGCAGGACTGACCCTGCACGACATCCCATCCGAGGGCGTGCTGTCACAATTAATCCTTGCCGTTTAAATTATTCTTCGTATCTTTGCAGCCACAAATGGACAAGACAATGACTCTCTGCAACGATATTCTGACCCTCGAAGTCGCAACACACGGGGCCGAACTGGTTAGCCTGCGGAAGCAGGGGCGCGAACTGCTGTGGACGGGCGACCCCACCTACTGGAACCGCCACGCGCCGATACTCTTCCCCGCCGTGGGGAAACCCTACAACAACGAGCTACACGTTAATGGCAGCACCTACCCCATGAAGCAGCACGGCTATGCCCGCGACAGCGAGTTTGAGTGTGTGAACGCGGAAATGAGGGGGTGTGAGGATGGGGACGCACACGTCACGTTCGCCCTGCCGCAGACAACCGTTGACTCATTGGCGGAGTCAAACACATACCCCTATCGTCTAGGGCTGGCGGTTGACTATCGCCTCGTTGGTAGTACGGTAGAGGCCGTATGGACTGTGGAGAACCGCGACGTGCGCGACGCCTGGTTCCAGATCGGTGCCCATCCGGGCTTCCTGCTGCCCGACTACCGGGCCGACGATGCCGTGCACGGCTATGTGCGCTACTACGGCCGTGACGGTCGGCCGGTAAGACCCGTTGTCGTCTCAGGTCTCGCCGACGGCAACCGCGTGCCCTTGGAGGAACCTCTGACGGTCGAGCAGATGATGTCCATCACCGGCGACACCTTCGCCCACGACGCGCTGATGTTCGAGGGCGGGCAGGTGGCCTGCGCCGAGCTGTGCGACAAGGAAATGCGCCCTGTGCTGCGGGTCAGTTGCCCGCAGGCCGAGGCCTACGGCATCTGGGCGCCTCACAAGGTGGGCTGCCCCTTCGTGTGCCTGGAGCCCTGGTGCGGCATCTGCGATGCGCAGGGCTTCGCGGGCGACATCTCGCAGCGGCAGTACATCCATCGCCTCGCCCCCGCCGAGCGCTACGCCTTCTCCTACAGCATCGATGTCATGTAAACACAACCGCGGAGCAAATCACCATCATTTGCACCAATTGGAACACGGATAAAAAAGCCCGTATTCCAGAGGTTATCATCACAGGCTACTCGGCAACAACCTTAACCATATTTTATATTTAAGCGAAAGTACATGTTCTCCATAGTCAAGCTATCAAGCATGTCCATGACGAGAACGGAAAGTTGGTTTTGCTCCAATATAGCCCAAAATACATGTTCACCGTCACATCTACAGTACAACATTTGCAGTCCATATAGTAAATAGTTATAAGTTTTTCAGTCTAATAATCAATACAATGTAGGCTAAACAAAGAGACTGAATGAAAAAATATTTTGCCAGTATTAAAAATGTTTGTAATTTTGCACCGCTTTTCGAGAGAGAAAAAGCGGTGCTTTTTAGTCAAGAAAACCACGGAGAGGTGGGTGAGTGGCTGAAACCAACAGTTTGCTAAACTGTCGTACTCGATTAGGGTACCGGGGGTTCGAATCCCCCCTTCTCCGCCAAAAGACGCCCGAAGGCGTCTTTTTTTATAGCATCACAACGGGATATAGCGTAGTCCGGTTATCGCGCCTGCTTTGGGAGCAGGAGATCCCCAGTTCGAATCTGGGTGTCCCGACACTGGCCCTGTAGCTCAGCTGGATAGAGCGAGAGTCTTCTAAACTCTAGGTCCTGCGTTCGAGTCGCAGCAGGGTCACTCTCGCAGCGGCGCACCATTCTGGTGCGCCGCTTTTATTGTTTCTGCACAGAAACACAATAAACCGCGCCCTACTGCGTTATTAAAAGGCAAACAACAAGCATCAGAATGGATATAAGCACCTATTTTGAGCCAATAGACATGTCCGCCGTAGGCTACCGCAGCGAGCAGTTCCACCCCATGCTGGGCGACGACATACATGCATACACCACCGAGGGCGGTTTCCCACAACTCGACGGCATCAAGCTGGCGCTGGTGGGTGTGCCTGAAGACAGGGCCTCGGTGTACAACCGAGGATGTGCCGCCGCCCCTAACCAGATAAGGCACTACCTCTACCGCCTTGCCAAGCCGCACGACGACATGCAGCTTGCCGACCTCGGCAACATAGCCTGCGGCGCCACGCCACGCGACACCTATTTCGCCGTCATCGAAGCCTTCCAGCACCTGTTGGAGCAAGGCATCACCCTGATAGTTCTCGGTGGCAGCGACGACCTCGTCTTCCCTATCTACAAAGCCTACGAAGTACTGGGGCGTGTCATCAATATCTGCTCTGTAGATGCGCGGTTCAACCTCGACGGCGGCGACCAAATAAACAGTAGCAACTACCTGCAACACATCATTCTGCAGCAACCCAACTACCTTTTTGACTACGTTGCCATGGGCTACCAAACCTACTTTGTAGGACAGGAAATGGTGAAGCTCATGGAGGAGCTTAAGTTCAGCACTACGCGCGTAGGCGAACTACAAGCCAACATGGAGCAAGCCGAGCCACTGGTGCGCTACAGCGACGTGGTGGCCGTGGACATCAGCGCCGTGCGACAAAGCGATGCCCCTGCCAACGCCAACCCCTCGCCACACGGTCTCTACGGCGAGCAATTGTGCCAGATAGCGCGTTTTGCAGGCATGAGCGACAAGACCTCATGTTTAGGCATCTTCGAGATGTTGCCCAACCGCGACCGCGATGGGCAGACAGCACACATGCTGGCCCACGCCGTGTGGTTCTTCATAGAGGGTTTCCACTACCGCATCGGCGACTTCCCAACGCACGACAAACAGCACTACAAACGCTTCACTGTTGAACTGCGCGACCACGGCATGGACATAGTCTTCTACAAAAGCCTGCGCAGCGACCGCTGGTGGATGGAGGTGCCCTGCGACGACAGCGAGCGCCGGGAGCGCTACCAGCGCCACACCCTCATCCCCTGCCACTACAGCGACTACCAGCGCGCCATGGAGAACGAGATACCCGAGTTGTGGTGGCACTATTACAACCGCATGAACGGATAACAACAAAAAACAGAAAAATATGGATTTAGCCTTCAAAGAAAAGATAGACAAACTCATCGGCGAGGTGGCGGCCGTACCCGACCTCATCACCAAAATAGCCGTGCTGAACTACATACAGCAGGAGACAAGTTTCCTGCTGTGGCAACTGGAGGACGAACAACGCATCGATGAAGACTCGCGCGATTATTAGCCTGGCCTGCTGCTTGATGCTGGCGGCATGCACGGGGGGATACTCTTTCACCGGAGCCTCCATACCGCAAGGTGCAAAAACCATTTCCGTGGCCACCTTCCCCAACTATGCCCCCACGGTGAACCCCCAGCTGAGCCAGAAGCTCACCGACGAACTGATGCAGATGTTCGCCAGCCAGACCACCCTCGACGTCACTACAAGCGACGGCGACCTGCAGGTCAGCGGCGAAATCACTGGCTATGACACGCGCGCCTCGGCCCTCTCGGCCAGCGACGAAGTCTCCATGAACCGTCTCACTATCACCGTCAAAGTGAAGTTCGTCAACACCAAGGACCCCGAAGCCGACTTCGAGCAGCAGTTCTCGCGCTACCGCGACTATGCCGCCACGCTTGACTTTTCGGCAGTGGAGAGCAACCTGATGAACGAGATAGTCACCGAACTGTGCGAGGACATTTTCAACAAAGCCGTGGTCAACTGGTGAGATGAAGACGGCGAGAAGACAAGGGGAAGCCTGGAGGTTGCCGACATGGTGCGCCAAGCACCTCTTCCTTCTGCTTACAGCCTTCTCCATTGGCGTCTACCTGCTCACTATGGACCGGTCGGCGTCGTGGTGGGATTGCGGCGAGTTTATAGCCACTGGGTGGCTGCTTCAGGTAGGTCACCCGCCCGGAGCACCTGTCTACCAACTCCTCGCACACCTGTTCATGCTGCTTTCTTTCGGCGACCCGATGCTCGTGGCCCCGATGAGCAACGCCCTCTCGGCCCTTGCCGGAGGCCTCACCGTAGGCCTGCTGTACCTCAGCCTCGGCGAGCTGGGCTGCCGCCGCCTGCCTGCCTCCATTGGGGCTTTGTGTTTCCTGTTCTGCGACACAGCATGGTTTTCGGCTGCCGAAAGCGAGGTCTACAGCCTGGCCATGCTCTTCTGCGCCATGGACGTGTGGCTGGCCCTGCGCTACCGTCGCACAGGCGACGCCCACCTGCTCTCGCTCCTGGCGCTCCTGCTGGGTCTGGGCACCGGCGTGCACTTGATGACCCTGCTCGCAGCGCCCGCCCTGGCGCTGATAGTGCTGCCACCGCTGACAAAGCATCGCCGTTGGGGACGCATTTTGCCTCCTGCGGTACTTTTCTTCTGCCTGGGCCTGACACCATACCTCATTGTTCCGCTGCGCGCCGCCGCCAACCCGCCCATCAACGAGGGCAACCCGTCGACGGCGGAGGCTTTCGCCAAGTACCTGCGGCGCGAGCAATACGCAAAGGCGCCGCTGTACCCACGCATGTGGCGCGAGCGCGACAAGACCAACTGGCACGACTGGAGCTACGGCTTAGACGGTGTGGCCGGCAACACCGTCTACTACGTCAACTATCAACTCGGCTACATGTACGGCCGCTATCTGATGTACAACTTCATAGGGCGCGAAAACCTGAAGAGCCACCGCGTGGTGGTCTTCGTGCTACCTTTCCTGCTGGGCCTATGGGGGTTGCTGTGCCACCGACGGCGCAGCCGATGGGGCTTCTGGGCCGTCATGCTGCTCTTCCTCTTTGGCGGTCCCGTGCTGAACATCTACCTCAACCACCCCTGCTATGAACCGCGCGAGCGCGACTACGCCTACGTGCTGTCGTTCTATGCTTTCGCCATGTGGATTGGCGTTGGGGCGGAGAAAGGAATGCAGGAAGTGGAGAGAGGAAGATGGCGTGCGGGATGGCTGCGCAAGGCTGCGCCGTTCATCCTTCTGCTGGCACCGTTGAGCATGGCAGCAGGCAACTGGAGCGACCATGACAGGCACGCGGCGCACGCGGTGCACGACATCGCCACGAACCATCTGCAGTCTTGCGACAACGGTGCACTGCTCGTCACCCTTGGCGACAACGACACCTTCCCACTGTGGTACCTGCAGCATGTTGAACGCCAACGCACTGACATCGAAGTGTGCAACATCAACCTTGGCGGCTACGTGGCCACACTTGGCCTGATTGACAGTAGTATTGGGCAGCGCCCCGTCTATTTCTCACAGTATTTTGTGGACCGCTTCGGACACCTATATGAGGGCCGTCTGCGTTGCGAGGGATTCTGCTGGCGCCTGCTGCCCAACGGCGGCGGCGTTAACGATGCAGCCCCCCTGCTGCGACACATAGCCGACTCCATAGAGTGGCACATCGGGGAAGGTGAATACATAGACCCCGTGTCCGAGCGCTTCCTGGCCACCTGGAGGCAGAACCTGAAGCTGATGGGTATAGGGGATAACAGCGGACAATAAACACCGTGGATTCGGTACGGAGTCCCTACGGCCCCCCTACGGAGCCCCTACGGCCGAATTTCGGTCTTCCACTGAAGAACGGCCGTAGGGACTCCGTAGGGGCTCCGTAGGGGCTCGGTGGAAAATCAGAACTGGAAATAGATGAACGGCTGGAGGTCGGCGGTGACAAACTGGTAGAGCACCACAACGGTGGCTACGACAACCGTAACGAGAAGCCACAGAGGCATCTGCGCAAACCAGAGACGGTAGCGACGCTTGAAGCGTACTGGCAGCCAGTGCACCACCATGCCAAGGACGAAGAGCAGGAAAGGAGCCCAGTAGTGGGCAATAATGGTTGGAATCTGGTCGAGCTGCCAGTGAGAGCCAATCTGCCCCACCATGAGGGAGGCTGTCATCCAAGCCACCTCGTTGGCTTCGGCGGGGTCGAGGTTGGTGCCGCTGCGGAAGAACAGACGCGTGAAAGAGATGAAGATGAAGGTGAGGAGAGTGGTCCATGCCACCCATGCACGCTGTGTGCCACGGGCTTGCTGCGGCAGGAGGTGCAGCAGAGTGTAGACAACGAATGACACGAAGGCGATGAACCACAACATGTTGAGCAGTGGGCCGCCGACGGTGGCCTTGAGCAGATGCAGTATTGCTGACGTGGCCGCGAGGGTGAGGATATGGGTTATCCAGCCCTGTTTTTTCCACCATTTGTAGACGAGTATGCCTATGCCGTTGAGGCCGCCCCAGGTGATGAAGTTGAGCGACGAGCCGTGCCACAGGCCGCCGAGGAGCATGGTGTCCATGTTGTTGACATTGGTGCCGAGCTCGCGGCGGTGCGGCGGACGCAGGAAGTAGAGCAGCACGACGGCGAGGACGACGACGGCGGCAACGATGCTGAAAGCGAGGTTTCGCAGCCGGAACGCTGCTATGGCGAGGATGGCGGCGAGGATGAAGTAGGACAGGAAGCCCGCGTGGCGGTTGCCGCCAAGGGGAATGTAGAGGTAGTCGCGAAGCCAGTTGGAGAGCGACATGTGCCAGCGGCGCCAGAAGTCGCTGGGGTTGGTGGCCTTGTAGGGCGAATTGAAGTTGGTGGGCAGGTAGAAACCCATCATCATTGCCACGCCGATGGCAATGTCGGTGTAGCCCGAGAAGTCGGCATAGACCTGCATGGAATAGAGCAGCAGGGCGGAGAAATTCTCAAAGGGAGTGTAGAGCGACGGATTGTCGAAGACGCGGTCGACAAAGTTGACGGCCAGGTAGTCGCTGAGGACGAGCTTTTTGATGAGGCCGTTGACAATCCAAAAAACCGCTATTCCGAACTGCCTGCGGCCGAGGAAGAAGGGGCGGTAAAGCTGCGGGACGAACTGGTCGGCGCGGAGGATGGGGCCCGCGACGAGTTGCGGGAAGAAAGCGGTGTAGAAGCCAAAGTCGAGGATGTTGCCCACATGGGCGATCTTGCGTTTGTAGACATCCACGATGTAGCTGATGTTCTGGAATGTGAAGAACGAGATGCCCACGGGGAGGAGGATGACAGAGGCGTCGAAGTGGTTGGTGCCAAAGGCGTTGTTGGCCCAGAGAGCCAGGTGGTTGACAACGACGTGCGAGGTGCCGAAAGTGGCATTGTAGAGGTCGGTGAAGAAGTAGGCGTACTTGAAATAGCAGAGGACAAGAAGGTTGATGGTGACACCAGTGGCCATCAGAGCCTTGCGACGGGGCTGCGAAGGGCTGGCATCCATGCGGATGCCAAGCAGCCAGCCGAGCAGCGTGGAGAAGACAAGCAGCAGCACGAAGAGGCCAGAGGTCTTGTAGTAGAAGAAGAGGCTGACAGCGAAGAGGTAGCCGTTGCGAGCCACACGGCGATGGCGGGGCAGGGAACGGCCAGTGCAAAAGAGGGTATAGAAAGCGAAGACGATGAGGAAGAAGACCCAGAAATGTATCTGGGTGAAGAGCAGAGGATGGGAGCTGTCGAAGCTGAAGAGCTTCGAGAAGTATAGCAGGATGTCGTTCACCGGGTTTTGTGTTTCTTGATGGCGTCGACGAGGGCCTGATAGAAGAGTGTGCCTACGAGTTGGTAGCCAGCGGTGGTGAAGTGCACACGGTCTTTCTGGGCAAGGCCGTCCTTATACCATTTCTCCATCGAGCCGAGGCCGCCCATCACTTCGTATTGGTCCCAGACGGCGCCGTCGGTGTCGTGGGCAAGGCGGTAGAAGACATCGCGTGCCAGTGCACCGTTGGTGTTGACCGCATAGTGTCGGCGACCGGCCTCGCGGAAGCTGTCGTTGTTGGTGAAGAAGATGAAGGTGCAGTCGGGGTTGACAGCACGCACAGAGTCTATGAGCTGGAGGTAGTTGCGGCGGAAGGCTGCGGTGTCGAACGAGGTGCCGGAGGCATCGTTGATGCCGATACCGAAGACCACAACGTCTGGGTGGAGCAGCCGGAGGTCGCGCACGAAGTGGCGGCAGCGCAGATAGTCGCTGACCGAGGCGCCATTGACGCCGATGGAATGGTAGGAGAAGCCAGGATGCCGGTTGTCGAGGAGAATGCCGCTGACGGTGAATCGGTCGCCCTCGCGGCAAGGAAGCACGATGCAGAAGGAGTCCACTGCCTGGCCGAGATTGAAGAGGTAGCGGTCGGTGGTGTTGTCGATGTAGGAGGGGTAGACCTCGCGGTTGTCAAGGCGCAGGCGTGGCACGACACCCTGTTCGCTGTGGCCGAGGAGGACAATGCGGGTAGTGGCATAGTCGACACGCGGCTCGTTGAGCTTGATGGCCATCTCGGTGAGGGTGTCGGCAGCGGTGACCGCTATGCCACACAAGCCCAGCGGATAGGCGTAGTCCTTGTAGACATTGCGCGTGAGAATGACTTTCTGTGGACATTGCACGCGGTAGTCGGCGGGGTTGTTGCAGCGGGCGGCGGCGGAATACGGAAAAATCATGCCTCTGGAACCCACAAGCCCGGGGTTGTCGGCAAGGATGAGGCAGCGCACAGTGTTGGTGAGGCTGCCGGCCTGCACATGCGAGGCTCCTATGTGTACAATGTTGAGGTTGCCCTGGCGCGAGGATTGGAGAGTCTGCCAACGGTTGAAGAGACGGTTCATGGATGGCGAAGCACTGTCGAAATGCAGCACGTTGGCGCTGTACTTGATGTATTTCTTGTACGGTACATCCTGTGCCTGCGCCATGAAAAGGTGGGTGGCGAGGAGCGCCAGAACGGCGAAGACAAGGCTTTTCTTCATCTACGGCCTCCTTTCCTGCGGCTGCGTCGTGCCTTCCTGTTCTTCTTGGAAGCCTGTTTTTTCACTACAGTTGTTGTTTTCTTGGGGTGCAGCTGCTCCCAACGTTGCTCAAGCGTGTAGAGTTTGTGGCTGTTGTCGAAGGCTTCGGCCAGAAGGTCGCCCATCTTGTCAGCCCCCTTCTGCGAGAAGTGGATGTAGTCGTTGCCGGCAAGGCCTTGTCGCGTCCACTGCGGCATGGTGTTGAGGCCTCCCATGGCGTGGTAGATGCTCCAGTAGGCAGCTCCGTTGGCTGTTGCTGTGGCTATGAGGCTGTCAATCAACGGCGGGATGATGGGGTAGGTCTGCAACTGGCCACGTATGCGTTTGCTCATGTCCGAAGGACCGATGAATAGCAGTTTTGCATTGGGACAGCAACGACGCACATGGGCAATCTGCTTGCCGATGGAGCGGCAGTAGGTTGAAATGGCGGCAGAGTCGCGGATGTATGGCACCGAGTTGCCACCGAACTGGAGTATTATCAGACCCACGTCGAGCGTGGCGTAGGCAGCAGAGAGAAGGTCTTCATTGACAAGAGTGAACTGCTGCCCGGAGCAGCCGCGCATGGGTATGTTGTCCACGGCCACGCCACCATTTCCTGCATCGACAGTGATGGCATAGAGGTCTGCGGAGCCGCTGACACTCAGCCTGATGCCGTTGGTCACCGTGTCGGTGTGCCACACAAGTGCCCCCACACCTTTTGGCGCTTTCTGTTTCTGGCTGTTACGTTTGTTCTTGAGGTCGGTGAAATCGGCCACAAGACCGCCGTGGTTGTTGGCCACAAGGCGAACATGCTCAAACCGCTTGGCGGCATCGTCCACACGGTTGCTGCTGGCGCTTTTGACCGTCACCGTAGCGCTGCCGCCCTCAAGGCGGAAACTCTGCATCATGAGGCCGTAGTTGCCACGGCTGCGGATGGCAAGACTGTCGCCGAAAGAAGCAAGATGGACGAGGTCGCCATTGTTGCTCTGCCGCACCGTCATGGTCGGGGTAATGGTCTTGAAAGGAAGCATACCCGGGCCACCACCGCCATAGGTGCTTTGCATATAGGCTCGCAGGCGTGAGCTGATGTGGTCCATTTCTATCTGCGAGTCGCCGTAGTGCATAATGCGCACGGTGCGGTTGTTGGCAACAGCATGTTCCACAGCCTGCCAGAAGGCGTCAAAATAATGAGGCTCCGGCAGCCAGAAACGGATGGCGCCGCTATCCACCAGCTTATGGTAGAAGGTGATGGAATCTTCCAGCTTCATCTGGCCGGGGACGCTGTCGGGTGTGACATCGATGTCAGCGGTGGTCGGCGTCTCGGCAAGGGAATGGAGCGTAGGGAAACGGAGGTGCAGGTTACCGATGGTGATACCATCGCGAGGGAAGAGGAATGTCAGACCCCAAAGCGCCACTATCACTATGGCAAAGACGAGGAGTATTGTCCGGGCTTTCATCTGCTCTCAAGCTTGTCTATGCGTTCCACAATCTTGTCAATGTTGCGCAGCAGCACCTCTATCTTGCGGCGTTTGGGCGCATCGGTGGCAGGACTGCCAAAGATGGTGGCATTGTCGGCCACAGAATGGGTCACGCCGCTTTGGGCGCCGATAGTGACATGGTCGCCAACGGATATGTGGCCCACCAATCCTGCCTGGCCGGCAATGATACATTCTTCGCCGACTTTGCAACTGCCAGCTATGCCCACCTGCGACGCCATGGCGGTATTGCGCCCTATGACCACGTTGTGTGCCACCTGGCATAGGTTGTCCACTTTAACACCTTGGTGCAGGATGGTGGAGCCCATGGTGGCACGGTCTATGCATGTGTTGGCGCCAACTTCCACATTATCCTCCAGCACTACGTTGCCAATCTGGTCAATCTTGTTCCAGCCACCGTCGCCTGTGGGCGCGAAGCCGAACCCGTCGGCGCCTATCACAGCACCGGCATGGATGATGCAGTTGCGTCCTATCTCTACACCCTCATAAATTTTCACGCCAGCGTAGATTATTGTGCCGTCGCCAATCTTGCAGTTGTCTCCAATACATGCGTTGGGGTATATCTTCACGTCATTGCCTATCTGGGTATGGCGCCCCACTACGGCATACGGCCCCATGTAGCAGCGCTTGCCAACATGACTGCCGCGTCCCACGTGGCTGCGCCACGACCGTCCCTTGGGCGGTTTGGTGCGCTCGTTGAAGGTATGCAACAACACGGCCACAGCTATATACGGGTTATCTACACGTATGAGGGTAGACCCCACGGGGTGCTCCGGCACGAAGTCTTTGCGTACAATGACTATCGACGCCTGCTTCTCATAGATGTAGTGCGTGTACTTGGGGTTGCCGAGGAAAGTAATTCCCCCTTCACAGCCCTCTTCTATCTTGCAAGGCTTCCATACCTTGGTGTTCTCGTCGCCCTCTATGGTGCCATTCACCTTGCGGGCCAGTTCTTTAGCAGTAAGTTGCATTCTGTTCAGTCTTCAAATTCTATCACTCCGCGTTGGCGGATAATCTGCATGTTCTCCAAGCGTTGATCGCTCACAAACCCGTCGCCCAAGGTGATGCGGTTGCCGTTCTTGGCACGTACAGGATGCTCGGAGTATATGCGGTCTTCCGCAGAATTCCATATCAGGTCCTGCAGGTATATGGTATCGCCGGCATTGAAATCTATCACCACCACGCTGTCATGAGCCTCCATCAGGTCGCGGTCATCATACGAGACAGCATAGTCGGCCTCTATGAATGTTTTTTTCTCCACTCCGTTCTCGTACAACATCATCGACACCCTTTTTCCGCCGAGGCTTCTGTATAAGGTTTTGGCCACTGGCCGCTCGAATTTCTGTATGAGCGGAGCATTGAGCTCAAGCTGCAGTTTGCCGCCCTCGGTGCGCTGTATGCGCGCGTCGCGCACCTGCTGGCTGGCAGAATCGCTCCAATCCTCCGGAAGCATGTCTTTGTCGCTCTTGCAGGCCGTTGGCATCGCCATAATCAGACAAGCCGATAGGAGCGTAACCCATCGGCACGCCCCTATCGGCTTGACGTTGTTGTATGTACTCACGTTGCCTAACGTGTTCTTACCGTTGTTGTTTCACCTATCCATCCCGGCACCGTGAAGCGCTGTCCGTTCTCCATGCCAGCCATGAAGGCGTCAGTCTTCGAGGGGTAGTGAGCCGAGTAGCTGTTAATGAGTTGGTTGCAAGCCTCTATATTCTCTTCGGTAGGTTCCACCGCCTTGGAGCGCTGCAGCTTGTCCACCGCAGCCCAGTATGCGCTGCGCCCGCCAACGTTGTCTTCCGATGCAGTGCGGAACGTGGAGCCATAAAGCATTGCTATCCTCATATAGGGTTCACCCTTCGTGGCATCGGCAGCGGCGGCATTGTTGTAGGCCGTACGTGCAGCGCTGTAGTTGTTGGCGCCACTGTGGGCATAGCCGAGGAAGAGGTAGGCGTTGTACTTGTCCTTGCCGCTGACACCCTGAATGGCGTCGTTCAGGTACTTGACAGCGTCGCCATACTGTTTCTTGGAGATGCACATCTGACCCATACGCATTGCCGTGGCAGGACTGGGTTCCAAGCGGTAGAGGTTCTCCGTGGCGCGGAAGAAGAGATCCTGGTCTGTGCAACGTTTGCGCATCATGATGCCGGTGATTTTCTTCAACAGGTCGACATTTTCGGGGTCAGCCTCAAACTTCTTGCTGTATATCTCCACCAGCTGGTCGCATGTGGCGTAAGGCGAGAATGCAGCCTCGACGCCAGCGATATAGCCGCGTATGGTGGCGGCCTTGACGCTGTCGGCGGCGTTCTTCTGCAACTCGTCTTCCAGCAGGTCGCTGGCTATATCGTAGTTGTCGACCACCAAGGTGGGCTCGGCATAGCCGGCGCGCACATAGTTGATGGTGGCCTCCATGTATTTCACCAGGTAGGCAGCCTCCAGGTCATCGCCGCCAATCTTCACCGCCTCGCTGTAGAGGGCGTAGTATTGCTGCAGCCCGTCCTCCTTGAGTATCTCCTCCAGCTCGTTGGCCTTTTTGGCGGTATATTTGGCAGCCTCGCCGTATTTGGCAATACGTGTGTCATACATGGCCATCATTTCGTCTATGTAAGCCTTCTTCTCCTCTTCGGTCTTGGCGTTGGCAATCATCACCTTCAGGATATTGGCACCGTTGATGTAGAGGTTCTTGCTCTGCTTTGGGCAGTTGGCCACGATGGTCTTCCACTGAGGATAGGCTTCCTGCAGGTAGCGCTGGTCCTTCGATGCCTTATACTGTTTCACGTTCTCCTGGTAGAGCGACACCGCCTCCATCATGGGCTGCGGGTTCTGGAGCGCCTCGTCGTTGCACCCCCATTTCTCCATCTGAGCCACGGCGGGCAACGCTGCTGCTGCCAAGAGAGTTCCGATGGTTAAAGTTCTGAGTGTTTTCATTGTTATTTCTTTTTTGTTTGTTTCGTACTTTATGCTTTAGTATCGCCTGCGGCCTTTTTATTGCTGCCTTAATTGTATTTGCGTTTCACAAACCAGCGTTCGCAGCTGCTCACGGCCACGCCGAATGTCACGCAGCGGCGCTGCATCACAGCCTTGTCACCCATGCTGCTGTAGCCCACGCTGATGGTGAGCAGCGAACGGCCGCGGCGCATTGGCAACGTGGCTCCAGCACCGATGCTCCAACGATCCACACGGCTCTCGCCATTAGGCATTGTCAGGTAGAGCAGACCCTGCTCCATACTGGCACCCGCGCTCCAGCCCATACGGCCGAAGTAGTTGGAGGCCTCCGCGTTTACCAGCTTCTCAAAGCCCACGGCATAGCGGCTGTAGGCTCCGCCGCGCATGGGACTCTCGCCAAAGACGCTACGACCGGCCACAGGTGTATGGCGCAAACCCTGCCATCCGGAGAAGGCTGCATCGGCAGCCACCTGCCACAAACCGTTGCGCTCCAGGCTCACCCCCACCCCGACAGTATGCGCCTGCTCCAGGCGACTGCGCAGTTCTGCATCCTCGCCGCTGGCAGGGAACACCGTATCGAGCAATGCCTCGGAGGTGGCGTGGTACGTGTATATCAACGACACTTCCTTGACCTGCATGTCCATATACGGCTTGTACACCACGCCTGCACCAAGCGTGTACTTCTCACCCAGCGCACGACGGTACTGCACACCGAAGTCCAGCAACACATTGCTGAGCCTCAGTTCCTGGGCGTGGCGCGAGTTGATGAGGTGGAGCGACGTGTCCGTGGTGGTGTACGACATCAGCCTTACCACACTTCCCGTCAGGTACTTCACGTTGAAACCAGCCTGCAACTTGTCCTTCTTGCCGTCAAGCACGTTGAAAGCCATACCGGCGAATATCTGGTTGACGCCGCCTCGGCCTTCAAACTGCGTGGCCATGCCGCCAGTCGTGGCGGGTATTCTTGTGACGTAGGACACTGAAGAGTACGGCATCAGCCCCGCAGCCATCTTCCACCACCGCGTGATGGGCAACCCCACGGCCAGGTAGCCCACGTTGCCGTCGGCCGACTTGACAGTGCGCCCGTCGCTCGTCAGGCGGTTCATCTGCACGTTGAGGCCCATGTCGAACACAAAGCTCTCAAGCCCTATGCCACCGTACGAGGCTGGGTTGAAGGGGTTGATGGCATTGCTGTTGGAGCGCGTGTACACCACCCCTCCCATCGCTGACGCCATCGGCATGTTGAACGGCTGCTCCACGCTGCCAAGCCCATATTGCGAATAGGGCAGGTTGAAACTGTTTTGCGCGTCGGCACTCTGGCCTGTCAAAGCCGCCAGAAAAGCAATGCCTATTATCAGTATCTTGTTTCTCATTCGTTTAACAATATCTCATTCAGTCCCATGAGTGTCAGCAGCGGCTGGTGTTCCCATCCCGAGGCTCCCGCTGCCACCAGGCGCGGGGCGTCGCCTCCGGTGAGCAACACGCGCAGTGCGGGGCTCTTCTCGCGGTAGGCGGCCACATAGCCCGCCAAGGCCAACAGTGTGGCTCCCAGCGTTCCGGCCACGATGCTCTCCTCCGTCGTGCGGCCCAGCACAGGCGCCTTGGTGACACCCGTAATATCCACTAACGGCAATTTCGCCGTAAAAGTATGCAGCGCCTGCAAATTCATCTGCAAGCCCGGCATGATGGCGCCGCCGTGATAGGTGCCGCCGTCGTCTATGAAGTCCACGGTGATGCACGTGCCGGCATCTATCACCAGGCATGCCTCGCCGCGGTGCAGGCTCCAGGCGCCGCAGGCCGCCGCTATGCGGTCGGCGCCAAGCGTCTGCGGAGTCTTGTAGCCAAGGCGTATGGGCAGCGTGCGCTCCGCCGTCAGCAGCGGAAGGTCATACGCCGTCTCCGGCACCTTGCCGCTCGCGCAGGCCAGCACGGCCTCGGCCTCGGTCAGCTTGTCGGTGGGCAGGTCGTGTCCCTGCTCCAACAGCGTGCGCCCCTCGAAGGTGGCCCATTTCACAGCCGTGTTGCCTATGTCAAGTGTCAGATTCATCGCTTTCTCTATGTTATGCCTTCGTTCCTTCGACCCTTGGCTCCGTGCCGGCGCCGTGGGCGTTGCCTTTCTTGTTGTAGAGGTTCATGGTGCGGTCTATGCCCTGCGTGGCGTAGCACTTGATGGCGCCGCACGCCGTCTTCACGGCCTCCTCCATCCTTGCCAGGTCCTCACCCTCCATGCGCCCCAGAACATAGTCCACCTGACGGCCGCGGCTGAACTTGTCGCCCACCCCCATCCGCATGCGGATGTAGTTGGGCGTCCCCAAGGCCGCCTCGATGTCCGTCAGCCCGTTGTGGCCGCCGGCGCCGCCCTGTTTCTTGATGCGGACGATACCGGGGTCGAGGGCCAGGTCGTCGACCACCACCATCAGGTTCTCCAACTCCACCTTCTCGGCCTGCAGCCAGTATTTCACGGCCTTGCCGCTGAGGTTCATATAGGTGGTGGGCTTGATGAGCACCAGCACACGCCCCTTGTGGCGCATCTCCGTGCGGTAGGCGTGGCGCTCCAGGCTCCACTGCGCCTCGGCCTCCTTGGCCAGCGCGTCGACCACCATGAAGCCCGCATTGTGGCGTGTGCCCTCGTATTCGGCACCCACATTGCCCAGTCCCACTATCAGATATTTAGCCACAGGTTCTTCCGTTGTTCCCTTGCAATCCTTTTGTTTCCAAATGGATATAAGTCTATCAAGCAGTCCCATCCATTCTGTTTTAAACTGCAAAGATACAACTTTTTTATATTATACGCGCATAAAATTATTACATGGAGAAAACCAATCGGCTCAACCACACAAAAGACACCACCCCCATTTCCGCGCCAGGGAAAGAGGGTGCCCACACTGTACGGCCTATTTCGAGCGGTGGTTTTTTAACCAAACTTTAACATCTGTCCACAACGCGCACTCACTCCACCGCCAGCTTCTGCACGGCGGTGCCCTGCGGCGTGGTGATGCGCACTATGTAAATGCCCTTGGCCAGGCCTGTGAGGTCCAGCACACAGGCCTGCGCACCGCCGCCGCCGAGGCTCAGCACCGTGGAACCCGTGGCCGAGACCACCTCCACGCCCCGCAGCCCCGCCTCGCAGCGCACCGTCGCCGTGCCACGCGCCGGATTAGGCGTCACGCTGAACTCCACCGCCTCTTCCACCCTGCGGATGCCTATGCCCGACGTGTCCGGCTCCTCGCTGCCGAGGTAGAACAGCGTCGGCGCACCCCAGCCGCTCCACACCACCGTGTCCGTGTGTATGTGGCAATGGTGGCGGCACTGCGTACGCAGCCGCGCGGCATAGTACACTCCCGTGTCAAGCCCCGAGACCGTGTGGCTGGTCGTCGTAAGGTCGAACACCAGCCCCGAGTCCGCCGCCACATCGTACGGCGCCACCGACAGCTGGCAGCTGTCGCCACCCATCTCCCACTCCAGCACGGCATAGTCATCACCTCTCTCAACCACCTCGGCCTCCTCCGCCTCGCACCCTATCCGCTCCGGCTGTACAATGGGGAAAAAATATCCACACCAGCCCTGGGCAATGAAAGTATTGGATGGCGAGTAATATAATTTTTCCCCAAAATAATCAAAATCAGCTGGCCCCGTAACCCTAACTCCTATTCTTGCTAAATCATAGTGGGCAACGGGTGACGAGGGAGGTGTCTTTTTCTTTATGCCAACTGCAAACGAGTCCACTACTACATACGGTTGCGAGAAGTAAAACTCCAGGCTTGATACACATGTTTCGTAAGTCAATCCATCATGCCTGCCTGTTGCAGTATATACGAATACGTTTTTCTTTGAATACGCCGCCGAGCTGTCTATCAAAATCATCTGCGCGTTGACGTACTTGAAAAGATAGGCTGTATACACGGACGTGACAGAGTCATCGTCAGGATGCACCCGCATTGTCGCGGCCACGCCATACACCGTATCCGGAGACTTCCCCACATAAAGTTTTGCACCATCGTATATTCCGGGGCCGCCTTGATATGGCTGAAGATTACATGCTTCAATTGTATAATTTGTGCCTGTGCTGTCCCAAATAGGTTGTTCATCCGACACAAAAGGGTAAGGAATCTCGTTGAACAGATAGTAGCATGAGTCGCCATATCTAATAGTGTCGTTCGCAGCATTCGCAACGTTTATGACACCTGCTGCGAGAACAGCCAATAAAACAATTGTTTTTTTCATATTGTCATTGATTTGAACATTCTTGTCTGTGAGAGATCCAGCCTGGCGATTTGTACATCGCGGTTGGCATCCACGCACCGCGTCACGGTGTTGACACCGTTCTCATTAGTACCGTCTTTGGTGTACAGGCTGACGTTCAGCTGCGCCGACACTGGCACCAATATGATGGACATCAGCACACAAAACAGTAATATTTTTTTCATAATCCTTTGCTTTTGTTAACATTATGTACCTTGAGCCATATTCTTTCCCCCCCGCAAATATACACATATTTCCAAATTTTTGCAAGGCGAATACAAAAAAATGTTAATTGCCGTGCCTGCCGCCACCGGGCCGGTACGGAGCCCCCACGGAGTCCCTACGGCTCTCCTACGGCCTTCCACTGAAGAACGGCCGTAGGGACTCCGTAGGGGCTCCGTAGGGGATGCATGCAGAAAAGACCCCTTCGACGGTTTATCCGTCGATGGGGGACATAGAGGGTCGAGGCCTGAGGACTACTCCGGGGAGAGCATCTTGAGGCCTATGATAGAGGCTATGAGGGTGGTGATGAAGAAAAGGCGCCAGAAGGTGGCGGGCTCGTGGAAGACGAAGATGCCGAGGAGGACGGAGCCCACAGCACCGATGCCCGTCCAGACGGGGTAGGCTGTGCCTATGGGCAGTGTCTGGGTGGCCTTGGAGAGGAGCACGGCGCTGAGGACGTAGAAGAAGGCGAAGCCCGCCATCCACTCCCAGTAGGGGAGGCCGGCGAGCCCTTTGGTCTTGCCGAGGCAGAAGGCGAAGCCCACTTCGCAGAGGCCGGCGACGATGAGTATTATCCAGTTCATGTCTTGGTTGTTTTCGTTGTGCAAAAAAGAGGGCGGCCACCGGTGTCGTGGCCGCCCGTGGGTTGCTGCGCGGCGTGTTTATTTCTCGCGGATGACGTCGCCGTGGTCTTTGACTATCATGCGGTACCACTCCTGGCGGTAGCTGGGCTGCTCGGGGAAGACCGCGTTGCCGGTCTCGGTGCGCTCAAACTTGCCGTCCTTTTCCTTCTTGATGTTGCCGTCGATGTATTTGACGAGGAGGAAGCGGTCAAGATTGTTCCACTCTTTCATCATGCGCTCGGCGGCGCGGTTGGAGAAGTCGTTGAGCTGCTCGGCGAGGGCGTCGCCGTCGCTCTGCTTGGCGCGGTCGTCGAACTTGCGCACGTCGCGGATATAGTCTTTCTCAAGTTGCGTCTGCACTTTCTGCAGGTCTTTAATCATGTCGCTGTAGCGGCTGTAGACGAAGTTGGTGACGCGGTTGAAGAGCCAGAAGGCGGAGGTTTCGCTGTAGGTCAGCATGTCGCCGTTGCCCTGGCGGAAGCACTCGGGGATTTTGGTGATGCCGCAGTACATGGGGCAGTAGACGGTGGAGTAGGTGTCGTCGACGCCGAACCAGAGGATGCCGCCGACCTTGGCGGGCAGCCAGCTGCGGCACTGGGCCACGAAGCTGAAGCCGGTCTGCTGGGTGGAGGTGGCGCGTTCGTGGATGTAGGAGTGGCCGTCAACCTCGAAGCCCATGGGACGCCAGCGGTAGGGGCAGTTGAAGGGGCCTGCGCCGAGGTCTTTGGTCATGTCCATGGAGGTGCCCTCATAGTGGTCGCGCATGAGGTTCATCACCTCGTGCAGGCTGACCTGGCGGTCGGGCTTGACCCATAGGGGGAGACGCTCGGCGTTGGCGTCGCCCATGGCGTATTTCTCATAGCGCTGCATGCCGCTGGCCACACGGTTGAACATGGCGTAGACACGGGCGTCGCAGCCGCGCAGGCCGCTGAAGGTCAGCGGGGCATAGGTGTCGCAGAAAGAGAAGTCCTCGTCCTTGCCGTCGTACCAGCCGCAGGCGCGGGCGTAGGTGATGACCTCCGAGCTGTAGACGCACTCCACTTCAGGCTCGAAGAGGTAGTCGAGGTGCTTGCTGCTGATGACGCTGTGGAGGCCTTTGCCCTTGGCCTTCTGGAACTTCTTGGGCTCCTGGGGGAACTGGGTGATGCGGGCCTGGTTGGCGTGGCCGCTGACGTAGCCGTCGGGGATCCGGCGTGCCACCCACACGGCACCGTCGGTGTATTTGTATTTGAGCTTCTTGGCCAGCTCGGGCTTCACGGTGCCGGGGCGCTTGCCGATGAGCTCGAGGATCCACACCTCGTTGGGGTCGCAGATAGAAAAACTCTCGCCCTCGCTGTGGTAGGGGTAGTCTTTCATGAAGCCGGCGAGGACCTGGATGGCCTCGCGGGCGTTGCGGGCGCGCTGCAGGGTGAGGTAGATGAGCGAGCCGTAGTCGATGCCGCCCTCAATCTCCTTGGCCAGCTCAGCGCGGCCGCCGTAGGTGGTCTCACCGATGGCCAGCTGGTGCTCGTTCATGTTGCCCACGACGCTGTAGGTCTGCGCCACCTGGGGGATCTGGATGAGCTTGGTGCCGGTGTCCCAGTCGACGACCTGGAACATGGTGCCGGCGGGGTAGGTGGCCGCCTTGCGGTAGTAGAGCTCGCCGTAGAGGGTGTGGCTGTCGGCGGCGTAGGTGATCATGGTGCTGCCGTCGCAGGTGGCACCCTTGGTGAACAGGAAGTTGGTGCAGGCGTCGGCGGTGCTGGCCGCAAAGAGGGCTACGCCCAGAAAGCCTGCTGCTAAAATACGGTTGACTTTCATATTGTGTGTTGTTTTATCTGATTTTCTGGGTGCAAAGATACAAAGATTTTTCCACATAGGCGCAAAAAAGAAATGCGCCACCTCGGACGGTGGCGCATAGTGTGTTGATAGTATAGGGGTTGGCTACTGTATGACGAGCTTCTTCACCACGGTGCCGACACTGTTGCTGACGCTGACGAAGTAGATGCCCTTCGGCAGTGTGCCCTGCTGAATGCAGAGCGTGGAGGCCACGTGCGTCGGCTGCAGCACCGTGCGGCCCTGCAGGTCGACGACAGTGACTGTCGAGGGTACACCGACACTTACATAGGCATCGCCTGTGGCAGGGTTGGGGTGTATGGCGACATCGGGCGCAGCGCTTTCCGTGCCGTCGATACCCACGCACATGGGACCGAAGATGGCGTTGATGACGGTGTCGGAGGTGACGACGAAGCTGTAGGGGTTGTCATACAGTGTGTCGTTGGCAGGTGTCACCCAATACCAGAAATAGGGGTAGTAATTATCATAGTAGGCGGTGAGTGTCACCAGAGTGCTGTCGGGATAACTGCCTGCTCCTGTCACGGAGACAACGTCAGCCTCGAAGAGGGTGTCGCCATTATCTAGCAGCATGTGTACTGTGACCGTGCGCCAGACGGTGTCTGGCGTTAGCGGAATGAGTGTGCTGTCTACAAATACTTCTATATTGTCTATGACGACAGCAAAAAATGAGCCGTTATTGCTTTGCCAGCGTATGGCTATGTGGGGATTGTTGGCAATGCTGTGCATGGCGAATGACACCGTGTCGCGACGATAATTGCCGGTGTGTCTCGCTAGGGTGTCCACAGCGGTAAAGACTGTGTCGTCGTAGTAGCCTACCACAAGGGTGCCGGTGTTGATCTCGAAGCGGTAGTCGAAGGCCATCATTAGGCGATGCAGACTGTCGGCAAAGCGAGGCAGCACCACTTCGGCCAGGGAACCATAACCTGTCGAGGTGCCGGCCTGCATCAGTAGGGCGTTGTCGGGTATGTCGCCTATCCATTGGTATCCACCCGTGGTGATGACATGCGGAGCAAGGCCGAGAGTGTCGCCGTTCCAAGTTGCATTCCAGCAGGGAGGCAGCCATCCACGGACACGATATGTGGTGGTTGTAATGTTGCTGAAGTCTTCAAAGAATGGTACCGTCGTCATGCTGCCACAATCGTACACCGTCACCACTGCCAATGCGGTGTCGCTGCCGTAGGGGTTGCTGACAACGACCGTGATGGTATCTTCACCCGCCACAGTATAGCTGATGCGGCATTGGGCGCCCATGGCGGTCACCACTCCAAAGGTGGAGCTCCAACTGTATGTAACTCCCGGGGCAATGTTGCCCAGGGTGGCCGTAGCCGTAATGGCGTCACCAAAGGATGTGGCAAAGAGCGGGGCCGTGAGCGAGACCTGCGGCGCAGCGCGGTTATAGTCGACGCGGACATCGTCGAGGACGTAGGAGTCGGAGTTGTTGCTGCTCGCCAGCTGCGCAAAGGCTACGCGGATTCGCCGTCCGGCATAGGCATCGAGCGGCAGCGAGTCAAACCCGTTGGGGGTTTCTCTGTAAAGGAGGGTGTCGGTGAAGTCGGCAGGCTCAATGCTGCCTGTAGGCGAAACGAATATCTTCATGAAGCTATTGGCATTGCCATTCTTGTTCCACATCAGTTGCAGCCCCGTGGTGTCGGGCAGGTCAATCCACGGCGAAGCATACCAGCTGTTGGGCGTCGAACGCATCACGTGGGAGGTGGAATCGAGCCACGTGTATGTAATGTAGTCTGGCGTCCACGACCCTGACCAGCAGGGGTTGACTACCTCAAAGTCTTCATACCACGGCACCGTGACGGCAGGGCAGTCCTTCACCTGGCGCCACGCCATGGCCGTGTCGCTGCCGTAGGCGTTGGTGGCTACAAGGCTGACGGTGTCGTAGCCGGCGGCATGGTAGACCACATAGAAGAGCGAGTCGACGACCCATGTCGTGGCCAGCCCCTGCAGTGCCATGGTGGAACGCCAGGTGCGAGTCATGCCGCTGCGGACGCCGTGGACGTGTTCGGGGCAGTAGGCCACCGTGTCGTCCACAAAGCAGCGCGCGGGCGGCACGATGGCGACCTGCGGAGGCCGCGTGTCGAAGATGCGCACGCTGTCGATGGCCAGGATGCCGGGAATGCTGGAGACCTCGTAATACTGCGTCTGGTAGCGGAAAGCCAGGTGTACCGTATCTCCCGCATAGGCGCTGAGGTCCACACGTGGGGTGCGCCAGCCGCTGTTGTATGTAGGCAGGTTCCCGCTGTAGGTGGCAAGCTGAGTGTAGCTGCCGGTGTCGCGGTAGTCACCCGTGGTGATCCATACGCTGTAGGTATGACTGTTGGCATAGATGGCGGCGGCATCCCACCACAGCTGCATGCCCTCGCCTTCTGCCGAGGGCAGCGTGGGCAGGTCGATGGCGCGCGAAATGAGCCAGTTGTCGCCCGTCGTCGGGCTGTTGATAACGCACGCCATAATGCCTGTATTGTCAGGCGACCATTGGCTCCCCGCGGGCTGCCACCAGCAGGTGAACTGGTTGCTGAAGTCCTCCACCCACGGCAGCGAGTCCACTGTGGCGCAGGGCTTGATATTGACCACTATGGTGGTGCTGTCGGTGCCGTAGTTGTTGGTGGCCCACACGGTGACGGTGTCCGGACCGCCAACCGATGGGACGAGGGTCGCCTGCGGACCGCCGTCGAAGGTCAGCGTGGCGTCGCCGCGCTGGGTCATGGCGGAGGCCCACGAGTAGGTGAGGTTCACGGTGTCGCCCTCCAGCAGCGAGGCCGTGAGGGTCACCGGCGTGCCGGGGAAGTAGTCGTCGTCGGCCACGGCCTGCACAACCGGCTCGAGGGCATAGCGTATGTTCACATGGGTCAGGTAGTACTGCAGGAACTGACCCGTGGCCTTGAAGACCACGCGGATGCGTTGTCCGGCATAGGCGCCAAGGGGTATGCGGGTGCTGGGATGGGTACCGTTGGTGAAGGGGATGACGCTGAGGGTGTCGAAGGAGACCATGTCGGTGGTGACCATCACCATCGTGCTGCCGTAGTAGAAGCTGTAGGCGCAATCGTACTCCAGCACCACATTGCCGTCGTCGGGTATCCACACCGGCGGCGTGGCCACCGCGGTGGGCCAGTCCTCGAAGCTCAGGTAGCCGCTGCTGTGGACGCTGCACGTGCCGTCGAGCACCTGCCAGCAGGGCAGGTCGTTGCCGAAGTCGGCCACATACGGCAGGGTATCCTGCACAGCGCACACGCGCACTACAGCGGTATCCGTGGCCGAGCCATAGGCATTGCTGACGGTGACCACAAGGGTGTCAAGCCCTGTGTCATGATAGGCGATGCGCATCTGTGCCCCGCCGCCGATATAGTCGGCCGGTCCGTGGTCGGCCATGGTGGACGACCACAGGTAGCTGATGCCCACCGTGTCGCCCTCAGTGAGGGTCACCGATGCGGTGACGGTGTCCTCGCCGTAGAGCCGCTCTGCCGACGTGGCGAGGCTGACGACAGGCTCGCGCGTGTAGCGTATGGATATATCGTCGACATAAGCACCCCTGTTTGCATCCGTATGTCGAAGTCCGAAGCGCACTGTCTGGCCCGCATAGGCATCGAGCGGGAACTCGAAGTAGCGGTATTGCACATTGACGCTCGCTGTGCCAAGCTCTGTGGCGGTGCTCCAATCGCTACAGTCGGCCCCGGCGACCAATAGTCGGACATTGCTGTAGACCGAGGTGCTGCTGGCTATCAATCTGCCCCAAAGCCCCAACCGCAGCATATAGGCATCCGACGGTACCACGACCGCCTGCGAGACGATGAGACTGCTCTGGCTACTGGTTGTGTTCGACTTCAGGCAGTAGGCCCCACCGTGCTCGTAGCTGTCGGTGGTGGTCCAGCTGCGATAGCCCGTCGGTGTCTCCCAGCAGTCGAGACCATATTCGAAGCCCTCGCTCCACGGGAAGAGCGTCACCGGCCGGCAGTCCTTTACCACAATCACCGCCGTGGCCGTGGCGGTGCCGTAGTCGGTGGTGAGCGTCAGGGTGACGGTGTCGACACCCGAAGCCAGATAGACCAGCCGCAGCGTGTCGGCGGCGGCAATTCGTGTGGCCAGACCCTGGTCTTCCATCGTGGAATACCAGTCGTAGACAGGGTTGCTCAGCACGCCGCGGGCCAGCACGGAAGGCACCGCCACCGTGTCGCCGGCCTACACCCTGGCCGCTGCTTCCAGCACCACCGACGGTTGCATGCACACCTCGATGCCCACATTGTCCACGTCGCAGGTTCCCCCACCCTGCCCCACGCGCTGGAAGGCCACACGCACACGGTGGCCCGCCCAGGCGTCGAGAATAGCGTAATGCTGCTGGAAATACTGCTCGTATTGGTCTATCGTGCATAGCGTCACCCATGCAGCCGAGGTGTCGACCTCGTCGCTGGTGTCGCACACCAGCAGGCGCACCCGCACTTGCGGCGCCACATTGCTGATCTTGCTGCTCTTATACCACCAGCCCAGCGTGAGGCCCACCGTGTCGGGCAGCACCACGGACGGCGACACAAGCCACTCGTTGTAGGTTGTTGTATGGTAGCCGTTGGGCACACTCATATAGTAGTTGTTGCCGCTCGACACGCGTCGCCAGCTGCGGGCGCTGGTGGTGTAGGGCTTCTGCCAGCAGGCGTCGCCGGCGGCCAGCTGGTAGTCGTCCATCCACGGCATCTGATGCACCGTGCCACAGGCGGTGGTGAACGAGAACTCACGCACGCGGTAGCTCTCGCTGCCGTCGGCGCACATTGTCTGCAGTGTACCGTTATAGATGGCGCCGCCGTTGAGCATGTCCGTGAGGCAGATAAAGGTGTCGGTGAGGATTGTGTTGAGACCTACTTCGGCAATCGTAAGGTGGTAGCTTGCGCCTGCCACCGCAGGCCAGCTGAGCACCGTGCTGTCGGGATTATTGCTCACCACGGTGATGTTGCCTGGATATGGGCAGGGCGAGGCGTCGGGCTCCAGGTTGTACCAGCGGCCTTTCTCGGGCCACAACTCCGCGGTGTTGTAAAGCGAGCAAGTGGTGTTGAGGCGCACCGCCTCGTGGGTGGCGAAGTCGATGAAGATGATATCCTTGTTATTGCTATTCACTCCTGCCGACACACCGTTCTGCAAGCGTGCGGAAGTGGTGGTATACACCGCCCCTGAGTCGGCCTCGCCGTACACCACACGCAGGCCACCGGCCTCGAACAGCTGCACCTGGAAACTCACATACAGAGAGTCGCTGAAGTAACTGTAGTCTTTCATCCTTGTCTCCACCACCAGCACGCGGTGCCCAGCGGTGCCCAGCAGCGCCATACGTGTATAACAGTTGTTGTCGAAACGACCTTGGTAACCGAACGGCTCTATCTTGGGGCCGTTATTCTGGTTCAAGGCGTTCGAATAGCTGCCACCGGCCGACAACTGCGTACTGCCCAGACGCACCGTGCCGTTGATATTGGTCGAAAACTGGCTGTAGGTCGACACACCCAGCGTGAAGGGGAAGCCTATATTCACTAGGCCCGACCGGGCCGACGTCTTGTCGCCCGCGGTGATAATCACCGAGTCCACACCGTCGATGTCGTACCACAGCGTGGTGTCGACCCCCGTGGTCATATTCCACATGTCGATAATCATCTGCCCATGAGCCCTGGAGCCAAACAGGCCCATCAGACCCATCAATCCTAACAGTAGAATCTTCTTCATGTTTTTATAACTTTATGTGATTGATAACGCGATTATTGTATATTTATTGTATCATTTTCTTTTCCAGGTGCCATACGGAGGCCGCTCCTGATTGATGGCACGCCTCATGTATTCGTATACTACGCCATTCTGCTGTTGTTCGTTGTGGGTGTGGAAGGCGGCTATCCAGCGGAAGGCGCGCGAGGCGATGACCCAGTCGTTGCTGTCGGCCCCGGGGTCGGCCAGGAGGCTGCCCCTCACCTCGGGGTGGTTCGGCGCCGAGACCCAGAGGTTGAGGCTGTATGCCGGATCCGGCTTGTGGCCGTCAGTAGCCACCGCTATGGAGTCCATGCGCTTCCATTCGGCAAACATCTCATGCAGATGGAATTCGTCCAGCATCCACTCCCACCCCTCGTCGGTCAAGGCCTCGAAGACGGTGACATCGCAGCATGTGCTGTCGCTGACGGGGAAGTTCTCGACGAAGCCCACGCGCACACCAGGCACATCTTTGTAGCGCTGGTACAGCTCGCTGCCCTCCGGCTCGGCGGAACGCATCCTGAAGGCCGTCACCGCAGCCAGAAGCAGCAGCAAAACTCCGATGTATATGAGCGCGTGTTTCTTCATCACTATCTCATGTCCATTATATTGATTACCTGCCGGTCGGCACAGTTGCCCACGACGCTGCAGACGCGGTTGACCACCAGCGCCTCATCGCCGCGCACGTTGCAGAGCACCTGCCGGTCGTCCGTCCGCTGGGGCAGCATCATGTACCAGCCCGTCGGCAGCAGCACGAGCAGCGCCATAGCGATGGCACGCACCACCGCACGACGGCGGGCGCACCAGGGGCCGAGGCCGTCGGTGTGCCGCTCGACAAGGTGGCGCAGGTGCTCCTCGTCGGCCTTTCGGCGCCGCGCCTGCTCGGCCTCAATCAGTTGTATTATCTCTTTTTCGTCCATCATAAGCTCATTTGTCTTAACTACCTTCTACTTAACTACTCTGTTATCCTTGCTTTCTGTTTCATTTTCTCTATCACCGCAGCGTGCATCCTCGCCGCCTCGCCGGGCGCGAGGCGCATGGTCTCGCCTATCTCGCCGTCGGTGTAGCCGTCGAGCACCAGCTCCAACAGTTGCTGTTCCGCCGCCGAGAGGTCGGCCGACAGGTGGTCTATCTGTTCGCGTCCTGCCGGCGGCTCTTCGGCCACATCCTGCACGGCCTCTATGGCCACCGTCTCCACCTGCTGGCGCCGGCGCATGTGCTCGAAGACGCTGCGGCAGCGTATGTGTACCCAGGCGCGCTCCTGCAGCGCTGTGGCGCCGGGGCGCAGCGTGTGGCGCCAATGCCACAAGGCGGCCATCACCTCCTGCATGAGGTCGGCCACACGGTCGGCGTTGCCTCCGGCATACCACCAGCAGAGGCCTTTGATGAGCCTCTGGTGGCGCGCCATCAGCGCGTCGAACTCGCTATACCGTGATGTCCTGTCGTCTGCCATTAAAAGCGCTTCGCTACATATATAATAATCCTGATATTATAAATGGAGCGTCGGCGGGGGCTGGTTTTAACATTTTTTACGAAAAAGAAGGCTGCCAATCTTTTCGGTCGGCAGCCTTCGCTTGGGGTTTGTATCAGTATTGCCTTATCTACTTATCTACTGTCTACTTAACTACTAAAAAATTACAGCAGTTTCTTCTTGAGGTTGAGGATCATGTCGTCGGTCATGCGCTCCAGGTCGTACTGCGGGTTCCAGCCCCACTCCTTGCGGGCGCAGCTGTCGTCCATGTTGTCGGGCCAGGAGTCGGCGATGGCCTGCTTGATGGGCTCGGGCTCGTAGACCATCTCAAACTGCGGGTAGCGCTTCTTGATGACCTCGTAGATGGTCTCGGGACCGAAGCTCATGGCGGTGACGTTGAAGCTGTTGCGGTGCACCAGCTTGCTGGGGTCGGCCTCCATGATGTCAATCATGGCCTTCTGTGCGTCGGGCATGTACATCATGTCCATGAGGGTGCCTTTCTTCAGCGGGCAGACGAACTTCTCGCCCTTGACGGCGGCGTAGTAGATCTCGACGGCGTAGTCGGTGGTGCCGCCGCCGGGGAGGGTCTGGTAGCTGATCAGGCCCGGGAAGCGGACCGAGCGGGTGTCGACGCCGAAGCGGGTGTAGTAGTAGTCGGAGAGGAGCTCGCCGGTGACCTTGGTGACGCCGTAGATGGTGTTGGGGCGCTGGATGGTGTCCTGCGGGGTGTTGACATGCGGCGTCGAGGGGCCGAAGGCGCCGATGCTGCTCGGCGTGAAGACGGCGCAGCCGAAGAGGCGGGCCACCTCGAGGCAGTTGACCAACGAGCCGATGCCTACGTTCCAACCCAGCATGGGGTTGAGCTCGGCCGTGGCGCTCAGGATGGCCGCCAAGTTGTAGATGGTGTCGATGTTGTACTGCTTCACGGCAGTGGCTATCTGCATGATCTGGGTGCTGTCGATTCGCTCCACGGGGCCGCGCTCGTAGGGGTCGCCCTTCAGCGGACGCAGGTCGCTGCACACTACGTTGCTGTCGCCATAGATGTCTCTCAAGTTACGTGTCAGCTCGCTGCCAATTTGGCCGCCGGCACCGACGATAAGTATCTTTTTCATTGTTATCTATTTTTTGTTTGTTCGTTATATCTCACAATATATCATATCATTGCACGGCACAGAAGCCCCACAATGACAAGCGCAAAGATACAAAATAAATTCAATAATCGTCAAAATACTTACCTTTTGGCTTTCAAGTGCATCACCAGTTCGAGAGTCTGGCAGATGCGGCTGTTGGTCTCGGAGATCTCGCCGCGGCCGTCGACGGTCACCAGCAGGCCCGACACGCGGTAGTAGTCGAGCACCGGCATGGTCTGCTGGTCGTAGAGGTCGAGGCGGTGTCGGATGACCTCCTCGGTATCGTCGGCCCGGCCGCTGATGGCGGCGCGCTCGTGGATGCGACGCACCAGCTCGTCTCTCGGCACATCGATGGCCACCACACAGTCTATCTTTCTCTTCAAGCGCCCGAAGAGGAACTCCAGCGTCTGCGCCTGCGACACCGTACGCGGAAAACCGTCTATGATGCAGCCCTCCGGACGGTGCGGACGGCCGTGCCGCTCCACGTCCCATGGGTCGAGCGCAGCGTCGGGGTCCGGCAGCGTCGACCGCAGCTCCAGCGCGCGCCCCAGCAGCGACACCACAATGTCGTCGCCCACCAGGTCGCCACGGTTCATGATGGCCTGTGCGCGTTGTCCCATCGGGGTTTGCAGCTCCACCTCCTGCCGCAGCAGGTCACCGGTTGAAATATGCAGGAAGTCGTATTTCTCTGCCAGCAGCTTTGCCTGGGTCCCCTTCCCCGCCCCCGGTGCACCGAAGATAACAATATTAATCATAATTATTTATATTTTGCAACTGCAAAGATACACAATAATTCTGAATCGGCAAAAAAAATATAACCTGGGACAGTAGGACGGTTGGGACAGTTGTTTTTTATACTACCCCCCACCCACTAAATACTATTTATATATATAATATATATTTAT
>JAFXAA010000002.1 GCA_017522105.1 Bacteroidales bacterium | reverse complement strand
TATATAAATATAGATATATAGATATAAGGCCTAATTTTGGGGTAGGTGGATGAGGAGAATTTAAACTGTTACGCTGTTACGCTGTTACGCTCGGGGTGTATTCGAACCATTGTTTGATATGGAAATGTCTAATTATCATTGATTTACAAAAAGATGAGGTGTGGCGCCTATCTCGGTTGGTGGCTGAAGGAGGGAAATTGGGAACTGGGGGTTGTTTGGGGGATGAGGGAGAGGATAGCGGTGGACATCAGGCGGTTATAAAATGTGAATAACTTTCTTGGTAGAGCGCGGAAAAAAGTGGTATCTTTGCAGGCGGAAGTCAAAGAGTCAAAAAGGCCAAAGAGCCTAAAAGTCAATAGCTATATGCCACAGTTTACCCACCTGCATGTGCACTCGCACTACTCGATGCTCGACGGAATGTCCAAGATACCCGACCTTGTGAAGAAAGCCAAGCGTTGCGGCATGTATGCCATGGCGCTGACCGACCATGGCAACATGTTCGGCATCAAGGATTTCCTTGACACTGTGAACAAGGAGAACGGCAAGGTGAAGGATCGCATCAAGGAGCTGGAGGCGCAGATCAAGGAGGTGGAGGCCACCTATGGCGACACCGAGGTGCCCGAGGGTACGCCGAGCCTCAGCGCGCTGCGCGAGGAGCTGGAGTCCACGCGCGGGCAGCTCTTCAAGCCCATCGTGGGCACCGAGGCCTACTGCGCGCGGCGCTCGCTGCACGACAAGGACAAGAATCTGAAAGAGATAAACCCCGAGACGGGCAAGGAGCGCGTGGTGGACAGTTCGGGCTACCACCTGATACTGCTGGCCAAGAACCTGCAGGGCTACCACTCGCTCTGCAAGCTGGCCTCGATAGCCTACACCGAGGGCTTCTACAACCGTCCGAGGATAGACCACGAGGTGCTGAAGCAGTATCATGAAGGCCTCATCTGCTGCTCGGCATGCATCGGCGGCGAGGTGCCGCAGCTCATCATGGGCGGCAAGCTGAAGGAGGCCGAGGAGGCGGTGCTGTGGTTCAAGGAGGTCTTCGGCGACGACTACTACATAGAGCTCATGCGGCACAAGACCGACAAGCCCAACGCCAACTACCAGACCTACGAGCTGCAGCAGAAGATAAACCCAGTGCTGATAGAGCTGGCGCGCAAGCACGGCATCAAGATTGTGGCCACCAACGACGCCCACTTTGTGGAGGAGGAGCACGGCGAGGCCCACGACCACCTGATATGCCTGGCCACACAGAAGGACTACGACGACCCCAACCGTCTGCACTACACCAAGCAGGAGTGGCTGAAGAGCCCAGAGGAGATGGCGGCCGTCTTCGCCGACCTGCCCGAGGCGCTGGCGAACACCATGGAGGTGGCGGAGAAGGTGGAGGTGTACAGCATCGACAGCGACCCCCTGATGCCGGTGTTCCCCATACCCGAGAGCTTCGGCAGCGAGGAGCAGTGGGCCGCGCGGTTCAGCGACGAGCAGCTCTTCGACGAGTTCACGCAGAACGAGAAGCACGAGGTGGTGATGAGTCGCGAGGCCGCCGAGAAGAAGATCAAGAAGCTGGGCGGCTACAAGAAGCTGCGCCGCATCAAGTTCGAGGCCGACTACCTGGAGCACCTCGTGTGGCAGGGAGCGCGGAAGCGCTACCTGAAAGAGGACGCCGGGAGCGGCGAGATGAGCGACGAGGCCATCAAGGAGGCCTTGAGCGAGGAGGTGCGGGAGCGCATCGTCTTCGAGCTGCACACCATCAAGACCATGGGTTTCCCTGGCTATTTCCTCATCGTGAGCGACTACATACGCGCTGCGCGCGAGGAGCTGGGCGTCAGCGTGGGCCCCGGACGCGGCTCGGCGGCCGGCAGCGTGGTGGCCTACTGCCTGTGGATCACCGACCTCGACCCGCTGCGCTACGACCTGCTGTTCGAGCGTTTCCTCAACCCCGACCGCATCTCGCTGCCCGATATCGACGTGGACTTCGACGACGCGGGGCGCGGCAAGGTGCTGGACTGGGTGACGCACAAATACGGCAAGGAGCGCGTGGCGCACATCATCACCTACGGCACCATGGCCACCAAGAGCAGCATAGCCGATGTGGGGCGCGTGGAGAAGGTGCCCCTCAATGTGGTGAATCAGCTGAAGAGCTACATACCCGACCGCGGCTTCCCGGACAACATAAAAGACGAGAAAGGCAAGGCGCCGAAAGTGAACCTGAAGAACTGCTACAAGTATGTGCCGGAGCTGAAGGCCATCATGCAGGGCAGCGACGAGAAGCTGAAGCAGATGCTCACCTATGCCGAGGAGCTGGAGGACACCAACCGCCAGATAGGCATCCATGCCTGCGGCGTCATCATAGGCTCGCAGGACCTGACCAACGTGGCGCCGGTGTGCGTCATCAACGACAAGGAGACCGGCGAGGACGTGCTGGTGACGCAGTATGACGGCCATGTGGTGGAGAATGTGGGGTTGATCAAGATGGACTTCCTCGGGCTGAAGAACCTCACCATCATCAAGAACTGCGTGGCCATGGTCAAAAAGCGGCTTGGCGAGGACGTCGACGTGGACCACCTGCCGCTGGACGACGAGCTGACCTACAAGCTCTTCTGCGACGGCAACACCGTGGGCGTGTTCCAGTTTGAAAGCGCCGGCATGCAGAAGTACCTGCGCGAGCTGCAGCCGCACGTCATCGACGACCTGATAGCCATGAACGCCCTCTACCGTCCGGGCCCCATGGACAACATACCGGAATTCATTGACCGCAAGCAGGGTCGCAAGCCCATCACCTACGACCTGCCGGTGATGGAGAAGTACTTGAAGGACACCTACGGCATCACCGTCTACCAGGAGCAGGTCATGCTCCTGAGCCGCCTGCTGGCGGGCTTCACGCGCGGCCAGAGCGACACCCTGCGCAAGGCCATGGGCAAGAAGCAGATCGACAAGATGAACGAGCTGGAGGTGCTCTTCTACGAGGGCGGCGAGAAGAACGGCCACCCCAAGGAGGTGCTCTCAAAGATATGGGAAGAGTGGAAGAAGTTTGCCAGCTATGCCTTCAACAAGAGCCATGCAGCGTGCTACTCGTGGGTGGCCTACCAGACGGCCTACCTCAAGGCGCACTACCCGGCCGAGTACATGGCCGCTGTGATGACCAGCGCACAGACCGACATAAACCGTGTGCGCGAGCTCATGGACGACTGCAAGAAGCAGGGCGTGGAGGTGGCGGCGCCGAGCGTCAACGACTCCGACATGGACTTCAGCGTCGACAAGGACGGCAAGATACGCTTCGGCCTGCAGGCCATCAGCGGCATGGGCGAGGCGGCGTCGGCGGTGATTATTGCCGAACGCGAGAAGAACGGCCCCTACAAGGACATCTTCGACTTCCTGAAACGAGTTGACATGCACTCGGTGAACAAGAAGAACCTCGAGGTGCTCGTCAAGGCCGGGGCCTTTGACGGGGTGGGGGAGATGCACCGTGCGCAGTATTTCTACAAGGAGAACCAGCTGGAGACCACCCCCACGTATCTCGACATGATAGTACGGTGGGCCATACGCCAGCAGGACGGCGCGTCGAGCAACCAGATGAGCATCTTCAGCATGAGCGAGGAGCTGGCCGAAGAGGAGCATCCGCCCGTGCCGCAGTGCGAGCCGTGGAGCAACATAGAGCGTTGCCGCCACGAGAAGGAGGTCATAAGCACCTACCTCAGCGGACACCCCCTCAACGATTTCCGCTACGAGATGAAGCTCATGACCAACATAGGGGTGGAGCAGCTGGCCAACCTTGAAGCCCTGGCGGGACGCGAGGTGAGGTTCGGCGGCATGGTGTCCGGCGTAAAGGAGATGCTCAGCCGCAAGGGCGAGCAGTTCGGCAGCATGGTGATAGACGACTATACGGGAAGCTACGAGCTCAAGCTCTTCGGCGACGAATACCTGAGCTTCAAGAGCTTCTTCACCAACGACACCTTCGTCTACTGCCGCGCCAAGGTCAACACGCGACAGTACAAGGACAAGAACGGCAACGACCGTACCTACACGAGCATGAAGATACTGACGATGCTCTACCTTGGCGGCGTGCTCGACAAGTTCTCGTCGAGTCTGGGCTTCAGCATCAGCCTCAACGACATTGACGAAGCCTTCTGCAAGGCCATAGAGAAGCTGGCGAAGAAGCACAAAGGCGCGGTGCCGCTGCAGGCGCTGGTCATAGACCCGTCGCAGAAGCTGACCCTCACCATGGGCGCTCCGGACCTGCGTGTGAACGTGCGTGACATAATACCCGAGCTGGAGCGGCTGAAAGGTGTCTACGACATCAAGCCGAAGCTGAAAGCATAACCCATAACCCATAACTCCCCATGATGCCCAACCTGACAACCCCCGTCATAGCGCCGCAGATGCCGTTCCGCATAGACTACTCCACCGGCATAGTGAGCCTCGGCTCCTGCTTTGCCGACGAGATAGGGGCGCGCCTGCAGGAGGGCGACTTCCACGTGGAGCTCAACCCCTTCGGGGCGCTGTACAATCCCGCCTCCATAGCCGCTGCGGTGCACCGCCTCGTTGACGACCGCCCGATAGGTAGGGATGACCTGGTGCAGAACGAGGGCTACTGGCATTCATGGCACCACCACGGGAGCTTCTCGCGCACCACGGCGGGGGCCACGCTGATGGTCTGCAACAGCCGTCTGCACCGCGCCCACGTTGCCCTTGGCGAGGCGTCGCTGCTGATGGTCACCTTCGGCACCGCCTGGGTCTTTGAGAGGGAGGGTGAGATTGTGGCCAACTGTCACAAGGTGGCGCCGCAGGAGTTCACGAGGCGCCGCATGACGGTGGAGGAGATTGTGGCCCTGTGGCAGCCGCTGCTGGAGGAGCTTGCGGCCTACTATCCTGGGCTGCATGTGCTGTTCACCGTGTCGCCCATACGCCACATGGCCGACGGCGCGCATGGCAACCAGCTCAGCAAGAGTACCCTGCTGCTGGCTGTAGACCAGCTCATAGCACAAAACTCAAAGCTCAAAACGCTCAGTTACTTCCCCGCCTACGAGATAGTCCTCGACGAGCTCCGCGACTACCGCTTCTTCGACGAGAAGATGACGCACCCCACCAGCGTGGCTGTCGACATCGTCTGGGAGCGCTTCCAGCGCGCCACCATGGTGCCTGCCGTCCGCGAACAGGCCCACTACAACATGAAACAACATAAACGCGAAAAACACATACCACTGCATCAATGAAAAAGAACATAGCACTTGTCATGGGTGGCTACAGCGGCGAGCACGCCATCAGCATCGCCAGCGGCCATCAGGTGTACGGCCAGCTTGACCACACCAAATACAACGTATACAAGATAGTCATCGACCGCGAGGGCTGGTACTGGGATTGCGACGGTGAACACCTGCCCGTGGACCGTGGCGACTTCACTGTCAGCGACAACGGCCGCAAGGTGTGCTTCGACTTGGCCTTCATCATCGTGCATGGCAACCCCGGCGAGAACGGCGTCCTGCAGGGTTACTTCGACATGCTGGGCATCCGCTACACCACCTGCGGCTTCTACACCTCGGCCCTCACTTTCCAGAAGGGCTACTGCAACCCCGTCGTCAAGAGCTTCGGGCTCGTCAAGGTGGCCAAGTCGGTGCTCCTCTACAAGGAACCGCCCACCGAGGGCAGGCTCGACGAGCTCATGGAGGGCATGCGCTACCCGGTGTTCGTGAAGCCCGCCGCCGGTGGCAGCAGTGTGGCCACCACCAAGGTGAAGAGCCGCGAGCAGCTCCTGCCAGCCATCCGCGAGGCCTTCACCGAAGACCGCCAGGTGCTGGTGGAGGAATTCATCCCCGGCCGCGAGTTCGACTGCGGCGTCATGCAGTTCCCCAAAGGCTCGAAGTATGAGGGATGGAACCCAGACTTCAAGCACAAGCTCGTCTTCCCCGTCACCGAGATTATACCCATCGGCGGTCATGAGTTCTTCGACTACGCCGCCAAGTACGACGGCTTCAGCAACGAGGTATGCCCTGCCCAGGTCGACGATGCCATCGCCCACCACATCCAGGAGGTCTCCTACCGCCTCTACGACCTGCTGGGGTGTCGCGGCATAGTGCGCTTCGACTTCATCTACAACACCGAGGAGCAGGAGCTCTACTTCCTCGAAGTGAACACCATCCCCGGCCAGAGCGCCGAGAGCATCGTGCCAAAACAGGCCCGCGCCATGGGTATCACCCCCGCCGAGCTCTACGAAATGAGCATACAGGCAGCCCTCCAGTAAAAAAATATCTGAGGCTAACAGTCTGTATATTAGTATTGTTTCCTGCCGTGAGTACATGTGCGGGAAATTTTTTTTTGTGTATATTGGGAAAATGTAGTACTTTTGCCGCACCATTAAATATAAACCCTTAAAAAACAAACATTATGAAAAGATTACTTCAAGTCTGCTTTCTGGCAGCAATGGTTTTCGGCCTTGCCTCATGCAGCAAGGATGACAGCAGCACCGGCAGTAATGGCGGCGGCAGCGACGTGAACAACTCGCTTGTAGGCACCCAGTGGGCTGGCGGCGACGGCGATGCACAGATTACACTCGCCTTTCTCTCGGCCACCGAGGCCGAGGTCGGCGTCATGCCGCCGAGTGGAGAGCCGGAGAGCTATCGAGGCACCTACACCTACAGCAACGGCAACGGCACCATGTCGCTACCTGTCAACGGCCAGACGTACGACATCACCTTCACCGTCAGCGGCAACACCCTGACCGCCCACAACACGCCCGCCGGAGACGTGGTCTTCACGCGAGTGGATAATGGCGGCCAGCAGCCAGGCCCCAACCCCGGCGGCGACCTCAGGAACTCCTTGGTGGGCACCGGCTGGATGTATAGCAATAACGATGTTTTTGTGGTTGTGGAGTTTGGCCCCAACAGCCAAGTAGGCATTGTGGTTTCCCCCAAGAATGGTGGTGAGGATATGACGTACTATGGCACCTACACCTATAACAACTTCAGCGGCGCTATCAGCATCACCGTAGAGGGGCAGGAGTATACCATCCGCTTCGCGGTCAATGGCGAAACGATGTCGGCTACAGGCACCCCGGTGGGCGACATCATGCTGACCCTCATGACCAATTAAGGCATCGAGGAAACATAGTAAAAGGTCTCCCGTCTGGGAGACCTTTTTTGTTGAGGTCGCTTCCGGATTTGAACCGGAGTAGCAGGTTTTGCAGACCTGTGCCTAGCCCCTCGGCCAAACGACCTTATTTCGGCTGCAAAAGTACATACATTTTCCGATATGGCAAAATAAATTTGCAACAAAATGTGTAAGTTGGTGATTTTTAACCGTCATTTTGTAAATTATTTGTATCTTTGCACCGTGAAAAACACCGCTCTTATCCTTGCCGCGATGCTCTTCTCGCTCCTCGCGGCGTGCTCGCGGCAGCCCTCCGTAGACCCGCTTTTGCGGTCGCGCGCCGACGGCCTCAACAAGGAGGCCTTCGTCAACCGCTACCGCGACCCGGACAGCTGCCTGACCCTCTCGCGACGGGCCTTGCAGTTCATTGCCGACTCGCTGCCCGAATACATTGACGGCCAGCTGCGCGCCCGCAACAACATGGCCTTCGCCTACTACCAGATGTCCGACGCCCAGAGTGCCCGCAAGCAGCTCGACCAGGTGGACAAGACCATTGCTCTGAGTCTCGAAGGCATGCGCAACGGCGACATCGAGTGGGTCATCTCGCAGCTGTTACGCGCTCGTCTGCTGCAGCGCAACTGCCAGATTGCCGACTCCTACCGCCTGCTCTACAACGTGGGGCGCAGCGGCATCCTGGAGCGCAAGGACCTCGGTGTCCTCGGCAGTTACGCCCGCTCCGAGTACTACATCACTATGCTCGTGCTCAACTTCCACTACCGCAACGATCAGGAGGGCGACGTCCGCACCCTCATCGGCGAGGTGGAAGCCGTGCGCCCCACCCTCAAGGTGGACTACGCCCAGGACATGGCCCTCAACTATGCCCTGGCCTATGGCTGGCAGAGTGCTGGCGAAAGCCGTAAGGCTCTGGAGTACTGCGAACAGAACTTCGACATCCTGGCTCTCCCGTCGGCCTTCTGCACCTACCACTATGCCAACACCGTGCAGATGGCGGCCCTGGCCCTGAAGAGCATACCCGGCAATGCGCCGCCGGACAGTGTGCTGGCCCTCTACGACACAGCGCGCTGTGCCTTCTTCGACTACGGCGACCCCTACCAGATGCTCGGCGGCACCACCTCCACGGCGCGCTACGCCCTGCTCATAGGCGACACCGCCAAAGCCCACGGCGTGCTGCGCGAGTGGCTCGACTGGACCAGGCAGCACCGCGCCACGGCCTCCGCCAACGACCCCGCGCGGTGGAGCCCCTTCAAGGCCCCCAAGCTTGAGCTGGGCCTCTTCGACGTCCTTTTGCGCAGCCGCATGGCCGCCAGCCCCGACGAAGCCCTGCGGTGGTACACGCGCCACGCCGAGCTGCAAGCCTACATCACTCGCAATGAGCGCGAGGACTTCGCCCTGCAGCAGAGCCTCGCCACCGCCACGCGCCGCAGCCACTGGCTCACCAAGACCGCCATCCTCTTCGGCTCCATGGCTGCCGTGCTCCTGGGCCTCACGGTGGCCCTGTGGTCCATCCTGCGCCGCCTGCGCCGCGATAAACGCCAGCTGGAGGCCGCCAACCGCCGCGACGTGGAGCGCATAGCCAACGTGGAGACCACCCTCAGCGTGCTGCGCCACGACGTGAGCCCCTTTGTGGGCTACCTGCGCAGCCCCGCCCTCACCCCCGAACTGCGCGACGAGGTGCTCGGCCAGCTGCTGCGCACCTTCGACAACATCAAGTCATGGACGCGCCTCTCCATCCCCGGGGGCATGGCTTTCAACGCCTCGCGCTTCGCCCTGCAGGAGGCCTTCGAGGAGGTGCGCACCCAGGTGCCGCGGCCCCATGCCGGCGTGGAGCTGCGCTTCGAGCCCACACAGCTCAGGCTCTACGCCGACCGCCTGCTGGTGGTCATCATGCTGCGCAACCTCGTGGGCAACGCCCTGAAGCACACCGCCGAGGGCAGCATCGTCGTGGGCGCCGAGCCCCAGGAGGGCATGGTGCACATCACCGTGCGCGACACCGGCAGCGGCATGGACGCCGCCCAGGTGGAGAGCCTCTTCCGTGCCGACCGCACCCTGCCCGAAGGCAGCGAGCACGGCTTCGGCCTCATCCTCTGCCGCTACATCATCAAGAAGCACGACGACCTTACGCGCCGCGGCTGCCGCATCTGGGCCGAGAGCACCCCCGGCCACGGCACCACGATGCACGTGCTGCTGGCGGCACAATAGGTAATGTATAACAGAATATCATTAACAACCCAAAACACAACACCAATGAAGAAGACATTATGTTTGACGGCCCTGGTGGCCGTGGCGGCGGGGCTGGCTTTTGCCTCGTGCCAGAAGGAAGACAACAGCAGCAACGGCAACGGCACGCCCGCCCCGGCGGGCGCCGAGACGCTGACCCTCACGGCGGCGGACGTGGAATTCACGCTGGTGCGCGTGGAGCCCGGCACCTTCCGCATGGGCGCCAACGAAGGCGACGACCAGGCCTTCGACAGAGAGAAGCCGGCGCACGAGGTGACGCTGACGAAGCCCTACTACATCGCCACCACGGAGGTGACGCAGGAGCTCTATGCCGCCGTCACGGGCGGCAACCCCAGCAACTTCATGGGCGAGGCGGGCCTGCCGGTGGAGACGGTGGACTACACCGACGCCGTGGCCTTCTGCGCGCGCCTCTCGGAGCTGACGGGGCGCACGGTGACGCTGCCTACCGAGGCGCAGTGGGAGTACGCCGCCCGCGGCGGCCACAAGGCGCCCGCCACGCCGACGCTCTACGCCGGCGGCGACGACCTCGACGCCGTGGCATGGTGGAGCGGCAACAGCGACGGCAAGACACACCCCGTGGGCGGCAAAGCCGCCAACGCCCTGGGGCTGTACGACATGACGGGCAACGTGTTGGAGTGGTGCCTCGGCTGGTACGGCACCTATACGGCCGACGCTGTCAGCGACCCGCAGGGTCCCTCTGAAGGCTCCTACCGCGTGCCTCGCGGTGGCAGCTGGAACATCAACGCGCGGTTCTGTCGTCTGTCCTATCGGTACGACAACTCGCCGGACCGCGGGGGCCTCAACCTGGGCTTCCGCGTCGTCGTGCTTCCGTAGTTTTCCATCAATGCTAAGCTTCGGCTGGCAGGGATAACAAGATTTAATAGTGTGTTATTTAGTTGGACGGAAGCCCCTCTGGGGCATCATGTCGGGAACAGTCGCATTATGCTATTAAACGAGAACGCCTGCGGCGTAATGATTGCGCCGTAGGCGCATTCGTTTGATACTCCCCCCGATAATGCCAGTAAAAATATGCGCCGTTGGCGCTTCCGATTAATCCATATTGTTAATTTTTTGTATTTTTGCGATGTCAACAATAATTGTGCAAGCTGTAGAAAACAATATATATGAGTAAGATACGCGTAATGATGGTGGACGACGAGCCGCTGATACGCAAGGTCGTCAAGATGGAGATGAACAGCCGCGCCGCGAGCGTGGAGACGGGCGACCTGGACGCCAGCGTGGTGAGCCGCGTGGAGATGGTGGACACCTTCGCCGACGGCCCGTCGCTGCTGGCAGCCCTCGGCAGCGCCGAGGCACCGGACTACCTGCTGGTGGACATGGAACTGAGCGGCGAGCCCACGGGAGGCCTGATGATTGTGCGCCGCGTGCACGAGCGCTACCCCGACATAAAGACAATCATCTTCTCCGGCCGTTTCGACGCCCCCGAGGCGGGTGCCGACGACCGCGAGCGACGTCTGCACGACGTGGGACGCGTGGTCATGGAGGCCCTGGCCCTCGGCGCCTCGGCCTTCGTCAGCAAGAACGCCGTCGGCGGCTTCTCCATAGAGAACATCCTGAGGGCCATAGCCTGTCTGGAGCGTGGCGAGCGCTTCTACTTCAACTACCCGGTGATGCTCACCCTCAAGGAGGCCGCCGAGAGCTACTTCGCCATCGTCGCCGACCATGACCCCGACTTCGGTCTCAGCGACAAGGAGCGGCAGCTGCTGCTGCTCGAGGCTGCGGGCTGCACGGCGGCGGAGATCTCGGACCGCCTCGGCGAGACCGACAAGGCCATCCAGGAGCGGCAGAAGGACCTCTCGCGGCGGCTGGACATCGTTAACAAGAGCGCCGCGCGCGTGGCCAAGGCCTTCGCCCTGGGGCTGATAGCTCCGCAGGAGGTGCGCTTCCTGCCGCGCGGCTGAATGGGCTCCGCATCCCCTACGCCGCCGCCCCGGATTCCCCACGGCTCCGCGACGGCTTTCCACTGAAGAACGGCCGTAGGGGGGCCGTAGGGGCTCCGTAGGGACTCCGTGCCAGCAAGGGTTTTGAGGTATTGGGGTGTCGTAAGTGTCTTGCAAATAGTGTGTTGTGTGTGCGGTGAGAAGAATGTGCGGCTGCAGTGCAATAAAAAATTATTTGCATGTACTAAAAATTTAGTAATTTTGCAGACCGAATGGGTGGGGGAAATGAGAGATGAGAAATGAAAAATGAAAAAATAAGTTGTTGAAATATAAACTTTAAAAACCAATAACATGAAAAAGTTCGCATTGATTTGCATGTTCGCCGCGCTGGCTTTCGGCGTGAGCGCACAGGAAGTTGAGAAGAAAGAGGCGCCCGTCAACGGTGCCAAGATCCGTTTCGAGCAGATGGATCACCAGTACGGCACCATCCAGAAGGGTGGCAACGGCGACTGCCAGTTCGTCTTCTGGAATGACGGCAATGAGCCCCTTATCCTTCAGAATGTTAAGGCTTCGTGCGGCTGCACGACGCCCAAGTACAGCCAGAAGCCTGTCATGCCGGGCGAGAAAGGCTTCATCGACGTGCACTACAACACCAACAACGTGGGCGGTTTCTCGAAGACCGTCACCGTCACCAGCAACGCTGTCGACAACCCGCGCGTGGTGCTGCGCATCAAGGGCAATGTGAAGCAGGATGCCGACGGCCAGCCCGCCGCCAAGCCCGCCCCCGCCAAGAGGGACGTGAGGAAGTCCGCTGCCGAGCCCGCCGAGGTGAAGGTGCTTGACAGCAAGGTGATAGAGAAAAAGAAATAAGAACGACTATCCAATACAAGAAGCAATGCCCCAGATTTCGCAAAAAGGACTGGAACTGCCGCAGTCGGCAATCCGCAAGCTTGTGCCCTTCGCCGACGCCGCCAAGGAGCGCGGAGTGCACGTGTACCACCTGAATATCGGCCAGCCGGACATCGAGACCCCCGCGGGCGCCCTGAAAGCGTTGGCGGACAAGGCCTCCGAGATGTCGGAGAACCACGGAGTGCTGGAGTACAGCCACTCCGCCGGCATACCCACCTACCGTCGTGCCCTGTGCAACTACTACCACCGCCACGGCATTGACGTGACGCCCAACCAGGTGATTGTCACCAACGGCGGCAGCGAGGCACTGCAGATGGCCTTCACCGTGTGCCTCAACCCGGGCGACGAGATCATCATCCCCGAGCCGTATTACACCAACTACAACACCTTCGCCAAGCTGTGCGACGCCAAGATCGTCACCATACCGAGCGACATCAGGACGGGATTCTCCCTGCCTCCCATCGAGGATTTCGAGAAGGCCATCACGCCGCGCACCAAGGCCATCATGATCTGCAACCCCAACAACCCCACGGGCTACCTCTACACCCACGAGGAACTGCTGAAGGTGGCCGGATTGGTGAAGAAGTACGACCTGTACCTCTTTGCCGACGAGGTGTACCGCGAGTTCTGCTACGACGGGCATAAACACTTCAGCGTCATGCAGCTTGAAGGGCTGGAGCGCAACACGATACTCTTCGACTCGGTGAGCAAGCGCTACAGCGCCTGCGGCGCGCGCGTGGGATGCCTGGTGACGCGCAACAGCGAGGTCTACGCCATAGCCATGCGCCTGGCGCAGGCGCGCCTGTCGCCCCCCAGCTTCGGCCAGATATTCGCCGAGGCCGCCGTGGAGACCCCGCAGGAGTACTTCGACAAGGTGCAGAAGGAGTATATAGCCCGCCGCAACGTCATTGTGGAGGGCGTGAACAAGATTCCAGGATGCTTCTGCCCGATGCCCAAGGGCGCGTTCTACACCGTCATTGACCTGCCGGTGGACGACAGCGACAAGTTCTGCCAGTGGCTGCTGACGGACTTCAGCTACGAGGGCGCCACGGTCATGCTGGCTCCGGCCACGGGCTTCTATGTGGATCCCGAGCGCGGCCGCCATCAGGCCCGCATCACCTACTGCATCTGCATCGAGGACCTCAAGAAGGCCATGAAGTGCCTGGAGGTGGCCTTGAAGGAATACCCCGGCCGCACACGATGACCAGAGAGGAAAAACGGCAACGAGTGATATGCTCCTGCATCGAACAGCAGGAGCATATTGCTACTATAGCCAAGCAGGAGATGGACTCGGCGCAGCAGCAGAGCAACGACTACGGCGCCAACGTGGATCGCTACGACTCCTACCGCACCAAGATGATGCGCAGCCGCGACATGTATGCCCGGCAGTACAGCAACGCCCAGACGGGTGTGCGCTACCTGCAGGACCTGCTGCGGATGCCGCCCTTCGACGCGGTGGAACACGGCGCCTGCGTGGTGACCGACAAGCAGCGTTTCCTGCTGAGCATAGGCGCCGGCAAGTTCAGTGTGGGCAATGAGGTGTGGTTCGCCATATCGGCCCAGACGCCCATCTACGCCGCGCTGAAGGGCAAGCACGTGGGGGACGGCATAGTCTTCAACGGGCAGAGCCAGACGATCAAGGAAATCTTTTGAAGACAATGAAGCCTGTCGTCAGATATTTGGTTGTGTTTGCAGCTCTGATTGCGGGCTACCTGCTTTTCGGTGCGGGGGCGTGGCTGATGCCTGACCAGGCTGTGCAGCGCCATGTGCGTGAGACATTGGACAAGGGCGACCTTGACAGCGACCAGCCGCGCGCCGTGCTGCCGTTGCTGCCGCAGACGCGCATGGACAACTTCAGCGACGCCATCATCCTCAACCAGGCCTACGTGATGCGTGTGGAGGGCTTCCGCACGGGAGTGTTGTCGGTGCCGCGCTGGGGCGAGGTGCCGCTGCTGCCCTACGAGGCGTTGCGCGCCGGCGTGAACGGCGAGGATACCTACATACGCCACTATGCACGCTACTGGCACGGCAATACCTTCCTTGCGCGTTACCTGCTGGTGTTCTATGACTATGTGGACATACGCCTGTTGCTCTATATCGTCAGCACGCTGCTGATGGTGTGGTGCGGGGCGACGCTGTGGCGTAGGCAGGGGTGGCAGACGGCTGTGGCCGTGATGTTCGGCCTGGCGGTGTGCTACGCCTTTGTGATGCAGTTCTCCATGCAGTTTGCACCGGTGCTGATAATAGCGCTGGCAGGCATGATAGCCGTCTCGCGTGGATGCAACGCCATGATGACGGCCTTCGTGGTGGGGTCGCTGACCTGCTACTTCGACCTGCTCACGGCGCCGCTGCTCACGCTCGGCGCGCTGTTGGTGGTGCAGGTGGCCATGAGAAGCGAAGAGAAGGTGTGGCGCGGGTGGTGGAAGACATGCCGCATGGTGCTGCTGTGGGGCGCGGGCTTTGCAGGCACATGGGTGGCCAAGTGGGTTGTGGCCACGCTTTTCACGTCGGAGAACGTGCTTGCCGACGGGTTTAAGAACACGTTTATACGCACGGCGGGCCTTGACGACGTCACGCGGTGGAATGCCGTGGGCGCCAACGTGGAGCTGCTGCCGTGGATGTACATAGCGCCGGTGCTGGTGCTCCTTGCCGTGCTGGCGGCGGTGCGCTTCAACGGCAAGGGCTGGCGCAAGGCCGTGCAGCTGCTGCCTGTGGTTGTGCTGCCATGGGTGTGGTACTTGGCTGTCGCCAACCACTCGTACCTGCACAGCTGGTTCACCTTCAGGGCGCAGGCCGCCTCGGTGGCGGCCATGGTGCTGGCGGTGGCCGCTATGGTTGATTGGAACAAACTATTTAGTCATGAACGAAAAGACAAGAGAATACAAGGTGGCGGTGCTGGTGCCGTGCTACAATGAAGAGAAGACTGTGGCCAAGGTGGTGAGCGACTTCCGCGAGGTGCTGCCTGGAGCCGACATATATGTGTACGACAACAACTCCACCGACCGCACGGCGGAGCTGGCCGCTGCGGCTGGCGCCATAGTGAGGCACGAGAGGGTGCAGGGCAAGGGCAATGTCATACGCCGCATGTTCCGCGAGGTGGAGGCCGACTGCTACCTGATGATTGACGGCGACGACACCTACCCCGCCAAGCATGCGCCGGAGATGGTGCATGCTGTGATGGAGGAGGATGTGGACATGGTCATAGGCGACCGTCTGTCGTCCACCTACTTCACGGAGAACAAACGCCCCTTCCACAACTCCGGCAACCGCTTGGTGAGGGGGCTGATATGCCGTTTGTGGCACACCGAAGTTAAGGATATCATGACGGGCTATCGTGCTTTCAGCCGCCGTTTCGTCAAGCTGTTCCCTGTGATGAGTGGGCAGTTTGAGATTGAGACCGAGATGACCATATACGCCCTCGACAAGCGTTTCCGCCTGAAGGAGGTGCCAATAGAATACCGTGACAGGCCCGAGGGCAGTGTGTCAAAGCTCAATACCTTCAAGGATGGCCTCAAGGTGCTGCGCACCATCGTCACCCTCTTCAAGGAATACCGTCCCATGCGCTTCTTCGGCTGGCTGGCGGTACTGCTGGCTGTGGTGGGCGTCGCCATGCTGATACCTGTGCTGGTAGACTATTTCCACACCGGACTGGTGCTGCGGTTCCCCACACTCTTCGTCTCGCTGTTTCTGCTGCTGGCGGCGCTGCAGTCACTGTTCACGGGCCTCTGCCTCGACGTGATGGTGGAGAAAGACCGCAAGCAGTACGAGCTGCGGCTGATTGCGCTCAACCACTCAACCCAGTAAAACGTCTTTGCTATGAAAAAAACAAAAGACTGGCTTATAGTCAATAGATATATACTGCTTGGCCACCTTTGCCTGCTGTTGTTGTTGATACTGGCGGCGATCTATGCCAACGTGCGAGTGCTGCTCACCGACTCGGCCTATCAGGTCTTCTACGACCTCAACAACCCCGGCATGCTTATCAACGACAGCCGCTACACCATGGTGCTCACACAGTTGCTGCCATGGGCGCTTATACGCCTCAATGCTCCTCTGTCTTTTGTTATCGTTGGCTATTCTGTCTCTTTTGTGCTGGTGGGATACGCCTGCTGGCTGATTACGGCCTATGCCATGGGGCAGCGTAAAGCCGCAACGCTTATGCTCTTCATGCTCCTGAGCATAGGCGGCACTTTCCTGCACTGCATCTCCGAGTCGTTCCAGCTAATGTTCTACGCTCCCATGCTATTCGGTTGGCTCTGTTGTAAGCCTAAAGAAGTGAAGGTTGGCGTGGTTGGATACTACGCCATCCTGGCCCTGCTGGTCGCCATCACCTTCTTCATCTACCCGATGTCGGCGGTATACATTGTTTTTGCTGCCGGTTTCTGTCTGTTTGACAGCGAGGGCAGACTCCGCCTTTCTGTACCGGCCTTGGCCACCCTTGGCATGCTGGCGTTGTATGCTTTACTTTACTTTATTATGGGCATGAGTGGCCACGACAGCGAGTTTATGCCCACGGCGGATAGTCTGCGTTACGCATTCGCGCACTTCTTTACGCTCGGTAGCATCACGGTTTTCTACAAGCTTTTCTTCAGTTACTACCTCTTCCCGTTGCTCTTGCTGTTCGTTACCCTCATCGGATATGCCAGACGTGGCATGTGGTTAAAGATGGCATATGTTGGTGCTTGTGTGGCTGTTTTTTTTGTGGCTGCGGTGGTCATATACAGAGAAGGTGACAGCTACATCTCGCGCGAGCGTTATTTCATACCCCTGTTCTTCATGATTGGCCTGGCGTTTATTGAGGATGTGCTTCCTCGTTTAGGCAAGCGGTGGCAGACGGCTTTCTATGTGGTCTTCTGTGTGATGCTGCTCTATTCTTTCGGACGCATGCTGCACTATGTACACATTTACGAGCCACGCCTTGAAGCCGTCGCCAATGTTGCCTCTGAAGCCGAGAGCAAGGGGCAGCACAAGCTCCTGGTGACCCGCAGCACAGCAGAGGGGTTGTTCCCTCTCGATATTTGGGGACTTGCCATTGAATCGATGCTGCTCACTGCGCAACAGGGACCAGAGCATACTGTGACAATCTACAAGGAAGATGATGACTTCGACCGGACAAACGACGACCTCTACAATAACCCGGACTGCTATGTTGCGGTCAACTGGTGGAAGCAGTGGTGGGTCAAGGATCTCAACCCACGTTATTTCCGCTTGCCTGCTCAAGGCTACAAAGAATTGAGGGCTGACGGAAGCATTTCAGACCTCAGATAAGTAAAGAGCCCCGCAAACATTGCGGGGCTCTTCGTTTCCCGTATGACTATTGTTCAGTAGCCGAATATCTGGTCGAGGGTGAGTTTCTTCACCTTGCCGAAGCGTCCGAGGGCGTTGAAGTCCATCTCACTCTCCTTGCCGAGGATGAGGTAGGTCTTCTTCTGGCCCTTGACGTGCTGTTTCTGGAAGTTCACCAGGTCCTGCATCGTCATCTTCTGGTATGCTTTGAAGTTCTGCTTGCGCAGGGGCTCCTTCCAGCCCATCTGCTCGCAGGTGAGGTAGGCGCTGATGATGCCGAACTTGGTGGTGCGGGCGGTGCGGCTGCCAGCGAGGAGGGCGTCCTTGGCCAGCTTGAAGTTGGCATCGGCCTGCGGCATGTCGTCGAAGAGTTCCTCGTAGGCGTTGAGGGCATCGAGGAGTTTGTCGTTCTGCGTGATGACATTGGCGCTGTTGTAGAAGTATCCGTCTTTCTTGCCGCTGTTGGTGTAGTAGCTGCTGGCGCTATAGGCAAGGCTGCGCTTTTCGCGCATCTCTTGGAAGACAATAGCGTTCATGGAGCCGCCGAAATACTCGTTGAAGAGGTTTACGCGGGGCACGAGCGAGGTGTTGTACTGCTCGCCGCGGAAGTACTCGGTGACGTAGGTGTTCTTAGCGTCGTAGTTCACGAAGAGCACAGTGTTCTCGGTGGTGGCCTGCGGGTGGTAGACCTTGTTGGTAGGCACATCCTTGATAGGCTTGACGGTGTGAATCTTGTTGACCGCTGCGGTGGCCTCCGTAAGGCTCAGCGGACCGTAGTAGAGCACACGGTGCTTGTATTGGAACAAGCCGTGCAGGGCGTCGACAAGTTGCTGCGACGTATAGTTGCGCAGCTGGCCATCTGTAAGTGTATTCTCGGTGATGTATTGCTCGCCGAAGACGCCATAGCGGTTCAGGGCACGGAAAGCGGCACGCTGGTTGGTCTTATTGTCGGTACGACTCTTGATGAGACGCTCCACGAGCATCTGCAGGGCCTCATCGTTGGGCTGGCAGGTAGCCATAATTTCCTCGAGCAGGGTCATTGCTTTCTCCATATTTTCTGCCAACCCACTGACGGATACTGTAATGGCTTCATCGCCAACATTCATGTTATAGGAGCAAGCCAGTTTGTAGAACTCTTCCTGCAATTGCTCGGCTGTGTGGCGGTCGGTATTGAGGTATTCCATTAGGTCGGCGGCCAGGTCGAGGCTCTTGTCAGCCGTGGCGCCGAACTCAAAGCGATAGACGAGATTGAAGGTTCCGTTCTCTTTGTTCTGCACATAGAGCACTTCGCTACCGTTTTGGGTCTTGCCTTTCTGCAGGTCTTTCTTGAAATTGACGAAGACGGGCTGGATGGGTTTGGCCTTGGCGGCAGCCTCCTTGATGGATGCCAGGAAGGGACTCTCGTTGTCGCGGCTGACGAAGATGGGGGTGATGGCAGGCTTCTGTACCTTGGTCACGGGGTCGGGGGTATCCTGATGCTTGTAGACGATGACGTAGTTGTTGTCCTTGCAGATGCGGTTGGCGAAATCGACGATGTCTTTCTTGGTAATCTTGGCCAGCTGGTTGATTTCGTCGCAGACGTCGCCCCAGTTGCGGTGCTCGACAAAGGCGTAGGCCATCTGGCTGGCGCGGCTGTTGTTGCTTTCGGCGCGCTTCATGATCTGCAGTTTCAATTGGTTGATGCTGGCTTCGATGAGGCTCTCGTCAAACTCGCCTTTCTTGACCAACTCAATCTGATTGAGGAGCAGGTCGCGCAGCTGGCCGAGGCTCTGGCCTGGGGCGGGACGGCCGTCGAGCATGAAGGCTGCGTAGTCGTTGAGCGTGTAGGTGCCGGCGTAGGCGCCGAGGGCCTTCTGCTGCTGGTTGATGTTGAGGTCGATGAGGCCGCACGAGCCGTTGTTCAAGACCATCTCCATGGCCTGGGCCAGGAGGGCGTCGCGGCTGCCGTTGCCCTCCTCGATGCGGAAGGCTATGGTGAGGTTGGCGGGGTCCTGACCGTTGACGAGGCGTATGATGGGCTGGGTGATGGGCTGTTCCTTAACCTTCGTGAAGCCGGGCACCGTGCCGCGCTTCCAGCCGCCGAAGTACTTGTCGATGACCTTGATGGCCTCGTCGGGGTTGAAGTCGCCCGCCATGGCTATGCACATGTTGTTGGGCACATAGTAGGCGGCGTGGTACTCGCGTATGTTCTTCATCGAGGGGTTCTTCAGGTGCTCAATGGTGCCGATGGTGGTCTGCTGGCCGTAGGGGTGGTGGGGGAAGAGGGCCGCCATCATGGTCTCGTTGACGCGGCGGTTGTCCTGCGCCATGCCGATGTTCTTCTCCTCGTAGACGGCCTCCAGTTCGGTGTGGAACAAGCGCAGCACCAGGTTGGGGAAGCGGTCGCCCTGCACCTTGGCCCAAGCCTCGAGCTGGTTGGCCGGTATGTTCTCCACGTACATAGTGTAGTCGTTGCTGGTGAAGGCGTTGGTGCCCTCGCTGCCTATGGCCGTCATGCTCTTGTCATACTCGTTGGCTATGGCTATGGTCGAGGCCACGTAGCTGATGGAGTCTATCTGGTGGTAGATGGCTGCGCGGGCTGCCTCGTTGGTGGTCTTGCGATACACCTCGTACAGGTCCTCAATCTTCTGCAGCTCCACTTTCTCGCGCTCCCAGTCGGTGGTGCCCAGCTGGTGGCTGCCCTTGAAGAGCATGTGCTCCAGGTAGTGGGCCAGGCCGGTGGTCTCGCTGGGGTCGTTCTTCGAGCCGGCGCGCACGGCAATGTAGGTCTGTATGCGCGGGGCGTCCTTGTAGACGCTCATGAACACCTTGAGGCCGTTGTCGAGGGTGTACTCGCGCACCTGCAGCGGGTCGTTGTCGTAGGTCTTGTACTGGTACTTCTGTGCACTCGCGCCGACGGCGAGCAGCATGGCCGCAGCCATGCAGATGATGCTTAGTGTCTTCTTCATTGTATATGTTTTATTATTGTTTTAATCGCTTGTGGCACAACGCCTGCCGGGGCGTTCGGCGCCATTTTCCACGCTGCAAAGATAGTATTTTTTTGTATTCCTTGCAAAAAAGCCGTTCTTTTTGTCCGCCGGTGGCTCATTCCTGCCCTGCTTCCACCCCCCCATTCCCTACGGCTCCGGTACGGCCGTTCTTCAGTAGTTCTTCAGTAGTTCTTCAGTCAAACACTGAAATACTACTGAAGAACTACTGAAGAACTACTGAAGAACGGCCGTAGGGGCTCCGTAGAGGCTCCGTGGCAGCGATGCCGGAGAGCCACGCGGGCTGCGGCGTGGGGGCACGGGGGCTGCGGTGCGGAAACCGTTGTGTGCTTGCGAGGTGTGCGGTTATCAACGTTTGTGTTTGATAACTTTTCGCTCCTGCGTGTCGCGCGTAGGCGTTTTTATGGTATCTTTACACTCGGAATGTTGTGCCGCCTGTGCGGTGTAATAGTCATGTTATCAAGAAAATAAATAATATATAGCATAATGAGAAACTCCTTCAAAGAACTGACCGAGGGCATGCAGCGGCTCTGTGCCGTGGCCAACGAGGTGGTCGCCTCGGAGGGCAGGCTCAGCGCCATAGAGCGCGACCGTCTGCTTGAGGCCCTGCGATGCCTTTACGACACGGCCCTTCGCCTCGAAGTGCGCAACACGGCGGCCCCCGCCACCGTAGAACCCGAGCCTGCGGCCGCCGAAGCCGATGCCGAGGAGGCCATGCCCGATGCCGAGATTATCTCCTCGACGGTGATGGCCACGATGGCTGCCATGGGTGTTGCCGCTCCGGCGGCCCCTGCTGCCGCCGCCGCGCCGGAGCCAGTGGCGGCCCCTGCCGCCAACGAGCCGGAAGCGGAGCCTGCCAGCATGGCGGAGTATGAGACCGACGGCGGGCTGCTTTTCGACGAGGTAGTGGTGGAGCCAATAGCCGCCCCCGAGCCGGAGCCTGCACCTGTTGTGCCCGCTCCCGAGCCGGAGCCTGCACCTGTTGTGCCCGCCCCCGAGCCGGAGCCTGCACCTGCGGAGCCTGCTCCCGAGCCGGAGCCTGCCCCCATGGATCCCGTCCCCGAGCCGGAGCCTGCACCTGTGGAGCCCGCTCCCGAGCCGGAGCCTGCACCTGCTGCAGAGCCTGCCGCGGAGCCTCAGCGAGTGCATGAGTCGCTGCTCGACTACCTGCGTCGCCCGATGCAGGAGCAGCCTACCACGCAGACGCTCGGCGAGCGCCTCGGCGGCGGCGCGGCGATGGCCTCGGGTTTCGAGCGCACCGCCTCGCGCAAGGTGGACGACCTGCGCACGGTCATCAACATCAACGACAAGTTCAGCTTCATGTCCGAGCTCTTCAAGAACAACATGCGGGCCTACAACGACTTCATCATGTACCTCAACAGCCTCACCTCGCGCGAGGAGGCTCTGGAGTATGTGGCCGGGGTGGCCGCGCAGTACAAGTGGGACGAGGGGTCGCTGGCCGTCAAGTCGTTCTACAAGGTGTTTGACATGAAATTCTGACCATCCATGGGTAAAGCTATTCTTTTCTCGGCGCCGTCTGGATGCGGCAAGACTACCATCATCGGCGAGCTGATGCGGTACTTCGACTGCTTCGACTTCAGCATCTCGGCCACCTCGCGGCAGCCCCGCGGGCAGGAGCAGGATGGGCGCGACTACTACTTCCTCAGTCGCGAGGAGTTCATGAAGCGTGTGGACAGGGGCGACTTCCTTGAATGGGAAGAGGTGTATCAGGGCACCTGCTACGGTACCCTGAAGAGCGAGATAGAGCGTATATGGAACGCCGGGCGTGTGATAGTGTTCGACGTGGACGTCAACGGTGGCAGCAACATCAAGCGCTACTTCGGCGCCGACGCCCTTTCCATCTTCGTCATGCCGCCGAGCCTCGCAGTGCTCGAACAGCGGCTGCGCCATCGCGGCACCGACAGTGAGGAGGCCATAGTGAAGCGCCTGGCCCGCAGCGCCGAGGAGCTGAAGAAAGCCCCGCAGTTTGACGTGACGATAGTGAACGACGACCTGCAGCGCGCTGTGGACGAGGCCAGGAAGGTGATAGAGAAGTTCCTCGATGAATAAGCTGATACAGATACTGAAGCGTTACGACTACGTGGTCGTCTTCGTGGTGCTGGTGGTGCTGTCGCTGGTGCTCATGGCGCGGACGAGCTACTACCAGGGGTCGCACATCGTGGCGTGGAGCAACGGGGTGGCCGGCGACTGGTATCGCGGCATAAGCAGCGTTGGGGGCTACTTTGGCCTCAAGGGCGAGAACGACCGGCTGGCCGCTGAGAACGCCGCCTTGCGCGCTCGTCTGGCGGAGAGCTACATCAGCTACACCGACAGTGTCTTCACGGTCAACGACACCGTCTACAAGCAGCGCTACTCCTACACCGAGGCGCGCGTCATCAAGAACTCGTGGACGCAGCAGAACAACTACATCATGATCAACAAGGGGGCGAGCCACGGCGTGGAGCCCGACATGGCCGTCATCTCGCCGGAGGGCATCGTGGGCATCGTGGTCACCACGTCGGCCAACTTTGCCACCATCATGCCTGTGCTTCACGGCGACAGCCGCAACAGTGTCAAGGTGCGGCGCACGGGCGTCAGCGGGTCGCTGGTGTGGGACGGCCTCGACTACCGCTACGCGCAGATTGTGGACATCACCACAGCCTACCAGATCAACGAGGGCGACACCATCGTCACCTCCGGCCAGGCCAACGACTTCCCGGAGGGCATCCCCGTGGGATTCGTGCAGAGCGCCGAGCCCAACCAGGGCACGGGCTTCTACAAGGTGCGCATAGAGCTGGCCACGGACTTCAACAAGCTGGACCACGTGTATATTATCGACAACCGTTTCCGCGAGGAGCAGCAGCGCCTGGCGGAGGCAACGAAATAGCAGAACAGAAAAACAGACACCGTTATGAGAAAAGGAATCCTTGCTTTGGCAGCGTTGACGGCACTGGCCTTCAGTGCACAGGGGCAGCTGCTTTACCGCATAGGCGGCAACGGCCTCAAGGCCCCGAGCTATATTGTGGGCACCTACCACCTGGCGCCGGCGTCGTTTGCCGACAGCATCCCCGGCCTGCGTGCGGCCTTCGACGCCGTGGAGCAGGTCTACGGCGAGGTGGACATGCAGAGTGCTATGAGTGCCGAGGGCATGGAGAAGGCGCAGAAAGCGCAGATGCTGCCCGAAGGGGTGACGCTCTCGTCGCTGCTGACGGCGGACCAGATGGACCGCCTCAACGCCGTGATGCGCGAGGTGATGGGCATGGACATGACCAATGCCGCTGTGGCAGCGCAGATGGACAAGTTTTCGCCGGCGGCCCTGTCGGCGACGCTGACCATGTTGATGTACATGAAGAATATGGCAGGCTTCAACCCGATGAACCTCCTCGACGGCTATTTCCAGCAGGAGGCCCAGAAGCAGGGCAAGGCCGTGGGCGGTTTCGAGAGCGTGGACTTCCAGACCGACGTGCTATACGGCACGTCCCTCGACAAGCAGGTCAAGGATTTGATGTGCATGGTGGACAACTTCGGCGACGCCATGGATATGGTGGACTTCATTACGGCGGCCTACTTCTCGCAAGACTTGGAGCAAATTGAGGAGATGCTCGCCGAGGAGCAGGAGGGTGCATGCTCCGGCGACCCCGCCGACGAGGCCCGCCTGCTGGACGACCGCAATGCTGCCTGGGTGCGCGCCATGCCCGCCATCATGGAGCGGAAGCCCACGTTCTTCGCCGTGGGTGCGGCGCACCTGGTGGGCGAGAAGGGTGTGCTGAAGATGCTTGAAGCCAAGGGGTATACTGTTGAAGGAGTGAGAAAATGAACAAGACGGTCTGGCGCATAATAGGACGCTTCGTGCTGCTGATGGCGCTGCAGCTGCTGGTGCTCAACTACGTGTACCTCGGGGGCTATGTGATGCCGATGCTCTACGTGCTCTTCATCCTCATGCTTCCCACGGGAATGAGGCGTATACCACTGCTGCTGATAGCCTTCGGCACAGGTCTGCTGGTCGACGTGATGAGCAACATGCTGGGCTTCCATGCCCTGGCATGCACGGTGGTGGCTATGTTGCGCATCTGGTTTGCCGACCGCATCCTCACACGCGGCGAGCCGGTGACAATAGCCACGCCGAGTATCTATAGCGTCACGCCGCAGTATTTTGTCACCTATCTGGTGCTCATGCTGGCGGCATTCTACCTTGTGTTCTACACTGCCGAACTCTTCGGTTTCCGCGGCTTTGGCGGGGTGCTGCTGTCCACGGTGTGCAGCACCTTGGTGACAGCGTTGCTGGCGGTGCTCTATCAGTATGTATTTTTAAAGAGAAAGGAGGAATCATGAAGCGCTTGTTCTCCGTCTTTGTGCTTGCCGCAGCGGCTTTCGCTGCCTTGACGGTGCGTGGCCAGATGGCTCTGGGCTCCTGGCGCGACTGCCTGGATATAAGTGATATCTACGCTGTTGAATCGGTGGGCGGCAAGATTTTCGCCGCAAGCAAGAACGGCGTGTTACGCTACGACATCGGTACTGGGGAGAGCATAACGATGAGCAGGTCATGGGGTTTGAGCGACGTTGGAGTGTCCAAAATGGTGTACGATTCCGCCACGGCATCTCTGATAATAGCCTACCACAACTCTAATATCGATATTCTCCACGATGATGTGGTGTATAACATATCTGACATCAAGCGCAGCGATTATGTGGGAGACAAAGACGTCTACGGTCTTGTGTGCCATGACCGTAAGGCCTACCTCAGTTTAGGCTTCGGCATAGTTGTCGTCGACATCGAGAGACGTGAGATATACGACACCTACAATATTGGCAGTGACGGGCACCAAGTGCTGGTGTACAGTGTGGCTTTTGCGGGCGACAGCATTTATGCAGCCACCGCCGAGGGTGTGAAACGCATATCCGCTTCGGAGCGTCATCTGGGCATCAGCGACCGATGGATGGTTGACAGTAGCTTCAGTGAATACAACATATCTATGCTGGCGTCGTTCAACGACAGGCTGCTTGCCGTCGGCTCTGTAGATGGCGTGGACGGCAAAATATTGCTTGCAGCTACCGACAGCGGCTATACTGCCATCGACACCGCCTCCATAAACTCTATCCGCGTCAGTCCGGGTCTGCTCACTGTTTCTGCCAATGAGGGCATATTCCGCTATGACACTGCTATGCGGCTCGTCAATGTGTACCTCACCATTGACGAGTGGGCCGATATGGTGGCGAGGGATGCCATTTCTTTGCCCGACGGCACCATTTGGGCGGCACACGCCTGGGTGGGCTTGGTCAACTTCATATTCCGCGGCACCCGGGTCATTGACTTCAGTTGTCCGCACAACAATGACAATGTTTACAAGCTGGTGCCTGCCAAAAACCACATGTTGCTCTGCCCCGGCGGCCACACTTCTACCTATGCCAATGCCTGGCTGGTGCCGAACCTCTGTGTTGCTACTGGTGTTCAGTGGTCTCAGCTTGACCGCTCAAACGGTATGCTGGAGGGTAGGAATGACGTCGTCGATGCAGGCGTGAACCCTAACGACACCAATGAAACACTGATGGTCTGCTGGGGATATAACGGCGGTGTGGCATCGGTGCGCGACAACAAGGTGGTGGCATTCTATGACCAAACCACTACCGGCGGTGCCCTGCAAAACTATACCGTCGGCTCCTATAGCACTCTACTCGTGGGCGCCATGACCTTCGACAACGACGGCAACCTGTGGGTGCTCAACTCCCACAGCCCCAACGCCCTTGTACGTCGCACTGCCAATGGTGTGTGGAGCCACTATTCCACCGAGGCCCTATCGTCGCAGTTGCAGGTGGACAAGTTGGTCTATGACAGCATCAACGGCTTCTTCTGGTTCTCCGGGCGCGAAAATATGATATATGTACACGACGGCAACAGCCGCATGGCGCGCGTGAACCCCAACAACGGCAGCAAGCTCACCACCGAAAGCGTCAACTGCATGGTTCAAGACATGGAGGGCAACATCTGGATAGGTACCAACAAAGGTATAAAGGTCATCTACGATGCCTCGCGTGCTTTCGCCAACGGCGGTGCGGGGCAGACCTCGCCGGTGAGCTGCAGCAACATCACCATCACCAACGGCGACTTTTACGAGTATCTCATGGCTTACGAGAACGTGACGAGCATCGCTGTGGACGGTGCCAACCGCAAGTGGGTCGGCACTGCCTCGGGTGGTGTCTACCTCCTCTCGGCCAACGGTTTGGAGCAGCTGATCCACTTCACTGTTGCCAACAGTCCCCTCTTCTCCGACAAGATTATCTCCGTCGCCATACAGCCCAGCAGCGGCGAGGTGTATATAGGCACCGACAACGGCGTGCAGGTATACCGCTCCGACGCCACCGCCGCCGAGCTGAAGCCCGACGCGCATGTCTATGCCTTCCCCAACCCCGTCCGCCCAGGCTATGACGGCAAGGTGGCCATCAAAGGCTTCACGCGCAATGCCTTGGTGCACATCACCGACGCTGCAGGCCATGTGGTATATTCCACCCAGGCCCTCGGCGGCCAGGCCACGTGGAACCTCCGCACCGCTGACGGCGTGCGCGTGGCAGCAGGTGTCTACTATGTTTTCGCCTCCGACGTCGAGGGCGGCAACCGCTCTGTGGCGAAAATCCTTGTCATTAGGTAATACCCTTCCGGCCATGCTTGTCTCCACTCCGGGCTTTGTGCTGCACACCACCCCCTACGGCGAATCGTCGGTCATCGCCAAGGTCTTCACCCGCCTGCTCGGCGAGCGCTCCTACATCATCAAAGGTGTGCGCGGCAGCAACGCGAGGGTCAAGCAGAACCTGCTGCAGCCACTCTCATGCCTCGACATGGTGGTGTATGACAACCCAAAGACCGAGCTCAACCACGTCAAGGAGGTCAGCCTGCGCCATCCCGGGCAGGCCTCGGACCCCGTCGTCAACGCCCTGCGTTTCTTCATGACCGAGGTGCTGTACAAGTCCTTGCAGGAAGCCGAGCCTATGCCGGCGCTCTTCGACTATGTCGAGGAGACCCTTGCTTCCGGCGACATCCCCGCCCCGCATGTGCCCATTGTCTTCCTGCTCACCGTCACACACCATCTCGGCATCGAGCCCCTCGACAACCACTGCCAGCGCGAGCCTCTCTTCGACCTTCAGGAGGGCCGCTATGTGGCCACGGCTGCCGAGACCACGTTATCCCTCCAGCTTTCCGCGCTGCTGCACGACTACCTCGCCGCAGGGCCGTTGCCGGCCGCGGCGCCGCCGCAACGGCGCCAGCTCCTCGACGCACTGCTGGCCTACTGCCAGTTGCACCTCAACGGCTTCGGCCGCTTCACAAGTCACGAAATATTACACACCGTTTTAAGATAACCGTTATGAAAAAAGCATTCTTCACCATCGTCTTTGCCCTGGCTGCCGTCGGCGCCATGGCGCAGCAGACCTACTGGGTGTTCCTCGCCGACAAGGCGGGCACCACCTTCGACCCCTACACCTATTTTGATGCCAAGGCCATAGAACGCTACAACGCCTGTGGCGCCAATCTCTACGACATCAGCAACTACCCCGTCAGCGCCGCCTATGAGCAGGGTGTCGCCGCCCTGGCCACCGAAGAGGTGGGCTGCAGCCGCTGGATGAACGCCGTGGGCGTCGTGGCCACGCCCGAACAGGCCGCACTCATAGCCCGCCTGCCCTACGTAGTGCGTGTGCAACCCCTCGCCGAAGGCGGCATGACGCTCGCCGCAGTCCCCGCCGACGAGGACGGGCTTATGGACTACGCCACCGTCGACGGCCCCCTCGAGGCGCAGCTGGTGCGCATGGGCGGCAAGCACTTCCGCGACCGCGGCATCGACGGCAAGGGCATCCGCGTGGCTGTCTTCGACGGCGGCTTCCCCCGCGTCAACACCCACGAGGCCTTCCGCCACCTACGCGAGAACAACCAGATACTGAAGACCTGGAACTTCCCAAACAAGAAAGAGAACGTCTACGGCTGGAACAGCCACGGCACCATGACGCTGAGCTGCATCGCGGGCCGCATCGACGGCAAGGACCTCGGCCTGGCCACAGGCGCCGAGTTCCTCCTGGCGCGCACCGAGGTGGAGGCCGAGCCCTTCAAGGAGGAGGTCTGGTGGCAGATGGCCGTGGAGTGGGCCGACAAGAACGGCGCCAACATCATCAGCTCCAGCCTCGGCTACGGCAAGGAACGTCACTACACCAAAGACATGGACGGCACCTCCTACGTGGCCAAGGCCGGCAACCTCGCCGCCCGCAAGGGCATGCTCGTCTGCAACAGCGCTGGCAACGAAGCCGACGACAGCCAGTGGCAGACCATCATCACCCCCGCCGACGCCGACAGCGTCCTCTGCGTGGGCGGCATCGAGAACAGCCTCACCGAGTACAACCACATAGAGTTCAGCAGCTACGGCCCCAGCTACGACGGCCGCCTGAAGCCCAACGTCAGCGCCTTCGGCTATGCCCGCACCGCCAACGTCACCAACGACAAGGCCACGCACTATGTCCACGGCACCTCCTTCTCCTGCCCCCTGGTGGCGGGCTTCGCGGCCTGCGCCTGGCAGGCCTCGCCCGGCAAGACGGCCATGGAAATGTTCCACGCCATGGAGCAGAGCGCCGACCTCTACCCCTACTATGACTACGCCTTCGGCTACGGTGTGCCGCAGGCCGCCTTCTTCACCGGCGACGCCCGCGCCGCCGAGCCCACCTTCCGCTTCGTCGAGGGCGACAACGAGGTGAGCGTCGTGCCCATCAAGACCGTCACCAACGCCACCATCTTCTACCACTACCGCAACGCCGACGGCACCCTGGCCTACTACGGCAGCCACCGCATCACCTACATGAGCGACACCATGCCCCTCAGCGTCAACAAGCGCAACCTCGTGGACCGCACCCTCGCCGTCCACCTCGGCGGCTACACCGCCACCTACACCCTCCCTGCCGACGAGCAGCAGCGCCTGCGCGACGGGCGCCCCTGGAGCTGGCAGTCGCCCTCCATGAGCCGCGACGCCGTGGCCAAGCGCACCCTCTCCCGCGGCGGACGCGACGCCTTCAACACCTCCGACTGGGGCAGCAACGCCAAATACCGCATGGACTACTTCTTCATGCTCGGCCTGCCCGCCAAGCTCGAGGAGGCCGAGATGCCCATGCTCGCCTGGTCGCCCGCCATCCACCTCGGCGTGCGCTGGCTCCGCGCCTTCGGCAAGAGCTACTGCATCGGCATCGGCGCCGAGTGGGCCAACACCACCTACAACCTCAAGGGCATGCAGCCCACCGCCCTCGAAGGCCTCATCGGCATGGCCGGTGTCGAGGACGCCATGGACAAGACCCGTTACCGTCGCGTGGCCTTCAACGAATTCAGCGTCGAGCTCTTCCAGCGCGTGCGCCTCGTGGCCGTGGGCATGTTTGGCAAGGGCCTGCACTGGGACCTCGGCGTCTATGGCTCCTATGGCGGCGCCGACTACCAGGTGAAGGGCGTCACCGTGAGCGGCGAGGTGTCGCACCGCCAGCGCGTCAGCCTCATCGACCTCTACGCCCTCGACGGCTACCACTGGAACTACGGCGTCACCACGCGCCTCACCTACGACGTCATCGGTCTCTATGCCCGCTATCGCCTCAACGGCATCGGCCAGAAACCCGCCGACGGCAAGGCCCTCCTGCCGCGCCTCGAGGTGGGTCTGCAGATCTGCTTCTAACCGCCTTGTAGACAATAGTGTACCCATACCGCCCAGCACGCCGTAAAGCCGTGCTGGGCGCTTTGTTTTCCCTCGGACTCTCTACGGAGCCCCTACGGCCGTTCTTCAGTAGTTCTTCAGTAGTTCTTCAGTGTTTGACTGAAGAACTACTGAAGAACTACTGAAGAACGGCCGTAG
>JAFXAA010000022.1 GCA_017522105.1 Bacteroidales bacterium | reverse complement strand
TTCAGTAGTTCTTCAGTCAAACACTGAAATACTACTGAAGAACTACTGAAGAACTACTGAAGAAATGCCGTAGGGGCTCCGTAGGGGCTCCGGGGGGACTCTGGGGGATGGCCGGGGGTGGCTGTGAGAGAGTGGGGGCGCACTGTGAGGGTAGGGGAGGAGTGGGGCGGATTTTTTTGCCGCGCGTGGTACAATAAATGCGTTCGCTCGCCGTTTATAACAGACAATAATTTGCGCTATGAAGGCTAAAAACATCCTACTCGCTGTATTGCTGTTGTTTGCCGTCCTGCCCGCCGAGGCGGCGAAGGTGAACTTCAAAAAGTATTTTACCGGCGGCACGTTGCGTCTGGACTGTGTTCGCGAAGGCAACGCCCAGGGCGACACGGTGTGGGTGAGCCGGTGGCTGGACCGCAACGCGGCCTGGCACGGTTCGCGGACGCAGCTGCTGGACCCCTTCGACTGCGGCGATTACCGTGTGGTGGTGCGCGACGCGCGCAGCGGCCAGGAGATATACAGCCGCGGCTACAGCAACCTCTTCCGTGAGTACAAGGCCACGGAGAAGGGGCGGAGGGTGAAGATGCGTTTCGAGGAGACCCTGCTGGTGCCCATGCCCAAACGTGCTGTGCGCATAGCCCTGCAGCGGCGCGACGCCGACCAGCGCATGGTGGATGCCACGGTGGTGGACTTCGACCCGTCGGTGCAACGGCTCGACACCATCTGGCGCCAGGGCGAGCGCCGCGACCTGGAGGTGCACGGCGACCCGTCGAAGAAGGTTGACGTGGTCATAGTGGCGCAGGGCTACGACGGCGAGAGCCCCCAGAAGGTGGGCGTGGACTTCTACCGCATGAAGGAGATACTCTTCGGCAAGGCCCCTTTCAGCAACCACCGCACGGACTTCAACGTCTATGGTGTGGTGGGCGATGTGGAGGCCGCCTTCGGCACCTTCGGCATCGACCGCTACCTGATGACCTTCAGCGTGCACCGCTTGCACGACTTGATAGGCACCACGCCCTGCGACTTCATCATCGTCATGGTCAACGACGAGACCTACGGTGGCGGGGCCATATACAACTTCTACGCGGTTTCGTCGCTGCACCGCATGGCGGAATATGTGCTGCCGCACGAGTTCGGCCACTCTTTCGGTGGGCTGGCCGACGAGTATGTGGACGAGGAAATGAGCTACTCTGGGCTGCACAGCCACGACTATGAGCCGCTGGAGCCCAACATCACGAACCTCAAGGATTTCGGGCGCAAATGGCAGTCCATGCTGCCCGAAGGCACGCCTGTGCCTACGCCCGACAACAACAACGTGCCCAAGTCGCAGTGCGGTCCCCTGGGGGTCTACGAGGGTGCTGGCTACAGCAGCAAGGGCGTCTACCGTCCGGCGATGCACTGCATGATGCGGGACTACGCGCCGTTCTGCCCTGTATGCGCCAAACGCCTGGAGGAGATTTTCGGGCTGTACACCAGATAGCACTGTTGCCGTATGAAGAGATTGTTGCCGATAGTGTTGTTTGTGGCAGTGGCTGCCGCGCTGGCCGCGGGCTGCCGCCGCGACGCCGTCTATGCCGACGAGGGCAGTGTGCAGCTGGAGTTCTCGGAGGAGAAGGTGACTTTTGACACCGTCTTCGCCGCCATGGGCACGGCGACGCAGATGGTGAAGGTGTACAACCGCACGCGGCACGACGTGGAGCTCTCGTCGGTGACGCTCAAGCATGGCAGAGCCAGCCGCTTCCGTCTGAACGTGGACGGCGACACCTCCATGGTGGCGCGGCGTGTGGAGCTGCAGGCCGGCGACAGTCTGCACATATATGTGCAGGCCCACATCAAGCCCAACGAGGACAGCTCCCCCTTCCTGGTCACGGATTCCATAGTGTTCGGCAACGGGCAGTGCCTGCCGCTTGAGGCCTACGGGCGCAACGCCATATATCACCGCCTGAAGCCTACGGACACCACGTGGTATGTGCCCATTGACTGCGCCGCGTGGCGCAGCGACAGGCCCCATGTCTTCCTCTCGCCGGGTGCGGTGCTGGAAGGCAATACGCTGACCCTCCAGGCCGGCGACGAGCTCTATTTCGCCGACGGCGCCATGCTGGTGGTGGACTCGGCGGCGCGGCTTGTGGCCGTGGGCACTGCGGAGCGGCCCATAATCTTCTCCTCGCTGCGCCACGACCCGTGGTACCGCACGCTGCCCGGACAGTGGCAGACGGTGTGGTTCTACAACTTCAGCACGGGCAACGTGATGGACCACTGTGTGGTGGAGAATGCCGTGGGCGGCCTGAGGGGCTATCCGGGCAGTGAGCTGACGGTCAGCAACACCGTGATACGCAACATGAGCGATGCGGGCATCATTGGACAGGGGGCCACCATCGACGGCAGTAACCTGCTGCTCTACGACTGCCTGTCGACCGTGGTGCTCATCGGTGGCGGTAGCTACAGCTTCAACGGATGCACCATGGCCAACTACTGGACATACAGCTCGCGGGACACCACGGGGGTCATCGTGTCCAACTACTACCCCGTGCAGGGGGGCTACATGGCTGGCGACCTGACGCGTGCCGACTTTGTGGACTGCATCATCTACGGCACGCGGGGCACGGGCGAGGTGAGCCTTGGCGCCGCCGAGGGGTTTGCCTTCAACTACAGCTTCGCCAACTGCCTGGTGCGCGGCGGCGAATGGGATGCTGACCCGATGTTTGTGGATGTGGCCAAGGACGACTACCGCCTGCAGGAGGGAAGTCCGGCGGCGGGCATAGGATACAGATTTGAAAACCAATAGGACATGTACGAATACATACAAGGAAAGCTGGCATCGCTGGAACCCACGCAGGCGGTGATAGACTGTGGCGGAGTGGGCTACCTGCTTGAGATAAGCCTGAACACCTATGAGACCCTGCGGCGTGCCGAGGACGACAGCGTGAAACTCTATGCCCACCATGTGGTGCGCGAGGATGCGCAGCAGCTCTTCGGCTTCAGCGACATGGCCGAGCGCGAGATGTTCCGCCTGCTGGTGGGCATCAGCGGTGTTGGCAACCAGACGGCGAGGGTCATGCTGTCGTCGCTGACGGTGGACGAGCTGCGCACGGCCATACAGGCCCAGGATGTGAAGAAGGTGCAGCGCGTCAAAGGCATAGGTGCCAAGACGGCGCAGCGCATAGTGCTGGAGCTGGCCGACAAGATGGGGCTTGTAGGCATGCAGAGCCCGTTGAGCCCCAAGGGCGTGCAGGCCAACCAGGCGCGCGACGAGGCCATGACGGCCCTGACGATGCTCGGCTTTGCCAAGCCTGCGGTGGAGAAACTTCTCATGTCCACCGACTGGAAGAACGCCGACGGCAGCCCCATGACCGTGGAGGAGATTATAAAAGAAGGCTTGAAGCGCCTATAGAAAATATTTTATATATTTAACACCCCGGCAGCGCAATAATTGCCGGGGTGTTGCGTTTATAGTCAGTTAAAGTAGAAAAACGCCTTGAAGCTGCGGTATATATTGACGATGGTGCTGTTCCTGTGCTGTGCGACAGCATGGGGGCAGGACGACAGCGTGCAGTTCACCCCCATGGGGAGCGGCTACACGCCGGCGGGCATCACGACCAGCGTGGAGTATGACCCGCAGAGCGGGAGCTATGTGCGCCTGAGCAAGGTGGGCAACATGGTGGTGGGGCGCGACTACATGAGCTTTGAGGAGTATCAGGACTGGCAGATGGACCAGCTGATGGAGAGCTACTGGAACGAGAAGAAGGACGGCACGGTGCTGGACAACGCCGAGGGCGGCCTGCTGAGCAAGATACCGGGCTTCAACCAAATCAGCGAGAAGCTGGACATTCTGAACAAGCTGCCCGAGATAAAGATTACGCCCAGCGGCAGCGCGGAGCTGACGTTCCAGATAGTGAACAACTACCGCAACGACCCGCAGCGCGACCAGAGCCAGCGCAGCGTGACGACTTTCGACTTTGACGAGAACCTCCAGATCAACCTCAACGCCAAGATAGGCGACCTGATAAACTTCGACATCAACCAGAACACCAAGGCCACCTTTGACTTCGAGAACAAGATAAAGCTGCGCTACGAGGGCAAGGAGGACGACATCCTGCAGCTGCTGGAGGCCGCCGACATATCGTTTCCGCTGAACACAACACTGATACAGGGCAGCCAGCAGCTTTTCGGTTTCCACACGAAGCTCAAGTTCGGCAAGCTGACTGTGGACGCCGTGCTCAGCGAGAAGGAGACGAGCACGGAGAACATGCAGGTGAAGGGCGGCGCCAGCAGCCACGAGTTCGAGATAAGGGCCGACGAGTATGAGGAGAACAGGCATTACTTCATTGCGCAGTACTTCTACGACACGTACAATGACGCAATGTCAACGTTGCCTGTGGTGAACAGCAACGTGAAGATACTGCGCATCGAGGTGTGGCGCACCAATGTGGGTGCCGCGGTGACGCAGAACAGAAACATACTGGCCCTGACCGACCTTGGCGAGCACAACCCTTCCAACGCTCGCGTGAGCGGCACGGGCTCTGTGAAGCCGACAAACAGCAGCAACGACCTGCTGCAACTGGTGAACCCAGCCGCCGTGAGGAGCATCAACAGCGTCACGGGCTACATGCAGGGACTGGGCATGACGAGTGGCGTGGACTATGAGAAGATAGAGAGTGCGCGTCTGCTGAACAGCAACGAGTATACGTTCAACCGCCAGCTGGGCTTCATCAGCCTCAATCAGCCTCTGAGCAACGACCAGGTGCTGGCTGTGGCATTCCAGTACCAGGTGATTGGCGACACCACAGTGTATCAGGTGGGCGAGCTGACGACTGACGGCGTGAACGACCCGAACACCCTAATAGTGAAACTCCTCAAGAGCACGGCCGTGAACACGCATGGGCCGCTGTGGCGTCTGATGATGAAGAATGTCTATTACCTGAAGAGCAGTCAGCTCAGCAGGGACAACTTCCGTCTTAACGTGCTATACGAAAATCCCAACGGGGGACTTGGCATAGGCTTTTTCACGGAAGGGCCTCAGCAGGGTAAACCCCTGATAGAGGTCTTCGGGCTTGACCGCATGGATGCCACGCAGAGCTACTACTATGCAGACGGAGTGTTCGACTGGTTTGACTCGGCGGCTTTCAAGGGAGGCACCATACAGGCCTCAAACGGGCGAGTGTACTTCCCGTATGTGGAGCCATTCGGCAAGGATCTGCGCGCCATACTGGGCGACGACGCTTTTGCCAACCGCTACTGCTTTGACTCGCTGTACACCATGACGCAGACCTTGGCGCGGCAGTATGCCGACCGAAACAAGTTCTACCTTGAGGGCTACTACACCACTAGTGTCAGCGGCGAGATATCGCTCGGCTACAGTGTCACGCCGGGCTCGGTGACGGTCACGGCGGGCGGTATGCCGCTGATAGAGAATGTTGATTATACGGTGGACTACACCATGGGTACGGTGCGCATCACCAACGAAAGCATTCTGGCCTCCAACACGCCGATAAGCGTTAGCAGCGAAAACAACAGTTTCAGCATGACCACCAAGCGTATGCTGGGTCTGCACCTCAACTATGAGTTCGAGCCCAACTTCAACCTCGGTGCCACCGTGATGAACCTGCACGAGAAGCCAATGACGCAGAAGAATAATTTTGGAGACGAGCCGACAAGCAACACCATCTGGGGACTTGACCTCAACTACAGCCACGAGGTGCCGTTCATCACCAAGCTTGTGGACCTGCTGCCTGGCATCGAGACCAAAGCGCCGTCGAACCTGAGCCTCACTGCCGAGTTTGCACACTTCATTCCCGGCATGAGCAGTACCGGCTCCAGTGAAGGCAGTGTGAGCTATGTGGACGACTTTGAGGGGGCGAAAAGCAGCATAGACCTTAAGGGCATAAACTCGTGGTTCCTGGCCAGCACGCCGCAGGACTATCGTTCGCCGCTGCCGCTCTTCCCCGAGACAGCCCCAGGCACGGGGCTGGCCTATGGCTACAACAGGGCCAAGGTGGCATGGTATCGCATAAGCAACGACTTCTACAACACGGGCAACCGACCGTCGAACATCACTGCCGATGACCTCTCGCGACCGTATGCCCGCCGCATATACGAGCAGGAGGTCTTCCCCAACAAGGACCTTGCTTCGGGCCAGCCGACAAACATCTATGAGCTCAACCTGGCCTATTACCCTTCGGAACGGGGACCGTACAACTACGATGTGGCTCCGTCGGCCTACAGTGCCGGTATCAATGCAGAGGGAATGCTGCAGAACCCTGTGAGCCGCTGGGGTGGCATCATGCGCAAACTGGATTACACGGACTTTGAGACACAGAACATCGAGACTATCGAGTTCTGGCTCATGGACCCCTTCATAGAGAACCCCACACACAGCGGCGGTCGCTTGTACATCAACCTGGGAGACATCAGCGAGGATATATTGCGCGACGGTCGCAAGAGCTTTGAAAACGGGCTGCCGACCAGCTTGACGGTGGTCAACGTGGACACTACCATCTGGGGGCGTGTGCCCACCACGCAACCCATCGTAAACGCCTTCGACAACGATGAAGCGTCGCGCATGTATCAGGATATCGGCTACGACGGCCTGGGATCCACACACGGCCTGCAGGATGAGCAGAGTTTCTTCGTCGAATATCTCAGCGCCATTGAGCAACGTTTCGGTGCAGCCTCGCGGGCTTACCAGCAGGCCGCTGCCGACCCATCGGCCGACGACTTCCGTTACTACCGTTCATCCTATTATGACGACAATGATGTAAAGATTAATGACCGCTATAAGTTCTTCAACAATCCTGAGGGTAACTCGCCGGTGGATGGCGACAGTGGCGAGGACTATATGACCAGTGCAACAGCCTACCCAAACGTGGAGGACATCAATCGCGACAATACGCTCAGTGAGGCGGAGAACTATTATCAGTATGTCATTGAATTGCGCCCCGAGAACATGGTGATAGGCGAGAATCACATTGTCGATATACAAGAGGCGCGCAATGTTCAGTTGGCCAACGGTGAGACTACTACCTGCAAGTGGTATCAGTTCCGCATACCTATCCGCGAACCGGACCAAAAGGTTGGCAATATAAACGGCTTCCAGTCCATACGCTTCATGCGTATGTTCCTCAACCGCTTTGAGGAGCCTGTAATCTTGCGTTTTGCCACCCTCGATCTGGTGTACTCCACATGGCGCAAGTATACAGAGGAACTCCTGCAGCCCGGCGATTACACCACGGGACAGAGCGAGGAGACGTCGTTCAACATATCCACTGTCAACATTGAGGAAAACGGCTCGCGCCAGCCGGTGCCATACGTTTTGCCACCGGGTATTGAACGTGAGGAATGGTATAACACCAGCAGCAGTTATACGCAACTCAACGAACAGTCCATCTCCATAGACGTGGATGGCTTGGCCAGTGGCGATGCGCGTGCCATATACCGTTCGTCGGGCTACGACCTGCGTTTCTATGGCCACATGAAGATGTTTGTCCACGCTGAGCAGAAGTACGAGTCCGACTACATGCGCGATGGAGACCTCTCGCTTTTTGTTCGCCTTGGCAGCGACTATACGTCCAACTACTATGAGTACGAGATGCCGTTGCAGTTCACCCCATGGTATACGTCGTCCGATGACCCGTACGGCATCTGGCCTGAAGCCAACAATGTGGATATTGATATACAGCGGCTGACGGAGATAAAAACCAACCGTAACATCAAGATACGGGCGGGCGATGGCAACTACTCACCGTCGCTGCTTTACACAGAGGTGGTTGATGGCAGAAAGTACACCGTCCTTGGCAACCCGAATCTCGGCAAGGTCAAGGTTATAATGATTGGTGTGCGTAACCCGAAAAAGCAGAGCCTCGACGACGGCAATAATATGCTGCCAAAGTCGGCTATAGTGTGGATTAATGAGTTGCGTCTTGCCGACTACATCAACAAAGGTGGGTGGGCAGCTATGGCTTTGGCGCGTACCAACCTCGCCGATGTCGGCAATCTCTCGCTGTATGGTTCATACACCACGGCAAATTTCGGTAATCTGGAGGACCCTCTCATCAAAGAGGAACTGGTCAATACGTTCAATTTCCAGACTACACTTGACTTTGAGCTTGGCCGTTTCATGCCAGAAGAGTGGGGAATGCGTATTCCACTATATCTTGACTACAGCCGTGAGATAGGAAGTCCGGAATACAATCCGCTCAACCCGGACGTGCGCCTCTACGATGATCTTGCAACCTACCGTACCGCTGCCGAGCGCGACAGCGTGCGGCACATGACCCAGCGCCGCAAGTCAGCCACCAATCTCACTTTGTCCAACGTCCATAAGGAACGTGTTGGCAAGGCAGCGCTGAAACAGCACTTTTATGACATCGAGAACTTCTCGTTCTCCTATGCCTACAGCCGTGAGCGTATATCGGACGAAGACATAGAGCATTACAACAAAGACCAGCATCGCGGAGGCTTCAATTACAGTTATGCACCGCAACCCAAAGAGGTCAAGCCCTTTGACAAGATAAAACTGTTCAATCACAAGAACTGGAAGATTATCAAGGATATCAACTTCTTCTATCTGCCCAAGAACCTGTCGTTCTCCACCGAAATATACCGCGACTTCGAGGAGACGCTCCTGCGCAATAAGAGCGCGGCACTCGTAATCATCAAGCCGACATGGTACAAACAGTTCACGTGGCAGCGCAACTACGGCATCAACTACGACCTCTCGCGAAGCTTTCGCATCCAGTATTCGGCCAATGCCAACGCTCGTGTCGATGAGCCCATAGGCCGCATAGAGACCCCCTCTGCGGGCGACTCCATCTGGCGCTCAATCCTTGATGGCGGCACAATGCAGCAGCTGCAGCAGTCCATAACGGCGAGTTATGAATTGCCCGTCAACAAGCTCCCGTACATGGACTTCCTGCGTGTGCCGCTATCCTACCGCACCAACTACACGTATCTCGGCACTACCGCCGCCCTTGCGTCCATGGGCGCCACCCTTCAAAACAGCATGACTTTGCAGGGAAGTGCTACTGCTGACTTTACCAAGCTGTACAACAAAATTCCCCTCCTGCGCAAGGCCAACACTCCGGCGAACAAGGCAAAAGGTAACGACCGCAATGCCAGGGGCAACAAAAAAACAGAACCAGCCAAGCCGATGACCGCCAAGGATTCGGTTGCTATGGCTGACAGCTTGCGACACGCCCGGTTTATGGAAGCGCTCAAAGAGGTGGGCTATTTCGCCCTGCGCTTCGTTTCCGGTGTGAAGAATGTCAATGTGCAATATACCCAGACCGACGGTTCGCGCCTCCCGGGCTATATGGGTGAGCCGATGTTCATTGGTCTTGATCCGCGCACATATTGGACACCTGGTATTGGTTATATTCTTGGATACGATCAGGATGTGGTACACGATCTCTTGCGCCACGACCTTTTGAGCCGTGACACTCTTTTCAATTCGCCGCATGAGATGACCTCCAACCGAACACTGACCCTCCAGGCCACGGTGGAGCCTATGCGAGACCTCAAGATTGACCTCAACGCCACCCAAAACTACACCTCGCGAGAGGAGTACTACTACAAATACAACACGTCCCTCGGCATGGTTGACGGGCCGCTATCGTATGTACGCACAGGATCCTACTCCACTACCACATGGAGCTTCCTGACGGCCTTCACCGACAGCGACAAACTGTTTGAAAGCTTCCTGAACAATCGTTCGGTTGTGGCAGGAAGGCTTGCTGCCGCCAACCCCGACCCATATTCAGACCAGATGGTTCTTGACACCATGAATGGTGTTTACTACCCTTCGGGCTACAGTGCCAACTCCCAGACTGTCTTGCTCACGTCGTTCCTCGCCACTTACCTTGGCGACGACCCTTCATCCCGCGCCTTCTCGCCCTTCCTCAAGATGCCGCTCCCCAACTGGAACATCAGCTACAACGGCCTCAACAAGGTGCAGTTCCTCAAAAAGTGGTTCTCAAACATCAGTCTATCCCACCGTTACGGTTCTGAATACCGCGTAGGCAATTACTACACCGATGCAGCCCTCTCGGCTGTCGGCGACTACGACTACGGCATGGAGACCCTGCTCAACTCCACAGGCGACTATATTCCTCCGCTGTCCACTGGTGGTGTGCAAATCAACGAGCAGTTCAACCCCCTTATCCGTATCTCGGTTAACATGGTCAACAGCCTCCAGTTCAACTTCTCCATCCAGAAGAACCGCACACTTGCGCTCTCCTTCAGCAACAACCAGCTCACAGAGACAACCCGCGACGGCATCACCTTCGGTGCCGGCTATCGCTTCAAAGACATCGGTTTCCAACTCAAGATTGGCAGCATGCCTATCGAGGTCAAGAGCGACATCGTGTTGCAGCTCAACATAACCCACAACAGCAACATGACCAACATACGAAAGATAAACCAGAACATCAGCCAGATTTCATCTGGCAGTTCGGTGTGGATGGCCGAACTCAGCGCCGAGTATTCACTCACCACCTACCTCACCCTTCGCGCATTCTTCCAGACCAACATCAATACTCCATACATCTCCAATGCCTATCCCAACTCTACCACCAAAGGAGGTCTCACTATACGCTTCTCTTTCTGACACATGATTGACACAATAATGCAAAATACTATATCACTTTGAAAAACGACCGCTTTACAGACTTTGACGACGAGGTGAAACAACTTGTACTCGACTTCGAGCGTACCGTCATGCGTGGCGAAATGCAGTTCTACGACATCGACGAGCTTGAAATGATTATCGACTACTACCTTGAAGTGGACGACAAGGAGCCCCTCATCTCTGCCCTACATCTTGCCGAACGCCTATACCCAGACAGCATAGAGATAAAAATCAGGCGGGCACACTGGTATGTCCTCAACAAGGACAACGCTCGTGCCCTTTCGCTTTTGCAGGCGCTTGAGCGCCAAGACCCATCGGACACGGATGTCTTCTACTCCCTCGCTGTTGTCTACGGTGAGATGGGCGAGAGCGAAAAAGCCATCAGCTACTACCTCCGCGCCGCCAAGGACGGCTGGCAGCTGGGTCGCATATATGCCAACATTGCCGAGGAGTATGTGCGCATGAAGAACTGGCACGAAGCTATACAATACTACCTTAAGGCTTTTGGCACAGACTCCTATGAAGAGTATGTGCTGTACAATTATCTCGACACCTGCGAAGAGGCGGGCGTATGCGACGAAGCCTATGAGTTCCTTGACCTATATGTCCGAGACCACCCCTATAGTAAAGAGGGCTGGTACTGCCTTGGTTGTGCATGTCGGGACCTCGGCCTTGCCGAACGTGCTGTCGATGCTTTCGAGTATGCCATAGCTATTGACAAGAACTATTCATCGGCCTACTATGAACTGTCCTTGGCACATGAACAGTTGGGCCATATCGGCGAAGCCGCCACAGCCCTTACGCGTGCACTTGATTGCGCATTGGAACGGGCCGACGTGTTTCGTGCCCTCGGACAACTCTTCATGCGTCACGAGAACTTTGACACGGCGCTGCTTTACCTCCACAAGGCCTTCGATGAACGTCCTGAGGACGCTGACACTGTTGCCGACATTGGCCTCTGCCAGCTCCGCCAAGGCGACGACTCGTCTGCCCTTGCCTCGGCACGCAAGGCCTTGGCCATTGACCAGGATAACCCGGACGCCATGCTTTGCATGGCCATGGTATACGACAGCCGCGATAACATTGATGCAGCCTCCGACTACTTCGAGCGCCTCATCGGCTCGCAACGTTGCAATGAGAGCCACTGCCGTTTCTACACGCTCTTTCTCTTCTCGCACGGTTTCTACGACACCCTGGCCGATTTTGCCGACGAATCGCTGCAGCTCTATCCGCACGATACCTTCTACAGCACCTATCTTGCAGCTGCCTACTTCTACACCAACCGTTATAACAGGTTTCGCCGCCTGCTGCCCGACGTGATGCCCTCGGTGCTCCGAGAGCTGTGCCCCGAGGCATGGGAGAGACCCGCTCTGGCGCCCCTGCTTGAACAGTTGAACGACAGCAATACAACAACCGATAACCAATAAACAACATATATTCAAATGAAACACAGAAAATACCTTCTCCTGCTCCTTGTAGCCCTGTTCCTTGCACAGCCCCTCTGCGCACAGGATGGTGGTGGCGTGGCCGAAGCCGTCCGTGGCGACACTGCCTCCTCCGGCTGGGTGGCTTCGCTCCTCCATTGGTATGACGCCAACATGAACTACCTCGCCGTAGGAGCCCTTATGACCCTCGAAAGCTCCTTCATACCCTTCCCTTCCGAGGTTGTCATCCCCCCCGCCGTCTATGTGGCCTGCAACCCCGAGAGTGCCGGTGGCATGCAGGTGTGGCTCGTCGTCTTGGCCGGCACTGTTGGAGCCCTGCTCGGAGCTCTCATCAACTATCTGCTTTCGCTTTGGCTTGGACGCCCCATCGTCTATGCTTTTGCTCGCAGCCGCGTGGGACGCATGCTACAGCTCTCGGAGGAAAAAGTGCAGCGCGCCGAGGTCTATTTCAACGATCACGGCGTTGTTTCTACCCTTGTTGGACGTTTTATTCCTGTCATACGGCAACTCATTTCCATACCTGCGGGTCTGTCGCGCATGAACCTGCTCTCCTTCTCCTTTTTCACAACTCTTGGCGCCTTGGCGTGGAACTGCATACTTGCCCTGCTGGGCTGGCTGGCCTACAAGGCTGCCGATCCGACGGTCATCGAGCGCTACAGCAGCCAGCTGAGCATCATCATTGTGGTTGTCTTTGTTGCTGCGGTGGCGTTCTTTGTGGTGCGTCATATTGTCAAAAAGAAAAAGAAGTGTTGATGGTCAACGAGTCCTATGGCGTTCATGTTGTCTCCCAGTGGGGTCTCCACGAACTATGGGCGGCCGCTCAATCGCACCTGCTCTATGCATGGCCGTACCATGGCCGTAGGGGGGCCGTAGGGACTCCGTAGGGGCTCCGTAGGGACTAGGTGAAATCACTGGTAATGAATGGTATATATTTAAATCATGTTGCAAGATATTAGAAATCAGTTTCCTATACTCGGCGTTGAAGTTCATGGCCACCCCCTTGTCTACTTCGACAATGCGGCCACGACGCAAAAGCCTTTGGCGGTGATTGAGGCGCTCGACGGCTACTATCGCAGCAGCAACGCCAACATACACCGCGGTGCCCACCACCTGGCGGCAGCGGCAACGGAGGCCTATGAAGGGGTGCGACGTCAGGTGCAGGCCTTCATAGGAGCCCGCCACTCGCACGAGATTGTCTTTACGCGTGGCACCACGGAGAGCATCAACCTTGTGGCCAGTTCGTTCGCGCGGCGCTATTTTTCCGGCGATGGCGATGAGGTGATAGTGTCAGGCATGGAGCACCACAGCAATATCGTGCCATGGCAGCTTGCCGGGGCAACGCTGCGGCCGGTGCCTTTCGGCGACGACGGGGTGTTGGACCTTCAGGCCATGGAGCGCCTGTTCAGCGCGCGTACGCGGTTGGTGGCCATCTGCCATGCATCCAACACGCTGGGTACGGTCAATCCCGTGGCCGACATTGTGGCCATGGCCCACGCCCATGGGGTGCCGGTGCTGGTGGATGGAGCGCAGGCCGTGTCGCACATGAAGGTGGACGTGCAGGCCCTTGGGTGCGATTTCTACTGTTTCTCTGGACATAAGATGTACGGCCCCATGGGGGTCGGCGTCATGTACGGCCGCGAGGAATTGCTCAACGAGATGCCGCCGTATCAGGGTGGGGGAGAGATGATCAGCGAGGTGACGTTTGAGCGCACCACCTACAACGAGCTTCCTTTCAAGTTTGAGGCAGGTACGCCCTCTGTGGGTGACGTCATAGGACTTGGCAAGGCCATGGATTTTATGCAGGGTGTGGGAATAGAGAACATAGGGTCGCACGAAGCCGATTTGTTGGATTATGCCACACGTGGCCTCGCCGCCTTGCCCGGCATGCGTTTCTTTGGTTGTGCCCCGCGGAAGACCGCGGTCCTTTCGTTCCTCGTGGGTGACAGCCACCCCTATGATGTGGGCACTTTGCTCGACCAGATGGGAATTGCCGTGCGTACGGGGCACCACTGCACGCAGCCGGTCATGGACCGCTATGGCATTCCTGGCACGGTGCGCGCCAGTTTTGCCGTCTACAACACGCGTGCCGAGGTGGACGCCCTTGTCGGCGCGCTGCAACGTATAATGCCGATGCTACAATAGCCATGCTACAGTCATTACATATTGAGAATTATGCGCTGATACGCCAGACCGATATCAATTTCGGCGGAGGGTTTGTTGCCATCACGGGCGAGACGGGTGCCGGCAAGAGTATCATGCTCGGCGCTCTCGGTCTTCTCCTTGGCCAGCGAGCCGACGCTGCTGTACTTGCCGAGAAGGACAGGAAGTGTGTGGTGGAGGCGGTATTCGATGTGGCAGGATTGGGGCTCAAGCCGTTTTTTGACGAGGCTGACCTTGACTACGACGACCGCCTGATACTGCGCCGGGAGATTATGCCATCGACAAAAAGCCGTGCTTTCGTCAACGACACACCCGTACAGCTTCCCTTGCTCAGGCAGTTGGGCTCCAGAATAATCGACATCCATTCGCAACACCAGACTCTCACGCTTGCCGACAGCGCCTACCGCATGGAACTGCTTGACACGCTGGCGGGTGGCGTCGCGCGCACTGAATATGCTGCGGCTTACCGGCGCTATGCGGACTTGAAGCGTGAATTGGAGGAGTTGACATCCGCAGAAGCACAAAACCGCAAAGAGCAGGACTACCTGCAGTTCCAGTTCGACGAGCTGGCGGAGGCCCGCCTGGCTGCCGACGAGCAGCAGGCGCTGGAGGAGGAGTCGCAGTTGCTGGCGCACGCCGAGGCTGTGCGCGAAGGGCTTGGCACGGCTGCTGCTTTGCTCGACGACGACACGGAACAGTCTGTGCTGGCGCGTTTGAGACAGGCAAAAACCGCTTTGGCGCATATCGCGGATTATCATGCCGAGGCTGGCGCACTTTTGACACGTGTGGACTCGGCACTGATAGAGCTCGATGACATTGACAGCACGCTGCTTTCGGCTGCCGACAGCGTCACCTACAGCCCCGAACGGCAGCAACAGGTGGACGAGCGCCTGGCTTTGATTTATCGGCTTGAGAAGAAGCATGGAGTAGACAGTGTGGCAGACCTTGTTGCCCTCCGCGATGACCTTGACGCCCGCCTGCAGAACATCTCAACCCTTGACAGCCGCATTAACGCGTTGATGGAGCAGGTTGACAAGGCTTTTGCTGAAGTGCAAACTGCTGCCGACAGACTTACAGCATCGCGATGCAAGGCCGGTGAGGCCTTGGCCAAAGGCATATTGCCAACGCTACGTGAACTCGGCATGCCTGAAGCCCGCTTCACGGTATCGCTTACACCAACGGCTACCTATGGGCCTCAAGGACATGATGCTGTGGCATTCCTCTTCAATGCCAACCGAGGTGGCGAGTTGCGAGATTTGGCAAAGGTCGCATCGGGTGGCGAACTGTCGCGCCTTATGCTGGCGGTGAAGAGCATGCACACCTCGCGTTCGCTGCTGCCGACGATTATTTTCGATGAGATTGACACTGGCGTCAGCGGTGATATTGCAGGTGCTGTGGGACGAATCATGTGCCGTATGGCGGAGCGCATGCAGGTGGTGGCAATCACCCATTTGCCGCAGATTGCCGCCAAGGCTCAGCAGCACCTGAAGGTGTATAAGGAGACCGACGACCAGCGTACGGTGTCGTGCATCAGGGAGCTGAATGTTGATGAACGTGTGGTTGAGGTGGCGGTGATGCTCAGCAGCGACCCTCCGACGCCTGCAGCGATGCAGACCGCCAAAGAGTTGATGGCATGAAGTACTATGTGATAGGGTATATGTACAGTGGAAAGACGACTTTCGGACGTCGTCTCGCCGCCGACAAAGGAATGGATTTTCTTGACTTGGACAGTGCCTTTGAGGAGCGTTATCACTATACCGTTGCTCGTTTTTTCTCACAGTTCGGCGATGCGGCTTTCCGCAAACTCGAGACGCAGGTGCTGCACGATACAGAGAGGTTGGAGAATGTGGTAATAGCCACAGGTGGCGGCACACCGTGCCATAGTGGCAATATGGACTTTATTCTTGCCAACGGAACCGCCATCTATTTGCGTATGAGTGTGGACAGCCTTGTGCAGCGTGCCCTTGCCAGCCGCAACCCGCGCCCGTTGATGCGTGGTCTTGGCCCCGATGAAGTCCGCGCTAAGATTGTTTCGCAAATGAAAGAGCGCGAAGGGTTCTACCTTCGCGCACCTGTTGTACTTGACGGGATGAACCCCGTGTTTTAGTATTCAAACGTGCTTCCGCCGAGGAATTCTCGCATGATGCTGTTATGGGGTATGAATTTGTCGTCTATAGGAAGCAGCAGTTCGGAGAAGTTCAGTAGCTGTTTGGCTATGGAATATTCCTCACAGTCTTCCTGCACCTGTTTCAGCAACGGCTCTGCGTAGCGTTTCAATACACCAAGCTCGTATAGCAAGGCACTGTTGAACATAACGTTGGCATTCTCCTGATATGGAAAGATGTGCTTGCGTTCGCCGCGCACAACATCGGGCCAGCGGCGAATGGTTTCGTAGGCGTTCCAGCCGCGGAAGTTGTTGTCGCGCACTATGCGGCGCACAAGGCGGTTGTCGGTGCCGTGGATGATGTTCTGGTCGTCAATGGCCAGCTGTGTTAGCGCGCTGACATACACCTTGAACTTCAGCCCTTCTTCTATCTGTGCGGTGAGCTTGGGGTTGAGGGCGTGTATACCTTCAACGACAAGGATGCTGTTTGGCCCCATTTTCAGTGTCTTGCCGCTGTAGTAGGGGTCGCCCTTGATGAAGTCGAATGTCGGTATTTTCACTTCCTCGCCGCGGAAGAGTGCCAGCAGATGTTCGTTGAGAAGAGGAATGTCAAGGGCGTCAACACTCTCAAAGTCAAACTCCCCGTTTGGCAGTTTGGGTGTGCGTGCCCGCTCCACGAAGTAGTCGTCGAGCGAAAGCTGTTTGACGTCGTAGCCGAGCACATTCAGCTGTACGCTGAGTCGGCGGCACGATGTTGTCTTGCCGCTACTGCTTGGACCTGCCAGTAGCACCATTCGTGCACCGCTTTTTGACACCATTTCGGCAATCTCGGCATATTTCTTCTCATGCAGCGCTTCTGCCAAGAGAATGAGCTGCTGCCCACCGTTGTCATGCACAATGCGGTTGTAGTCGCTGACCGTTGGTGCATGCAGGAGGTCAACCCACTTGTGATGCTCGCGGAAGATGGCGAAGAGTTTTGGCGTTTCGGCGTATAGGGAGAGTTTGTCCGGATGCTCGGGGTCGGCGCACTGAAGGAAGTACCCGTCCTCGTATGTGCGTAAATCCCAGGTGGTGATGCATCCTGTACTGGGGGCAAGTTTGCCGTTGATTTTGTGCACTGCGTCGCCGAGGAAGTTCATCTCAACATACAGCTGGCGCAGGTGCTCCAAAATGTATAATGTCTTGGGTATTCTCTCGTTGCGTATCAGTTCTATGGCATCGTTGAGTAGCATGGTGCGGCAGACGAACGGGATATCCTCTTCCTGCAGCGCTATCATACGTTCCCTCACGGTCCGGCATACCTCCAGTTGGCCCGGAAGCTCTTCGCCGACGATGCGGCAGTAAAAGCCGTTCTGCAGCGAATGGTCTATATGCAGCTCCGCTTCGGGGTAGCAGTCTCTGACTGCCTTGTACAGCATGAAGCAAAGGGAGTTGCGGTACATGCGAAATCCCTGTCGGTCTGTGATGTTGAGCATCCGTACTATCTTGGGGTTGTAGATGCGGTACTGCAACGGCTTAACTCTGTTATTGACCAAGGCGCCGAGCACAGGCCAGGGGTTCTTGTTGTCGTTGGCCTTGAGCGACCGAGTGTATTCTTCGGCCAGTTCGGCCACTGTGGTGCCCTGAGGCACCATTTTGCGTTCGCCAGTGTTGGCAAGGACTATCTCTACTTCTGTCATGACGCCATTGTTTCCTCGATTTCCTTAACGGTTTTGGGTATCGGCTTGCCCAATATGCGAGCGCCGGTCTCGGTCACCAGCACGTCATCCTCTATGCGGATGCCGCCAAAATCCTTCCATTTCTCCAGCTCGCTGAAGTTGATGAAGTCTTTGTTGGTGCCTTCGGCCTGCCATTTGTCTATGAGTGCGGGGATGAAGTAGCATCCCGGCTCGTCGGTGATGACGAATCCTGGCTGCAGGCGGCGGCCGCAGCGCAGGCTGCCCAGACCGAACTGCTCGCTCGGACGTGTCTCCTCGTCATATCCGACGTTTATCTGGCCGTAGTTTTCCATGTCGTGCACATCCAGACCCATCATGTGGCCCAGGCCGTGGGGCATGAGCAGGCTGTGGGCTCCGTTGGCCACAATGTCGTCCACTTCGCCTTTCAGTATGCCGATACTCTTATACCCTTCTGCCAGTTTGCGGCTCGCTGCGGTATGCACTTCCTTGTAGGTGATGCCTGGCCGCGTGACTCGTGCAGCCTCAAGCTGTGCGCTGAGCACTATCTCGTATATGGTCTTCTGCCTGTCGTTGAATTTGCCTCCCACGGGTACCGTGCGGGTGATGTCGGAGCAATAGTTCATTGGCGTCTCGCATCCGGCGTCCATCACCAGCATGCGCCCGACCTCCAGGCGGTTGTTGTGCCCGTGGTTGTGCAGAGTCTCTCCGTGCACTGTCATGATGACGGGGAAGCTTACGGGGCCGTTGCCCTTCCATGCCTCGCCCTCCATGAAGCCTGCCAGCTCGTATTCGTAGCGTCCGGGCATGGCCATCTTCATGGCGCCAACGTGCATGTTGTATGCCGTTGCTATTGCTTTCTCAATCTCTTCAATCTCTTCAGCACTTTTGATGGAGCGCTGCTTTACGCATGCCAGTATGAGCTCCATGGACGCATGGCGGTCCACTGAGCCGTAGGACATGCCCAGCAGCTCGCTCAGTTCTGCGCGGATGTCGGCGCGGTAGGGAGGCAGGTAGTGCGGCATGGGCTTGCCGTTGACGGGCGACTTCATGGCTGCAATCATGTCCCGCAGTTTCTTTGGGGTGTCGGTGTTCTCCACACCCACGCTTTCGGCCAGCTCCTTGACGCTCGGCAGCGGGCCTGTCCAGATGATGTCGTCTATGTCGTAGTCGTTGGCGAAGATGTAGTCTTTGCCGCTGTCGCAGTCCAACACACCTATCAAGTCTTCACGCTGCAGGCCGAAGAAATACAAGAAGGTGCTGTCCTGCCGGAACCAGTATGTGTTGTCTTTGTAGTTGCATGGGGCTTCGTGGTTGCCCGGGATGATAATTAAGCCGTGGCCTACGTCCTTGCGCAGTTGTTCGCGGCGTGCTATGTAAGTTTCTTTCTTGAACATGGTTGTTGCTTTTTTTTGCTTCTATAACGTTTCTCGTGTGTCTTTATTGTGTCTTGTCCAAAATATATGTAACACCAGTCTGCTCGCCTGTGCCCAAGTGTGTTCAACAACTCCCCGTTCGCCCGGGATGTTGATTTATGCAAAATAAGGCCTGTTTGGGCTGAAGAGTCTTTGTTGACTGAACTTTAGCGCTCTTTCTCCCTCTTCGGACCGTTTTTCAGACGGTGGTAGTGGCAGGAGAGGAGGTCTCCGTTGTCGTCGCGCAGGTGCAGTCCGCCACCTTCACAGTAGCGCCACATTTCGCACTCTCCGCACTCCCCCTTGCGGGCCCACGAGCGGTTGCGCATGTCCTCAAAGCCGTTTTGCCACACCTCCCAAAGGTCGTCTTTATAGATGCTGCCCTGATCCATGTGGCTCCGCACCGACGTGCAGCCTCCGATGGCTCCGTCGCAGCGTATGGAGGCCACCTCCACGCCCGAGCGGCAATAGAAAAGGTGGTCGCGCACCTTGCCCTCATACTCGCCGAGGAAGCCCTCGCAGGCATAGCTCACGTCTATTCTGCCGTCGTGGTCGCGGCTCTCCCTGATGAAGTCCAACAGTCCGCGGAATTGCTCGTCGGAGAATTGCAGCTCCGCGTTGCCTGCTGCCCGCCCCATGGGGAAAATGCTGAATAGGCGCCATGTGGGTACACCAAGTGCAATGAGGTGCTCTTTGAATTCGTGCAGTGTGGGATAGTTGCGAGGGTTGACGCATGTCACCACGTCCCACACCACCTCCTGCTGCGCCGCCAGCAAGCCAATGGCTTCCGTGGCCTTCTCGAAACTCTGCGGGTGCTGGCGCAGCCAGTTGTGTTCCAGCGCCATGCCGTCGAGACTCACGGTGACGGAGTGCAGGCCGCTTGCCATGAGGCTCTGCAGCCGCGCCCCGTCGAGCAGGAAGCCGTTGGTAACCACGCCCCACGGGTAGCCGCGACGGTAGAGCTGTAGCCCTGCCTCTTCAAGGTCGTCGCGCATCAGCGCTTCGCCGCCAGTGATGATTATGAATGTCTTGTGAGGGTCAACATGCGGTGTCAGGCTGTCTATGGCCCGCAGGAAGTCCTGCAGCGGCATGTCCTTCACGCCGGGCTGCACCTTGCAATCGCTGCCGCAGTGGAGGCAGTGCATGTTGCACCGCAATGTGCACTCCCAAAAAAGGCTGCGCAGTGGGTGCAGCCTCTCGTTGTTTTTGCGCAGACGACGCTGCAGCTCCAGTCCAATCCGTTGCCTGACGTCTATGTTCATTGTCCGTCGGGTCTCACGTCGTTATGCTCACTTCTTCCTCTCCAGCTCTATGTCCAGCACCTTGTTCGCCGTTCCCTGGTTCCATCCGCCGGCGTTGCTTCTGTCCACGTCTTCGGGTTTCAGTTGGACGTCTATCAGTTTGTTGCGGAACGAGCCGTTTTTCTCGCCGTCCACATCGCGCACCAACACGCGTACTTCCTGTTGCGGCAGGCCGCTCGTCTGCAGTTCGAAGCGCCCTTTGGCGTCTGTCGTCACGCTGGTGCTCTCCAAATGTCGGCGTATGTTTTCCTGGTCGCCGAAGATGGTGTCGGCTGTGGCTTCGAGACCCCGCTCCAGCATATTGACGGCCACCCCCTTCACGGGTTTGCCCGCAGGGTCTTTCACCTGTCCGCTGAGGCGGAAGTTCATGGTCGGCGTGCCGTACATGAGCCTGATTTCGTCGCGCGGCCGCGGAGCAGGCTTGACGGGTTGGTTGGCCTCGGGTTCGGACTGCTCGCTGGCGGGCATTTGCTTGCTGCTGTGGCACGATGTGAGTCCAAGGACGCCCATCAGCGACGCCAGCAGCCAGTTCTCCAGTTTCAGAAACTTCATCTTCATGTCAAAATAACGGCTCCGATTGAAAAAAATTGTGTATCTTTGCAAATTGTTTCATGAGCAGAATATGATAAAGACTATTATTGCAGGCCCTTGCAGTGTCGAAAGCCGCGAGCGGCTGCGCCAGGTCACCGAGGCCCTCGCCGCCATGCCCAGAGTGGGGCTGATACGTGCCGGTGTGTGGAAGCCGCGCACCCGTCCAGGCGGTTTCGAGGGGCTGGGCGAGCAGGCGTTGCGATGGATGCGCGACCTTGCGGCGGAATTCGGCGTCAGCTATTGTTGCGAGGTGGCCACTCCGGAACATGTGGTCCTCTGCCAGCGCTATGGCATAGACACTGTGTGGGTGGGCGCCCGCACATCGGGCAACCCCTTCATGGTTGGCGAACTCTGTCAGGCCCTTCATGGCAGCAACATGAAAGTCCTCGTCAAAAACCCCACAAGCCCCGACGTGGGCCTGTGGATAGGGGCCATAGAGCGCCTGCGGCAGGCCGGTGTGTCCGATGTGTCCGCTGTGCATCGAGGCTTCTCTACCTACCACACCCTGCGTGCGTCTGCCGGCTCGCAGCGTGTAAGCTATCGCAACACCCCGCTGTGGGAGGTGCCCATGACCCTGCGCCGCGAGATGCCCGACGTGCCGCTACTCTGCGACCCAAGCCACATGGCTGGCCGCCGCGACCTTGTGGCGCCCCTGGTGCGCATGGCGGCACAGTTCGACTACGACGGTCTCATGGTAGAGGTTCACCCCGATCCTGACAGTGCACTCACTGATGCCCCGCAGCAGCTCACTCCGCTCGATTTTGCTGCCATGCTTGACGGCATGGCTCCGCTCGAGGCATCGACGGTACCTGCGCCGCAGCTGGAACCCCTGCGCAGGCAGATTGATGAAATAGACCATGAAATGCTCGCCCTCTTGGCGCGCCGTATGGAGATGTCGCGCCAGATAGCTTTCATCAAGCGCGACTTGCGGATGCCCGTCTACCAGTCGGGCCGCTGGGCCGATGTGGTGGCCGACCGTCTCGGGCAGGCTGCCGAACTGGGTCTTGACGATGATTTCACGCGTGCTCTCCTCGAGAAAATCCACGCCGAGAGTATGCGCGTCCAGCTGGCCGACAAGGCATAAAGCACGACCCTCGCCGCGAGAGCGAGGGTCGTGCTTTATGAAGCATTAAGACTGATTTCTTCTTTCTTGCTATTCGGCGGGAACCACGCTGACGTAGCTGCGGTCCTCACGGCCTTTGTGGAACTTCACCACGCCGTCGATGAGGGCGTACAGGGTGTGATCCTTGCCCATACCCACGTTCTGGCCGGGGTTGTGGGCCGTGCCGCGCTGGCGGACGATGATGTTGCCGGCGACGCACTTCTGACCGCCAAAAATCTTAACACCTAAGCGTTTGCTTTCGGATTCACGACCGTTGCTGGAACTACCAACACCTTTTTTGTGTGCCATATTGTTTCTTGTTTTTTAACGGTTAGACTTTTAGTTTATGCTGTCAATCTTTATCTGGGTCAGATAGTCGCGGTGGCCGTTCATTTTCTGGAAGCCTTTGCGACGGATTTTCTTGAACACCAGAACCTTATCGCCCTTCAGGTGGCGGAGGACGGTGGCCTTGACATTTGCTCCTGCAATGTAAGGTTTGCCCACTTCAACCTTGCCATCATTGTCTTTAAGCATCACGGTGTCAAAAGAGACTTCGCTGCCCTCGTCGTTGTGGAGACGGTTGACGAAAATCTTTTGATCTTGGGCGACCTTGAATTGCTTGCCTGCGATTTCTACGATTGCGTACATTTTCTTTTATTTGTTTGTTTTTTAATTACTTTCGTCGATTTGCGAGGCTTTCTACCCCCCATAAATCGGACTGCAAAGATACGAACATTTTTCAAACTGGCAAATTCTTTTTCTTTTTTATTGACTTTTTAACATTTGGCGGACTGCCTGTCAAGGTGGCCTGGCATCCCTCCGCCACCCCTCCGTATTCCCGACGGATTTCCGACGGCTTTCCACTGAAGAACGGCCGTAGGGACTCCGTAGGGGCTCAGTGTTTTACTGGCGCCGTGGCAGGTTGGCGGGCATAGTGGTCGGAATATCAGGAGTGTCGATGCGTAGCAGCGTGTCGGTGTAGAACGTGTATGTCCACTTGGCGGAGCCGGCGAAGATGCCGAGGGCGCCGGTGACGTTGGTGTATGGCTGTGCCTGTTCGGCGAGCATTGAGCCGAGGCTGTTGCTGCGGGCCACGCTGATAAGGTAGCGCATGCGCGCGGGGGTGATGCTCTCTACGGTGACGGTGTACCAGTGTTTGAACTGCTGGGTGTCGTTGACCACCTCGTTGGTGTCTTTGAAGATGGGTATGACGAGGTTGACGGGGTAGTCTGTGCGGCCGTCTATGCGGCGGTCGGTGAACATAAGCCCGGAGTAGAGTATGTCGCCGATGGCTCCGTTGGGCGAGACGTCGCTGGCGGTGATGTCGTTGACGTCGCCGAGGAACATGAAGTATGAGTTGCTGACGGTGTCGATGGTGCGGTAGCGGTCGGCCCATACTTCATGGCGCATGCCGCTGTCGCGGACTGATACTGTGATGTTGTAGTATTCGGCATAGCCGAGGCTGTCGCTCAGGCGCAAGGGAGCCCAATAGAGGTTGAAGGTGGGGCTGGCCCACTCCACGGTGCGGCCGCCGTGTTTTATGCGCGGGAATGGGGGCACGTAGGTCTCGGCATGCACGTTGCCTTTGGGGGTGTTGATGTCGATGGCGACCTGGTCCAGCGGGCGCAAAGTGTCAGGGAAGAAGTAGGTGCAGCTCGAGAGGGAGTCGTGCAAGGTGGGCGCGCCGTTGATGTAGAGCATCACGGATGCTCCGTCGACGGGGTGCGAACCCACGCTGTCGAGGAAGAAGTGGGTGTTGGTGAAGTTGACGAAGGCCCGCTTGCCGGCCTGCGGCACTCCGTTGAGGACCATGATGCTGTTGGCGTCGCTGTCGTCGATGTCGAGGACTTTCTCGCAGCCGCCAAGGAGTAACAGTGCCGCGAGGGCGATGGCGATATGATGTGTTTTCATGATGCTTGTTTTCTTTTCAATAACCAATAACCGTCAAAAGTACAGCGTGTAGGCCGCCGAGGGGAGGATGGGGAAGAGGGAGAGCTGCATGAAGGCTGAGGAGTACTGGCGGTAGGTCTCGGAGGTGCTGCGGTAGACCATGTAGGGGTTCTGGCGGTTGTAGGCGTTGTACACGCTCAGGCTGATGGTGCGGTGGGGGTTGGTGCCGAAGCGGCTGCCCCAGGGCTTGAACTTGCGGTGGAAGTTGACGGCGAGGTCGAGGCGGTGGTAGTTGGGGAGGCGGTAGTTGTTGCGGCCTTCGATGTAGGAGAGCTGCGGAACCTCGTTGGCCGGGCGGTCGTAGTCGGCGGGGTCGTCGCTGGCCACGGCGTAGCGCTTGGTGGCGAGGGTGGCGGTGTTGCCGGTGGAGAAGACCCATGTGGCGCTGACGTCGCAGCGGTCGCTGAAGCGGTAGCTGAGGACGATGGAGAGGTCGTGGCGCCGGTCGTACTTGGCGGGGAACTCCCTGCCGCCGTTGAGCTCCTGGCCGGGGCGGTTGAAGATGCGCATGGTGCGGCTCCAGGTGTAGGCCACCCAGCCGGTGAACTTGCCGAAGTCGCGCTGGGCGAGGAACTCGATGCCGTAGCTGTAGCCGTCGCCGGCGACGACGAGGTTCTCCCAGTTGTCGCTGCTGCCGAAGAAGGTGGCGCCGTCTTTGTATTCTATGAGGTTGGACATGCGCTTGTAGTAGCCTTCCACCGAGAAGTCGGCTATGCCGCTGAGGCTGTAGAAGAGGCCTGCTGCCACCTGGTGGCTCTCCATGGGCATGACCTTCTCGGTGACGGGCACCCATAGGTCGGTGGGCAGGCTGATGCCTGTGGTGGAGAGTAGGTGGACATACTGTTTCATCCAGGCGTACCCGGCTTTGACGGATAGGCCTTCGGCGAGCATCACGCGACCGCTGACGCGGGGCTGCAGCGAGGGATAGAAGGCGTCGCCCACCTTGAAGCCGCTGGCGTGGATGCCGGCGTTGATCTTGACGGCGTCGCCGATGCTCCAGTCATCCTCGGCGAAGAGGGCCATCTCATTTGCCATAACTTTAGCGGTGGTGATCTCGATGGTGGTGTCGAAGGCGCCGTTCATCTGGAGGGAGTCGTAGTAGTTGACGCTGCCGTTGGCCACCTCGGGGCTGAACCAGTGGCGTGTGAAGAAGGCGCCGTATTTGATGGCGTGCGAGGGGTGTGGGCTATAGTCAAAGTCAAGGCGCGCCGTGAGGTCCTGTATGCCGGAGTGGTAGTCGCCGGTGACGGTGGAGGGGCCTCCGTTGGCGTCGGCGCCGGTCTTCTCAAGGCTGCCTATGATGTTGTTGTCGTATTGGGTATAGGCTACCTGCACGTTCATGAAGGTCTTTGGGGTGAGCTCGTAGTTCCAGCGCAGGGAGCCTACGAGGTTGCCCCAGGTGTTCTCCATGCCCATGCGCATCTCTTCGTCGAGGGCGGTGACGGTGTTTATCTTGCCGTGCACTTTGTCCTTGCCCCAGTAGACGCTGCCGTAAAGGTGCGAGCGCTCGCTGAACTTGTGCGAGAGCTTGGCGTTGAGGTCGTAGAAGTAGTAGCCTGCGTCGAGCTTGGCGTTGGCGGCCTCGGTGGGGGCGGAGGTCTCCTCGCGGCTGGCTTTGTTGATGGCCATGATGGTGGGTATGACGAGGAGCTCGGCATAAGTGCGGCGTGCCGAGATGCTGAAGGTTGTCTTCTCCTTGACGATGGGGCCTTCGAGGTTGAACTTGGCGGAGATGAGACCTATGGAGACGTTGCCGTGCAGCTCCTGGTCGTTGCCGTTGTTCTGCATGATATCGAGCACAGAGCTCAGACGGCCTCCGAAGCGGGCCGGGAAGGAACCTTTGTAGAGGGTGACGTTCTTCACGGCGTCGGTGTTGAAGGCCGAGAAGAAGCCGCCGAGGTGGCTGACGTTGTAGAGGGACACGCCGTCGAGGAGGAAGAGGTTTTCGTCGGGGCCGCCGCCGCGCACGTACATGCCGCTGTTGCCCTCGCTGCCGCTCTGCACGCCGGGCATCAGCTGCAGCGCCTTGATGATGTCGGCCTCGCCGAACATCACTGGCACGGACTTTATCTTCTCCACGGTCATCTCCGTGGCGCTCATCTGCGACGAGCGGGTGTCGCCCACGCGCTCGGCGGTGATGACCACCTCGTCGAGCTGCACGCTGGGCACGAGCCTGACGGTGAGCTGCCGGTTGGCGGTGTGGGTGAACTTGAAGAACTGTGGTTCATAGCCCACATACTGCACCTTGAGCTCCACGTCGCCCCCGGCGGGCAGGGTGATCGAGAAGCGCCCATAGGGGTTGGTGACGGCGCCTTTGCCGCTGGCGGCGTCGACAACGGTGGCGCCGATGAGGGTCTCGCCGCTCTTGCTGTCGCTGACGGTTCCGCTGATGGTGAAGCTCCGCTGCGCCATGGCGGCCAGTGGAAGGAACAGCAACAGGATAATAAGGGTTTTATGCTTCATACAATAGTTGTTTCACGGTTTTGCCGAGCGCGGGGTGCCGGTAGTCGGGCATCACTTCGGCCAGGGGCTCCAGTACGAAGCGGCGCAGGTGCATGCGAGGGTGGGGAATGGTGAGGTCGGGGGTGTCGATTATGTCGTCGTTGAAGAAGATGAGGTCTATGTCCATGGGGCGGCTGCTGTAGGCCGTGGCTCCATCCTTGCGGCGGCGCCCCAGCTCATGCTCTATGCACAGGGCTTCGTGGAGCACCTCGTGGGCTGTGAGGGGCGTGTCAACAATCAGGGCCTGGTTGAGGAAGGGGAGGGGTGAGTCGTCGAAGGTGCCCCAGGGGGCTGTCTCGTGGATGCTGGAAAAGAGTGCAACCGTGCCGATACGTTGCCGTATCAGCGCGGTTGCTGCTTCTATGAGGGCTTTGCGGTCGCCCTGGTTGCCGCCAATCAGGAGTGCGACCTGGTTCATCCGCAGTGAATGAAGGTCTCGACGAGCTCAAGGGTCTTCTGCTGGTCGTTGCCTATGTCGGCACGGAGGGTGCGGTCGTTGAAGGCGCGGAGCTGCTTGATGATGCCGTCGATGAGCGCAGGGGCGAAGATGCCGTCCTGCTCATAGAGGGCGCGGTCTTTCTCCAGCAGGTCGGCGCTGGCGGCGCAACTGTCGGGCAGCACGGCGAGGCGCTTGAGGACCTCTTCATGCTCAAAGATGTTGACGCTGACGTAGCGGTCGCGGGCATACTGCACGGCGTCCTGCATCTCGAAGCCGTGGCGTGCAGCCACAGTCATGCCGGCGAGCAGCAGGTAGATGTTGGCGCTGCCGTCGGGCGTGCGCAGCTCTATGGTCTGCTTGTGGCTGAAGTCCACGGGGTCGTTCTTCTCCAGGGGGTTGGCGTGGGCCATCATGTTGCCGGAGGCCTTGTTCCAGCCCAGCGGCACGCGCACCATGGCGCTGCGGTTGCGGTCGCCCCAGCAGATGTTGGTGGGAGCCTCCTGGTGGGGCACCAGGCGGAAGTACGAGGTGGGGTTGGTGTTGCCGAAAGCGGTGAGGGAGCCTGCGAGGCTGAGGATGCCAGCCATGGTCTTCAAGGCCGTGTCGCTCAGGCCGTTCTCGCCAACGTACATGTTCTTGCCGTCCTTGGAGACGCGTGTGTGCACATGCATGCCGCTGCCGGCCTTGCCCACGGTGATCTTCGGGGCGAAGGTAACGGTGATGCCGTGGCGGTAGCCCAGCTCGCGCATCATCCATTTGGCTATCACCAGCTGGTCGGCGGCCTGCTCAAGGTGTGTAGGCAGGAACTCTATCTCGTTCTGCTCGTACATGGTGTCGCCCACGGTGAAGTTGCCCACTTCGCTGTGGCCGTACTTTATCTCGCCACCGGCGGCGGCGATGAGGCGCATGGCCTCGGTGCGGAACTCCTCGAACTTGCAGAAGGGCATGCTGACGTGGTAGCCGTGCTGGTCCTCGGGCATGTAGTCGTCCTCCTTGGGGGCTATGGCGTAGTACTCCAGCTCACCCATGACCTCGAACTCCATGCCGCCGGTGGCCTCGCGGAAGGCGCGTCCGGCCTTCTGCAGCGTGTATTCGGGAGCCATGGCGAAGGGCTCGCCGTCCTTGTTGTAGAACGAGCAGAGCAGGTCGAGGGTGGGCACGTCGGTGAAGGGGTCGAGGAAGGCCGTGCGGAAGCGCGGTATGACGTAGAGGTCACTGTTGCCAGCCTCTATGTAGGGGAAGAGGCTGCTGCCGTCCACGCGCTCGCCGCTGGTGAGCACCTCGTCGGCGTGCGCCAGGCTCTGGATGACGAAGTTGAGCGTGTGCAACTTGCCGTCGTCCGCCACATAGCGGAAGTTGATCATCTCTATCTGGAACTCCTCGATGACCTTGAGGATATCTTGTTTGGTGAACTCGGCCATGGGCTTCTCCAGGAAGGTCACCAACGGGTTGGGGTTGAACTTCAGTTGTTCTTGTGTCATGATATATGTGGTTTTTAATCTTTGCGTCTGGCTATAACGGCAAAGTGTGTCATATATTGTGCAGCCCTGATAAAAAAAAGAGGCTCCCTTTTGCGGGGAGCCTCTTTGGGCTTCAGGGCCGTAGCCCTGAAAGGTAGAGTGTCGGCTTAGCGAACCACGAGGACGCGCTGGGCGGCGGCGTTGCCCACCTTCACGAGGTAGACGCCGGTGTTCTCCATGCGGAAGTCGCAGTTCTCGCTGGCCTTGGCCTCATGGTTGAGCATGCGGCCGTTGACGTCGAACACATACACGCTCTGGCCTTCGGCGCCGCGCACATAGATGGTGCTGTTGGCGCTGTAGACGTTCACGTTGTCGATGTCAGCATCCTCGATGCCGACCTGCTGTTGGAACAGGGCGGTGATGATGACGGTGGCATTGTAGTCGGCGAAGGTCTGCGGCAGGGAGCCGAACACGTAGCTCGTCTCATTGGTCATGATGGTGTCGCTGTCCACTACTTGGTCGTCCAGCATGACGGTGTAGACCCAGGCGTAGAGCTCATAGCCTTCGTTGGCGGTGGCGGTGGCGCTGATCTGTGTGCCGACAGCCGTCATGACAGTGCCGCTGGGGTTGATGCTGCCCATGGTGGCGTCGTTGACGTTGTAGGTCACCTCAACGCTGTCGGGAGCACCGGCCTCGAAGATGGCAGTGACCGTGACAGAGGCTCCGTAGGTGGCGAAGCTCTGCGGTATGGTGCCGAAGAATACGCTGGGCTGTACGATGCTGAAGGTGGTGTCGCTGGCAACCTGGCCTCCAGCCATGATAGTGAGGCGCCAGCCCTGGAGGTGGTATCCGTCGTTGGCCGTAGCCGTGGCTATCAGGGAGTCACCCACAGCCTGACGGATGGTGCCGTTCGGGGTGATGGTGCCCATGACGGCATCGTTGACGGTGTAGGTCACAGAGATGCTGTCGGCAGGCTGCGGGCCGGGCTGCGGGGCAGTCACGGGATAGATGGTCATCGGGTAGTTGTACATATAGTACCATACGCCAGAGTATTCCATGCTGTCGACCACCTCGCCGGCGGCGCTGTTGGCCCATTTCTGGAAGTCACCGTTGCCGAGGTTCTGGTAGAGGCCCATGTCGCTGATGGTGTTGCGCTTGCTCTCCCAGAAGTGGGTGGCGTCGCCCGTGTGGGTGGTGCCGTTCTCGGTGAAGGTGATGTTGCCAAGGCCGTAGCTGCCGGTATCCCAGCTGAAGCGCGGGTCGTTGGCGGCGATGATGTCGAGGACGTCCTGCGAGGTGATGCTGTCGGTGCTGAAGTTCACACCCCATGCCAGGGCGGTGTCGGCCCAGTTGACGGCCATGACGACCTGGTTGTTGCCGGTGCCGACCCAGTAGGTCACTGCGCTGGCGTCGATGGTGGCTTCCTCAACCTGCGGATGGGGCTGCGGTTCGTCGCTGCCGCAAACATTGTTGGCGGTGTAGAACACGCTGCCGGCGGTCAGTTCGCTGGCGTCGCTGGCGGTGTAGATGACGCTGTCGTTGCCGTTCTTGATGATGAAGGAGGCTTCGTCGTCATAGTTGCCGCCACCGTTCACCCAGGTGAAGGTCACAGGCACGCCGGCGCAGACAGTGTAGGTATAGGTCTCGGTGACGGGATAAGGATCATCGTAGGCCCAGGGGTCGCCCTCCACGGTGCACTGACCGACGGAGGCACCGTTCTGCTGGATGTCGATGTAGGAGTTGTCCCAGCCGTCGCCGTACTCGTCGGTACCGACGATGGTGATGGTGCAGCTGCCGCCCTCGCAGTCGGTCATGGCGGCGATGGTCACCATGTCGGAGCTGTCGCTGGCCGAGCAGATGGCCTGCACGCCGAAGGTGTAGGCTGTGCTGGCGGTCAGGCCGCTGACGGTGTAGAAGGTGTCGGTGGTGCTGCCCACGAGGGCGGTGCCGTTGTACACATCATAGCTGGCGGCGTCGCCGGTCCAGCTGATGGTCACGCTGTTTCCAGTGGCGGTGTCAACAGCAAGGCCGGTCACCGGGAAGCAGAAGTTGGCGCTCATCGGGCTGAAGACCAGGCTGTCGATGTAGAGAGACAGCTGGTTGTTGGCGGTGTACTTGACGGCAATATACTTTGTGCCGGCGGGCAGGTAGTCGGTGTAGGCCTCGTAGGTCGTGTTGGTGAGGCCGGTCTGCTCGGTGAGCCAGGTGAAGGCGCTCGTCTCGTTGGTGGTGGTGCTGTAGCCGAGGACGAAGCTCTCGGTGAAGCTGCCGCCCACCTTGTACATAAGGCTCACCTGCACACCGTTCTCGCCGCCGGTCAGCTCGGGCGAGATGAGGTACTGCGGAGGATTGGTGTTGTAGGCAAACTTGAAGGCATGGGTGCCGGTGTAGGCATAGTTGGTGCCTTCCACCACGTTGGTGCCGGAAGCGCAGCTTTCCAGACTCCAGCAGTCGATGCCGTTCTCGAAGTCCTCAGTGTAGGGCAGGGCGAAGGCCGCGCAGGCGGTGCGAGCCTCCACGGTGACGGTGTCGCTGTCGCCGCTGCCGCAGTTGTTCACCACGCCGAAGGTGTAGCGGCTGCTGGCTTCAAGGTTGTTGATGACCATGAAGGTGTCCGTGGTGGTGCCGATGATGCTGCTGTCGGCCATGTTGAGCACGGTGAAGCTGCTGCCGTCGCTCACCCAGTTGAGGGTGATGCTCTCGGTGGTCGTCTGTGCAGCGTCGACGGTCAGGTCGCTCACCGGGAAGCAGTAGTCGGCGGTCATTTCGGTGACGATGACGCTGTCAATTCTGCCGTAGTATGAGAAGTTGCCATAGTAGTGGACGGCCAGCTGTGTGGCAGTGGCGGGAATGACAAAGGTTTGGCTCTGCCAGTTGAAGGTCGAGTAAGCGCCGCTGCCAGTGTTGTAGGGTGTGGAATCCCACACGGTGTCGTTGGCGGTGACGTAGCCGAAGTAGAGGTTGTCGTTGGTGTTGGTGCCATAGACTACTGTCACCTGCAGGTTGGTGGCGTCTTCGCTGACGTTCAGCAGGGGCGAGAAGCCGTATTGGTCATAATTGCCGGCGTTGTCTTGGCTGTAAGAGCTGAATTGCAGCACTTCGCGTCCATTGGTGGTCACAAAGCCCATGCCGTTGTTGCCGCCGACGTTGGCGGTGTTGTTGCTCACCAGGTTCCAGCAGTCGCGCGTGGCGCTGGCGGCGGCGAAGGTCTCGGTGTAGGGCAGTTCGACGGCACCGCAGGCGGTGTTGAAGACGACGGTGCGTATGTCGCTCTCGTCGCTGCCGCAGGCGGCGCGCACGCCGTAGGTGTACTGCGTCATGGCGTCGAGGCCGGTGAGGGTGACGGTGGCGTCGCTCACGTTCTCGACCAGGGTGGTGTCGGCACCGCTGATGCTGTAGACGTTATAGCTGGAGGCATCGCCAGTCCAGGTGAGGGTGGCTTCGTCGGCGGTGATGCCGCTCGCGGCCAGGCCGCTCACGGGGAAGCACGTGGGTTCCTCGCCGGGGGTATAGTTGATGGTCATCTTGGGCAGGAAGTTGCGCTGAGAGATGGTGGTGCCGTAGCCGCCCATGGAGGCGCCCGTGGCGCTGACGCCGTACCAATTGCTGGCGCCCCAGGTGCCGGAGGTGGGCTGCTCGAAGGCCACCAGCAGGTTGCCACCCATATAGGTGTAGGGAGTGGCGAAGGTGACCTCCATCTTGTTGTTCACAATGCTGAGGCTGCCGGTATAGACCTGGGTCATGTCGCTGACGGCGTTGAGACTGCTGACGCCGGTGGCCTCGGTCTCGGTCAGGTACACCTCGAAGGAGGCATTGGTCCATGGCACATTGGCGTTGCTGGCATAGAAGGTCAGCTTGTTGACGCTACCCCACTGCATGGCGCTGAGGTCGGCGGCGGGGATGATGAACTGGCTCTTGATGTGGTTGTCGACCCAGGAGCCGTAGATGGGCACATAGTCGTTGGTGGAGGTGCCGTCGTTCACCGTGATGCTGTAGGCATCGGTCGGGGTGAAGGTGATGGCGGCGGTCCAAGTGCTGGTGTCGCCTTCGCCGCAGATGGCGCGCACCTTGGCGGTGATGGCCTGCTCGGCGGTGAGGCCGGTCATCTCGTAGACGCTGTCGGTGACGTCGATGAGGTTCTCCATGTCGTTGTCGATGCATATCTGCCACTCGGCGGCCTCGCCGGCCTCATGCCAGCTGAGGGTGGCCACGGTGCCGTCGCCGGGGGTCAGTGTGGCGTCCAGCGCGGTGGGTGCCGGGCAGGAGATGGTGGTGGTGAAGCTCACGGTGCGCATGTCGCTCTCGTCGCTGCCGCAGTTGGCGGCCACGCCGAAGGTGTAGGCCGTCACCGGGTCGAGGGCGTAGAGCACCACAGTGGTGTCGTTGGCGTACTCATAGGCGCTGGTGTCGCGCATATCATAGATGGTGTAGCCGTCGGCATCGCCGCTCCAGGTCAGGGTGGCGGTGCGGGCTGCAACGTTGCTCACGGTCAAGCCGCTCACGGGCAGGCAGGCGGGAGCCTCACGAACAACCACGTTGTCGATGGCGGCATAGTAGTTGTTGTTGGTACCGCCGCGATAGCAGAATGCCACGCGGGCACCGTCTTCGAGGACGTCGGCTGGGATATTGACCTCAACGGGGGTTATTGTGGTGGTCTGTGCGCAGGAGTCGAGAGCCACAAAGGTGGTGGCATCGCTGGCATTGAACATCACACCCACCAGGATGGTGCCGTTAAGGTCGGACACGCCCTCGTTGCGATAGCTGAACTGAAGCTGCAATGCCGTGGTGGCCTCGAAGTCGGGCAGTATGGCATAGAGCGGCATGGTGCTGCTGCTCTTGAAGAAGAGGCAGTTGCCGCTGACGGCATAGTTGCTGTAGCCCGTCATGAAGGCCTGGGGGTAGGCGGAGGAGCTGGCGCTCATGTTGAGGAACTCCCAGCATGCAGGCTGCTCGTGGTTGGGGTAGTTACTGGGAGCGCTGCTGCTGCTGACAGAGACGGTGTAGCTGTCGAAGTTCTCGGTGTAGTTGTTCTCGCTGTCGATGGCGATGGCGGTGCAGGCCGTGCGGCCGCTGATCATCTCACCCTCCGAAGCGTCGGAAGCCGAGCAGTTGGCCACCACGCTGAAGACATACTGCGTGTTGGGGTCGAGGTTCTCGACGGTGTAGGTGGTGCCGCTGATGCCGCTCTCCACGAGGGTGGTGTCGGTCGGGGTGACGATGTAGACGCTGTAGGTGGCGCCGCTGTTGACGGTGTCAGCCCAGGTCAGCGAGATGCTGGTGGTGGTGGTGGCGCTGACAGCCAGGTCGGTGATGTGGAAGCAGCTGGGCAGCTCCTCGACGACGATGTTGTCGATGCCGCAGTAGTCGGTGGTGTAGCTGTAGGTTTCGGTGCCGTTGTGCACGCCGCTGAACTTGAAGGCCAGGCGGGCGCCGTCGGGGGCGTCGGCGGCCAGGGTGGCGAGGCTGAGCTCCACAACATGCTGCACGCTGGTGACAGCCTGATATTGCTGCATGCTCACAAACGAGGAGGTGTCGGTGGTGATGTAGCCGAGTTCGAGCGTCGTGGCGCAGCCGGTGGCGCTGTAACTGTTGTACATCTTATAGTCGAAGCTTATCTGAAGGGTGTTCAGCGCATCCTCGAAGGCGGGCAGGACGGCGAACTTGGTGTTGCCGCGGGCAGCCTCGTAGCCGGTATAGGTGCTGCTGGTCACTGCCGAGCCGGTCACCTGTATGGGCATGCAGAGGTAGGGGTTGTTGGCTTCGATGCAGCCGTAGGAGTAGGTGCTGCTATACTGGGCAACGCCGCCGAAGTAGCTGCTGGTGCCGGTGGTCTCGGCGGTGTTGGTGCCGTTGCTGTAGTAGCCCCAGCAGTAGGGAAGCACTGACGGGCCGTAGTAAGGATAGGAAGTCAGGCCGGTGTAGCCGCTGAAGTTCTCGCTGTAGGGCAGCGGGGTGATATCGCAGGCCGTGCGGCCGCTGACGGTGACCATCTGGGCCATATCGCCGCCGCTGCAGTTGGAGACAACGCCGAACACATAGGCCGTGTTGGCGTTGAGGCCGGTGGCTGTGTAGGTTGTAGTGGTAGTGTTGTCAAGGAGTGTGGTGTCGGTCGGGGTGACCATGTAGATGTCATAGCTGGCGCCGCTGTTGTTGGCGTCGCTCCAGGTCAGCGTCAGGCTGCTGGAAGTGGTCTGCGTGGCGTCGATGGCCAGGCCGGTCACGGGGAAACAGCTGGGCGCCTCGGTGAAGGTGGCCTTCGGCACGAAGGCGGTGTAGTTGGGGGATGACATGGTCGAATAGGTCGATCCGGCGTTGTCCACGCCGTAGCAACCCTGGCTGCCGCTGCCGAACCAGTTGCCTGAGGCACCGGATGTCTGAATCTCCACAATCAGGTTGCCGCCGTTGTAGGTGTAGGGCGTGGTGAGCTCGAAGGTCATAACGCCTCCTGTAATCACCAGATTGCCGCTGTAGACGGTGGTCAGCGTCTCGGAGCTGAAGCCCGAGGAGAGGTCGGCCTCGGAGGTCTCGCCCATGCGGAGATACCATGTCGAGGCAGTGACGGTTTTGCTGCCGGTGTTCTGGTGGTACAACTTGACAGTGCCGATGGTGGCACCGTCCATCTCGGTCAGCAACGAGGCCGGATAGAGCATCTGGGCCTGGCGGTTGCCAGAACCGTCACAGTTGTAGAAGTCCAGCGGAACCAAGGCGTGGGTGGTCGTGCCATCCGCCACGGTCCAGGACTGCTGCGCCTGCATCGCGAAGGGCAGCATCATGGCTGCTGCCATCGCGAACGTTCGTAAAAACTTTAGCATAATGTTTTTGTTTGTTTGGTTAATTGATATTGTTTGTTTTGTGTTGTTTTGTCCATTGTTCAGTCGCCTGATGATTCTTTGATGAGGGCTTCTATCTGTTTTTTCAGCGGAGGAAGTTCCTCGCGTATGATAATCCACAGTTCAGGAATGTCTATCCTGTAGTAATCGTGCACCAGCACATGCCGCAACCCTATGATGTCTCTCCATGGTACTTCGGTATGGGAGGCGCAGAATTCACTTGTCAGTTTGTATGCCGCTTCACCTATGATTTGTATGTTGTGTGTGACTGCATGACGCAGCATCTTGTTGCCCGCAAGTCCCTCAAAAGTGATGTCTTTTGTGAACTCGTGCACGTTGTCGATGGCCTCCAGCATGTGCTCAAGGCGCCCCTTGTCTCTAATCGGCTCTCTCATAGATAATGCGTTTGTCTCGGTTGGCCGTCTTCTCGGCAGCAGGCACCAGGGTGCCGTTGGTGACAAGGTCGACATCCCTGCATAGCAGATCCTGCAACTCGTTCATCATGTGGATATGCTGCAGCAGACCTACATTTTCGTCGAAATCGACGAGAATGTCCACATCGCTGTCTTCCCGTTCCTCGCCGCGGGCAAAGGAGCCGAAGAGCCATGCCCGCCGCACTGGCTGGCTGGCGAAGTAGTCGCGTATTGTTTGTAGCATCTGCTCACTCATAGAGTTGATATCCGTTATTTGCCGTTACGTGGTCTTCTGTTGGCACGCACCTTGTCGGGTGGCGTTTCTTTTATAGTCTATATTTTTGTTTTCTTGTTGTTTAACGTTATGTTCCCTCGCCTTAAACTTTGCAAAAGTACGAGTTTTTGCCGTATTGTGCAACTTTTTCTGCTTTTTTAACACTTCGCCGTCCGCCGCCGACGCGTCAATATGCTGGTTTATAGTGGTATCTACAGTATGTGGCATACCACTCCTGTTATATAAACGCATCCTGCGGGCCGAAAACTACACCGCCATGCAAAAAAAATGCTGCCTCGGGGTGCCTGCGGCGCCCCCTTTTCGCCACGGAGCCCCTACGGAGCCCCTACGGCATTTCTTCAGTAGTTCTTCAGTAGTTCTTCAGTCAAACACTGAAGAACTACTGAAGAACTACTGAAGAAATGCCGTAGGGGCTCTGTAGAGGAGGCGATGGTTGGCGGGATGTGATGGAACCCCTACAGGGTTCGTTGTTGCTATGGGATAATGCGCTGGCTATTAATATGAAACCCCGACGGGGTTCCATGTCAATAGCACCCCCAAGGCATGCGCGGTATCGTGAACCCCGTCGGGGTTCCGTGTCAATAGCAACTCCAAAGGCATGCGCGGTATCGTGAACCCCGTCGGGGTTCCGTGTCAATAGCAACTCCAAAGGCATGCGCGGTATCGCAAACCCCGTCGGGGACTTACGGTATCCCCTTGTGTGTGTGGGATGTCCCTGTGCCTGTTGAAAAAATATTTTGCCGTATGGCGGAATATGTGTATCTTTGCATCCGCAAATGTGGATAGATTTGTAATGATTGCAACCACTTGAAAAAATGCTAAAGCACTAATTCAACGGTAATTTCAGTACAATCTTTTCACTGTTAAAACAAAGTATTAACAGTTAAAAGTAATGTAATTATGAGCTATTTCTTCACAAGTGAAAGTGTAAGCGAGGGCCATCCCGACAAAGTGGCCGACCAGATTTCCGACGCGTTGCTGGACGAGTTCCTGCGTCACGACCCCGAGAGCCATGTGGCCTGCGAGACGCTGGTGACCACCGGCCTGGCCGTGGTGAGCGGCGAGGTGACGTGCAACGGCTATGTCGACGTGCAGACCACCGTGCGCGATGTCATCCGCGAGATTGGCTACACCAAGGGCGAGTACAAGTTCGAGGCCGAGAGCTGCGGCGTGCTCAGCGCCATCCACGAGCAGAGCCAGGACATCAATATGGGCGTCAGCCGCAAGGCCAAGAAGGACCAGGGCGCCGGTGACCAGGGCATGATGTTCGGCTACGCCTGCCGCGAGACCGACGAGCTGATGCCGTTGCCCATCACCTTGGCCCACATCATCCTGATGGAGCTGAGCCGCATCCGCCGCGAAGGCAAACAGATGAAGTACCTGCGCCCCGACGCCAAGAGCCAGGTGACGGTGCAGTACAGCGACGGGGGCCGTCCCGAGCGCATCGACACCATCGTGGTCTCCACCCAGCACGACCCCGACGCCGAGCAGGAGCAGATACGCAAGGACGTGGAGAAGGTGCTCCTCCCGCGCGTCATCAAGCGCCTGCCCAAAGAGACACAGAAGCTGTTCGGCAAGGATGTCAAGCTGTTTGTCAACCCGACAGGCAAGTTCGTCATCGGCGGTCCCCACGGCGACACGGGCCTCACGGGCCGCAAGATCATCGTCGACACATACGGCGGCCGCGGTGCCCACGGCGGCGGTGCCTTCAGCGGCAAGGACTCGTCGAAGGTGGACCGTTCGGCGGCCTATGCCACGCGCCATATCGCCAAGAACCTGGTGGCAGCCGGTGTCTGCGACGAGGTGCTGGTGCAGGTGGCCTATGCCATCGGCGTCGCCGAGCCTGTGGGACTCTATGTCAATACCTATGGCACCGCGCATGTCAAGATGCACGACGGCGAGATTGCCGAGAAGGTGAAGAAACTCTTCGACCTGCGCCCCTACGCCATCGTGGAGCGTTTCGGCCTGAAGAACCCCATCTTCCGTCCCACCGCCGCCTACGGCCACATGGGCCGCGACCCCTACGAAGCCGAGGTCACCGTCTACCGCAGCGGCAAGCCGCAGCAGAAGAAGGTCCAGTTCTTCGGCTGGGAAAAACTCGACATGGTGGACCCCATCAAGAAGGAGTTCAAATTGTGAGTTATGAATTGCTTAAAAAGAGGACATTGACATTGATAATTGACACCGGATATCAACACACTTCGTAATTTTGCAGCCGAATTAATACCGATACGACGATGACAAAGTTGAGTGTCAACATCAACAAGGTGGCCACCATCCGCAATGCGCGAGGGGGCAACACGCCTGATGTGCTGAAATTTGCCGTGGACTGCGAGCGCTTCGGCGCGCAGGGCATCACGGTTCATCCGCGGCCCGACGAGCGGCATATCCGCTACGCCGACGCGCTGGCTATCAAGCCGCTGATAGGCGTGGAATACAATATCGAGGGAAATCCCAAGGGAGTATCCAAGAGCAAGCCCTACGGCTTCATCGACCTGGTGAAGGAGATACGGCCCGCGCAGGTGACGCTGGTGCCCGACGCCGAAGGGGTGCTGACGAGCAACGCCGGCTGGGACACCGTCAAGAACCAGGACTACCTGTGCGATGTGGTCAAGGAGTTCAAGTCCTGCGGCATCCGCGTGAGCATCTTCATCGACGCCAACCCGAAGATGATCGAGATGGCGGCGCGGACTGGCACGGACCGCGTGGAGCTGTACACGGAAAGCTATGCGCGTGAGTATGCCGCCAACCGCGAGGCGGCCATCGCCCCCTTCGTGGAGGCCGCCCGGGTGGCCCGCGACTGCGGCCTGGGCCTCAATGCCGGGCACGACCTCTCGCTGGAGAATCTGGCCTTCTTCCACCAGCAGATACCCTGGTGCGACGAGGTCAGCATCGGCCACGCCCTCATCTCCGACGCCATCTACCTCGGCATCGAAGAGACTATACACCGCTACCTTGACTGTCTGAAATGAAGATGGACAGAAGTTCGCAGATTATCAGAACCAGTTGGGTCGGCATTGTGACCAACGTGCTGCTGGCGGCCTTCAAGGCGGCGGTGGGCTTGCTGGCCAACAGTGTGGCCATCGTGATGGACGCCGTGAACAACCTCAGCGACGCCCTGTCGAGCATCATCACCATCGTGGGCACCAAGCTCTCGCTGCGTCCGGCGGACCGCAAGCATCCCTTCGGCCACGGCCGCATAGAGTATTTCAGCGCCATCATCATCGCCGTCATCGTGCTGTCGGCGGGCGTGACGTCGCTCATCGAGTCGGTGAAGAAGCTCTTCAACCCCACAGAGCCCTCGTACACCACGGCCACGCTGGTGGTCATCATCGTGGCCATCGTGGCCAAACTGCTGCTGGGGCGCTACGTGAAGCACAAGGGCGAGCAGCTGAAGAGCGACGCCCTGGTGGCCTCGGGCTCCGACGCCCTGTTCGACGCCATCATCACCCTGGCGACGCTCGTCTCGGCGGGCGTGATGCTGCTGTGGCAGGTGTCGCTGGACGGCATACTGGGCGCCATCATCTCGCTGGTCATCATCAAGGCCGGCGTCGAGATGCTGGCCTCGCCCATCAACCAGTTGCTGGGCACCAGCATCCCCAAGGAGCTGACCAACGAAATCAAGAACGAGGTGATGGCCTTCGACGAGGTGCAGGGCGTCTACGACCTGATACTGCACAACTACGGGCCGAGCGTCATCATCGGCTCGCTCCATGTCAGCGTCCGCGACACCCTGACGGCCTACGACATCCACGGCCTGGGCCGCCGCATCGCCACCGAGATGTTTGCCCGGCACGGCATCATCATGACCGTGGGCTTCTACAGCGTGGCCACCGGCGCGGGCCGCCGGGCGGAACTGCAGGAGGCCGTCATGCAGGTGGTGGCCAGCCACAAGGACATCATCCAGGCGCACGCCTTCTACTATTCGGAGCAGGACCGCATGCTCTCGGTCGACATTGTGCCCGCCGACAATGTGGACGAGGACGCCCTCGTGGCCCAGGTGGCCGCCGAGATACAACCCCTGGTGCCCGACATGCAGGTGAGCATCGTGGTGGACCATAATTATAGTGAGTGATATCCTAAGCCCATGAAACGGATAATGATAATCATGCTGCTGGCTGTCGGGCTGACGGCGGCGGCGCAGGAGAAACAAGTCAACCTCGGCCTCATCCCCACGCCGCAACAGGTGACCCTCTCGCCGGAGGGCAAGTCGTGTGTGCTGGCCAAGGCCAAGGTGAAAGAGGTGAAGGTGGACACGTTGCCGGTGGAGGCCAACATGAATCAGGCATATCAGCTTGTCATTGAGCCCAAACGTGTGACCTTGCGCTACACTCATGACGAGGGTCTGCAGAACGGACGGCTGACCCTCGCCCAGCTGCGTCAGCTGCACGAAACCATGCCTTGCTGCATCATCACCGACTGGCCGGCATATAAGTACCGCGGCTGGCTGGACGACCAGAGCCGCGGGCCCGTGCCGCACGCCGCCTACCGCCAGCGGCAGTGGCAGACGCTGCATGCCCTGAAGTACAACTTCTGCAACTACTACACCGAGCATACCCTCTACCAGCCCGAGTTCCCTGACCTGGCGCCGGTCTACCTCGTCGATTGCCAGCCGCACCCCGACGAGGTCATCAACCTGCAGCTCTTCGCCCATGCCGAGGAGACGTTGAAGATACCGTTCTACGAGTACCTGAAGGACAGCAAGGCCAACTACGACCCCGGCAACCCCAAGGTCTACGAATTCCTGCGCAAGCGCATAGCCGCCGCCTTCAAGCGCATCCCGCTTAACGTCAGCCGGGACACCCGGCCGCCCTTTTTCATCATCAACTGCGACGAGACCGAGCAGCTGGGTACCGGCCGCGCCAAGAAACTGGTGGACGAGAAAGGCGCCGACCAGGTCTATGTGGATTTCATCAACCGTTGCTACGAGATGGTGAAGTCCGAGGGAACCGACGCAATCAGGCTGGCCATGTGGGGCGACATCGTGGCCAAGAACCCCGAGATGATGCGCCAGCTGCCCAAGGACATGACCTACATCATGTGGGCCTACGAGCCGATAGACAGCTTCCGCCACCTCATAGCGCCATTCAAGAACCAAGGCAACCCCTTCTGGGTGGCCGCCTCGACGGGCCACAGCGCCACCATGACCTCCACGCCGCAGCGCTACATCAAGAACATCGCCAACCTCTACCGCGACGGCTACCGCGACGGCGCCGAGGGTGCCATGCTCACCTGCTGGGACGACAACGGCGAGGCCCTCTTCGACAACAGTTGGCACGCCCAGTACTGGGCCGCCGAGATGGCCTGGAACCCCATCAAGACCGACGACCCCGAGGAGCTGAAACAACGGGAACGGCAGTTCAACGAGAACTTCGAGCGGCTGTTCTACGGTGCTGCCAATAACCCTGATTTACCCATTATCCCCATCCAACACATTGCCTCCAAAACTCAGCAGCTTTACGCCGTCGGTGCCTTGATGTACGACCCCGATGTGGCCGACTGGTACACTTCGGCTGCTCTGTTGGAGCCGCTGCTGAACTTCAACCCCGACAATATCTCCGACGGCATGAGCGACCGTTGCGACAGGGTGATGAAAAAAGTGGTTGAACTGGATAAGGCCGTCGACTCGGCTGCCAATCCACATGCCCACTATGCCCTGATGCGCATCCGGCAGACGGTGCTCAAGTCGGTGCTACGCAAGATGATATATCATCAGTTGGAAGGCTCTGACAGCACCATGGCATTCCGCCTGAAGATGATGAAGGCACAGTACATGACCTTCCTCACCGACCTCAAACGCGAATACCTCCACCTCTGGGACCAAGAGAACGGCGACTATGAGCGCTACATTGTGATGAACCGCTACGATGACCTGGCCCGCGAGGTGCTGGAGCTTGACCGCCATGTCTTTATGAAGGTCGGGTGTGATGCTGTGTCACAGCATCCTACGGTAACCCTCCGAACCATTTCTGACAAAAAAACCATTTATTACACCCTCGACGGCAGCGAGCCCACCGCCTCATCTACCATTTATGAGGGACCTTTCCCGCTAGAGCGCTCGGCAACCATCAAGGCCGTCTGCTACAATAAGTATGGCGAAGGCGTTATCTCCGAGCAGTACCTCCTTTCGCATCTCGGCATGGGAGCCAAGATAACCCTAAATACCCAGTACAGCACCTACAAGTCCATCTACTCGGGTGGAGGAGACGACGCCCTCATCGACGGCCAGCTGGGCAGCAACACCACCTATGCCGACGGCCATTGGCAGGGTTATTGGGGCGACAGCATCGACGCCGTCATTGACTTCGGCAAGCCAACAACTATCCACGAGGTCTCCATGCGTTTCATGCAGAATACCTTCGACTGGATACTGGCTCCGATGAATATAAAGGTCTATGCCTCCAACGATGGCAATGGCTGGACCCTTGTCGCCGACAAACACTTCGATATGGACCCCCGCGAGACTGGCATGAGGCAGAAGCAGTACACCGTACCTCTCACCTCTCAGCTTTCACCTTTCACCCACCTCCGCGTCGTGGTGCCCAACCCCGGTCCGCTACCCTCGTGGCACCCCGCTCCGGGGCAGCCTTCATATCTTTTCACCGACGAGATAGAGGTGCATTAGCGCAGCACCTCAATGGTGCCGTTGTTCTTAACCACACCGTAGCGACCTTTGCCGCTGAAGCGGAAGAAGTAGGTGCCGTCGGGGCTGTTGGTGGCGTTGGGATCCCAGAATTGGTCGGCACGGTAGATGTTCTCAGCATGGAATACGAGGACGCCCCATTGGTTGTATATCCACAGCTCGTTCATTGAATATTGCCCCATCTCCACGAGGTTCACAATCTCCCAGCGGTCGTTGATGCCGTCGCCGTTGGGTGTGACGAGGTTGGGGAATTGCAAGAAGGTGTTGACAATGCCAATCTCGTGCACCATGGTATCGGTGCATGTCACCGAAAGGCTGTCGTGCAGCATATATGTGCGGTAGGCTGTCAGCATGACGGGATAGTCGCCGTGTGGAGTGTTTGGCTCCCAGCGATAGACCGGGTTCTGCTCCGACGTGGTGTCGCCGCTGCTACTGCCTGTCGTGGTGGCTATCTGCCAGATGAAGCTGCAGCTGTCAAGGGGTATGCTTCGGTTGTACAGTTGCACATGCGGGTCGTGGTTGCCCGGATGTTCGGGGTCCCAGATGAAGTCGGCAGAAGGGCTGGCAAACACGTACAGCAGGCTGTCGCTTGTCACTGTGTCGGTGCACCCGTCAGGGCTGGTGGCTATGAGACGGCAGGAGAACAGGCCGGTGTCGAGGGAGAATGCCGCCACGCTGTCGGTAGCCACGGCGGTGTCGGTGGCGCTCCACAGGGTCCACTCCATGTTGCCTGTAGCGGCTGTGTCGCGCAACCATATTTTCATCGGCAGGCATCCCAGCATCAACGTGTCTATGGCGAACCAAAGCATGCTGTCGATGCTTGCCATAGGCGCCAGCGTTGGCACGGAGTCGCGCCCGCGCAGTGTGACGTGTACAAGGCTGTCGCAGCCGAATGCTGTCATTTGGTGGCTGTCGAAGGATGTGGGACCGCCGTAGTCTATGCTGTCGTACAGGAACGGCATGCCCGGACAGATGACTATGGTGTCTGTCACCTCGTAGGTGGACCGGATGTTGACCGTCATTGTCACCACGCTGTCGGCTCCGTTTGCCGTGGTCAGTGTGGCGGTAGTGGTAACGGCACCTGCGCTGCCCGTCACGGTGTCGCCGTGGTACACATACGGCAGCTTGTCGTCGCAGATGTCGACACTGTCGGTTGTCGCATAGTTGCGGTAGACGTTCAGTGTGTAGTGTACTGTACTGTCGCAGCCGGCTGCATTGGTGAGCACTGCCACGGTGTCAACGATGGTTATCATTGCGGGGTCTGTTTCGTCCTGCACATACTCCACTGCTACCGGCAGAGGGGGTGTGTACGTGGCCAGCATATTCTGGACTATGGTGTCGCTCACCGTTGCTTCACTGGCCACCAGCACCGACAGCAGCATTGTCACAACCGAGTCGGCACCGTTGGCTGTAACCAATGTTTGTCTTTTACTGATTTTGGTTGACATTTTTTTATCCTTTTCCTGATATGGTTGTCACTTGTTTTCTTGGACAAGTTGACAAATTCCTGACATCGTTGACAGTATTCCTGAAAAGGTTGACAACCGCATATGTTTTCGATTG
>JAFXAA010000001.1 GCA_017522105.1 Bacteroidales bacterium | reverse complement strand
TATACGATGGCAAACCGCTGATGTCGCCGTCGCGCAGCGCCCTCTACTGTTCATCGCCCAAACGCGCGGTATATGGGACAATGTCGGTTAAGCGCGCCTTGCAACGCACCGTCGATGAAACCATAGCCTCGCCTTTCACCCGTCAGACTACGATGCGCAACCACTGCAACGAGCTGACGCTAAAAATGTATGAGGGCTTTTCTGTCGTCTTTCGCGCCTACAACGAGGGTGTGGCCTATCGCTATGTGTGGGATGGCATTCCGGGGGTGGTTACATACGAAGAGGTGCAACTAAACTTCACCAGCGACTGGACTGTCACCGCCCCCTACGTCAGTCAGTTCGACTCGCTGCACCACGATGTGCAGTACAGCACCTCCTTTGAGAACCAATACACCCATACGACCCTCTCGCAGTTGGACAAACGCCGCCTCTGCTTCCTGCCGCTGATGGTGCATTGCGACAAGGGCGTGAAGGTGTGCATCACCGAGTCGGCCTTGCTCGACTATCCTGGACTCTATCTGCACGGCACCGGCGAGAGTGGACTGCTCGTCGGCGAACACGCTCCGCTGCCCCGCCGCGTGGAGCAGGGCGGCCACAACAACCTGCAGCTGCTGGTGAAGGAGCGCGAGGACTATATCGCTAAAATGGACCGCAGCAAGGTCTTCCCCTGGCGCATCATGATGGTGGGCACCGACACGGAGATTGCGATGAACAACCTCAGCTACCTGCTGGCCGAGCCTTCGCGGATAGACGACATCAGCTGGATACGGCCCGGCAAGGTGGCGTGGGACTGGTGGAACAATTGGAACATTGGCGGAGTGCCGTTTAAGGCGGGCATCAACAACGACACCTACAAGCACTATATCGACTTTGCCTCGCGCTACGGCATCGAATACGTCATCCTCAACGAGGGTTGGGCCGTCAACGGCGAGGCCGACCTCTTCAAGGTAGTGCCGGAGATAGACCTGCCGATGCTGGTGCAGTATGCCAAAGAAAGGAATGTCGGCATCATCCTTTGGGCTGGATATTATGCTTTTGAAAGGGATATGAAACGTGTATGCGAGCACTACAGCCAGATGGGCGTCAAAGGCTTCAAGATAGACTTCATGGACCGCGACGACCAGCTGGCCGTCGACTTCTACCGCCGCGCGGCGGAGACCTGCGCCAAATACCATCTGGTGGTCGACTTCCACGGCGCCTTCAAGCCCGCAGGCTTCACCCGCACCTACCCCAACGTGCTCAACTTCGAAGGGGTCTTCGGTCTGGAGCAGATGAAGTGGGCGCCGACCACCGTGGACCAGATGCGCTACGACTGCGAGATCCCCTTCATCCGCCAGGCCGCCGGCCCGATGGACTACACGCAAGGCGCCATGCTCAACGGCGGCCGCTGGAACTACCACCCCTGCTGGATGGAGCCCATGAGCCAGGGCACGCGATGCCACCAGCTGGCGCTGTACATCGTGCTTGAGTCGCCGCTCAACATGCTCTGCGACTTGCCCACACACTACGAGCGCGAACCGGACTACACACGCTTCGTGGCCGAGATACCCACCGTGTGGGACGAGACGCGCGTGCTGCAGGGCGAGGTGGGCGAGTACATCGTCACCGCCCGCCGCAAGGGCAACACCTGGTACATCGGTGGCATCACCAACTGGACCGAGCGTGACATTGACATTGCACTTCCTGTCAATACTCTCGACAGTATCTCCTCAATAGAGCTTTATACCGACGGCGCCAACGCCCACCGCAAAGGCTCCGACTACAAACATTCCACTCTCCACTCTCCACATTCCACTCTCAAGGTCCACCTCGCTCCCGGCGGCGGATTTGTCGCCTGTATTCGCAAAACAAGATAACCATGGTAGAATATTTCCATAACCGATAGTGATTTTTTCAGTATCTTTGCAGCATGGAACATAGAAGAACAAGATGGACAACGACAACGTCATCAAGATATTAGGCGCCAGGGAGCACAACCTGCAGAATGTGGACCTGGAGATACCGCGCGGCAAGCTGGTGGTCTTCACCGGGCTGAGCGGCAGCGGCAAGTCATCCCTGGCTTTCGACACAATACACGCCGAGGGGCAGCGCCGCTACATGGAGACCTTCTCGGCCTACGCGCGCCACTTCATAGGCAACATGGAGCGGCCAGACGTGGACCTGATAGAGGGCCTCTCGCCGGTCATCGCCATCGAGCAGAAGAGCACCAACAACAACCCGCGCTCCACGGTGGGCACGCTGACCGACACCTACGACCTGCTGCGTCTGCTCTACGCCCGCATCGGCAAGGCCTACAGCATAGAGAGCGGCAAGCCCATGGTGAAGTACAGCGAGGAGAAGATACTGGAGACCATCACCAGCGAGTATGGCAGCCGCGACATCATGGTGCTGGCGCCGCTGGTGAAGGGACGCAAGGGCCACTACCGCGAGCTCTTCGAGCAGGTGGCCAAGAAGGGATTTCTGAAGGTGAGAGTGGACGGCGAGGTGAAGGAGATTACATACAAGATGCAGGTGGACCGCTACAAGGTGCACGACATAGAGCTGGTGGTGGACCGGCTGCGCGCCGACCGCAACGCCAGCCGCCTGCGCGAGGCTGTGCAGACGGCCTTCCGCCAGGGCAAAGGGGTGCTGATGGTGCTCAACAACGAGGACGGCACGGTGCGCCATTTCAGCCGCATGCTGATGGACCCGGACACGGGCCTCTCCTACCCTGAGCCGGAACCCAATACCTTCTCGTTCAACTCGCCCTACGGCGCGTGCCCGCACTGCAACGGCCTGGGCGAGGTGGCGCAGATAGACATGCAGAAGCTCATCCCCGACCCCAAGAAGAGCTTGCGCGACGGCGCCATAGAGGTGATGGGCAAGTACTCGCCCACGAACTACGTCTACCGCAAGGTGGAGCTCATGGGGCGCCACTACGGCTTCACGCTCGACACGCCGGTGGCCGAGCTCAGCGACGAGGCCCTGAACGCCATCCTCTACGGCAGCAACCACTTCACCGGCATCGAAGACCCCGAAGACCCGGGCTTCCTCAGCGAGTTTCCCGGCATCGTGACCTACATGTCCAACCTGGCCCTCGACGACGCCTCGTCGAGCCTGCAGAAGTGGGTGGCCTCGTTCATGAACACGGTGCCGTGCCCCGAATGCCACGGCCACAGGCTGAAGCCCGAAAGCCTGGCGTTCCGCATACTGGACAAGAACATCGGCGACCTGGCAGACATGGACCTGCTGGAGCTGCAGGAGTGGCTCGAAGCCCTGGAGCCGCAGCTCGACAAGCGCGACGCCGCCGTGGCCCACGAGGTGCTCAAGGAGGTGCTCAAACGCCTGTCGTTCCTCAACAACGTGGGCGTGGGCTACCTCTCGATGAACCGTAGCGCCAAGAGCCTCAGCGGCGGCGAGGCGCAGCGCATACGCCTGGCCACGCAGATAGGCTCGCAGCTGACCAACGTGCTCTACATCCTCGACGAGCCGAGCATAGGCCTCCACCAACGCGACAACCGCCGCCTGATAGACAGTCTGAAGCAGCTGCGCGACCTCGGCAACTCGGTCATCGTCGTCGAGCACGACCGCGACATGATGCTCGCCGCCGACTACCTGGTCGACATCGGCCCCGGCGCCGGCGTGCATGGCGGCAAGGTGCTCTTCGCCGGCGAGGTGACCGACAAGGTGCTGGCGAAGCACAAGCCAAGCATAACACTCGACTACCTCTCGCGCCGCCGCGACATAAAGCTGCCCAAACGGCGCAGCGTCAAGGGCCGCGAGCATATAATACTGAAGGGTGCCACGGGCAACAACCTCCGCGGCGTCGACCTCGACCTGCCGCTGGGCCTCTTCGTCTGCGTCACGGGCGTCTCGGGCTCGGGCAAGAGCACCCTCATCAACGACACCCTGCAGCCCATACTCAGCCAGCACTTCTACCGCTCGCTGCGGGCGCCGCTGCCATACCGCAGCATCGAGGGCATCGACAACATCGACAAGGTCATCCAGATAGACCAGAGCCCCATCGGGCGCACGCCGCGCAGCAACCCCGCCACATACGCGGGCTTCTTCGACGACATACGGCGCCTCTTCGCCGAGCTGCCGTCGGCGCGCATCCGCGGCTACAAGCCCGGCCGCTTCAGCTTCAACGTCAGCGGCGGCCGCTGCGAGCACTGCAAGGGCGCCGGCCTGCGCACGATAGAGATGAACTTCCTGCCCGACGTGTATGTGCAGTGCGAGGTGTGCGGCGGCAAACGCTACAACCGCGAGACGCTGGAGATACGCTACAAGGGCAAGTCCATCAGCGACGTGCTCGACATGACGGTGGACGAGGCCGTGGAGTTCTTCGACGCCTACCCCAAGCTGCGGCGCAAGCTGCTGGCATTGCAGGACGTGGGCCTCGGCTACATCACCCTCGGCCAGCAGAGCACCACCCTCAGCGGTGGCGAGGCGCAGCGCGTCAAACTGGCCACCGAACTCTCGCGTACCGACACCGGCAAGACGCTCTACATCCTCGACGAGCCCACCACGGGCCTCCACTTCGAGGACATCCGCATACTGCTCGGCGTGCTGCAGAAGCTCGTCGACAAAGGCAACAGCGTCCTCGTCATCGAGCACAACATGGACGTCATCAAGGTGGCCGACTGGGTCGTCGACCTCGGCCCTGACGGCGGCCGCGCCGGCGGACAGGTCACCTTCGCCGGCACCCCGGAGGATTTAGCCAAACAGAAAGGCAACTTCACCGGCCAGTACCTCGCCGAGGAGCTGGCAGCGATGCGCCGCTAAATAAACAAAGCCGTTCTAAACGCGTTGCCGCAGGTTGCGACAACGCGTTTATTTTTTGCATGCCGCCCGTCGCAACCTGCAAAACCATGTTTTCATTCCGAAACAGCCCGTCGCAGCCTGCAAAACCATGTTTTCATTTCAAAACAGACCGTCGCAACCTGCAAAACCATGTTTTCATTTCAAAACAGCCCGTCGCAACCTGCGAAAGCCGTTTTCAAAACCATTTGGCACTTTTGCAGCCCTGCAAAACCATGTTTTCATTCCTAAACAGCCCGTCGCAACCTGCGAAAGCCGTTTTCAAAACCGCTTGGCCCTGGCGGCACACCTTACAAGGAAAAAAGCCCTGCGGATGCAGGACTGCTATTCCATTATATTATATGTATGAGAGCCTCTGGTATCGGAACGACAAGGTTTTGCCGTTACCGGCTGAGCCACTGGCGCACCTCGTCGGGGATGACGGCGGAGGAGGCGGTGCTGCGGCGGTAGCCGGACATCACCGTGCGGCACTCCACGCAGACCGTGCCGCTGTCGGTGTTCACCACGCGCTGCATGACCGTCAGGCTCTTGTTGCCGAGCTTCTCTATCGCGGTCTCCACCTGTATGCTGTCGTGGTAGTGTATCTGCGCACGGAAGTCAACCTCGTAGTGCACCACGATGACGGTGAAGTCGCCCTTGGTGGGCGGCACGCCGTGGGCCGAGAAGAAAGCGTCCTTGCCAAGGTCGAGGTATTCCATGATGACGGCGTTGTTGACGTGCCCCATCTGGTCCACGTCGTTGAAGCGTATCTGTATCGGTGTTGTGTGCATAGCTGTATCTTTTTGGCGTGCAAAGATACAAAAAAATACACAACCGCGGCTCCATAACACATTTTTTTGTATTTTTGCATCCCGAAAACATAACATCCACAGCATGAAAAAAGCACTGTTACTATTGGTCGCTTCCCTTATAGCCACCGCCGCCACCGCACAGCTGAAGCCGCGCCCCGACGCTTTCCCGCCGCAGCCCGAAAGCAACGCCGCCAAGGCCGTCAGCATGGCCACCACACCCGCACAGATGGCCGGTTGGGACCGCTACCCCACCTACAGCACCTATGTAGCCATGATGCAGCAGTGGGCCGCGGACTTCCCCACTCTCTGCCGCCTCGACACCATCGGCACCTCCGTCAACGGGCGCCTCATCCTCAGCATGGAGCTCACCGCCAACCCCTCCGACACCTCCCTGCCGCAGTTCTTCTACTCCTCCACCATCCACGGCGACGAGGTGACGGGCTACGTCCTCATGCTCCGCCTCATAGACACCTTGCTGCGCGGCTACGGCACCAACCCGCAGTACACATCCCTGATGAACACCACGCTCATCTGCATCAACCCCCTGGCCAACCCCGACGGCACCTACCGCTACGGCAACAACAGCGTGCAGTACTCCACGCGCTACAACGCCAACAACGTAGACCTCAACCGCAACTACCCAAATCCCTTCGCGGTTGCCAAGGCCGCGCTGCAACCCGAGAACGCCGCCATGATAGCCTACTTCGACCGCCACCGTTTCCGCCTCAGCGCCAACCTCCACGGCGGCAGCGAGGTGCTCAACTACCCGTGGGACAGCTTCACCTCCCTCCAGCGCCCGCACCCCGAGGCTTCCTGGTGGCAGGCCGTCTGCCAACGCTTCATGGACACCTTGCGCACCGTCAGCACCACGCACTTCACCGACGTCAACAGCCAGGGCTACATAGCCGGCGGCGACTGGTACGTCATCACCGGCGGCCGCCAGGACTATTTCAACTACTACTACAACTGCCTTGAGCTCACCATGGAAGTCTCCTCCGTCAAGACCCTCAGCAGCGACCAGCTCCCCACCTACTGGAACTTCCTCCAGCGCCCGCTGGTCAACTACATAGCCGAAATCCACTCGCTGCCCGGCAGCGACACCGTCCCCGACACCACCCTCGCCGTGCGCTCCGCCGCCGCCACCCCGGTGCACATCTACCCCAACCCCGCCGTCAGCACGCTGCACCTCACGCCCACCACCGCCCCCGTCACCGTCAGCGACATCCGCGGCCGCGAACTCCTCGTCCTGCCGCAAGGCACCACCGCCATCGACGTGAGCCACCTGCCAGCAGGCCTCTACATCCTGCGCAGCGGCGACTACACCGCGAAGTTCCTCGTGCGAAGACAATGAAACGACAGAAAAACAAAAGGAGACTCGCTTGAGTCTCCTTTCTTTTTGTGGTGGCATCGACTGGATTTGAACCAGTGACGCAAGGATTTTCAGTCCTTCGCTCTACCAACTGAGCTACGACGCCATCTCGCGACTTTATGGAGCGAACTGAGCCCCTCAGTCATTCTCTTTCGGGGTGCAAAATTACTAACTTTTCGCGAACTGGCAAAATATTTTTTCACTTTTCTTCAGCCACATTTTCCTTTTTCCTTGATTTTGCGTGCTTTGGCGCAGTAAAAATTTGGTCAATCAGCAGCAAAACGGTGCCTATTGTTATCGCAGCATCGGCAAAATTGAAGATGGCGTCGAAGAATTCAAAGTGCGTTCCACCCACGACGGGCATCCACATCGGCCAATCGAACTCAAACAGAGGAAAGTAGAACATATCCACCACCCTGCCGTAGAACAGCGGCGCATAACCCCCGTTCGGCGGGAAGAGCGTGGCCACACTGTAATAGCTCTCGTTGAAAATCAGGCCGTAGAAGGTGCTGTCGATCAGGTTGCCCAAGGCTCCGCCCAATATCATCGCGAGGGATATTAGCAACATGCCGCTCTTGCCCTTCTTCACCAAGTGCACAATGTACCATCCGAGAGCTGCCGAAGCCACAAGGCGGAAGAGCGTCAGCAAGACCTTGCCCACAGTTCCGCCCAGCGCGATGCCGAAGGCGAAACCCTCGTTCTCCACGAAGTGCAGGCGGCACCACTCCCCTATCAGCGGTATTTCCTCGCCGTACTGCATGTGTGTCTTCACCATGATCTTGATCACCTGATCCACCACCACTATCAGCGCCACCAAGGCGGCCAGCAGCCAGACCCGTTTCCTCTTATCTGTCATTATTCCTTAAGTTAATTTGTTCAACCAGTTCTTCGTACCAAGCCTCGCCGAAGCGGCGTATCAGAGGCTCCTTGAGGTAGACGTACAGCGGCTCGCCCTTGCCCTTGGCGCAGCGGCAGATGTCCCACTGGTGGTAGTTCACCGCCTGAAACTCGCCATAGTCCTCCACCCTTATGGGGTATAGGTGGCAGCTCACCGGCTTGTAGAGCCCCTGCAAGGCGCAGAGGGCACAGCCGTCGTCGCTGTAGGTGATGTAGGCGCAGGCCCCGCCGTCGATGAGCGGGGTACCGAGGTCACCGTCCTTGTCGCGCACGGCCACCCCCTGTGCCTCCACGGCATCGCGCCCCTCGGGGGTCAGCAGCGGCAGCACGTCGGGCAGCACAGCCTCAAGCCTTGCCACTTCCTCTTCCAACAGCGGCGCCCCGCTGTCGCCGTCCACGCAGCAGGCCCCTTTGCAGCAGCCCAGGTCGCAGCCGAAACGGCAGTCGGCAACATCGTCGCTCACTATACTGTTTCCTACAACAATCATTTCAGTACATCTATCATCTTGTCGGCCAGCACCGCTGCCAGCCTGTATTTCGATTCCACCGTCCAGCCTGCCACATGCGGCGTCAGCACCGTCAGCGGCGACTGCATCAGATACCGCATCGGCGCCGGCACCGCGCCCAGCCCGTCGGCCTGCATATTCTCATACTCAAGCACATCGAGCGCCGCGCCGCGCACCTTGCCGCTCTGCAGCCCCTGCACCAAGGCCTCGGTGTCCACCACGGCCCCGCGGGCGGTGTTGACCACGAAGAAAGGCTTTGCCATGGCCTCTATGAAGCCGGCACTCAGGTAGTGGCGCGTCTCGTCGGTCAGCGGCACGTGGAAGCTCACCACGTCGGCCTCGCGCTGCACCTCCTCCAGGCTGCCTATCTCCTTGTATTTGTCGTATATCACCACACGGCAGCCGAACCCCGCCAACCGCTTGGCGAAGGCCTGCCCCATGTTGCCGTAGCCCACGATGCCCACCGTGAGGCTGCCGAGCTCCAGGCCGCGGTTGGCCTCGCGCTGCCACAGGCCGCGGCGCACCTCGGCGTCGGCGCGCGCAATGTTGCACAGCAGCGCCAGCAGCAGGCCCACGGCATGCTCGCCCACGGCGTCGCGGTTGCCTTCGGGACTGTTCAGGCAGCGTATGCCGCGGCTTTCGGCATAGTCCACGTCGATGGTCTCCATGCCCGCCCCCACGCGTCCTATGCATCGCAGCGACGGCACACGGTCAATAAACCCTCTGTCAATAATCACCTTGCTGCGCACCACCAGGCCCACGCAGCCCTGCGCGGCCTTCGCCAGACTCTCGTAGTCGTGCTCAGGCTCCACGCTCACCGCGAAGCCAGCCTCGCGCAGCCGCTCCTCCAGCACCTCGTGCGTCCTGTCGGCAATCAATATCCGCCCTTTACAGCCCATAACTCCTAACTCTTAACTCCTAACTCTTAATTGTTTATCGCCTCCGTCTCGTCGTCGTAGTCGCGCTGTGCCGCCGTGAGGCGCTGCTTGCGGTCGGGCTTCTTGCTTTCGGCATACACCTCGCCAGCCACGATGCCCGTGGGCACGGCGATGATGGAGTAGCCCAGCAGCATCACCAGCACGGCGAGGAAGCGGCCGCCGACAGTCACCGGCGCTATGTCGCCATAGCCCACCGTGGTGATGGTCACCACAGCCCAGTAGACGCCCGACAGGATGTTCTCGAAGGCCGGGTTCACCTCGCTCTCGAAGCTGAACATGAGGGTGCCGAGGATGACGGCAGCCACCAGCACGAAAAGCATGAAAACCATTATCTTGATGGCGCTGGCACGCAAGGCCGCCAGCAGGTGGAACACCTCGTTCTGAAAGCGGCTGAGGTGGAAGATACGGAAGATGCGCATCACCCTCAGCAGCCTCAGCACCGTCAGAGCCTGCGTGGCGGGGAACAGCAGACTCAGGTAGGCTGGGAAGATGCTTATGAAATCCACCACGCCCCAGAAGGACAGCACGTACTTCATGGGGTGCTTGAGGCAATAGATGCGCAGGTAGTACTCGAAGGTGAACAGGATGGTGAAGCCCCACTCCAGCACCTTGAACACGATGAACGACGCCGAGAGGTGCGCCCCGCTGGTCATGGTGGTCGTGGTGCCCGTCAGGCTGTCGACGACCAGCAGCACGATGTTCAGCACAATGAGCACCAGCAGCCACACGTCGAACTTCTTGCCCGCCGGGGTGTCGCTCTTGAAAATAATCTCAAAAATCTCCTGCTTCTTCATGCCGCGGTACTTCTTTGGCATGAGCCACTCGAAGAGCACCTTGTGCATCACGCGGCCTATCCAGCCAATGATGCCGCCGGCCACCGCGCGCCAGTCCACGCCGTCCACCCACTTGCGCAAGCGCCACCAGGCATTGACAATGTTATCCTTCAGTTTCATAATACAATCGGTTCTCCCTTTCGGGTCTGAAAAAATCGCGTGCCGTCAGCAGCAGGGCCTCCGGTGTGGCCTTGCGGTACTCGGCAGGCTCGCGGTCCACCAGCGCAGTGTCGCCAAGCCACGTGTAGTAGCACAGCGACAAGGCTCGGTCGGCGGCCTTGTACTGGCTGTAGACGAACGTGTTCTCATACTTGTTCACCACCTTCTGCAGCTCGTAGCTGTCCACGCCATCCTCCGCCAAGCGGTAGGCCTCGCGGCGCAGGGCGTCCATGCCCTCGGCGGTGCCGTGCCCCTCGGCCATCCTGCCGCTGAGCACCAGCAGGCCAGGCCCGGCGTCGCCGGTGATGCAGGCGTCCACACTGCTGAAGAGCCCATCGCGGCGCACCAAGCGGTCGTACAGGCGGCTGCTCATGCCGTTGCCCAGCACGTCGCTAAGCAGGTCGCACCAACGGAAGCGCACATCGTCGCGGCTGCACATGGGCCACGCCACATAGACCATGGGCGTCGGCACGGCACGGTGCACACGCAGCTCGCGGGCCTCATGCTGCTCCGGCTCGGCCGGAAGGGCGGCGGCAGGAGGCACCTCCACAGGCTCCACCTCGGCGAAGGCTTCGCGCACCAGGCGCAGCTGCTCGTCGTGCGCCAGCGGCGCCGCCACAGCGAGGATGGCGTTCTGCGGACGATACCAGCGGCGGTGGAAGGCCTTCACATCCTCCAGCGTAGCCTCGCCCACATGGCGTATGTCGGCCCCTATGGTGGCCCAGCGGTAGGGGTAGCGCTTGTAGCACAGCGGCCTCAGCAGCAGCCACACGTCGCCGTAGGGCTGGTTCATGTAGCGCTGGTGATACTCCTCGGTGACCACCTTCTGCTGCACAGCCAGGGCCTTCGGCGACAGCTCCAGCCCCTGCATGCGGTCGGCTTCGAGCATCAGCGCCGTCGGCAGCCCTTCGGCGGGCACGGTGAGGTAGTAATTGGTATAGTCGCAGTTGGTGAAGGCGTTGTTGTCGCCCCCCAGCGAGTTCACCACGCGGTCGTAGTCAGGCACACGCCGCGTGCCACCGAACATCAGGTGCTCGAAGAGGTGGGCGAAGCCCGTGCGCTGCGGGTCCTCGTTGCGCGAGCCGACGCCGTAGAGCACGTTGACCGTGGCCAGCGGCGTGTCCCACGCCTCGTGCGTCAACACCGTCAACCCGTTGTCTAATATGTGTTTCCTATAATTCACCATACTGAAATAAACTGCAAAGATACATTTTTTTTCAGACATACAACCAAAAAAAAGCGCTTCCTCCACGCATCCGGCACGGAGCCCCTACGGCATTTCTTCAGTAGTTCTTCAGTAGTTCTTCAGTCAAACACTGAAGAACTACTGAAGAACTACTGAAGAAGTGCCGTCGCGGAGGCGACGGAACTACGCCCCTCGGCGGAAGAACAGCCGTAGGGGCTCCGGTGGGGATGCAGTGCAATTTATATCATATTGCACAATAAAGGCAGTCCACTGTCGTTATAATTGTCACTATGAGCATACTGCTGCAAGACTGGGATTTGCCACCATTCGACAAGATACGGGTCGAGGACTACGAGCCCGCCGTGCGCGCCGCCATCGAGGAGGCCGAGCGCACCATTGAACAGATAGCCACCAACCCCGAAGCACCCACCTTCGCGAACACCGTGGAGGCCCTGGAGACGGCCTCGGAGCGGCTGGACCGTATCAGCGCCATCATGCTGAACCTCAACGAGTGCTGCACGAGCGAGGCGCTGCAGGAGGTAGTGATGCGGATGGAGCCGGAGATAACGCGCTTCAGCATGAAGGTGATGACCGACAGGCGCCTGTACGACCGGGTGAAGCGTGTCGCCCTGTCGTCGGGGGCCACAGCGGAGCAGCGCACGCTGCTGGAGAACACGCTGAAGGGGTTTGTGCGCCACGGCGTGGCCCTGGAAGGCGAGGAGGCCGAGCGCTACCGCGCCGGCGAGGAGGAGCTGACGGTGCTCAAGCAGCGCTTCTCGCGCAACGCCTTGGCCGACCAGAACGCCTGGACACTGCACCTGACCGCCGAGGGCGACCTGGAGGGCCTGCCGCAGCAGGTGCGCGACGCGGCACACGAAGAGGCCGTGGCCAAAGGGCTGGATGGATGGCTCTTCACGCTGGCGGCGCCGTCATACATACCCTTCATGACCTACAGCACGCGGCGCGACCTGCGCGAGCGGATGTACCGCGCCTACGGCAGCATAGGCGGCCGCGGCAACGACAACGACAACAACAAGGTGATACGCCGCATAACGGAGCTGCGCGCAAGCCAGGCACGCCTGCTGGGCTACGACACTTACTGCGACTACGTGCTTGAAGACCGCATGGTGCAGAGCCTGCCCAACCTGCGGCGCTTCATGCAGGGGCTGCACGACTCCGTGCGCCCCGCCGCCGCGAGCGATCTGGAGGCACTGCGCGCGCTGGCCGCCGAAAGCGGCATCGAGGGACAGGTGATGCCGTGGGATGTCAGCTTCCTGGCAGAGCGGCTGCGGCGCGAACGCTACGACTTCGACAGCGAAGCCCTGCGCCCCTACTTCCCACTGGAGGCCGTGCGCGAAGGGATCTTCGCCCTCTATGGACGCCTCTACGGCCTGCGCTTCACGGAGGACAGCAGCGTGCCGGTGTACCACAAGGACGTGAGGGTATTCCGCGTCAGCGATGGCGGACGCGAGATGGGGCTGCTCTACCTCGACATGCACCCGCGCCCCTCGAAACGCAGCGGCGCCTGGATGACGGAGTTCCGCGGGCAACACGGCGCGGTGCGGCCACAGATACAGGTGGTCTGCAACTTCTCAGCCCCGACAGCCGACACGCCGGCCTTGCTGCGCTTCAGCGAGGTGGAGACCTTCATGCACGAGATGGGACACGCCATGCACGGCATGCTGAGCGACGTGCAGTACGAGAGCCTGAGCGGCACCAACGTGAAACGCGACTTCGTGGAGATGCCGTCGCAGGTGATGGAGAACTGGTGCTATGAGCCGGAGTTCCTCAGCACCTTCGCCAGGCATTACGAGACGGGAGAACCGCTACCCATGGAGCATATTGAAAAGATACGCGCCGCACAGAACCACATGGCCGGATGGCTCTGCCTGCGGCAGCTGAACCTCGGCATGACCGACATAGCCTTCCACACGATGGGAGCCGGGAGCGGAGAGTGGAAAGCGGAGGAGGTGGAGGCGGAGGCCATGGACAACCTGCTGCCACGCGTGGAGGGCTGCTGCACGGCCACAAGCTTCAACCACATCTTCGGAGGCGGCTATGCCAGCGGCTACTACGGCTACAAGTGGGCCGAGGTGCTGGACGCCGACATCTTCAGCCGCTTCAAGCACGACGGCATCTTCAACGCAGAGACCGCCGCGGCCTTCCGCCGCGAGGTGCTCAGCCGCGGCGGCACCGAGCACCCCGCCGTGCTGTTCCGCCGCTTCATGGGCCGCGAGCCCGACCAGCAGGCCCTGCTGAAGAGGATGGGTTTAACAAACTGAAAGCTGTGAGTTTTAAGTGGGCTAACGCGGCCTGCGTAGCCACTTAAAACTAAAACTAATAACTTAAAACTACAAATCATGAACGAACAATTAGCAAAGACAATACTCAAGATATTCGTCAACAATCCATTCGATGCCTTCAACCACAAGCAGATCAGCTCGCGCCTGGGCATCAACACCAAGCGCGACCGGCAGGAGGTGATACGCACCATGCAGGAGCTCGCAGAGCAGAAGCAGCTCGTGGAAGACGACCACAAGGGGAAGTACAAGATTAACCCCAAGAACATCAACGACGACCTGGTGCCGCACAACTACGTCGTTGGCACCATAGACATGAAGCAGGGCGGCAAGGCCTACGTGATACCCGACGAGGAGGGCCGCGAGGACATACAGATAGCCCCCAACAACACACACCACGCCCTGCACGGCGACACGGTGCGTGTGCTGATGTTCCCGCAACGCAAGATGCACAAGCCCGAGGGGCAGGTGGTGGAAATCATGAAACGCGCACGCACACGCTTCGTGGGTGTGCTGCAGAAGCAGGAGCGTTTCGCCTTCATGGTCAGCGACAGCCGCACGATGCCGGTGGACATCTTCATCCACGCCGACGACATGGGCGGCGCCGAGAACGGCGAGAAGGTGCTGGTGGAGATGACCGAGTGGCCCGAGCGGATGAACAACCCCGTGGGCAAGGTCGTCAAACGCCTAGGCAAGCCCGGCGACAACAACGTGGAGATGCAGTCCATACTGGCGGAGTACGACTTCCCGCTGGAGTTCCCCAAAGCGGCCGAGGACGAGGCCAAGAAAATACGCAAGCCGACGAAGAAGGAGATGGCCTCCAGAAAAGACTTCCGCGATGTGCTGACCTTCACCATAGACCCCGCTGACGCCAAGGACTTCGACGACGCCCTCAGCTACCGCGTGCTGGAAAACGGCCGCGTGGAGGTGGGCGTGCATATAGCAGACGTCTCATATTATGTCAAGCCCGGCTCCGCCATCGACCGCGAGGCCTACGAGCGCGGCACGAGCGTCTACCTCGTCGACCGCACCATACCGATGTTGCCCGAGAAGCTCTGCAATGACGTCTGCTCCCTGCGCCAGGACGAGGAGAAGCTCTGCTTCAGCGTGGTCATGGAGATGGACAATAAAGGCAAGGTGCACAAGACCTGGATGGGCAAGACTGTCATCCGCAGCAACCGCCGCATGGCCTACGAGGAGGCGCAGGCCGTCATAGACTCCGGCGTAAGCGACGGCACCGATGTCGCCGACGCCATCCTCGCCCTGCACGGCATCGCCACCGTGCTGCGCAACCAACGCTACAAGAGCGGTGCCATCAACTTCGAGAGCCAGGAGGTGAAGTTCATCCTCGACGAAAACGCCCATCCCACAGGAGTCTACATCAAGGAAAGCAAGGAGGCCAACTGGCTCATCGAGGAGTTCATGCTGCTTGCCAACAAGACCGTGGCCGAATATATAGGTAAGCCTAGTAAAACTAGTAGAGCTAGCAAAACTAGTAAAACTAGTTCCACTAGAACCTTCGTCTACCGTGTCCACGACGAGCCCAACCCCGAGAAGCTCAACACCTTCGTGGAGTTCGTGGCCAAGCTTGGCTTCAGCATGAAGGTGGGGTCGCGCAAAGCACTGGCCGAGAGCTACAACAACCTCTTCCGCGACATCGCCGGCCGTGGCGAGGAGAACATGATAGACACCATCGCCATCCGCACCATGAGCAAGGCCTACTACAGCACCGAGAACATCGGCCATTACGGCCTCGCTTTCCCCTACTACACCCACTTCACATCGCCCATACGCCGCTACCCCGACCTGATGGTGCACCGCCTGCTGGAGCGCTATCTGGAGGGTGGAGCCAGCGTCAACGCCGACGAGTACGAAGACTACTGCCGCCACTGCTCCGTCATGGAGAAGAAAGCCGCCGACGCCGAGCGCACCAGCGTGAAATACAAGCAGGCCGAGTTCCTGGCCGACAAGCTGGGACAGGTCTTCCCCGCCCTCATCAGCGGTGTCAGCAAGTGGGGCATCTATGCCGAGATTGAGGGCAACAAATGCGAGGGCATGATACCCATCGGCAGCCTCAAGGACGACTACTACATGCTCGACGAGGACAACTACCAGGTCATCGGCCGCCGCCACGGCCGCACCTACAAGCTCGGCTACCCCGTCAACATCCGCGTCAAGCGCGTCGACATGCTGAAGAAGCAAATAGACTTTGAGCTCGTGGAGGAAGAGCCCTCCCGCAAACCCACCAAACCCAATAAACCCAGCAAACCCAATAAATCCAGCACCTCCGGCAAGTCCGGCAAGACTCGTCGCCGCAAAAAGTAAACGTCCATGCATCAGGACCGTCTCTGGAACGCCAACTACTGGAAGGTCATGGTGGCCAACTTCACCATGGCCTTCTCCGGCTATCTGCTGACGCCGCTGCTGCCGCTCTACCTCAGCGAACAGTTCGGCGCCACCAAGGACACCATAGGCCTCGTGCTGTCGGGCTACATCGTGGCGGCACTGCTGGTGCGTCCATTCAGCGGCTACCTGGCCGACAGCTTCCCGCGCAAGAAGGTGCTGCTGCTGGCGCTGGCGCTGAACGCCGTCATCTTCGGCGGCTACATGGTGGCGGGCTCGCTGCTGCTCTTCTTCCTGGTGCGCACGCTGCACGGCGGACCCTTCGGAGCCTCGTCGGTGGCCAACAGCACGGTGGCCATCGACGTGCTGCCCTCCAGCCGCCGCACCGAGGGCATAGGATACTACGGCCTGAGCAACAACCTCGGCACCGCCATCGCACCCACCATAGGCGTCTACGTCTACACGCAGACGCACAGCTTCCAGCTGCTCTTCCTCCTGGCGCTGGCGGTGGCCCTCGTGGGCTTCGCCGTCGACGCCACCATCAAGCTACCCGAACGACAGCTGATGCAGGACAAGAAGAAGCTGTCGCTCGACCGCTTCTTCCTGGTGCGTGGATGGCTGGTGGGGCTCAACGTGGTGGTCTTCGGCTTCTGCTATGGCGTGCTGAGCAACTACCTGGCCATCTACAGCAAAGAGACCCTCGGCATCACCACCGGCACAGGTGCCTACTTCGCCATACTCAGCGGCGGACTGATGCTGTCGCGCATCCAGGGCGGCCGCGCCCTGCGACAGGGCAAGGTGGTGCACAACGCCGCCGAAGGCATCATCATCTCCACCCTCGGATACCTGCTCTTCGCTGTGGTGCACAACCCCGTGGGCTACTACGGCTCCGCACTGCTCATAGGCCTCGGCAACGGCCACATGTGGCCCTCGATGCAAAACATGATTGTAGACCTTGCCCACCACAACGAGCGAGGCACAGCCAACAGCACCATCCTCACCGGCTGGGACCTCGGCTTGGGCCTCGGCATACTCCTGGGCGGCATCATCGCCGAGCATGTGGGCTACACCGCCGCCTTTGTCGCCGTGGCCATCGTCCACGCCCTCGGTGTCGCCCTCTTCTTCGCCGCCACCCGCAGCAACTTCCTCCGCCACCGCCTCCGCTGACACCCCCACGTCTTAATTCACTTCCCCCTGCGGCGGACCAGCTGTGGGGCGAAGCGGAGCAGGAGGAAGGCGCAGAAGATGAGCGTCAGCACCTCGCTGACGTTGACAGCCCACCAGATGCCGTCGATGCCCACCAGGGCGGGCAAGGCCCAGACGGCGGCCATCTCGAACACAAGCGAACGCGCAAAGGCCGCGGCGGCGCTGACCACGCCGTTCTGCAGGCCCGTGAAGAGTGCCGAGGCGAACATGCTCCAGCCGCAGATGAGGAAACACAGCGAATAGATGCGTATGGCACGTGTGGTGAGTGCCGCAAGCGCCGCATCATAGCCCACAAAGAGGCGCGCCGCCGGCCCAGCCAGCAGCTCGGCCAGCGCCGTCAGCACCATGCCGACGCCGAAGATGATTACCAGCGACTTGCGCAGCAGCGACCGCTGTTCGCCGAGGTCGCCGGCACCGTAGTGGTAGCCGACGACGGGCGTCAGCGCGATATTGTAGCCTATGAAGAACGCCGCCAGCACAAACGAGATGTACATCACCACGCCGTAGGCCGCCACGCCGTCCTCGCCCAGATAGCGCATCAGCTGCAGGTTGTAGCAGATGCTGACAAGGCTCAGCGAGATGGCCCCCACATACTCCGACAGGCCGTTGGTGCAGGCCTGTCCGATGTAGGGCCAGATGGTGCGCGAGCCCCGCATCAGGTGCAGGGTGCCGCGGTTGATGCGCCGCACGCTGAAGTAGAGCAGCGGGAATCCGCCACCCACCACCTGCGCCATGGTCGTCGCCACCGCAGCTCCGGCCACGCCCCAGCCCAGCAGGGCCACAAACAGGGCGTCGAACACAATGTTCACCACGCCGCTGGCCACACTCATCCAGGTGCCCAGCTGCGGCCGCTCGGCGGCCATGTAGAACGACTGGAAGGCGTTCTGCATCATGAAGAAAGGCATGCCGGCCATGCAGATGCGGCTGTAGACCACCGCATCGGCAGCCATGGCGTCGTCGGCACCCAGCCATCGCGCTATCGTCGGAGCGAAGAGGGCGAACAACGCGCCCACGGCCACACCCATGCAACCCAGGAAACGCACCAGCATGGTGAAGACACGGTCGGCCTTGAGGGGGTAACCTTCGCCCTTGATTTTGCCCACCAGGGCGGCACCACCGCTGCCCACCATCATGCCCAGCGCGCCGAGCACCATGATGGCGGGCCACATCAGGTTCACCGCCGCGAAGCCCGTCGTGCCCGCGAAATTGGACACAAACAGGCCGTCCACGATGCCGTAGACCGACGAGACAAGCATCATCGCCACACACGGCGCCGCCGTGCGCAACAGCCGCCTGTAGCCGTAATGGCCGGAAAGGGCTATATCCATCAGCTTGTTCTATTCTTCACCACTCGCCGCAGCCACTCTTACTTGAACAGAGCCTCTATCTGCTCCTTGTAGGCAGCCTCCACGTTGCGGCGTATGAGCTTCTGCGTGGGCGTGAGCATCTTGTTGGCCTCGCTCCACGTGTCGGCCACCAGGGCGAAGCGCTTCACCTGCTCGGTCACCCCCAGCTCGGCGTTGTACTTGTCCATCACCTTCTGGAAACGTGCGATGACCACCTTGTCGGCAATCATCTCGGCGGGGGTCTGAGCGCTGACGCCGTGGCGGCGGCACCAATCCTTCAGCATGTCGAAATCGGGTGCCACGAGGGCCGCGGCGAACTTCTGCTCGGCGCCGACCACCATCATGTCGAGGATGAAGGGCGACTGCTTCATCTTCTCCTCGATCACCTCGGGGTTGATGAACTTGCCCATGGAGGTCTTGAACATGCTCTTGGTGCGTCCTGTGATGAATAGGTAGCCGTCGGGGTCGAAGTAGCCCGTGTCGCCGGTGTGGAACCAGCCGTCGGGGTCTATGGCCTGCGCCGTCAGCTCGGGCTGCTTGTAGTAGCCCTTCATCACGTTGCCGCCGCGACATTGTATCTCGCTGGTCTCGGGGTCGATGCGCACCTCTATCTCGCGCATGGCGAAGCCCACGGAGCCTATCTTGCGGCCAGCCTTGTTGCTGTTGGTGACGGCTATGAGCGGCGACGTCTCGGTGAGGCCATAGCCCTCGTAGAGGTCGAGGCCCACGCAGGAGAAGAAGCGCGTCAGGCGCGGCTGAATGATGGCGCCACCGCTGACAAGCATGCCCAGCTCGCCGCCCATATTTTCGCGTATCTCTTTGTACACCAACTTGTCGGCCACAGCCCTCTGCAGCTTGTACCACAGCGAGAGCTTGCTCTCGTCGAGGTCGTACTCCAGAGCCAGGTTGATGGCCCAGTCAAAAATCTTCTTCTTCACGCCGGTCATCTTCTCGCCCTTGCGGTAGATCTTGTCGTAGACCTTCTCGATGAACCTCGGCACGCAGGCCAGCATGTGGGGGCGCAGCTCCTTGCAGTTGTCGCCCACCTTGGCGATGCTCTCGGCATAGGCAATCTCGAAGCAGAGCCACTGGTAGAGGTAGCCCATCATGCGCTCGTAGATGTGGCACATCGGCAGCCACGAGAGGGCCCGCGTCCACGTCTTGCTGGGACTCTCCTTGATTTCCTGCACGTTCATGATGAGGCCGCGGTGGGCCAGCATGACGCCCTTGGGCGTCCCCGTGGTGCCGGAGGTGTAGATCATCGTGCATACATCGTCGGTCGTCAGGCTGTCCTTCATCGCCTGCAGGCGCTGCGGGGCGTCGGGGTGCGAGGCAAGGTACTGGCGCCCGATCTCATAGATGTCCTCCATGCTGCGCACGCCCTCCATGGGCACTATGGTGCACAGGTTCTCCAGCTTGGGGAGCTTCTCGCGTATGTTGCTGATTTTCTTGTAGAGCGCCGGGGTCTCCACCACCAGCAGGCGCACGTCGGCGTCGTTGAGGATGTACTGGTAGTCGTCCTCGCTGATGGTCGGGTAGATGGGTAGCAGCACGGCACCAGTCTGCTGCACGCCGAAGTCCACGTAGTTCCACTCCGGGCGCCCCGCGCTGATGAGGCCTATGTTCTCGCCCTTCTTCACGCCGAGGTGCATCAGGGCATAGCTTATGAGGTTCGATTTCTCGATATATTCGTCGATGTAGTGGCTCTTCCACTCGCCGTCTTCCTTGAACTTGAACACCGGGCGCTCGGGATGCAATTCGCGGCGCCACTCAAGCAGGTCAAACAATCTGGTAGGCTCTTGCATGTTGTTGTCCTTTAAAAATTAATTTGCAAAGGTACGACAATTCGCCGACATGGCAAATTTTTTTTTCCGCCCCTCCCTTCCGTCGCCCCCTCGGAGCCCCCACGACCCCTACACGCCCCCCGGACGGCTTTCCACTGAAGAACGGCCGTAGGGGCTCCGTAGGGACTCCGTAGGGACTCCGCCCAAAGGCTGTAAATCAATGCATTAAGAGTAACAAACACCCACAGTAAACTGAATGTCAGCACAATACCATGGCTTGAAATATATTCCTCCATATCGGAATTTTTTTGTACTTTTGACGACAGAAAATAGAGCGACGGAACAATGGCACTGACTGACAAACAGCTGATTGCAGAACTCAAGAGCGGCAAATACAGCCCCGTATACCTGCTCATGGGCGAGGAGGACTACTACATAGACCAGGTGTCGGACTGGATGGAGGAGCACATCGTCGACCCGACGCTGCGCGACTTCGACCAGACGGTGGTCTACGGGCGCGACGTGGACATGAAGACCGTCGTGGGCCACTGCAAACGCTTCCCGATGATGTCGCCGGTGCACCTGGTGCTGGTGAAGGAGGCGCAGGGCATCGACAAACGGCAGTGGGAACACCTGGTGCCATACCTGAAGCAGCCGTCGCCGCAGACGGTGCTGGTGCTGTGCTACCGCCACGGAACGCTGGACAAGCGGACGGCGACCTACAAGGCCATCGCCGCCGCCGGCGTGGTCTACGAGACACCCAAGGTGTATGACAACCAGGTGCCTGCGTGGATCAAGAGCGAGGTGGCAGCCCATGGGCGCAACATCGGCGACAAAGCCGCCGTGATGCTGGCCGACTTCCTGGGCACAGCCCTTGGCAAGGTGGCCAACGAACTGTCGAAGCTCTATCCACTGGTGCCCGAAGGAGGTACGATAGACGAGCGCTTGGTGGAGCAGCAGGTGGGCATCAGCAAGGACTACAACGTCTTCGAGCTGCAGAAAGCCATCGGGCGCCGCGACCCCGTGATGTGCAACCGCATAGTGAACTATTTCGCCTCCAACCCCAAGGCGGCGCCGATACAGATGGTGCTGCCGGCACTCTACGGCTGGTTCCTCAAGGTGATGATATACCACCAGCTGGAGAACAAGAGCGATGCGCCAAAGGTGCTGGGCTGCGCGCCGATGTTCGTCAAGGACTATGCGCAGGCCGCCGCCAACTACAGCCTCGGCAAGCTGGCTTCGTGCATAGGCTACCTCTACGAGGCCGACCTGCGGAGCAAGGGCGTCCGCAACAGCGGCACGGTGACCGACGGCGAGCTGCTCAAAGAACTGGTGTTCAAAGTAATTCATTGAAAGAGAAATGACAAACGAGAAATGAAGCGGATAGCAACAATCATCATACTCAATGTGCTCTTTAGCCTTGTCGCCATGGGGCAGGGAACGGTGCGCGGCACCCTGTTCGACGATGCCAACGGCGAGGCCATCCCCTTTGCCAACGTGGTGCTGGTGCGCGCCGACGAGGCGCCGGGTGCGGCAGTGAAGCAGACCCCGCTGGGCTGCGCCACGGACCTCAGCGGATTCTTCCTCATCAACAAGATACCCTACGGCACCTACACTCTGCGCGTGCGCTTCATGGGCTACGAGGAGTACAACGAGACGCTGACGGTCACGAACACCAAACCCGTCACCAAGACCATACGCCTGAAGCCCTCGTCGCAGATGCTCAAGGAGGTGGTGATCAGCGACAGCAAGGTGGAAGAGAAGCGGATGCAGACGCAGGTGAGCGTGGAGAAGGTGACGGCGGCGCAGATACAGCAAATGCCGTCGATAGGCGGACAGGCCGACATAGCGCAGTACATGCAGGTGCTGCCGGGCGTGAGCTCCACGGGCGACCAGGGCGGACAGCTCTACATCCGCGGCGGCTCGATGATACAGAACCTGTGCCTGCTGGACGGCATGATAGTGTACAACCCATTCCACAGCATAGGCCTGTACTCGATATTCGAGACCGACGTCATCCTGAACGCCGACATCTACACAGGTGGCTTCGGGGCCGAGTACGGCGGCAGGCTGTCGTCGGTGATGGACATCACCACGCGCGACGGCAACAAGCGGCGCCACAGCGGCAAGGTGGGGCTCAACACCTTCGGCGCGAGCCTGATACTGGAAGGGCCGCTGAAGCGCGAGTCGGAGATCTCAAAGAGCACCATCACCTACCTCGTCACCGCCAAGAACTCCTACCTCTCCCATACATCGAAGAAGCTTTACCCCTACATTGAAGGCGGGTTGCCGTTCGACTTCCTCGACATCTACGGCAAGCTCTCGATCAACAGCGGCACCGGCAGCAAAGTCAACCTCTTCGGGTTCCGCTTCGACGACCAGGTGTTGGGCTACCAGAGCCTGGCCGACTACCACTGGCAGAACTACGGCGCCGGCACCAACTTCACGCTGGTCACGGGAGCTTCGGCCATACTTGACGGCTCCATAGCCTACAGCAACTACCACATCAACCTCGACGACGGCACGGCGGACAAAAAATACAGCGAGATAGGCGGTTTCAACATGAACCTCCAGATCACCAACTTCATAGGCAGCAACAAACTGCGCTACGGCCTGAGCATGGAGGGCTACCACACGAACTACCACTTCGTCAACCAGTACGGCTACAGCACCACGCAGGAGAAGCCCTCGACCAACCTGTCGGCCTTCATCACCTACAAGCTGAACACCGGACGCCTGCTGCTCGACCCCGGAGTGCGCATCGTCTACTACGCCACGCTGAACCACGTGAGTCCCGAGCCTCGCATAGCAGCCAAATACAACATCAGCGACAACCTGCGCGTGAAGTTCGCCGGAGGTTTCTACAGCCAGATATTCCTCGACGCACGCAGCGACAATGACATCGTGAACCTCTTCACGGGTTTCCTCACAGGGTCGTCAGACCTGAACATCACCAAGAGCTTCCTGGGCAAAGAGGTGAGCACCTACACCCAGAAGGCCAAACACGCGGTGCTGGGAGTGGAATACAATCTGGGCGAGCACGTGACGCTGAACGCCGAGGGCTACTTCAAGTACTTCGACCAGCTCATCAACGCCAACCGCAACAAGATGTACGACCCCAACGACATGGCCTACCGCAGCGGCCCCTATGCCAAGCCGGAATACCTGATGACGGATTTCATCGTGGAGAGAGGCTTTGCCACGGGCTTCGACGTGAGCGCACAGGTGGACCTGGAGCGCCTCTACCTTTGGGCCACCTATTCGCTCGGCTACGTGCAGCGCCAGGACGAGGTGCAGACCTACACCCCCCACTACGACCGGCGCCACACGGTGAACATCCTCGGCACCTACGCCCTCGGCGACCAGCGCCAGTGGGAGCTCAGCGCACGCTGGAGCTTCGGCAGCGGATTTCCTTTCACACAGACGCAGGGTGTGTTCCAGAGCCTGATGTTCCCCAGCGGCATAGTGAGCGACTACAGGCAGGAGAACGGCCACTACGGCATACACTACGCCGAGCTGTACCAGGGACGCCTGCCTAACTACCACCGCCTGGACCTCGGAGTGAAGTGGAAAATATCTATAGGCAAGCGCTCGCTGCTTGAACTCAGCGCCAGCGCCACCAACGTGTACAGCCGTAAAAACATCTTCTACTACAACCGCGCCACGCATGAACGCGTGAACCAGCTGCCATTCCTTGCCAGCTTCGGGGCGGTGTTCAGCTTTTAATGGTTATAGGTTATTGGTTATAGGTTATTGGTTATTGTGTGCTGGCGCAGCACCTCCACGATAACCAATAACCTATAACCTATAACCTATAACCTATAACCTATAACCTGTAACCACTACCCCACCCCAAGGCCGAAGAGAGCGAAGTCGCCACGCAGGGGGTCGTCCGGAAACACCTCGCGCATGGCGGCGCTGAGCTTCAGTGCGGCGCTCATGGAAGCGCTGCGGCTCTGCAGCAGACCGAGTTTCATGGCCTCGGTGAGTACATGCGTGTCCATGGGCATGATGAGGGTGCGGCGGTCGATGATGTCCTTCCAGAGGCCGAGGTCGACGGGCGAACCGTCGCGCACCATCCAGCGGAGAAACATGCAGACACGCTTGCACGACGACGTGGCATCCTTGGGCACCACCGTGGAGGCGCCATGAGCGGCGAACCAGCGGCAGACAGCTTCCACGGCGCCGAGGCCCGTGCCGTTGCCTTCACGCCGCACATACTCGCCCAGCGAGCCGTAAGCAGCGAGAAGGCTGCCGTAGGCATCGAAGAAAGCGCGCATGGCACCGCAATTGTAGAGCCGATAGAAACAGGAAGCGTCGCCGCAGCGGAAACGGTCGGCATAGGCGCCGTCGGCAAGCCATCGGTGCATATCGCCTCCGGCATAGTCGAGCAAGGTCTCTATCTTGGGCATGAACTGGGAGCGGCTGCCGTAGCTCAGGGCCGAAGCCACGAAGGCCGTGGCCTCCTGGTTAAGGGTTCCCTGCACCTGGTGCATCCACCACGAGGGATCGCCGACGATGAACTCCGGAGTCTCGTAGCGGTCGGCAAGACGTATCAATAATTCACGTGTCTCTTTACAAACCATACCCAAGTAACGCTTCATCCGTTAAAAAAGTGTGCGCGGAGAATCATTTTGGATTAAACAGTACAGTCTTCAGGCATCCCTTGAACTCGTCGACCTGCAGCCAAACCAATTTGTGGTTTTTGTGTTGTATGGCTAGCACTTACTGCATAAGATAATCATGCTTCATATAATGGATATTATTGTTATCCTGCTTAGTTCTTGTCCAATAAAAAACCACCCTGCGAATTGCTTCGGAGGGTGGTTGCGTGAATGTTAGGGAAGTTGGAAGTCGTAGAGTCATAGAGTCGTAGAGTTGTAGCGTCGTATGGTTTTAGAGTTTTAAGTGATGGGGAGTGATTGGGGAGTGAGGGGGACAAATGTTTTGTTGGCGCCAAACGAACATCTCTAACCTCTGACCACTAACCACTGACCACTGGCTACTGACCACTGTCCACTGACCACTGTCCACTGTCCACTGGCCACTGTCCACTGGCCACTGTCCACTAACCACTGACCACTGACCACTGTCCACTAGCCCCTGGCCCCTTACCCCACGATGCCGGTGCCGATGTAGGTGGAGGGGGAGTCGAGGCCGAGGTTGTCGCGGCCGGCGCCGATGGCGAAGCCGTAGACGTGCACCTCGACGCCGCTCCAGGTGCTCGGCAGGTTCACCTCCACGACGCCCGTGCTG
>JAFXAA010000021.1 GCA_017522105.1 Bacteroidales bacterium | reverse complement strand
ACTCTCCACCCTCAACTCCCCACTCTCACCCTGCGCAGGTCTATGGTGTTCATGGCGTTGGTGCGAAGGCCGCTGACGTTCTTGTGCGTAAAGTGCAGTATCTGGTCGTAGTACAGCACCACCACCGGCGCCTGCTCCATGACGAGGGCGTCCATCTGGCCGTACAGCCGTGCCGCGCGCGCCGTGTCCGTGGTGCGTCGCGCCTCGGTATATAGGCGGTCGAAGCGTTTGTCCGTGAAGCGCGTGTAATTGGGCCCCGCCGGCGAATGGTTGGGGCTGTAGAAGAGCGAGAGGTAGTTCTCGGCGTCGGGATAGTCGGCCACCCACGACCCGCGGAACCACCCGGCCTTGCCCTGCGCTATCTGCTCCCGCAGCGCCGCAGGCGGGTTGACGTCAACCTGTATGTCCATGCCCAGCAACCCCAGCTGCTGCTGTATGTACTTGCAGAGGTCCAGGTAGTTGGCTGTTGTCGCCAGTTTTATCTTCCCCAACCCCCTGCCGTCCGGGTACCCTGCCTCGGCCAGCAGCTGCCGCGCACGCTCGGGGTCGTAAGTGTAAATAGGCTTAGCCGCTGCCCCGGGCAACCCCACGGGCACAAAGCCGCCTTCCCCGGGGGTGCCTATGTTGTTGCGCAGGTAGCGCATCATCTTCTTCCGGTCGAAGCCGTAGTTGATGGCCTGCCGCACACGCCGGTCCTTCAGCGGCGACTCCTCGCCCTCAAGGTTGAAACCCAGGTACTCCGTGTTCAGGTATGGCGTGCTGCTCATGTCTATGCGCTGTGCGTACTTCTCCTTCAGCCTCCCCTCGGGGGTGAGTATCTCATCCTTGTAGCTCGCGTCCAGCGAGTTCATGAAGTCGAGGTTCCCCTTCACAAACTCCAGAAACACCGTCTGCCTGTCCACGATGAACGTCACAGCCACAGCGTCGAGGTAGGGCAGCGCACGCCCTTCCTCGTCGCGCTCGAAATAGTCTTCGTTCTTGCGCAACACCAGCTTCACCCCCTCCTTCCAATACTGGAAACGGAACGGCCCCGTGCCGCAAGGGTGGTTGCGGAAGTCCTTGCCATAGTGCTCCACCACCTCGTGCGGCACCACCGAGCAGTACACCATGCCCAGCTGTCCGAGCAGCGGCGCGAAGGGACTCTTCAGCCTTATCCTCAGCGTCGTGTCATCCATGGCCTCGACCTTCTCCACTCCGCTGAAAATCCACGCCCCTGGCGATGCCACCGTCGGGTCGGTGATGCGTCCGAAGCTGTATACGAAATCCTCTGCCACCACACGCCGCGTGCTGTCGGGAGTGCCGAAGAGGGGGCTCTTGTGGAACAGCACGTCGTCCCTCAGCGTGAAGGTGTATTCCAACCCGTCGGCACTGACGCTCCAGCTCTTGGCTATCGACGGCAGCACCTGCATGGCTTGCCCTGTGGCGCTGTCGCCGTCCTCGTCCACCGTGCTCAGCTCCACCAGCCCGTTGTACAGCTGCCGGCACGGCCAGATGATGCTCTGGTCCTTGGCAAAAGCCGGGTCGAGCGTGGCAATGCCCGCACTTTCGTTGTATCGGAATATCTGCTTGTCGTCGTGGCTGTGTGGCGTGCATGCCGCCAGCGCGGCCACCAAGGCTATGGGTAACAATCGTCTCATGCGCTGTAAAACGCAAAACCTCATGAAAAATTGTACCCATGTATCATTTTATCCATTTGTCGCCCATCGCCACACCATATCCCCGTCATCAACTTAGCCACGCCTACGACTCATTTCGGTAGTCACGCCCGATACATATATATATTTATAGAACCCAGTCAGTGGTTTCTTCTCCCACTTCGACTCGTCGCATCCCTACGCTTCCTCAACGGAGTTGGTACGGCATTGGGGGGGCGTGTTAACATAGTGTACATATCGGAAATACTTTTCACCAGTATAAAACAATCCATATCAATACCCTTCCCCTGATTTGCATTCGTTGACATTGCAATGCCACCCAATGGCTGTTGAAAAAAAAATTTGGCCACGTCGGGGATTATTAGTAACTTTGCAGCGTCAACAGTCGAGCCTTTGACGGGCTGAGGGGCGGGCGTAATGCTTGCCGTGCAAGCCTTGGAAAGGGTTAAGCTGTGCGACAGGACATGATGAAAAAGACGCTGAGAGAGCGTTTTATCTGCGGCTACTGAATCTCGCAAATTCAACACCAACCGCACGGTAAGACAATGGACGGCGCCTAATGGTGTGAGTATGCATAGAATGTGTATACCATCACAGCGTGGGCTCGGCATTGTTTATCCTCGGTTGGTAGGCATGCGAGAGCCTCAGTAGCGGGATAAACGATGAGACGTTTGACCCGCGCTTCTTTTTTGTGTAGTCTTCATTGGATGAGAGAATAATTAACAATCAAACACCGAGGGGCCGATGGTATATAACCGGCGAAGAACAACAATGAAGAAAACCATACTTATGGGTATTGCCGCGCTGGTAGTGTGCGGCAGTGTGAATGCCACCTCGTGGCGCGTCTGCTCCAAGTCCGAGGCGGGAGCTAACTTCCTCAGCGTGGCTGACGCTGTGGCCAGCAACACAGTTTTTGCTGGGGATACTCTTTATATAGAACCGGGGCATTATGAGGTCTCTGCTATTAATATTTCTAAGCAACTTATACTGATTGGGTCTGGCTATTATCTTTCATTAAACCAAATTAATACAATGGACAATAGTGAGGTGATTTTTTCAAATAATGTGGACATAACTTCTCTTGGTACAAAAATATATGGATGTAAATTCCTACGAAAAATAACAGTTCACAATGATAATGTGATTATTGGAAGCTGCTATATTGATGGTGGCATCTCTACTCAAGGAAACAATGCTCACATATATGACTGTTATATAAACGGTTCCTTTAATAATGGACTTGGGCAGGGGTTTTATGCTACTTGCTTAAATTGGATTGTAGAGAATAATATTATTATTGGATGTATTACTAATTCAGGTCGCGATGATAACTATTTAAATTGGACTGTAAGAAACAACACCATAATGGGGACCCCAACATCTACTAACTGGGATGTTATTTATAGATTATACTCAAGTCAAATTTATAATAATATTGTTATTAATTCAAATGAAGGGTTTTCAACAACTAATAATCCGGACCAAACTATTGATACAACATGGTATAAAGATTTTACCATCACAGGAGGAAATAACAATAACATAAATAACAATATTTTGTCAAGTAGAAATAATGCGGAGTTTCTAAACTGCGTCTTCAACACCAAGGTCGAGGATGTGCTTATCTGGAACGGTGCCAACACCCTTGAGGAGAAATACAAGCATAAAGCCAACGGCCCAGCTGTGGGTGCTGGTGTGAACGGTACCACTTGCGGTGCCTACGGTCAGGTGAATGGCAGCCGTGCATATCAGCCTGCAGGTATACCGCAGTATCGCCCCTACATCTACGACGCCCAGATTGACGAGACGCCGTCGAGCAACAACACCATCAACGCATCGTTCAAGATTAAAGTGCAGCAGTAATGAATACTCTTCGCAAAGGATTATCGACTTGCCTGTTGCTGGTGGCCTTGGCGGCCACGGCGATGGGCCAGACGGTGAGTCGCGTGGAGTATTACTGGGACACTGACCCTGGCCGCGGCCACGGCACGCCCATCACGGGGTGGAGTGCCGCCAACCAGGTCAATATCAACACCACCATCAGCACCGCCGGCCTCAGCGCAGGCATCCACACGCTGGGCATCCGCAGCCGCTCCAGTCATGGAGTGTGGTCTTCGGTAGGTCTGCACCGTGTGGTCGTAGGGCCGCAGGTGAGCCGCATAGAGTACTTCTATGACACCGACCCAGGCTTTGGTCAGGGCCGCACCTACGCCGCCACGGCTACAGGCAGCACGGTGACAATAAACGACGCGCAACTCTCCGCCACAGGCATCTCCGACGGCTACCACCGCCTCGGCCTCCGCGCCCGCGCAGGCTCCAACGGCATGTGGACCCCCACCTACTGGCAGCAGGTGCTGGTCAACGGCAAGGGCGTGGTGCAGGTGGAATACTTCTACGACACGGTGCCCGTCTACGGCCAAGGCATTCAGTACACTGCCTTTACGCCCGGCACCACCGTAACCGTCAACAACGCGCAACTCTATGCTACCGGTATCAGCGACGGCTACCACCGATTGGGTCTACGTGCCAAGGCAGGCGGCCTGAATGGCCAGTGGAGCCCTGTCTACTGGCAGGATGTCCTCGTCAACGGCGCTGGCGTTGTGCAGGTGGAATACTTCTACGACACGGTGCCTACCTACGGCCAAGGCATCCAGTATACAGCATTTTCCGCTGGTACTACCGTTACCGTCAACAACGCACAACTCTCCGCCACCGGCATCAGCGATGGCTACCACCGCTTGGGTCTCCGCGCCAAGGCTGGCGGCCTGAACGGCCAGTGGAGCCCCGTCTACTGGCAAGATGTACTCGTCAATGGCGCTGGCGTAGTGCAGGTGGAATACTTCTATGACACGGTGCCCGCCTACGGTCAAGGCATCCAGTACACTGCCTTCACGCCTGGTGCTACCGTTACTGTCAACAACGCACAACTCTCCGCCACAGGCATCAGCGACGGCTACCATCGCATAGGTCTCCGCGCCAAGGCTGGCGGTCTGAACGGCCAGTGGAGCCCCGTCTACTGGCAAGATGTACTCGTCAATGGCGCTGGCGTCACTCAGGTGGAATACTACTGGGACGACGCTGACCCCGCCTATGGTGAGGCTACACCACTTACCGGCTTCACGCCAGGCAGCATGGTTACCATCAGTGCCGCACAGCTCAGCACAGCCGGTCTATCCACGGGCGTGCACCGTCTGGCCCTGCGTGCACGCACTGGCAACGGCCAGTGGAGCCCCACCTACTTCCACGAGGTCTTTGTGGGCCAGGGCGCCGACTATGCCGAATACTATTGGGACAACGACCCGGGCTACGGCCAGGCGACCCCTATTGCCTTCACCCCTGGCGAGGTGGCTATGGTGAACATCAGCAACGTCACCGTGCCCACAAGCGATGGTCTGCACACCCTCTGCATCCGAGCCCGTGCGGGCAAGATGTGGAGCCCCACCTACATCAAGACCTACTGCAACGCCCCCACGCCTATGTTCTCGCTCATAGGCAGTGACACCGTGTGCCAAGGCGAACAGATAATCATCCTCGACGAGACCGATGGAGCCTCGGCACTGACACAGTACAAATGGGATATGCAGAGCGACGGCACCGTGGATGACAACACGGCTGGCGACATCACCTACACCTATACGCAGCCCGGCACCTACGAACTGACCCTCGGCGTTGGGAACGACGCCACATGCCAGAACACCTACAGCAAAACCATCGTTGTGCGCAGCACGCAGAACCCCACCGTCAGCATCAGCCGCGACCGCAACAGTGTGTGCGAAGGCACCGAGGTGCGCTTTGTGGCCGCCATGCAGCGTGCAGCCGAATACAATGCCCGCTTAGAGTGGTATCGCAACGACACGCTGATGCCCGGCATCACTGCCGACACCATCTATTTGGCCGACCTGCGCAACGGCGACCGCATACGTGCCAAAGTGCGCGTGTATAACCCATGCGCAACGGCAGACAGCGCGGTGTCGAACCAGCTGACGATGACTGTGTACAGCCTGCCAGAGGTGGCTATGCACAAGCGCCGATTCGTCTTCACCGACGAGACTGCTTTTACTCTTGCCTCACGCTTCCAGGCCACGCCGACCGGCGGCACCTATGCCATCAACGGCAACACGGCAACCCTCTTCAACCCCTCGCGCAACGCCATGGGTCTGTATGAGATTAGCTACACCTACACCAACAACCGCGGCTGCAGCACAACTGTGACCGACACCTTTGAGCTGCGCCTGCGAGTGCAGTACACGGTGACTGCACAGAGCGACGATATCATCCACGGCACTGTGAGTGGTAGTGGCACATACACCATAGGCGATACAGCCACACTGACGGCCTCACCGGCGGCGAGCTACGTGTTTAGCCACTGGAACGACGGCAACGCCGCCAACCCACGCAAGGTAGAGGTAATGAGCGACACCGTGCTGACGGCCTACTGGGAGCGTCTGTGCCGCGACACCGTCATTGTGGAAGAAGCCACGGCCTGCGATAGCTACGCCTGGCGCGGAGCCACCTACACGTCCAGCGGCGACACGGCGACGCGCACCTTCGCGAGCCTCTACGGATGCGACAGCAGCTATGTGCTGCACCTGACGGTGCTCCACAGCACCGTGGGCGAGGTGCAGGCGACGGCGTGCGACAGCTACCTGTGGAACGGCGAGACAATCACGGAGAGCGGCGAGTACACCCACGCCACCACCAACGCGGCCGGCTGCGACAGCACGGCGACGCTGACGCTGACCGTGAACCACAGCGGTCAGGGCCGCGAGACGCTGACGGCCTGCGACGAATACACATGGAAAGGCACGACCTACACGACGAGCGGCAGCTACACCTTCGACACCCTCACCGCGAAGGGCTGCGACAGCACGGTGACGCTGGCGCTGACCGTGAACCACAGCGGAGCCGGGAGCGAGACGGCGACGGCTTGCGACAGCTACACGTGGAAGGGCACGGCCTACGCGACGAGCGGCAGCTACAGCTACGACACCCTCACGACGAAGGGGTGCGACAGCACGGTGACGCTGGCGCTGACCATACGGCGCAGCAGCAGCGGCACGGAGAGCGTGACGGCGTGCGACAGCTACACGTGGCACGGCACGGAGTACACCGCCTCGACAAATGAGGCTACGTACACCAGCGCCAACGCCGCGGGGTGCGACAGCACGACGACGCTGCACCTGACCGTGAACTACAGCGGGCAGGGCGTCGAGACTATGACGACCTGCGACGAATACCTGTGGAAAGGGACTGCCTACACGACGAGTGGCAGCTACACCTTCGACACCCTCACCGCGAAGGGCTGCGACAGCACAGTGACGCTGACGCTGACCGTGAACCACAGCGGACAGGGGGTCATGAGCGTGACGGCCTGCGACGAATACACGTGGAAAGGCACGACCTACACGGCGAGCGGCAGCTACAGCTTCGACACCCTCACGACGAAGGGTTGCGACAGCACGGTGACGCTGGCGCTGACCGTGAACCACAGCAACACGGGCACGGAGAACGTGACGGCGTGCAACAGCTATGTGTGGCACGGTACGGAGTACACCGCCTCGACGAGCGAGGCCACGTACACCACGACCAATGCCGCGGGCTGCGACAGCACTGTGACGCTGCATCTGACCATCAACCACTGCGCCACGACGGAGCTCACGGTGTGCGACAGCTACACGTGGCCGCTGAGCGGCGCGACGTACACCGCCAGCGGCGTGTACACCGCCGGCACGGACACCCTGGTGCTGACCGTGAACCACAGCAGCACGGGGACCGACGTGCAGAGCCACTGCGACAGCTACACGTGGGTGGACGGCGTGACGTACACGACGAACAACAGCACGGCCACGCACCTGACGGAGAACGTCAGCGGCTGCGACAGCACTGTGACTTTGGCACTGACTATACGCCGCAGCACTGCCGGAACGGAGACCGTGACGGCGTGCAACAGCTACATGTGGCATGGCACGGTGTACACCGCCTCCACCAACGAGGCCACCTACACCACAACCAACGCTGCTGGTTGCGACAGCACGGTGACACTGCACCTGACCGTCAACCATTGTGCCACCACCGAACTCGCCGTCTGTGATAGTTACACATGGCCGCTGAGCGGCGAGACGTACACCGTTAGCGGCGTGTACACTGACGGCACGGACACCTTGGTGCTGACTGTGAACCACAGCAGCACGGGAACCGATGTGCAGAGCCACTGCGACAGCTACACGTGGGTGAACGGCATCACTTACACTGCGAGCAACAGCACGGCCACTTACCTGACGGAGAATGTCGCAGGATGCGACAGCACTGTGACTTTGGCACTGACTATACGCCGCAGTACTTCCCTTGACACCATTGCTACAGTTTACGACAGCTTTGAATGGCGCGGTACCACATACACAGAAAGCGGAGTATATTCCAACACCACTGTAAACGCCGCTGGGTGCGATAGTACTGAGACACTCACACTAACGGTGAGCCACTACGATAGCATCACTGTAATGTTGAGCGTCAATGATGTACTCATGGGCACTACAGACCCGTTGCCTGGTAGCTACCACTTCTATCCTGGCGATGTCTTCTCTGCCACAGCAATAGCCACTACAGGAAATCATTTCGAGAGATGGAGTGTCAATGGGGCCATAACTGATGACGAAGAAACGTTGACGCGATACTTCGACGCAACAATGGCTGGCATGATACTTCATGTCGTGGCCACATTCGCCACCGATCCACTACCTACATATACCGTAACCGCTGTCTCAAACAACAACGCCATGGGATCCGTCACAGGCTCTGGCGAATATGTTGAAGGAACTACAGTTACCTTAACGGCTACTTCAAATGCTGGCTACCACTTTGCCGGATGGAATGACGGATATGATGACAGCATCTATGTCTTCATCGTCACTTGCGACACATTGCTCGTAGCCACTTTTGCCCCTAATGTAGGCATTGACGACATGGTTCCATCTTTTGTCAGCATTAATGTCAATGATGGTAAAATCATGGTCAGAGATGCTGAAGGCCTGATGGTAAACATCTATGACGTTAACGGACGTCAACTTGAACGACGCCTAGCAACCTCGCGATATGAGACTTTCATAGTTAACGCGTCGGGTGTATATTTTGTCAAAACTGGAGATACACCAGCTCGACGAGTGGTTGTCATCCGCTGACATAATATCTAAAAAGATAGAGAGGCTCCAATATGGAGCCTCTCTATCTTTTATTAATCAATAAAAGAATCACTGTACCAATATCATCAGGTCGTCCTGCTGGCTTTTCACCACGCCGCCGCGTATGTCGAAGGCCTGTTCGGTGCCGTCGTCCATCACGAGGCGCACCGTTCCCTTGCCGAGCGATGAGATTATGGGGGCGTGGCCGGTCAGTATCTCGAACTTGCCACCCGTGCCGGGCAGCTGCACGAGTTTCGCGTCGCCGTCGAAAAGCGTGCTGTCGGGCTTTGTAATCTTGACTTTCATATAACCGATAAACGTTTACTTGGTTTCTGCCAGTATCTTCTCGCCCTTCTCGATGGCCTCCTCAATGGTGCCTACCATCAGGAACGCCTGTTCGGGCAGGTAGTCGACCTCGCCGTCCAGTATCATCTTGAAGCCCTTGATGGTATCTTCGATGTTGACGAACTTGCCCTCCAAGCCGGTGAAGGCCTCGGCCACGAAGAACGGCTGCGAGAGGAAACGCTGCACGCGGCGGGCGCGGCTCACTACGAGCTTGTCCTGCTCGCCAAGCTCCTCCATGCCGAGGATGGCTATGATGTCCTGCAGCTCGTTGTAGCGCTGCAGCATCTGCTTCACGCGCTGGGCGGTCTCGTAGTGCTCTTCGCCCACAATGTCGGGGCTGAGGATACGGCTCGTGGAGTCGAGCGGGTCGACGGCAGGGTAGATGCCAAGCTCCGAAATCTTGCGGCTGAGCACCGTCTGTGCATCAAGGTGGGCGAAGGTGGTGGCGGGGGCGGGGTCTGTCAAGTCGTCGGCAGGCACATAGACAGCCTGCACCGAGGTGATGGAGCCGCGTTTGGTACTCGTGATGCGCTCCTGCATCAGGCCCATCTCGGTGGCCAGTGTCGGCTGGTAGCCCACTGCCGAGGGCATACGGCCCAACAGAGCCGACACCTCGGAACCTGCCTGCGTGAAGCGGAAGATGTTGTCGATGAACAGAAGGATGTCGCGGCCGCCGGTCTTTTCGTCGCCGTCGCGGTAGTACTCTGCCAGCGTCAGACCTGCCAAGGCCACGCGGGCACGCGCGCCGGGCGTCTCGTTCATCTGGCCGAAGACCATCGTGCACTTCGAGTCCTTCAGGGCCTCTTTGTCAATCTTGCTCAGGTCCCAGCTGCCCTCTTCCATGCTCTTCTTGAACTCGTCGCCGTACTTGATGACGCCGGCCTCGATCATCTCGCGCAGCAGGTCGTTGCCCTCGCGGGTACGCTCGCCGACGCCGGTGAACACCGACATGCCGCTGTACTTCTTGGCGATGTTGTTGATAAGCTCCTGGATGAGCACCGTCTTGCCCACTCCGGCGCCGCCGAAGAGGCCGATCTTGCCGCCCTTCAGGAAGGGCTGGATGAGGTCGATGACCTTGATGCCCGTGTAGAGTATCTCCTGGCTGGTGCTCAGGTTCTCGAACTTGGGCGGCTCGCGGTGTATGCTGTAGCGTTTCTCGCACTGCGGCGCCGGCATGCCGTCGATGGCCTCGCCGATGACGTTGAACAAGCGGCCGTTGATGTTCTCGCCCACAGGCATCGAGATGGGGCCGCCGAGCGACAGCACCTCCAAGCCGCGCTCCAATCCGTCGGTAGAGTCCATGGCTATGCAGCGCATGGTGTTCTCGCCGATGTCCTGCTGGCATTCGAGGATGATGTCTGTGCCGTCGGGGCGTTTCACGCTGAGGGCGGTGTAGATGTCGGGCAAGGCTTCGCCGTCGGGGAACGTCACGTCCACCACGGCACCAATGATTTGCGATATTTTACCTTTCAGTTCCATATAATAATATATGCTTGTTGATTACAAAAATTGCGGTGCAAAGATACACATTTTTTTGATACTGGCAAAAAAAAATAGCCTCCGGCATGATATTGTGCCGGAGGCTTATTGTGTTATCTTCCGTTCTGCTACGCAGATTTACTTGATGCGCATCTTGTAGAAGGAGCGGTAGACAAATATCAGGGCGATGACGAGGAATGCCACGCCGAACCAGGGGGCCATGCCGCGGAAACCTTCGCTGATGGCAATCTCCATGGCCAGCACACCGAAGAGGGTGGTGAACTTGATGATGGGGTTCAGGGCCACGCTGGAGGTGTCCTTGAAGGGGTCGCCCACGGTGTCGCCCACCACGCTGGCGTCGTGCAGCGGGGTGCCCTTGGCCTGCATGTCAACCTCGACAACCTTCTTGGCGTTGTCCCACGCGCCGCCGGCGTTGGCCATGAAGACGGCCTGGAAGAGGCCGAAGACGGCAATGCTGATGAGGTAGCTGATGAACAGGCAGACGGCGTTCTGGCCGCCGATGCTCTCGGGGCTCGAGAGGCAGGCAAAGGCCAGCGCGAAGCAGAAGATGGCTATGAAGATGTTGATCATGCCCTTCTGGGCGTAGTTGGTGCATATCTTCACCACTTCCTGGCTCTTCTCAATGTCGGCCTTCTTGGGGGCGTTGGGGTCGAGCTTGATGTTGTCCTTGATGTACTCCACGGCACGGTTGGCGCCGGTGGTCACGGCCTGCATGCTCGCGCCCGTGAACCAGTAGATGACGCAGCCGCCCAGGATGAAGCCGAGGATGCTGTAGGGGTTGAGGAGGTTGAGGATGCTTTCAGGGGCTATGCCGAGGGTCTTGTTGATCATTAGGATGAGGCTGAAGATCATCGTCGTGGCACCCACCACGGCGGTACCTATGAGCACGGGCTTGGCAGTGGCCTTGAAGGTGTTGCCGGCGCCGTCGTTGGCTTCGAGGTAGTACTTGGCTTTCTCAAAGTCGGGCTTGAAGCCGAACTCCTGCTCCACTTCCTTGGTGGTCTTCTCGATGTCGTCCTCGATGAGGGAAAGCTCGTAGACGCTCTGGGCGTTGTCGGTCACAGGGCCGTAGCTGTCCACGGCGATGGTCACGGGACCCATGCCGAGCATGCCGAAGGCCACGAGGCCGAAGGCGAAGATGCTGTAGTAGGGGCCGAAGACCTCGCCAAGGCCGAAGAAGGACGAGGCGAAGTAGGCGATGACCATCAGCACGAAGAACACCATGCCTGTCCAGAAACCGCCCATGTTGCCGGCCACCAGGCCGCTGAGGATGTTCAGCGATGCGCCGCCCTGCTCGGAGGCTTTGACAACCTCTTTGACGTGCTTCGAGGTGGGTGAGGTGAAGAGCTTGGTGAACTCGGGGATGAGGGCGGCGCCGAGGGTGCCGCAGCTGATGATGATGCTCAGGGCGAGCCACCAGTTGTTGCCGAGGCCGCCGAGGATGAACCAGGAGGCCGCGAAGGTGCCGATGATGCTCATGATGGAGGTGATCCACACCAGCGAGGTCAGGGGCTGCTCAAAGTTGATGTCGTCGGCCTTGCCGTACTTGGCCTTGGCGATGGCGCCGTTGATATAGTAGGAAAGCACGGAGGCCACGATGCCGAGGATGCGCATGACGAAGATCCAGACGAGGAGTTTAACCTGCATCGAGGGGTCGGGGACGGCGAGGAGGATGAAGCTCACAAGGGCCACGCCGGTGACGCCGTAGGTCTCGAAACCGTCGGCGGTGGGTCCTATGCTGTCGCCGGCATTGTCGCCGGTGCAGTCGGCAATGACGCCGGGGTTGCGCGGGTCGTCCTCGCCAATCTTGAAGACCACCTTCATCAGGTCGCTTCCGATGTCGGCAATCTTGGTGAAGATGCCGCCGGCAATGCGCAGGGCGCTGGCGCCGAGGCTCTCACCGATGGCGAAGCCTATGAAGCAGCTGCCGGCCAGATCCTCGGGCATGAAGAGCAGGATGATGAGCATCAGGACAAGCTCCACGCAAATCAGCACGATGCCGATGCTCATGCCCGCACGCAGCGGTATGTTGAGCAGGTCGAGGGGCTTGCGGCGCAGCGAGGCGAAGGCCATGCGGGCGTTGGCGTAGGTGTTCATGCGCACGCCGAACCATGCCACTCCGTAGCTGCCCAGGATGCCGATGACCGTCCATGCCAGGATGAGCAGAACGGCGCCGCCGCTCATGTGGCTCAGCACGCCGAAGTACAGCGCTATGGCAGCACCGATGAAGACAAAGAGGAGCAACAGGAACTTGCCCTGCTGCTTGAGGTAGGTGGAGCATGTCTTGAAGATGACGTTGCCGATTTCGAGCATCGACTTGTGCGCCTTGAGCTTGCGCACCTTGCTGAACTGCCAGAAGCCGAACAGCAGGCCGATGACGACCACGGCGAAGCCCCAATAGAGGATGCCGGCGTCCTGCGACGCGGCGAAACCCTGCGGCATTTCGAGGTCAGCCTCGCTGGCGAAGGCCAAAAATGGCGCTGCCAGCGCGAAGAGTGTAGTTGCTAATTTTTTCATATAGAGTGTTTTTTGTTAATTTCACACTTTTTAAATGACCTACAAATATAATTGTTTTTGGTCAAATGCCGAAAAAAAATATTATTTTAACATTTCACCCACGTCGCAGCCGCCACTTAGGCACATGTCGGCTCCCTGCCCGTCGCCAACCCTCGCCGCACGGGCCGTTTCATCCGTCCTTAACCCGTACTAAACGGCTACAAGACGGCTACAAGACGGCTACTAAACGGCTACAAGACCCCATGACATCCCCACCGGCCCCCCACCGGAGCCCCTACGGCATTTCTTCAGTAGTTCTTCAGTAGTTCTTCAGTCAAACACTGAAGAACTACTGAAGAACTACTGAAGAAGTGCCGTCGCGGAGGCGGCGGAACTACGCCCCTCGGCGGAAGAAGTGCCGTCGCGGAGGCGGCGGAACTACGCCCTTCGGCGGAAGAAGTGCCGT
>JAFXAA010000020.1 GCA_017522105.1 Bacteroidales bacterium | reverse complement strand
TGCGAAGCCGGCCCCAAGATGAGACTTCGTCACAGGGTGGTCGAAGACTACGACCTCGATAGGCCGCAGGTGTAAAGGCAGCGATGTCAAAGCCGAGCGGTACTAATTACCCGAAGACTTTCCGTATGATTCCCTTATATGTCTTGTGCCAATGTGCCAAAAACATTACTTTTGGTGGCTATGGAGCCGGTGTTCACCTCTTCCCATTCCGAACAGAGAAGTTAAGCCCGGCATCGCCGATGATACTGCACTTGTTTGTGGAAAAGTAGGTCGCCGCCAATCTTTTTAGAGAGCATCCCACATCGGGATGCTCTTTTTTTTGTTTCGATAGTTCACATTTTCGCACGCTTTGGGCACTATTGGGTATAGACGCGTCGAGAATGTGTAACCCTAAAACAACAATTACAATGAAAACAATGTTAGCAAAGTGCGGCCTTGTGGCCGCGACGATGATGGCTGCCGGCACCATGCTGGCCAGCTGCGAGAAACCCAACAGCAAGCCCGCCGTGGAGACACAGACCGTCACCATGGCCAAGGACAACGCCGCCTACGAAGCCGCCGTCAAGGAGCAGTTGGCAGTCATGCAGCGCGGCGAGTGCAAGGAGATGACACTGCACCTCGAGCAGACCGAGGATAGCTACATCCTCACATCGGAACGCCGAAACAAGAACTGATGCATCTCACTGCGATGACCGACCATGAGCTGACTGAGGCCATCGAGGCCAGCTACGATGCCCTGCTGCACCGCGCATGGACACTCCTCCACAACGGCGAGGAAGCCCGCGACGCTGTGCAGCAGGCGGTCCTGCAGGCCTGGGAACGACGTGCGGACAGGCGCGACATAGAGAATGTTGGCGGTTACCTTTACGGCATGGTCACTCATGTCTGCCTGCACCGCCTGCGCGACAGCGGCCGCCACACGGCTGCGCACGAGGCGATTGCAGCCACCATGCCGCTCTATGCCACCACCGACCCTTTTGGGTTGGAGCACCTGCTGCATTCTCTCACCGACCTGCAACGCCGCGTGGTGCAGCTGCATGACATCGAGGGCTATTCGTGCATTGAGGTAGCTTTCAAACTTGGCCGCACGCCCGTGGCGGTGCGCAAGCAGCTGGCTTTGGCACATAAAACAATGAGAGAATATGGAAAAGATTGACAACATGATTAGAGATTATTATGCCGGCACCATCTCCCAAGATGAGATGGATGACCTTTGCAGGATGTTCCTCGACAGCGAGGATGTCCGTATGTCACATCCCGCCGAAAGCCGGGTGCTGGTGTCGTTGGCATTGGCTCGCATGGCGCACGGGCGACGGAAAAAGAGCGCTCGCCGAACATGGAGAGTGGCGGCATGCATCGCCGTCGTTCTGCTGCTTGGCGGTGGCATCTATGCCCGCGCCGCCGATACACCTCACACATACAGTAGCGACCCTTCGTTCACATCTGCCGATGTCGAGCAATGGTATAACAAAACCCTTGAGACAGCTATATGAAACATCTTGTTCTTGTCTTGTTGTTTTTGACTGGTTTCGCTGTTCAAGCGCAGACTGACATATACCGGCGGTATGCCGACCGAGGTGATTTGGAGCGAGTGGCGTGCCTCACAAACCGTCGTCTCGATGATGGCACACGCGTGGATATTACCCTCCTCCGTGCCCGCGACAGCGCGGGTATGCAGGCCCTGATGCGTGAGTTGAATATGCCGCATGTCGTGGAACACCGCGCAGGTTCAGTGATTCTAACCCTCCGCAGCAATACAGACCCTGCCGTACCAGCCCCGAGGCATGGTGACGGCAAGGTGAATCTTCGCCGCAGCTGCCTTGTCGGCCTATCGATTGCAGAAAATACCATATTCATATATCACAACGTCCGTACCGAACGTCGCTATCGCGCAATCCTCGCCCATGTCCTCGCCCGTGCTGGGGTGACCAACTAAGCCACTCTGCTTTAGTTCAGAGTGTCTTAGTTCAGGCAGCGGCGGTAGCGGTGGATGGTCTCTTCGATGCCGAGGTAGAGGGCGTCGGAGATAAGGGCGTGGCCTATGCTTACCTCGTCCACCCAGGGTATCTGCTGGTGGAAGTAGGCGAGGTTCTCGAGTGACAGATCGTGTCCGGCATTGAGGCCGAGCCCGCAGTCGCGAGCCACCTTTGCTGCCTCGACGAATGGGGCGATGGCAGCTTCGCGCCCGGCGGCATAATGCGATGCGTAGCTCTCGGTGTAGAGTTCCACGCGGTCGGTGCCGGTCTTGGCGGCATTCTCAATCATCTGTGGATTGGCGTCTATGAAGATACTGACGCGAATGCCGCAGGCCTTGAACTCCTTGACAACATCGCACAGGTACTGCCGGTTCTTCACCGTGTCCCAACCGGCGTTGGAGGTCAGCACGCCTTCGGCGTCGGGTACCAGCGTCACCTGCGTTGGGCGTATTGCCTTCACCAGGTCTATGAAGCCGTAGGGCTTGCTTTTCGATATGCCTTTCGGATTTCCCTCGATGTTAAACTCCGTGGTCACGATGGGCTTTATGTCGTACACATCGCTGTAGCGTATGTGGCGCTCGTCGGGCCTGGGGTGTACGGTGATCCCTTGTGCGCCGAAGCGCTCGCAGTCTATGGCAAATTGCTTGATATCAGGGGTGTTGCCGCCGCGCGCATTGCGTATGGTGGCAACCTTGTTGATGTTTACGCTTAGCTTGGTCATCAAAAAAAACATTTAGTCTTCGAGGGCGTAGCCGAAGCTGCGGAGGGCGCGGTCGCTGTTGCGCCAGTCCTTGAGGACCTTGATGTGCAGGCCGAGGAAGCAGCGTTTGCCGGTGAACTCCTCGATTTCCTTGCGTGCCTCGATGCCAAGTTTCTTGATGGCCTTTCCCTGATGGCCTATGAGGATGGCTTTCTGGCTCTCGCGCTCGACGTAGATGATGCACGAGATATTGTCTATGCCATCCTTCTCCTCGTAGCTTTCCACGGCCACCTCGCAGCTGTAGGGTATCTCTTTCTGGTAGTAGAGGAGTATTTTCTCGCGCACTATCTCGCTGACGAAGAAGCGCATGGTGCGGTCGGTGAGTTCATCTTTGGGGAAGTAGGCCGGGTGTTCTGGCAGTCGTTCAAGGATGAGGTCAAAGAGTTTGTCGACGTTGAACCCTTCAGTGGCGGAGCAGGGCACCACTACAGCGCGGGGAATCTGCTCCTGCCAGTAGGCGATGCGTTCGCTTATGGTGGCTTGGTCGGAGAGGTCTATCTTGTTGATGACGAGGATGACGGGGGTGTCACTGTCGATGACGCGCTGCAGCACATGGCGGTTCTTGAGGCTTTCGCCCACCTCGGTGACGAGGAGGAAGAGGTCGGCGTCCTGGAGGGCGGTGCCGACGAAGCCCATCATCTGCTCGTGCAGCTTGTTGGCTGGGTTGACGATGCCCGGGGTGTCGGTGTAGACAATCTGGAAATCGTCGCCATTGACTATGCCCATGACGCGCTTGCGGGTAGTCTGTGCCTTGGAGGTGATGATGCTCAATCGCTCGCCCACGAGGGCGTTCATCAGCGTCGACTTGCCCACGTTGGGGTTGCCGATGATGTTCACGAAACCGGCGCGGTGCATGGCCTAAAAGTAATCGATGGTGCGTGTGGTGGTGTAGGTGGGGAGCATGCGGTCGCCGAGGACTTCATACTCGGTGCAACGCACCCAGTTGCCGTGGGCGTCGTAGTCGCGCTTGTAGACGGTGACGAACATCTCCGGCTCCTCTTCGGTGTAGTCGTAGAGGGTGTAGCTGGTGGGGTAGCCCTGTTCGTCATATTCCCAGCGCTTTTCCTGCACTTTCTGCTTTGAGCGGTCGTAGACGACGGCCTTGTTGAGCGTGCCGTCGGCGTTGTAGGTGTACACCTCGCGCTTGAATATCTCGCCTGCGTGGTCGTTGTAGGAGCGCTGGCTGATGCGGCCGAGGCCGTCGTGTTTGAGGAGCACGCGGCTCTCTATCTGCCGTTCGGCGTCCTCGACGTAGGACTCGGTGAGGGTGTGGTCGGCATCGTAGATGTAGTAGGTGCGGCCTATGACACGATCCTGGTTGTCAACGATGTGCTCCAGGGTGGTGAGGCCGAAGCCGTCGTGTTTGTAGCGTGTGCGGAAGATGATGTCCTCGGCCACGGAGAGGTAGATTTGCTGGCGTCGCTGGCCTTTGGCGTTGTACTCGGTGACGAGGTGTTCAAGCTGGTCGCCGCGTTCAAGGTTGTCGTTGAGGTCGTAGCGTGCTTCGTACATGACGGCGTCCACGCGCTTGACGGCACCATGGAGGGCATCGTCCTGCAGGTCGTGGCCGCTCTGTGCCATGGCGGCAAGAGTGGTGGCGAGGGCTGCGATGACGGCCAGTATTTTGCTAATTCTCATTTCTTTCGCTTTTTTATGTGTTTTCAATAACGCGTGTGGGATGCAAATATTGTGTGAAGAAGACTTTTTTTTTGATAAAGTGGTGCGGCGGGGCGAAACCGACGCGACGCCTCGACGGAGTTGCAACGGAGCCCCTACGGCATTTCTTCCGCCGTGGAGCGTAGTTCCGTCGCCTTCGCGACGGCACTTCTTCAGTAGTTCTTCAGTAGTTCTTCAGTCTAACACTGAAGAACTACTGAAGAAATGCCGTAGGGGCTCCGTAGGGGAGGGGTGGGGAATGCGGCGTTGAGAGGGGGTGCTTTGGTTAAATAGTGTTAATTGGGCAACAAAAGTGTGGTTTTTGCGTCTAAAGCGTAACGAAGGTGTTATGACACAGGGGTTAAGGATAGTGTTTCCGCTGCTGATGCTGCTGGCTGTGCCGATAGGCGTGCGCTGCCAGGTGGACATCTGCTACGACTTCGAGGGCGCGCCGGCCAACGGGCGCCCGGCGGGGTGGGGGGCGCTGCCCAACCTGGACTACCACTATGTGGGTGTGCTCTACGGCAGCACCATAGCCCACAGCGGCACCAAGTCGCTGTGCAACAATCACCAGACGTGCTTCACCCTGCTGCCCGACGAGGGCGTGGACTATGGCGCCGATGGGGTGTGGATGCTGTTCTGGTGGTGCGCGGATCATAGCGCCACGAGCATAGACATAGGCTACGTGACCGATGCCACGGACAGCAACACCTTCACCCTGCTGAAGCGCGAACATGCCATGGGTTACTTCAAATGGCACTTTTCGGCCGTCGACCTCGGCGCCGTGCCTGCCGGGGCGCGTGTGGCCCTGCGGGGTCGGTCGCTGATACCTTTCTACGACGCTGAGTTCTTCATCGACGACATACACCTCACGTCGCAGCCGTGTGCGGCCTGGGGGCTGAGGGTGGCCGAGAACGGCGCCGACTCGGTGCGCCTGAAGTGGCAGTCGGCCGGTGCGCCGACGGTGATGCTCACCATCAACGGCGTCACACACTGCGTCGACGGCAACAGCTACACCTTTGCGCGCGACGCCGACGCCAGCTACACGGCAAGCCTCATCGCCGGCTGCCCGGTGACGGGTTGTATGGCCATACAGCCGCACAGCACGGCTGTCGTCGCCCCCTACCGCGAAGGGGCGTGCCTGGACGCCACGGACTTCGGGTCGTCGATGGGGGTGCCGCACTACGGCACGCTGATAGACCCGTGGCTGCATGTGGGCACGCGCACCATCACCGAGGTGTCGGGCACGCCGCTGACGGGGGTGTACAACGGGTCGCACGCGGTGAACACCAATCCGGGCTCCGACGTGCAGCAGGGCATGTCGGTCTTCCAGCGCACGGTGCCGCCCGGCGACGCCGCCACGCTGCGCCTGGGCAACCGCACGGGGCTTGGCGAGGCCTCGTCGATGCTCTACACGCTGACGGTGGACACGGCGGAGGCCAGCCTGCTGGTGATGAAATACACGGTGGCCATGAACACAGCGGAGCACACCACGAGCACCGACCCGAGCCAGGTGCCTGTGATGCGGCGGGTGGACTCGCTGCATCCGGCGCGCTTCAGCGTGGAACTGCTTGACGACACCCTTGGCACCCTGCTCGGCGGGGGGTGCTACAGCATAGAGCTCGACGCCATGGAGGGTGCGGATGCGTGGGATGTGGCGAGCTCGTACTACAAGCGGCGCAACTTCACCGCCCACGCCTTCGACCTGCGGCCGTGGCACGGCCGGCGTCTGCGGCTGCGCGTCACCGCCGCCAGCGGCGCCGTGCTGGGCTGCTGGTGCTATGCCTACTACAACTTCGAGTGCCTGCGCCGCGACGACATCTACAACGGCGATTGCTCGGGCGACAGCGTCACCCTGCGTGCACCCTACGGCTTCGGCTACCGCTGGCACCGCGAAGGGTCGGCCGAGACCGTAGGCACGGGGCAGACGCTCACAGTGGCTCCTGACGGCACGCGCTACCTGTGCGAGCTGGAGGAGCGCTTCGGCGGCTGCGGCCAGACCATCAGCATCCGCGCCATGGACAGCCCCACGCTGACGGAGAGCGACACGGTGACGGAGAGCGAGCTGCCGTACACGTGGCGCGGGGTGACATTCACCGCGGGCGGCGACACCAGCGTCATGCTGCCGGCCGCGACGGGTTGCGACACCATTCTGACATTGCGTCTGCACGTGTGGCCCAACCAGAGGGTGCGCGAGGTGCGATGGGTGTGCCGAGGCGCGTGGCCCGTGGTGTGGCACGGAGTGACCTTCGACGGCCCCGACAGCACTGAGGTGACGCTGACCGACATGCACGGAGCCGACAGCGTGGTGACGCTGGTGGCGATGGAGGCGGAAGTGTATGAGACGGCGGACACGGTGGTGGTGTGCCCCGGGAGGCCGTTTGAGTATATGGGCGTGGACTACGGAGGACCTGTATCGTTCGACACCGTGCTGCCCACCGTGCGGGGGTGCGACTCGCTGGTGCACGTGGTGCTTGCGCCGCGCGACAGCAACTACAGCCTTGAGGCCGCGTGGAGCACGGACGGCGAGGAGTGGCACGTGGAAGGCCCCGTAGGCGTGTGCGCCGGCGGCCCGCTGTGGCTGCGCTGCCGCGCCGAGGGGGTGGGGGAGTGCCGCTGGGAAGTGCAGACCGCCGACACCGCCATTGCCGTCGCCGACACCCTTGCCATGCTGCGCATTGCCGCCGCAGGTAGCGGAACGCTGACGCTGACGGCCACCAGCCTGGGCGGCTGCACAGACACCCTCGGCTGGAAGCTGACGATATATGCCACCCCCAAGGCCTCTTTTACATGGAGTCCGGCCAGGCCTACTGACATAAGCCCCGAGGCGTCGTTCTGGAACACCACGCGGCCCGACAGCTGCTCTTGGCTGTGGCGCTTCGAGACCGCCGAGGGCGGTGCCGACAGCACGACGCTGCGCTCGCCCACCTACCGCTGGGGCGGAGTGCTGCCGAGCGGCGACTTCGGTGTCAGCCTGACGGCCGCGCTCACGCACCGCCACGACACGCTGACGCTCGTCTGCGCCGACAGCCTGCGGCAGGAGGTGACTGTGGTGACATCGCTGCTGCAGTTTCCGAGCGTGGTGACGCCCAACGGCGACGGTGTGAACGACCGCTGGGGGGTGGTGAATCTCGTGGAGCTGGGACGCTACACGCAGAACGAGGTGTGGATATACAACCAGTGGGGCGTGCTGGTGTACCACGCGAGGGATATGCACAGCGAAGCCGAATACTGGGATCCCGACGAGCGGCCTTGCCCCGACGGCACCTACTATTACCGCTTCGCGGCGCGCAACAGCGACGGCGTGGTGAAGTGCAACGGCGTGATAGAGGTGGTCAGGTGAGTTTTTTTTTCGTATCTTTGCAGACGGCAATTATGGAGTTGACAATATGGAACTGACTATATTATTGTGTTTTGCCGCCTACACGGTGCTGCTGTTCGCGGTGATGTGGCTCACGGGTCGCCGTGGCGCCAAGGGCAACGAGGCCTTCTTCCGCGCGGGCAGGCGGTCGCCGTGGTATGTGGTGGCCTACGGCATGATAGGGGCGTCGCTGAGCGGCGTGACCTTCATGTCGGTGCCGGGAGGCGTCTACAACGGGGCGTGGACCTACATGCCGCTGGTGTTCGGCTATGTGCTGGGCTACGCGGTGATAGCCCTGCTGCTGCTGCCGCTCTACTACAGGCTAAACCTGACGTCCATCTACACCTATCTGGAGCAGCGCTTCGGTGCGCGGAGCGAGAAGACCGGCGCCCTGTTCTTCATTCTGAGCCGCCTGCTGGGGTCGGCGCTGAGGATGTATCTGGTGGTGTTTGTGCTCTACGAGTTTGTGTTTCGCGCCTGGGGTGTGCCCTTCTGGGTGCCGGCGGTGGTGTTCATTGCCATCATACTGCTCTACACGTTCCGCGGAGGCATAAAGACCGTGGTGTGGACGGACACGCTGCAGACCACCTTCCTCCTTGCCGCCGCCGCCGCGACGGTGGTGGCCATACTGAACAACCTCGACATGGGCTTCGGCGAGCTGATGCGTGTGTCGGCGGAGAAAGGCTACACGCGGATGTTCGACACCGACCCCACGGCGCCCAAGTTCTGGGTGAAGCAGGTGCTGGCGGGCATGTTCATCACCATAACGATGACCGGCCTTGACCAGGACATGATGCAGAAGAACCTCACCTGCAAGAACCTGCGCGACGCGCAGAAGAACGTGATGACCAGCAGTCTGCTGTTTGTGGTGGTGAACATATTGTTCCTCTCCCTCGGCGCAGCCCTGTTGGCCTACAGCGCCGAGACGGGCTTCGCGCTGCCTGTGAACGAGGCAGGCGCCGTGGTGCCCGACAAGATATTCCCATCGATAGCCTTCTCGCTGAACGGCTTTACCGCTGTGGTTTTCGTGCTTGGCATGGTGGCAGCTGGCTACAGCAGTGCCGACGGCACCCTGACGGCTCTGACGACGACCTTCTGCTACGACTTCCTCGGCTTCGGCAAGGGTGAGCGCAAGGCGGAGAGGGAGGTGCGCATCAGGCGGCTGGTGCATGTGGCTTTTGCGCTGCTCTACCTGCTGGTGATTGTGGCCTTCAGGCCCTTCCACCGCCAGTCGCTCATCGACACGGTGTTCGACGTGGCGGGCTTCACCTACGGGCCGTTGCTTGGCCTTTATGCCTTCGGCCTTTTCACAAAGAGAACTGCGCGCGATCGCTGGGTGCCGCTGGTGGCTGTGGTGTCGCCGGTGGTGTGCTACGTGCTCAAGGTCTTCTCGCCGACATGGTTCGGCTATAGCTTCGGCTTCGAGATACTGCTCCTCAACGGTCTGATAACCTCCGGCCTGCTGTGGCTGTCGTCTATAGGGAAAGGAGGGCGAGGATGAATTACTATGTGACGGTATTGGGGTCTGGGGCCGCCCTGCCTACCGGGGTGCGGCGCTGTAGCGCGCAGGTGCTCAACTCCAATGGCTTCAAGTTGCTCATCGACTGCGCCGAGGGCACTCAAGACCGCATACGCTACAACCACCTGAAGCTGCAAAGCCTCGGCACGGTGATTATCTCGCATCTGCACGGTGACCACTTCTTCGGGCTGCCGGGGCTGCTGAGCACCATGCACCTCTGCGGGCGCACAGAACCCGTGACCATTGTGGCCCCCAAGGGAGCACGCGAGGTGATAGAGACAACCTTCGCCCTGACGGGCAACCATATAGAGTTTCCTGTGGAGTGGCATGAGATGGACTTTGCCGAGGGCATGCAGAGGGTGTTTGAGAACCACCGCTGCACGGTGGACGCCTTCCCGCTGGTGCATTCGGTGCCGACCTACGGCTTCCGCATCACCGAGGTGCCGCGCGGAGCCAACAAGCCGCGCGTGTACACTTACTGCTGCGACACGGCCTACACCGAGTCTATCCTGCCGTATATCGAGGGCTCCGACCTGCTGTGTCTGGAGTGCACCTTTGCCAACGAGCTGGCTGAGCTGGCCGAGATGCGGTGCCACCTCACTGCCGGCCAGGCTGGACGGCTGGCGGCGAAGGCGGGTGTGGGGCAGCTGCTGTTGACGCATGTCAGCGCGCGCTACCGCGAGCCCGACCTCCTGCTGGCGCAAGCTACGGAGGAGTTTGCCAACAGCGTCATGGCTACCGACTCCATGCGCATTGACGTATAGTATTACAATTGTAGCAAAAGAGAAGCGGGCGCCCCGTGCAACGGGGTGCCCGCTCTTTGTTGTCATGAGTGTTTTTAGCGCACGATGAGTTTGCGCACGGCGGTGACTTGTTCGCCGGTGAGGCGGACGAAGTAGGCTCCGCGAGCAATGGCGCTTACGTCGAAGGTGGCACTGCCGTTGGTCATGGGCTTGGTCGTCACGGTGCGGCCGTTGAGGTCGATGATGGCGGCCTCGCGCATAGCCTCGGCGCTCACGGTGACGGTGCTGGTGGCGGGGTTGGGCGTGACGGCCACGCTGGCCTCCATGGCGTCGGCGATGCCGAGGGTGCCGGTGTGCATGGTGCCGGTGAGGGCAAAGCTGTTGCCGCCTTCACCGCAAACGGCGCGCACGGCGATGTCGTGGTCGGTGTCTGGCGTCAGGCCTGTGGCGGTGTAGTAGGTGACGTTGACGCGCTGCCAGCCGGTGTTGTCAATGTTGACATCCCATGCCGTCTCGGTGCCGCCGGCGCTCCAGCTAAAGCTGATGCTTGTGGATGTAGCAGTGCCGTAGACGAGGTCTGCAGGCGGTGCGCAGGTCTGCACGGCGACCATCACGTTGTCGATGGCTGCTGCGGGGTTGCGGGTTGTGAGGCCGTCCACCTTCCAGCAGAAGACAAGGGCGTAGGTGCCGGCTTCCTCCAGGCTGGCTACGGTGTAGAGGCTTTGCCATTCAGTCACGTTGCTCAATGGGCTGGTGAGCGACTGCCACGACGAGGGTATGTCGGTGAGGTCGGCCACAGGGGCGTCGGCCTCGGGGGCGAGGTATACCTTCAGGTAGTCGCAGTCCACGACGGGCTCTTCGCCGTTGGCCTTCCAGTCAAAGCTGATGTCGTAGTCGCCGCTGTTGCTGAAGTCGAGGATGCGGAAGGCATAGGAACGTGTGTTGTCACTGTTGTAGTCGTTGCCGACGCCGCCGTTGTTTGATATATACAGCGAACGGGCGCCGGTTCTGTGGACGGAGTTGCCTATATACCAGCGGTTGTTGTCGGCTTGTGCGTAGTTCCAGAGGGTGTCGTCGGCGCTCTCGAAGCCGGTGGCGTAGGGCAGTTCGGCTGCAAGTGCATGGGTGCGGAAGACGGCGGTACGTGGACGGCTCTGCTCGTCGCCGCAGTCCCGGCGCACACTGACGGTGTATTCGGTGTAGGGGTCAAGGCCATTGATGGTGTAGCTCGTGACATCGTTTACAGTGACGGAGTCGTCGTCGCTCCACTTCACTATATAGTCGCCAGCGGCAGGAGTGGCAGTCCAACTGACGACGGCGCTGTCGGAGCTTATGTTCCTTATTGCTATGGTCTGCGGGCGGGCGCAGTTGCCGGCGGTGTACACCTCGATGTCGTCCAGATAGCCGAAGGAGGCTCGGTCGGTGCTCCCCACGGTGAGCATGACGGCTATACGGCTGTTGGTGCCGTTGTAGCCGCTGAAGTTCACGTCGTACTCATGCCAGTTGGCGTTTTCCGGGGTGAAGGTGGCTATGCGGGTGAATCCCGTGGTGTCGTTGCCGTTGCCAGCCACGCCGACCACTATGCGGCAGTCGGTGGGATTGAGGCTCACCCTGTAGCGGAATGTCATGGCGAGGGTGTTCACGGCGGCCTCAAACTCCGGCAGCTTGGCCATGGAGAAGCAGGCGTCGTAGACTCCGCTGCTGGCATAGTAGAACATGGTCTTGTTGTTGTTGTCAAAGTCGGCGTACGGGTAAATGCTCAAAGCGTCGGTGACGGTGCGCCAGCAGGGGTTGTAGTTGCTGTCGCCGGTGGCCCAGGTCTCGAAGTCTTCGCTCCAGGGCAGGACATCGATGGCATTGCACTGGGTGCTGAACGTCACCTCGGGGCAAGGCTGCGAGAGGCTGCCGCCTGTGCACGCGGTGCGCGCCGTGAGGCTGTAGATGGTGCCGGGCGTGAGGCCGTCAAGTTCATAGCTGTTGCCGTAGACGTTGATGCCGGTGGTGCTGCCGTTGACATAGAGGATGTACTGGTTGGCGTTGTTGGCGTCGCTGAGGTTGACGGTGGCGCTGGTGGAGGTGACGGCGCCCAGTGTGATGACGGGGCGCGTGCAGCTGGTTATGGTGTTCACCACCAGGCTGTCAATCATGGCCTGGCTGGTGCTGCGGAAGGCTATGTTGCCTGTGCTGAAGCCCGCAAAGGTGATGTCGAACACCTGCCACGTGTTGGCAGTCGTCGGCGTGCAGTTCTGCACAAGCACAAAGGTGTTGGTGTCCATGGGGTTGCTCATCACGCCCACCTCTATGCCTCCCTGGCTCTCGGCTTTGCGCAGGGCGAAGGATAGCTGGAGGTCGCTGAGGTCGGTGGCGAACCACGGCAGGGCGAAGACTGTGGGCTGGCTTGGTTCGCCATAGCAGTAGAGGCTGTTGGCGCCGTCACGGTGGGCGCCGGAGAAGTAGTAGGGGAAATATCCGCTGTAGCGGCAAGCCGTTGTCCAGCAGGGTATGTTCATGGTGTATTGCCCGTCAAGGCCGCCGGCGTTGCCGGGGTAGGTGTCGAAACCTTCGCTCCACGGCAGGCTGTTCTGCGCTATGGCGGCGCACTGCGTGCGGAACTGCACCGTCACGGGGCTGTGGCTTCCGCCGACGTTGCAGTTGGCCACGACCTCCACGGTGTAGACCTTGTTGGCGTCAAGGCCGCTCACGGTGAAGTCGCCGGTGCTGTAGGACTGGTTGTTGACCACAGTGTCGGTGCCGGAGTAGATGAGCACCGTATAGTCTGGATTCTGGTCTGTGTTGGCGATGTGCAGCTGCGCCGTGCCGTCGGTGATGTCGCTCACCACCACCGCCGTGGGCCGTGGGCATTCCGGGGCTTTTCGCACCACGACTTCGTCAATGGCTATGCGGTCTGACTGGCCCACGTAGCGTATGGCCAGGTTGGTGGCTGTCTCGGGCACGCCTGAGACAGTGAGCTCCACGTTGTTCCACGGGGTGGCGAGGTAGTTCGGCCCCGCATAGTTTTGCAGAGGCACGAAGCTTGCTGCATTGTTCTTGTCGGTGACATAGCCTATCTGCACGCCGCCGCTGGCTGCGGTGGTGTAGAACCAGAGGTTGACGATGAGCTGGTTCATCGGCACCTCGAACTCAGGCAGCACGCACACGGTGTTGCCGCTCGTCGCCCCCACCCAATAGAGGCTGTTGCCGCTGGTGGTGCCGTGGTTGTAGCTGCTGAAGACCTTGGGGTAGTCGCTCGTTGCGTTGAGAATCGTCCAGCATGGCACCATGCCCACAGTGTTTGCGGCCAAGGCGTCGAAGTTCTCAGACCAGGGCATCTCGTCTGCCGCCACTTCGCTGCAGGCTGTGAGCAGGGCGGCCGTCACCGGGGCCGTCAGGGTGCCGTCGCTGCAGTACTCGCTGGCGCTTACGGTGTAGAGTGTGTTGGAACTCAGGCCTGAGAGGGTGTAGACGGTGTCGCCGATGCCGTCGAAGACGAGCGTGTCGTCCTCCGAGGTGAGGGTGACAATGTATGTGCCGCCCTCTTCGGAGGTGTCGGCTATGTGGACCACGGCCTCGTCGCTTGTGATGCCGTCCACGCTGACTCCCGCCAGGCGTGAGCAGGTGGGTGACTCAAGCACCACAATGTTGTCTACATAAAGGGTGCCGTTGCTGTTGGCCACGGTGTTGTGGCAGCGGAAGGCTATGTGTCGGCCGGTGCCTGTGTATGCGCTCAGGTCAACCGTCAGTTCACGCCACGTGTAGTCCATATTGCTGAAGGTGGCCAGGGCGGAGAATGTGCTCTGGTTGGCAGGGTCGCTGATGACGCCCACCTCCAGTACACCGCCGTACTCGGTGCTGGTTGTGTTGTAGTTGTATGAGCCGGCATCCTTGACGTTGAAGACGATGCTCTTGCCGTCGAAGCTGCTGAACTCCGGCAGTATGGCCAATTCATACTGTGATGTGCCGCGGCAGAGGAATGCCAATGCCTTGCTGTTGGCGCCGTCGATACCTTGCGTGGTGCTCACGTATGGATAGGTCGTGTTGGAGCCGTAGCCGTAGTTGAGTATGCTGTAGCACGGCACGTTGCCAAGCGTGCCCGAAGTGTAGGCGTCGAAGTTCTCCACCCACGGCAGGTTGTCGTCTGTCACCACACCGCACTCTGTGCGACCACTGACCGAGACGCGCGTCGAGTAGTCACCGCTGCCGCAGTCGGCCACCACACCGTAGGTATACACCCTGTTGGGCTGCAACCCGGTGACGGTGTAGGTGGTGCCGTTCACGCTCTGCGCCACCACGCTTGTGTCGCTCATGTCGAACACCGCATAGGTGGCACCGCTGTTGTTGGCATCGGTCCAGCTCAGCGTCAGGCTGCTCTGCGTCGCAGCGCTCACCTCCAGGTTGGTCACGGGCATGCAGCTTGCCGCCGATGCCATCGATATGTCGTCAATATAGAGACCCTTCGAACTTCCGCCGTTGTAGCCGTTGTAGTTGATGGCCACGTAGCGGGTACCGGCGGGCAGGTTCACATCGTAGGCCGTCCATGGCGTGCCGCTGCCGCTGGTGGTCGTGAAGCCGAGCCATGTGAAACTCGACACTTGGCTGTCGGTACTCGAATAGCCCACGCGGAAACTTTCGTTCATCCACGACGAGTGCTTCCTGTAGTACAGAGTCAGGTGCATGCCGCCTTGGCAGTCCAGCTCGGGGCTTATCAGGTATTGGTTGTAGTTGCTGTTCGCGGCCGAGGTCTGCGACGAGAACAGGAAGCCGTAGCTGCCGCTGTTGTGCTGTGCTGCGGTGCGCTGCATGGCGGCGGCGTTCTCGGTGTTCATGCTCTGCGTCGTCCAGCGGTTCATTTCGGCGGCCTCCTCGAAGCCGTAGCTGTAGGGCAGCGACTGCTGCGCTGCGAGGACAAAGGGTGTGGCCAGCAATGCTGACAGGGCTAAAACGCGTAGGGTCTTTGTTGCCATTTTCTTTATGCTGTTTGTTGATATTCCGTGTGTTGTGCGTATTGGTACCCGCCATGACGGGTTATGGTACTAACTGCAAAAATAGCATTTTATTGTGACTTGGCAAAATGCTTTGCTAAATTTAACAAATTCTGCGCTACAGGATGCCATTACCCATCCGTCCCCGGAGTCCCCTCGGCACCCCCTCGCATTCCCGACGTCCTTGCAACGGTCTTCCACTGAAGAACGGCCGTAGGGACTCCGTAGGGGCTCCGTAGGGACTCCGTGCAAACGCAGGTGTGGCAAGGAAGATGACAAAATGTGTGTCCGTAATATGTTATTATACAGCCTTTTGTCTTGCTGTAGGAAAATTAATTTTGCCATGTCGGCAAAAAGTAGTAATTTTGCACCCTCAAAAGTTCGAGGAGAGATGCCGGAGTGGTCGATCGGGGCGGTCTCGAAAACCGTTGACCAGCTTGCTGGTCCCAGGGTTCGAATCCCTGTCTCTCCGCAAATGAGATAAGGAGCTGTCAGTTTGTGGCTGACGGCTCCTTGTTGTTTTTCAGTACTTTGTGTTTTCATTATCTTGTGTGTCAGCGCGTTTCTGCCTTATAAGGGGATAAGGACGCGAAAGAATGAATATGTTATTATATGTTATTATATGTTGTCATATGGTGGATTTGTAATACCAAAAAAGAAGTTGGTATTACATTTGGTATTACTTTTTGGTTTTGGTATTACATTTTTTTATATAGATAGTATTACAATAATAATTATATATTATGGGAACACCTGTTTTTAAACTTATCTATGACCGCAGACACCGTGCTACCACTACCAAGGAGGGAGCCATCGAGCTGCGCATTACCTATGACCGCATACAACGGTTTGCCACCACCGGTGTGCGCGTGCTGCCTAAACAGTGGAAAAACGGCTTTATTGTCAATCGACCCGATGCATTTGAATTGCAGCAGGCGTTGGATATGTATGTGACAAAAGCTCGAAGAATTATCAACGAGCAGATGCAGGCCGGTACGCTCGACATGCAGACTATCGTGGCCGTCATTGGCGGCAAGGAGAAGGAACAGTCGACAGCCAACGTGCCGAAGCAGAAGCTGTTGGCAGACTATTTCCGTGAGCGCGCCACTATCCGAAAGTATGGTCGGACAGATGACAGTCAGGCGCGCTACGATCGCTTCATTGCGTGGTTTGAACGGTGGGGTGGCATGACTACCTTCGCCGACATTACGGAGGTGAATATCCTTAAAATGGACGAGGTGCTGGTAAAGCGTGGCTTAAAGCCGTACTCGATATGGAATAACTATCACCGTTTTCTCAACTCGTTTATCATCGACGCTATGAATGAAGGCCTGCTGCGCAAGAACCCTTACAAGGGCATCCATATCAACCGCGACCCTACGGCGGAGGCCCTTAACAAGTATCTTACTGTCGAGGAGTTTGAGCGCATGAAGGATATGCCGTTGCCGTCGGACTATCTGCGGCACGCGCGTGACTTGTTTGTGTTCCAGACCTACACCGGGCTGTCGTACATAGACCTTGAGGCTTTTGACGCTACTCAGATTAGAGAGGTCAGGGGTAGGCCGGTGTATGCCGGGCGGCGCGGCAAGACGAGCCAGGAGTTCACGTTCCTGCTGATGCAGCCAGCCATGGAGGTGTTGAAGCGCTACGACATGAAGCTGCCTATGATGAGCAACCAGAAGTACAACAACTACATCAAGATGGTGGCTGTGATGGCGGGGGTGAACAAGCCTGTGAGCAGCCACTGGGCGCGTCATACGTGTGCCACGATGCTGCTTAACAACGGTGTTGGCATGGAGGTGGTGAGCAAGGTGCTGGGCCACTCGTCGACAAAGATCACGCGCGAGGTGTATGCCAAGCTGCTTGACGAGACGGTGGCCGAGGCCATGGCTGGAGTAGAGGCAAGGCTGCAATAATATTGCAGCATACATGACAAAGCAAGAGCCGCCAGTGGTCTTGCACTGACGGCTCCGTAAATCATTCAACACATGGTTGAATGATATTGTCACTCTTCTTTTGTCGGCAGAAAGTCAATGCGTATTGTTTTATATTGGTTGTCGGAAGTTGTCTCTATATCGAAACCCTTCACGGCGCATAAATTAATGCCAAAATTGTTGGGAAATACAGATAAAAATTCACTTGGGATAACACTGTTCTTTCCTTTATTACATTGTTTAATGGCTTCTTCAGTAGTAATATAAATCTTCTTTGTTCTTTTATTGCCACCAAAGAGGTCGGTGATGGCGTCGATAATTTTTTTAACGAGGGGCCAGTCGTACCAGCCGTTGGCTGTGCCGCCGGTGATGAGTCCGGCTACACCTCCCAAGACGTAGTTCCAGGCGGTGGGCAGTCCAAAGTCGAGTTTGTTGAATGCCACGAAGCCGAGGCCGCTGAGGACGGCGACAATCCAACTGATGGCGTGGTTGAGGTTGTCGCTCTTGATGTGGAAGGCACCATGGATGGCGGCGGTGATGGTTTGTGTGGCCACAAGGATGAGAGGGATGGCCACGGCGAGCTGCTTGAGCAGGTCGATAACGGTTACTGTTGTTTCCATAATTTGATATTTAGGGGGTTAAACATTCGTTTCTTTTACTAAAAGTAGTGGGAGTAGTAAAATTAGTAAAAGAGATTACTGATTATCGGTCCTTGGGTCTTTTCCGGCTGCTATGTTAATAAGGATGTCAGAGATGGTATTGTCGTTCTTGACCGACATATCGGCTGATATTGCCTGCATCTTGGGAGTATGGAATGAGAGGAGGTCTATCTCGACCTTGGCGCGGGCGCTTGGTGCCATCGCCAGCAGGTCCAGCTCATAGCGCGAGAACACCCTGTCTTTGTTCAGGGCGACAAACTCCTTCTTGGCCTCCATGGCCATATTTTGGGCATTTTCGGCTTCGGGGTCGATGATAAAGTATCGCAGCTCCACATCCTTGGCCTCTATATTGGGGGTGAAGTAATCCACGGAGTGTTCGTGGAGCATATTTTTCAGCGGGTTGTCCTTGTTGGGTGTTCCTGCCTGGCGACCGCCGAGGCGTCCGCGTCCGTCGTTTGCTTTTCTTCCTCTTGGCATAATTCACAACTTATAATCGAGGTGCAAAGATACGGTTGTATTTTTGCAATGTAAATATAAGTTGTGAATTAAATAAAAATAAAACAGTTATGTGGGGAGCAATCATCGGAGCGGCCATCAGTGCCGCCAGTGCCATCTACGGCGGCATCAAGTCGTCGCAGGCCGCCCAGGAAGCCAACGACAAGGTCGAGGCCATGAAGCGCGAGAACAAAGCATGGTATGACCGTCGTTACAACGAAGACCCGCTGCAGCGGACGAGTGCCCAGCGTGTGCTGACCAAGACGCAGGAGATGCTGCGGCAGCGCAACAAGGCCGCCGCCGGACGGCAGGCCGTCATGGGCGGCACCGAGGAGAGTGTCGCCGCCGAGAAGGCGCGCAACAACGAGGCGTTGGCCGAGGCCGCCAGCCGTATTGCCGCGCAGGGCGACGCCCAGAAGGACGCCATCGAACAGCAGTATCGTCAGACCGACATGGGGCTGACGCAGCAGCAGATAGGCATCGAGCAGCAGCGTGCGCAGAACATCGCCAAGGCCACTGCCGGTGTCGGACAGGCGGCCGGTGGGCTGGCGAGCGGCATTGACGGCATTGGCGGGGACGGTGCCGCCGGTAATGAAATAAAAAAAGTGGAAGGATTGAAAAAGGTGGAGGGTAGCATGAAGAAGATAAGGAATGCAAAAATAAACTACTCACCGAGAAATTTTTAACTTCTACAGTCATGCCAGGAAGTAATACCAATACCATAGACCCCGAACTGTTGAAAAAACAGCAGCAAGAGCAGCAGGTGGGGAAAACTGCATCCGAAGGTGCAGTAGCGACACAACCGATAACTGTCACCCCCGCAGAGACCGTCGAGACGCAGCCCTCGGAGTCGCAGCGTTACCTCGACCAGATAATCGCGCAGTATGAAGAGCTCAAGAAACAGAACGAACGTGCTGACAAGCGCGACCGTGTGCGTGAGGCTATCGGCGGCATCGGCGACGTGGCCAGCGCCCTCGCCAAACTGCACTACACCACGCAGTATGCGCCCTATGTCGGCGGCGAGAACCTCAGCGACAAGGCGCGCCAGCGTTATGAGAAGGCCAAGGCCAACCGCGACGCCAACCTCGACCAGTGGATGCACTACGTGCTAAATGTGGCAGGGAAGAAGGAACAAGCACGCCAGGCCGACCGCGCAGCAAAACTGCAACAGCAACGTATCGAGGCCGCCGAAGAAAAAGAGCGGAAACGCGAAGAGGAAAGACGACAGAAAGCCGAGGATGCCGCACTGAAGGAGAATGGCAAGTTGCTCGTCATGCAGATACTACCAGCTCTGCGCAAAAAGGAGTTTAACGAAGACGAATTCCTCGGCAACCTCGAAGCACAGAAAAATGGCAACCTGATAACCGACAAGGAGTACAACACCGCCATCAAGGCCCTCAACACCGCCAAGGCTCAGTATGACAACGAGGTCAGCAAAGCCCAGCAAAAAGAGGAGCAGAAAGCCAAGAGTGCCGCCGGACGCGGCAGCAGCAGAGACCCCTATATCTACATCCCGTATGGCGACGGCTCTGGCGCCAAAATTAATAAGAACGACGCCAAGGCCATCAGTGCCGCCTATGGTATGCTCCCTGACGATGCCAAGAACCCCTATATCGACAAACCTTCGGACTACGAGGGCAAGGTAAGAGACTACCTCAACAGGCACCCCAACACTCCGCAGGCCGAGCGCATAAAAGAACACTTCAAGCAAGTGGAAAAGCGGCAGCAGACACAACCGTCCCAGCAATCAAAGCCTAAAGGCAACGGCAGCCTGCTGCCTAACCAGAAAGGCAAGACCACCGGCAGCCTGTTGCCCAAGAAGTAACCAATCATTAACAATCAACAACAACGAGATATGAACCCCGACAAGAGAGACGAACTATACAACAATCTTATTAACAGTGGCAAGGTGAGCGAGGCTGAGATAGGCAGCCTCGACGATTTTAAAGCCGCTATCACCGACGAGGAGAGCGCCCGTCTCTTCCACCAAAACCTCATGGGCAGCGGTCTCTTCGGTGCCGACGAGATAGGCAGCGAGGACGATTTCTACTCCAGTATCAGTTCTGACTTTGCCGGAACAGATGTACCCCAGCAACCTGCCACCTCCGCCGCCCAGGGCTTGGCTGTCAACCCCTACACCATGCAGCCCACCGCCGTCCGCGCGCCCTTCGCCGACGTACAAGCCGCTCAGCAGTACGAACAGCAAAAGCCCACCTCACCCACTCAACCCACTAACCTCGCCGCAGCACAGAACGAGCAGGAACAACCCCTCGGCCCCGAACGCTTCGCCAAGCAGATGCAGATGGAGCAGCAACTCGGCCAGATGTCGCAGGACTTCACCAACCGCATGGAGGCCATTCGCAAAGGCAACCAACCATTCGGCAGCGGCCACCAGCGCGAGTTCAACCCCGAAACGGGCAGGATGGAGGATGTATACTATACCAAAGCCGGTGAGCGGACCAACACACCTCTTGCGCAATGGGAGGAGAACAATAAAGGTCTGCGTCTGCAACAAGACATCGACCAGTCGCTCTCGGCTCTCGACGGTGCCGCCGAGGCTGCATGGAAGACTGCAACAGAGGCTTCCGGCAAGGAGCAGAGTGAGAACATAAAGATGATTGCCCGTACCGGCGGCTTCATGCCTGGCGGTAGCGGCATGGGTCAGCTGGCGATGCTCAACACCGCCAGCCACCTCAAGTACCACGACCTGCAGCGGATGGCCGACGACGCATGGAACAGTCTCGGCATTGTGAAGCAGCAGGCTATGATAGACGGCATATACAACACCCTTCGCTCCCACCACTATAACGACGAGGCCAGCGACGAGCAGCTGCGCGCCGAAGCCGAGGCAATGGCACGCCAGGAGAATGACCGCCGCCTCTTCGATTATGCCGTCAAGATGAACGCCCCCAAGGATGCCACCGACTATTTCTTCCGCAAGGCCCTACAAAACAACGCCATCACCATGCTCAAAGATTTTGCCGCCCGCTCGATGGCCGGCACCACCGGCGACTGGGAGGCGCGCGACGTGGCAGAGCAACAGTATGACATGGAGAGTCTTGGACACAACCTCATCGGTCATGCTGGCGGCATTACTGGCTTCCTTCTCGACCCCACCGTGCTGATTGGCGGAGCCGCCGCCAAGGGCGCCGTCGGTGGTGCAACAAAGATTGCTGGCAAACTTGCAGCAAAGCGCGGCGGTGCTGCGTGGGTGGCAGAGAATGCACCCACCCTTATCGGGAAAACAACCACAGGTGTTGTCGCCGGCGCCGGCAACTTCGGCACCTTCGAATCTGCACAAGAGGCATTGCGCCAACTGCGCTGGGGTGGTAAGATAGAAATTGACGAGAAGACTGGCCGCTACAAGATTGACGGCTACGACCTTGGCGAGGTGGCCAAGAAGTTCGGCCACGGCGCCCTGATGGGCGGCACTATCGGCGTGCTCGGCCCTTTGACCGGCAATGTCGGCGACCGTCTGGTTGGATACATCAACAAGAACGGCAAGCCTGGCACCGTCGCCAACATCATGGATAAACTTGGCGCACGCACCGTACAGACGGGTGTGTGCAAGACCGCCGAAGGTACTATCTTCTCTATACCCGAATGGATAGACACCTATAAGAAATACGGCGAGATGATAGACGCCGTTTCCGACCCCGAGAGTAAGAACTATATCGCCGACGACTACCAGCGCGCCAAGAAGATAGAGGAGCTGAAAGCCGAGCGCGCCGCCGAGGTAATGGACACCTGGACGGAAAACGAGAAGATGATGCTTGGCTTCGGCCTCCAGCACATGGTCAAGTCGATACCGCAGCGTATCTCCGAGCTGCGCGACATCGACAATGCCCGCACCATGGAGGAGCGCAACCACAACCGCCGCGACTGGCTGTCAAAACTCAACCGTATGCTTGACGGTCGCCCCGACCTCGCGCTCACACGCGATGAGAAAGACGAGCTGCAGCGCCGCGGATATACCGACTTGGCAGACCTCGTGTCGGAATACAAGCGCTGGGAAGATGAGAAGGCCGTTACCGAGAAGGCACGCCCCGACGCCATCGACGCTAACCGTATGATTGGCGAGGGCGAAGATGCCGCCATACCTTACAATCGCTTCCTGCAGCTGATGGAAGACCCCACCGTCAGCGAGGCTGCACGCGCCAAGATGTACTACTACCTCACCGGCCGTCAGGCTCCGATGAGCACCGTAATGGGTTGGTCTCCCATCGAGGAGGTGAAGGATGCCAACGGCAAGGTGACCGGCTACAACGTCAAGTCTCTCGGCGCCAAAGGTGTTATCACCAGCCGCACTTTCGCCGACAAGGCCGCCGCCGAAGCAGAGCTGCAGAAGATATACCGTCAGGCAGAGTTGAATACTCTTGACATCGGCGAGCGTTACTATGAAGGTCGCGGACTATCGTCGGAAGATCTGCGCGACTATGTTGGCAAACGACACGGTGTCGATGTCGACGCATCTATACGCAAAGACCCCAACCGTCGCAGCAAGGCCGAGCAGGAGGCTGTCGATGAATATACCGAACGCCTCTATGTGGGTGTCAAGACAGAGGAAGCCTACCAGCGCGGCTACGACGCCGACGAACAGGGCCGTCAAGATGCTATGATGGAGTTGGCCATGTCCGACCCCTCCGACCCCGACCACACCGAGAAACAGGCCACCGTCGACGGCATCAACCAGCGTATAAACGACGACGCAGACATGCAGGTGGCGCAGCAGCGCGAGGAGGCCAAGGTGCGGACGAACAAGAACGATGGTGCCATACACCCTGCCACGCTGATAGAGACCGACGCCAACGGCAACCCCAAGGAGGTGTTCGTGGTGGACGGCGACTTCAGCATGGATGCCGACGGCAACATCACCGGCGACGAGACCATAGTGGTGTACGACCCCTTGGAGGGTAAGAACCGCATGGTGTCGCCGAGGGATATTGCCGAATTGGGCGAGGTGACCACCGCCGAGCAGCAGGAGCAGAACATAGAGACCAACAAGCAGGCCTACATACAGCAGCAGCAGGACGCCGCCACGGGCCGCTTCAACCCGCAGCCAGGACAGGAGATAGACATGCCCGACGGCGGCAAGGCCGTGGTGCTTGCCACCGACGGCGATAGCGTCACCCTGCAGATGCCCGACGGCACACAGCAGAGCATGGCCATCGCCGACATCCAACAGATTGCCGACGGCGTGATGATGGAAGACTACCGCCAGCGCCACCCAGACACCGCAGCCGCCGAGCAGCCTGCCGCCGAGGCCCCGGCCATAACCGAGGGCAAGCCCGAGACTTTCGAGCCGAACATGGAGTTGACCATAAAGGACGGCGAGGGCGAGAAGACCGTCTATGTTACCGGCACCCGCGCTCGCTGGGAGGCCGGCAAATTCGTCGAAGACCCCAACGGCAAGTTCGTCGAGCTCTACGACCCCGAAGCCAACGGTGGCAACGGCGGCATGACCTACATCCGCGAGGACGACCCCGACGGCAAGATTGTCGGCCACAGGCCCATGGAGCAGCCTGCCGCAGAGCAGACGGAAACGCCCACAGAAATCACGGAGCAAGCCCCCGAGCAGCCGACGGAAAACGAGCAGCCGACGGAAGCCCCCACAGAAGAGGTGCAGCAGCCGGAGCCTGCCGTGGCTCCCGAGGCAGAGATATATAATAATGTAAAGGGCGAGTATCCCGAAGCCTACCGTGACAAGGTGGAGAACACCGTCAAGATTAAGGCTAAGCGTGTTACAGATACCAAGACGGCACTCGACAAGGCCACTGCCGCCCTCACCGCCACCGAATACGGCAGCAAGGAGGAGGCCACCGCCAAGCGGAAGCGCGACGAGGCGCAGCAGGCCTATGATGCCGCCGTGGCCGACAGCGAGATGTGGAACGCCGTCAAGAGCCTCAAGGACCAAGAGCTGCTGGCCGAGCGAGAGGCCAAAGATGCCGCCGAGCGCGAAGAGAGAGAGCGTCGCCGTGCCGAGACGGAGGCCGCGAGGAAGCGCGAACAGGAAGCCTACGAGGTCGAGATGGCGCGCCGCAAGGCTGAACAAGAGGAGAAGGACAGGAGAACCGAGGCAGCGTTAGAATACATGGCGAAGATGCGCGATGAGGCCGCTGCCATGGGTGCCGGCTTCCCCATAGAAGACGATGCCGCTGCCATGGAAGTGATGAACGACCTTGAGCCGCACACCCTTGAGGAGGTCGCGGCGTGGTTGCTCAGCGACACCAAAGGAAAGATGAAGATCGACCCTGAAGAGATGCGCAGGCATACCGGCTACAGCAGCACGGACATGAATAAGTTCCCGTTCATCTTCAAAAAAGATGGTGTCAGCCCCGAGAAATTTGGTGAGCATATAGAGCAGAAAGCACGGGAAAACGGTGTGTCTTTCGACGAGGCAGATACTAATGCAGGCTTTAATGCGTTATTAAATGTGCTGGGTGAGGTCGGGGGCCTTGGCGACCTGAAGAACTACATCAAGGATGCGCGCAGGGTGCAGGCTGAACGGCTGCACAGCCAGAACGTGGCAATGGCGGCGGCTGTACAGACAGAGGACGACTGGATAGCACAGCATGGCGGCATGAGCCGTGAGGAGTACGCCAGTTACATCAACTGGATGGAGGATGCCATGGAGCAAGGTAAGACAGAGATAACCGACGAAGAGTTTAATCAAATATTCAATACAGATGACACCAGAACAGCAACAACTGATGAAGAAAGCCAGCGAGGCGGTGCTGCAGAGAGCGGCACAGATGGAGCCGAAGCCCGACAAGCTGCAACTGCGGCAGATGATACACGAAGAGGTGGAGAAGATGCTGGCGGAGAAAGCACAGCCCCCACAGCAGTAGCAGAGCGCATTGCTGCCGCCGAGGCGCAGACCGACACCAACCCCACCGAGGGGCAGAAGAAGGCCGGCAACTATGCCAAGGGGCACCTCACCCTCGACGGTTACAACATCTCCATCGAGCAACCCAAGGGCAGCATCCGCCGTGGCGTCGACGCCGCTGGCCGTGCCTGGGAGCAGGAGATGCACAACACTTACGGCTACATCCGTGGCACCGAGGGTGTCGACGGTGATCATATCGACGTATTTCTTTCCGACGACCCGACGCAGGGCAATGTCTTTGTCATCGACCAGGTGAACAAGGACGGCTCCTTCGACGAGCACAAGGTCATGTATGGCTTCCCCGACGCCGAGAGCGCCCGTGCGGCCTACCTCTCCAACTATGAGGAAGGCTGGCAGGGCCTCGGCACCATCACCGAAGTCAGCAAGGATGAGTTCAAGAAATGGGTGGAGAGTAGCCACCGCAAGACCAAGCCCTTCAGCGAGTATAAGAGCGTCAAGCCCGACGGCGCCCAGGCTGAACAGCGTCAGCCAGGTTCAGCCGGAGCCCCAGCCGACACCACCGACGAAGAGGCCATGGCGGCGCGCATGGCGGTAAACTACGACGATGAGACCACCGAGGAAGGCCCCCAAGGCACCATCTACCGTCGTCCTATCGTCATCGACGGCATCCACCGTGTAGAGCAGGTCGACGAACCAGACGAGAAAGGCCACTACACCGGTTCTTATTACATGTACAACGGCAAGCGCTACGGCGACCTGCCGGACGTATTCAGTTATATCGACAGTAACCCCGCCCCCAAGGAGGAGGCTTCTATCACCCCCACACAGTACACCACCAAGAAAGGCAAGGTGCTTGACATGCAGTTGGTGAAGTTTGACAAAGAGCTCACCAAAGAACAATTCAAGGCCGCCAAGGAAATAGCCAGAAAGTCAATGGGCTGGTGGAGTGCTGCCGACGGTGGCTTCCTGATGCGCAGCGAGGACGCCGCCCGACAACTGGTCGACTCCATGAGCGACAAAGAGACCGTCGCCGACGAGCAGCCCGTGTCGCTGGAGGATATGAACACCGTGGCCGACGTAGCCACGATGGACGCTATCGACGAAGCGGCAAAGGAGGAAGAGAAGCCACAGTCAACACCTCAATACAACAACGACATAGAAGACGAGGCTTATGAGACGCGCCTTAAAAGTCTGCACGATCAGTATAAGGACACCCTTCCTACCGTTCAGGCATTAGAGCGTAAGATACGTGGTTTTGAAAACCGTGCCAAGCTTATCGAAGAAGAGCTTGCCAATGCTACCGACGACAACGACCGCGCCATGTCGCAAACACGCCTGGCAAATATCAACGGCTATGCAAGAGCGCATCGCACATTTTTGGACGAGGTACGCAAAAAAGCGTCAGAAAAACCAAAAGCATCTCCTCTTGAAAAAACATATACACAGATTAAGGAAAAATATCCTGATAAAACTCCATTAATCCGCGTTGGCGACTTCTACGAAACCTTTGGTGAAGATGCTAAACAAGTGGCAGAAACACTTGAACTTCCACTGATGGGAAACGGAGTTACAGGATTTCCACACTATAAACTTGAGCAATACCTTCCCAAACTGATACGAGCAGGGAAACGAGTTGCGGTTGTCGACCAATTGGAGGCCCCCAGAAAAGATGGAGCTGATTCTAATAGAAAAACTGACAACCAGACCGAGGAGGACACCTACGGCGCCAACAACCAGTTCGTGAGCCGAGAGCGCTACGAAGAGTTGAAGAAGCGGATGCGCGAGAAGCTGAACCGCCTAAACGTGGGTATCGACCCCGAGATACTGGCCCTCGGCTCCGAGATGGCCGTGTTCCACCTCGAAGCAGGCGCCCGCAAGTTCGTCGACTTCGCCAAGCGCATGATTGCCGACATGGGCGACGCCATCCGGCCCTACCTCAAAGCTTTCTATAACGCTGGCCGCGATATGCCGGAGATGGAGAACCGACGCGACGAGTTCACCCCGCACGACGAGGTGAGCCGTTTCGATGTTCTTAACTTCGACAAGGAAGGCCCCAAGGACATCGTAGAGATGGCAAAGAACGTCGTCAAGGAGCAGGAACTGTCGCAGCAGGTCGAGCAGGCGAAGAGCGAGATTAAGACCCAGCGCAACGAACAGCGCAAAGAGAAGAAGCAAGACAAGAAGAAAACCAAACCCACCACAGCTGCACAGTCCACGCTCGACTTCCCAAAGGACTACCGCGACTACATGACGCCGGAGGCCAAAGAACGGTATGCAAAAGACCCGCAATTTGAAGACAGCATACATCCAGAACTGAATTATATTGTCGCTGCAAGTCTCGATGGTGTAAACATTCCTTACGATGTGCTTTCCAAACTGCCGGAAGTAATCGCCGCCGAACAGGAAGTCCGCGACGCCCAAAAGAATGGTAAACTAAAACTCACAGCCGAACAGATAGAAGCCAGCGCACAACGATTGCTCGGTGAAGAAAATGGTAGTGCTGTACTCAATGAAAAAGGAAAAACAGTTGGCTATACAGGAGAGGTGAAAAATGAACGCAAGGCTTTTATCGTCATCGGTCGTCCGGCAGCAGGTAAATCAAAAGTATTTGCCGACCCTCTGTCGCGCAAAAACAAGGCCCGTATCATTGACTCCGACACGGTGAAGCCCTGGCTTGAGGGTTACAATAATGGCGACGGTGCCGATTATGTGCATGAAGCAAGTGGTAAAATTGCCGACCGTGCGCTTGAATTAGCCGCTCAAAGAGGAGAAAATATAGTCATACCTAAACTCGGACAATCACAAAAAACAATTAATATTGCTGTTGCGTTGCGTCTGGCTGGTTACGACGTGCAGTTGTATTTTAATGATTTACCAGAAGATACATCAATCACGCAAGCCTTGGCAAGGTATGCACAAGAAGGTCGTTTTTTGAGTTTAGAATTTTTAACAGATATTGATGGTAAAATATCAAATATTTTTAGTACTTTTGCACAGAATTCCTTAAAAGATTATTTCAACAATGAACGAACTTCGGAGTACTTACAAGACCTTCGAGGAAGGCTTGGAAGATTACTTGGCTCAGAAGAGGAGTCAGGAAAGAGACTGCGGCAACTGTCAGCCGCCCTCGGAAGAGGAAATTCAAAGACTTACGAGTCGCTTCAAGAGATGGTGGGAGATGGAGGACTTCAAGCTACCGGCGACGGACTGGTGGCCCTAAACATCGACGAACCGATATTCTCTTATGTAGAATGGAAGAGTAACAACGTAAGACTTGGTGAACAACCGAAAGAAATTTGGAACTCCGCAAGCGGAGAGCCAATGCCAAACGCAAAACCTCAAAGCAATGACAGAACAAGAAAAGACCAAGATAGAGAACCTGAAGGAAACGCTGCCGACATGGGCGAGGATGGAACTCGACCTGATGGAGGACAACAAGCCGGAACGCTTGCAACGCCTGCTGAAGGAGGGGAAGCTGGAGGAATGGCTGATGCGGACGCAGAAGGAGAAATCCGAGATGCAGACCGAACTGTGCCAGCACGGGTACAACGACCTGGAAGCGGACGAGATAGTTCGCAGGGACCTGCTGGAAGAGTATCTGCCGGAAATGTTCTCGTAGATCCGACAGTAGAACACGGCGACACCCGCACCGACAACGGCAGCGACCTGACGCCAAAGGAGAAGAACACCCCCCTTAACACCCGTAATTACCTTTATCCCGCCAACGCCAGTGCGATAGACGACATGCCGCCGATGGAGCGCATGAAGACTAACGTGGCCGCGCTGGAGGTGCTTCGTACCCTCCTACGCGAGGGCCGCGACGCCACGCCGGCCGAGCGCGCCACCATGGGCAAGCTCCGCGGATGGGGCGGTATCAACGTACCCAACACCTACGAGGCCAAGTACAGGAAATTCGACTTGACGCCGTTGCAGAAGCAACTTGTGGAGATTATCGATGAACTTGACCCCGACGGCAAGAAGGGCCTGCTGGAGTCGCTGAACACCGCAGCCCTCACGTCGTACTATACTCCTATACCTATCGCCCAGGCCATGCACTCTGTGGCCGAGATGGCAGGTTATAAGGGTGGCGGCACCATGCTCGACCCCTCTATGGGTAACGGCGTGTTCGAGGGCACCATGAAGAAGGGCGTACAGCAGAGCACCCAGATACGCGGCTGTGAGCTTGACTGGCTCACTGGCCAGATAGCTAAGCGCCTCTACCCCGACGCCCGTGTCAACGTGTCGGGCTTCCAAGATGCCCACGTGCCGGAGAACTACTACGACTATGTTGTCAGCAACATACCGTTCGGCAGCCTCCAGGTAACAGACCTTGAATGGGAGAAGAACTCGTCGCCGATACGCAAGGCGGCACAAGGCAAGATACACAACTATTTTGCCGTGAAGATGGTTGAGAGCACGCGCCCAGGTGGTCTGTGCGTTATTATGACCTCCAACGCCATCATGGACACACAGGGCAACGCACCCATCCGCAAGTATATCGCCGACAACTGTGAGATACTTGGCGCCGTGCGTCTGCCAAACAACACCTTCAAGGGTGCCGGCACCCGCGTGGTTACCGACGTCATCTACCTGCGCAAGTTCAGGGATGAGGCCGACCGCCTGACGGTACTCGACAACGGCGACTACAACGACAAGGTGCTGACGCCGTTCCTGACCGTCAACGGCAAGAAGCTGGCCGACCGCATAGGCTCCACCAAGGAGGTAAAGTACAACAGCTACTTCCAGGTGAACCCGCAGAATGTCGTCGGCGAGATTATGGCCGGTGGTCAGTATTCCGACGATGCCTTCGACCTCCGCAGTGAGTACTCGACCGACGAGCTGGCTAAGCAGATCACGAAGCTCGGCAAGAAGTTCATCGACCAGCGCAAGAAGCGCTTCGGCGACACCATCTATGGCACCACGGTCAAGCGTCCGCAGATTGCCGAGGCTGTCCGCGAGGCCTACAAGGGCAACGGCAACTACGAGGGCCAGGGCAACATCATCGTCCAAGACGGCAAGATTGGCCGTCTGGAGTCTGTCAAGGAAGGCAGCGGCAAGCGACTGGAGTTTGTCGAGCAGCCCATCCCTAGCGCCACCACCCAGCAGGTGCAGGACTATGTCGGACTGCGCTCACTGCTGAAAGAGCTTATCGCCGCACAGATAGAAGGCCGTCCCGAAGCCGAGACCACCGAGATAAGGAAGCGCATGCAGGCCGCCTATGAGAATTACACGAAGCAACACGGCCAGCTGCTGAACAAGAAGAACGCCTTTATAGCCGACGACATCGACGGCTTCCAGGTGCGCGCCCTTGAAAAGTGGAAGGACGGCAAGTTCCAGGGCATGGCCGACATCTACACCAAGAACACCATCTCGGCCCGCCACGACATCAACACCGTCGGCACCCCGCAGGATGCTGTCCTCAACTCGCTGTCAGAGTACGGTTATATAAATAATGAATATATGGAGCGCGTCCTCGGGTCGAAGTGGGCCGAGGACTGCGGCGACCTCGTCTTTGAAGACCCGTCGATGCCTGGTAACTATATAATGAAAGACAGTTACCTGTCGGGCGACGTGGTGTCGAAGCTGGAACAGGCCCAGAAGATGGCCATCGAAGACCCACGCTGGCAGCGCAACGTCGACGCCTTGCAGGAAGTACAACCGAAGCGCAAGGAGTACGGTCAGTTCCCATGCCACATGGGCGCTCGCTGGGTGCCGGTGGACGTCTACAACGACTTCCTTAAATATGTTTTCGACATCCATGAGGGATGGCGAGGCACCCGAAACGGCATCGTCTACGACGAGTCCACCTGCAGCTACCTGTTCAACTTCGACGAGTCGCAGTTCGGCGGCAAGTCGTCGGAGTACCGCACTAACAAGAAGAAAGCATCGGAAATCTTCGAGGCAGCCCTGCTCGACAAGGACATCACCATTCGCCTCAAAGACGACGAGGGTAAGGACATCGGTATCGACCAGGAGGCCACCGACGCCGCCCGCGCCAAGGTGGAACAGCTGCGCGAGGAGTTTGAAGATTGGGTTGTGCGCGACAAAGACCGCGTCAATCTCCTCACCGACACCTATAATAATATCTTCAACCGCCATGTGCTGCCTACCTACAACGGCTCACACCTCCATGTCGCCGGTCTGCAGGGTAAGGAGTTACGCCCCCACCAGAAGGACGCCGTGTGGCGTATCATCAACCAGCGCGGCGGCATCATCGACCACGCTGTAGGCGCCGGCAAGTCGCTCGTTATGATGTCGTCTATCATGGAGATGCGCCGCATGGGTATCGCCAAGAAGCCTATGATTGTGGCCTTGAAGTCCACGACGGCACAGATAGCCAACGAATTTCGCGCTACCTTCCCCGCCGCCCGTGTGCTGGCTCCGAGCGAGAAGGACTTCTCCACACAGAACCGCAAGAAGTTCCTCGCACAGATAGCCGTCAACGACTACGACTGTGTGATACTGAGCCACGAGCAATACAGCCAACTCGACCACTCCGACGACATCAAGCGCTTGTTCATCACCGACCAGGTCGACCAGATAGACAACCTCGTCGAATACCTGTACGGCAAGGAGGACCAGTCGCAGTTGACGAAGAAGCAGATTAAGGGCTTGCAAAAGCGTAAGGAAAACTTAATGGAGAAGCTGAAGAAGCTCGACCTTATCAAGACCGACCAGGAGTTTGTCTTCGAGAACTTGGGTGTCGACTATCTCTTTGTCGACGAGTGCCAAGCCTTCAAAAACCTCATGTTCCAGACCTCCTACTCGCGCATTGCCGGTCTCGGCAACCCCGAGGGCAGCGAGCGCAGCACCAAGATGCTCTACGGCATCCGTGCCTTGCAGGAGATGCACCAGGGCGACATGGGCACCGTATTCCTCAGCGGAACCACCATCAGCAACTCCCTCTCCGAGCTGTACAATATCTTCAACTACCTTCGTCCTAACGAGATGCGGCGCATGGGTCTCAACACCTTCGACGCATGGGCCAGTACCTTCGCCGTGCGATCCACCGAAGCCGAGTTTGGAGTCACCAACGAGCTGAAGGAGAAGTCGCGCTTCCGTAAGTTCGAAGGCTTGCAGGAGCTCTCGCGCCTCTACACCGAGATCGCCGACGTGCGCAACGACAGCAACCTCGTACTGCCGAAGCCCAAGGCCAAGACCCACTTCGTGGCTATACCTATCAGCGACACGATGAAGGAGATTAACGCCGCCATCGTCGACATGGTGCAGCGTCAGGACGGCTCTTACTTCGGTATTAACCCCGCCGTGAAAGACAAATATCCGTGGTCGCTGGCAGCTACCAACCTCGCCAAGAAAGCCACCCTCTCGCCCAAGCTGATAGATGAGATGTATGACGACGAGAACGGCAAGATAACCCATATGTGCGAGAATGTCAAGAAGATATACGACAAATTCAACGACCAAAAGGGCACACAACTTATCTTCTGCGACTCAGGTGTGCCTGGTGCCGGAAAGACCTACGACGCCTACTCCGACATGATCAACCGCCTCACCGAGCAGTACGGCATCCCTCGCAACGAGATAGCCGACATCCACGTTGCCAAGACCGACGAGCAGCGCGCCGACCTGTTCAAGAAGGTCAAGGACGGCACTATCCGCATACTGATAGGTGGAACAAAGAACATGGGCACTGGCGTGAACGTGCAGAACCGCGTCGTCGCCATGCACCACCTCGACATACCGTGGACGCCCGCCGACGTGAACCAGCGCAACGGCCGCGGCAGCCGTCAGGGCAACACCGTGGCCCGCGACTTCAACAACAACGAGGTCGACGTCTACTACTATGCTGTTGAGCAGACCCTCGACACCTACCGCTACCAGCTGCAGGATGTGAAGGGCAAGATGATTGACGCCTTCAAAACCGCCAACGTGGGTGTCGACGAGTTTGACGAAGGTGGTGATGCTGGCGACGAAGGCGGCGCCATGAACGCCGCCGAGATGGTGGCCATACTCTCCGGCAACCCCGTCATTCTCGACAAGGCCAAACAGGACAAACTCGTCGAGAAGCTGAACCGCCTGAAACGTACCCAGATGATGGAACACGCCAACCGCCAGGAGGAGTACCGCCGTCTGCAACAGGAGAAGTCGCGGGTAGAACGCCTGATTTCCTACAACAAGCAGGACATCGAGCGTCTGAAACGCAACGGCTTCGAGCCCGACAAGGAGGGCAAGTGGCCCCAGTTGAAGGTGACTGTCGACGGCAAGGTGTACGACAAAGCCAAGGAAGCCGGTGAGGCCATCCACAATGCTATAAAGAAGAATGGTACACTCGATATATCCTCGTACGGCATACCTGCCAAAATGACAGTCGAGGAGAAGCAGTCGTCGCTCTTTGACACTTCGGGTATAGAGAGAAAGCTCGTTGCCGATACCGACACTGGCATCCTTTATACTGTCAACCTCTCCGACGACGCCACCGCAGCCGGTCAGTCCATGCAGAACCTCTTGAAGAACATCTACCACTATGCCGATGCCTATGCCGCACGGATGGAGGAGATAAACCACAAGTTGGACGGCGCCGAGGTCGGCGAGTTCGTCTTTGCCAAGCAAGCCGAACTTGACGAGGCCATTGAGCGCAAGCGCGAGATTGACGCCGAATACAATAAGCTCGTGGTGTCAGACCACCGCCCCAGCGCCCCTGCCGAAAGCGAAACCGGCGACGATGTGCAAAAGGTAAGGGAGAAAGAGGTCGGCTACGGGCGTGGTACCTATACCACGAAGGACGGGGTGCAGTTGAGCATGATGAGCCTGTTTGAGGAAGGCAACCTTAACGATAACGCTAACCTTAACGAGAGGAGCAGCGCCAACGGTGACCTGACGGAGCTGCGGTTGCGGAAGCTGGAGCCCGGCGAGACGTGCCATGTGGAGCGCCGTTATGAGGAGAATAAGTCGTTCTCGTTCACCGGCAAGGAGAAGATAGAGAGTATGGACGACGTGGCGTATATCTTCAAGCAGCTTGAGAACGCTGCGGTGGAGAACAGCTTCATCGCGTTGGTGAAGGACGGCAAGCCTATCATCATACATACCGGCATGGGTGGTTATGCCTCGTCGCCTGTCGACATTAGGCAGGCTGTTGCGGCCTATATGTCCATCAATCCCGAGCAGGTGTACTTTGTACACAACCATCCGAGTGGCAGTCTCAGGGCCTCAAGGGAAGATAGGCTCACCTTAAATTTATTAAGGGAGGTTTTTGGTAACGATGTGGTGCAGGATGGCATCATCATCGATACTACGAGTGGCAAATATGGGGTGTTCGGCCCGGAAATCGGCGAGGGTGAGTTTGGTTGGGAACTCGGCGAGAAGAACAGGGGCGAGGTGCCGATGAAGGTCTACGAGTTCTCCAAGCAGGTGTTCAGCAAGGACTGGAAGCCACAGACGGCTTACACTATTGCCGGTTATGATGGTGTTGCGGAATTTATCTCGAGTCACAGACTTGGTGAGCATCCGAAGATGAGCTTTATTGTCGTCAACAACCAAAATCAGGTGGTGGGTAACCTTTTCCTGCCGTGGACGGCGTTGAGCGAGATAGAAGATGTTAAGGCCACCAGCACCGAGCTGTCGAACTACATCAACCTCGCCGGAGGCACAAAAGGTGTTATCTATGGCAACTATCAATACAGCGAGAAAGACAAGCGCATGCTGCAGCAGTTGGCTGCCGGCATGAACCTCTTGCACACGCCGCTGCTGGACGTGGTGCATGTCGACGTCAACGACGAGTTGGGCTACCACAGTGCCCACGACAGTGGCGTCATGAAGCCGGAGGCCGAGTATGTGACGCCTGCGCGTGAGGCAGGGGAGAGCATCCTGGACTATGCCAAGCGTGTTGCCGACGACTACAGCGCCTATGAGTCCATTGTCAAGGCGTTGGAGGTTGCCAACGGCGGTGTTATGGAGGCGCATGATGACAGTGTGAGTGACATCATGGACGACCAGAGTATGGGCATGCAGGAGCGCATGACGGCCATGGCTACCAAGATTGCCGCCCTCCATGCCGACGATGCCGCCGCCAAAAACCGCGCCTACCGCGCCATCGGCGGCAACCTGGCCGACCTCCGCAAGGCCATGAGCCTCCAGAAGGAGTTCGACCGCAGCACCGTGAAGCGCGTAGCCGACCTCGCCCGCGTGCTCCTCTCCGGCGGCTACCTCGATAACCTCAGCCGTTACGAAGTAGGCCGACTCCTCTCTGCCGTCAAGAACGCCACCGGCCGCTCCGACATTCGTCCCGACCTCAAAAAGGTGATGGACATCATGGTTGACAACCAACTCAAACGTGCTGAGAAGCTGTTCCACGACCTCGAGACCGTCAAGGCCAAGAAGGTCAACGCCAAAGGCGTTGAGGTGATAGGCGAGCTTGACATTGCCGGACAGCAGATTGTCGAAGCCTTCAAGAAAGGCCGCAAGCTGGATAAAGATAATATCGAACAGAAGATTGCCGATGCACAGCAGCGCATGGGCAGCGACAATAAGACCATCGCCGACGAGGCCGCCAACGAGTACACCGGCCTGCAGTACGCTCTCGAATACGCGCAAATCATTAAGGAAAGTGTCGATGAGGAGCATGACCTCCTCGATGAGCTGGAGCAGGCGCGCCTCGAGGCTCGCAACCCCGAAGGTGTCTTTGCCGACAAGGAAGCCTACGACCAGTACCGCGCCTCCGTCGAAGAGGCGCTGCGGCAGAACCGCGTCGAGCGTCTTCAGGCCTACCTCGACCTGGCAGGTCGTCTCTCTGGCAACCTCAGTCAGAGTATCGCCAACGCCATGGAGTTCAAGGAGGCTGAGAAGGAGCGCATAGCCGACATCCAGCACAACGCCAACAGCGACATGGAAGGCCGTCCCTCCAACGAGCACTACACCCCCGACTGGAAGGCAAAGGCCGTCAACAACTCCTTCGCACAGTTCTTCCTGCAACCACTTGCCACCTTCGACCAGATGCTGCGGTTGTTCGGCAGCAAGAGCGCCAACGGCGAGGGCTACTTATATAATAGGTTTATGCGCGGATGGGTCGACGCACGTCAGAAAGAGATCAGCGGTGTGCGCCAGAAGTACGCCATGCTTGACGACAAGGTGCATCAACTCTTCGGCAACGAAGCCAAGAACACCGCCCAGCTGATACGTCGCATCGGCAGCCTGCCGAAGATGACGGTGCAGTTCTGGGATGGCGGCGCCATGAAAGACCACACCCTCACACAGGGAAACCTCATGTACATGTATATGGTCGACAAGATGACTGACGGCCGTATGAAGTTGCGCAGCATGGGTGTCAAGGAGGAGGATATGGTCAAGGTTACCAAGGCCCTCGACCCGCGACTCAAGGAGCTGGCCGACTGGCTGCAGGACTACTTCCTCGTCGAGACCCGCAACGAGTACAACGAGACTCACAAGCGCCTCTTCGGTGCTTCCATGGCTGCCATCGAGAACTACTTCCCCTTGAAGATACTCGCCAACGCGCGCGCCGACAAGCCCGAAGACCTTGACAATCCCAAGCAGACCGAGGGCATCAGCACCTCCACCGGCAGCATCATCAAGCGCCGCCGTAACGCGCTGGCCCTCGACATCCTCGGTGCTGACGCTATCAATGTCGTCCTCGACCATATAGCACAGATGGAGCATTGGAATGCCTATGCTGAGTTCAACCGCGACCTCAACACCCTGCGCACCTACAAGCGATTCCGCAACCAGGTGCAGAACATGACTACCGTCTACGGCAGCGGCAAGGAGCTGTGGAAGAAGTTCAACGATGTCAGCCAGATTGCCGCAGGCTCCTACCGCCCGCCACGCGCCACCCTCGACGAGGCTGCGGTGAATATCGCCAAGGGAGTCACCGCAGCCAAGGTGTCGTTCCGCGTCTTCACCGCCCTCAAGCAGTTCCTCTCGATGCCGGCATACCTCCCCGACGCACGACCCGACCTATGGGCGAAAAACCTCACCACACCATGGAACTCATGGAGCTGGGCTATGGACAACTTGCCTATCTTCGAGGAGCGCTGGAAGAGCCGCATGGCTGGCGACCCACGCCTGCTGAAGAGCGAACTCGACTGGAAGGGCTGGCGCAACAACATCGTGCAGATGGCCTCGCGCATAGGTATGGCCCCCAACGCCTTCGTCGACGCCCTCACGGTGAGCATCGGCGCCAAGACTATCTACGAGACACGCCGCGCCCGCTACCTCAAGGAAGGCTACAACGAGGAGCAGGCCGACCAACGCGCCCGACAAGACGCCGAGATTGCCTACAACGAGACTCAGCAATCTTCCGAAGGAGCCTTCCTCTCGTCTATGCAGGTCGACCGCTCCTGGCTCAGCGTCATGTTCACAGTCTTCCGCAACTCGTCTATGGCCTACCAGCGTCAGCTGCATGACGCCCTCCGCAACCTCAAACGCGACCTTAGGAAGGGCAACCGCGAACAGAGCATCGAGTTTATGGCCAAGCAGCTGCATCGCGACGGCCTCTCCGAAGACAAAGCACAGTCCGCTGCCAAGAACCGCTACAACCGACAGATTGGCAAAGACCTCCTCCGCGTGGCTACATTCGGCTATATCCTTCAGCTGGCATGGAACCTCGGCGCCAAGCTGCCGTACCTGCTCTTCGGCGCCGACGACGACAAGAAGAAGGAGATGATGGACGACGTGTGGGCACAGAGCATGTTCGGCTGGGGCGAAGGTATCTCCGGCGGCGATGTCTTCAGCCAGGGAGGCATGATGCTCGTCCAAGGCAAAGGCAACCCGGAATACCTGATGAAGGAGATGCCTATCGCCAGCGACGCTAAGGATGTGCTGCAAGAAATCGGCCAAGGTAAGTATGGCGAGGTGGTCAACGACTTGGTGAACCTCGTCGTGCAGGCCGGCATAGGTGTCAACCCGCAGAGCATCACCGACGCCGTGCTGGCCATCATGGACGCCTGCGGCGACGACCCCGCGCTGGCCCACGAGGCCACCATCGCCGTCATGCGCATCCTCCAGGTGCCACAGAGCCAGATTAAGGAGATGTACTTCGACGAACTCGGACTCTCCGGCAGCGAGGTGAGCAACTACACACCGCAGCAACTCGTCGAACGCTATGCCCAATATCAGGTGAAGCGCGGCCGACTGCTGGCACCATGGACTTGGGACGACGAGAGCATCCTCGACAAGGAACGCAAGAAGGCCACCAAGGTCGTCAAGGAGCGCGTCGGCACTTTCGGTGACGAGTTTAACGAAGCCCTCAACGGCTACGAGCAGACCTACAACGAGGTGAAGGAGCGCATTAATACAGCCTACAACGAGGCCAAGCAGGAGCACGACTATGTGAAGAAGGCGCAGATCATCGACGAAGTGCGCCGCAGCGACGAGCAAGCATTCACAACCTACGACGACTACAAGCGCTTCGACAAGCAACTTGACGACATTGTGACCAAATACCTCGCCGCCAAGACCCCAGAGCAGGCCAGCCTCGCCAAGGACGACATCTTCGGCTTCAAATCCCGCATGGTGGACCTCCTCGGCACCGCCGACGAGAAGCAGCGCCGCAGGCTGCGGTTCCAGCTCGACGAGTACTACCGCGACTTCAAGAAAGAATATGAAGTATTAAAGACAGAGTAATTCACAAGATAAAAGGCAAGATAGGGGAGTGTTTTGTAATTTTGCCGCCATGAAGGCGGCAAGTGTGCCGCGATAGATATTGAATACATTATATTATATATGGAGACGAAATTACGACGGCTGAGCCGGATAACGGTGCCCAAGGGCGACCGCAGCCCCGACAGCATAGTGCGCAGCAAGGCCATCAACATGAACGACCGCGCGCGCGGTCAGGAGATACTGATGGAGGCGCAGGCGTGCTATATGTCGATGCACAAGTTCCGTGAGGAGCGCGCCAGAAACGAGCGCTACCTGAACGGCGACCAGTGGAGCGACATCATAGAGATTGATGAGGGCGGTATCACACGGCGCATAACAGAGGAGAAATACCTCAAAGAGCAGGGGTGTGTGCCGTTGAAGACCAACCTCATCCGCAAAAAAGTAGATGCGGTGAAGGGACTGTTCATTGGACAGCAGACAGAGCCGACGTGCATAGCGCGTGACCGCGACGAGCAACAGGAAGCTGAGACATTGAGCACCCTGCTACAGTACAATATGCAGCTCAACCGTATGCGGAAGCTGAATGCCGACTCGATAGAGGAGTATCTGAAGAGCGGTTTTGTTATGCACCGCAAATGGGCGGGATGGAACAACGCGAAGCAGAAGGAGGACTGCTGGACAGAGTTTGTGGAGCCGAACAATATGTTTGTCGACAACTACATGCGCGACTTTCGCGGATGGGACTGTTCTCTTATCGGCGAGTTGCACGACCTGAGCTACAACGAGGTGATGCGGTATGCGAAGACACCGGAGGACTACCAGCGGTTGGAAAAGATATTCGAATATGCCCGCGACATACGAGCAGGTGAATATAGCTGGGAGCAGTTCGGGTATAGCGAGCAGGATATACACAAAGAATTCATGTGTCCGACGGACTCGAGCCGCTGCCGAGTGATAGAGGTCTGGAGGAAGGAGAGCAAACCGCGCTACCGCTGCCATGACTGGAATAGCGGCGAGGTGTATAAGATAGACATTAAGGACTACAACGCCATGGTCTATGACGAAAACCAGCGGCGTAAGATACAGGCTACCCAGGCCGGCATACCGGAAAACGAGATACCATTCATCACTGCGGAGTGGTTTATGGACTCGTACTGGTACTACTACTTCCTGTCGCCTTTCGGTGACATTATAGAGGAAGGCGAGTCTCCCTATGCCCACAAAGAGCATCCGTATGTGTTCAGTGGCAAGCCCAAACGGGCATTTACTGCCGACACGCTGGACCAGCAGCGCTATATCAACCGTCTGTATTCGCTGAACGACATGATACTGCGGTCGTCGGCGAAGGGTGTGCTGATAGTGCCGAGAGAAGGGCTGAAGAATACCACGCTGGAGAATATTATGGACCAGTGGGCCAAGCCAAACGGCGTTATCGTGGTGGATGTCGGTACTTCAGGGAAACTGCCGCAGCAGGTTGCTTCCAACGCCACGAATATAGGCATTAACGAGATGCTGAGCATGCAGTTGAAGATGATGGACGACATCACGGGTGTCAACAGCTCGTTGCAAGGCAAGAGTGAGTATGCCGGCATGAGTGCTGCAATGTTCAGCATGCAGACGCAGAACGCCACGACGACGCTGCAGGGTATCCTCAACGACTTCCAGGAGTTCATGCTTGATGCCGCCTACAAGGACGTGAAGAATATCCAGCAGTTCTACGACGAAAAGAAAGTGCTGAGAATTGTTGGGAAGACGGCTAACGGCTTCCCTGTCAACGCACGGAAGGCTCTTGATACGGAGGTGGACATCAGCATTGTGCCGAGTCAGGCCACGCCGGTGTATAGGGCCTTCAATAACGATACGTTGCTGGAGCTGTGGAAGCAGGGTGCCATCAATGTGAAGATGCTGTTAAGACATGGCAGCTTCGCTTTTGCCGACGCCTTGCTGCAGGACATTGAAGCACAGGAGCAGCAGGCGGCAGCAGGTCAGATGCCGCAGGGCGTGTCGCCGGAGTTGATGCAGCAAGTGCAGCAGGGCGCCAATATGGAGGCCGTGCAGAAAGCGCAGCAGGCGTTGGCGGCGTAATAACGTTTAAGGATTGATATTAGGGAGGTCGGCAGAAATGCCGGCCTTTTTTTATAATATCGACGCTTCGGAGACAACCTGGAATCTATTGTTGGCTTTCTGGTCGGCTTGTCGGTCGACGATGCGGGGAAGGTCCATCTCCTTGGTGGAGATGTGGAGGCCGATGGCGCGGGTCATGAGACGGTCATCGTGATGGCCTTCCATGGCTTCGTAGCCTCCCTTGTCGGTCTCGATATAGGTGAGGTACTCGTTGAGGCACTCTTCCTCGCGCTCGATGTAGAGGTGTTCGCGGAGCGCCACCTGGAGGTTGTAGATGATGACCTTCTTGGTGAGGCTGTTGGTGTGGAAGCCGTACTTCTTGGGTAGCTTCTGCTGGATGTCCTCGGCCGACTGCTTGCGGGCGTAGAGGTTGCTGTAGACGTCGGCCACGAGGGTCAGTATATACTCTGCCTCGCCCTTGGTGTTGTTGGTCTCGAGGGTGTTGGACTCGATGACAAGGAGCGCGTTGTTATAGTATGCTGCCACCTGTGCCGCTTTCCATGCGAGGCGGTCCATCTCGATATGTCCGTGCCATTCGGCCACGACGACGGGCGGGTCGCCGTCCATTATGGGTAGACGGTCGAGGACGAGGATGTCGGCGAAGTCGGCGTGCTCGGTGTGTCCTTTGGCGACGTCGACGACGACAAGGTATCGGTCTGTGACGGTGGCGTCGGGTGTGTCCTTCTCGACGTCGGACCACATGAATAGGCGGCCGCCCTCCTCCTTGCGGAAGCGGAGGTCTTTGACGGCTTCCTCGCCCTCGTCGGCGCGGCCGTATATCTCGCCTATGGCGCGCGGCGGGCGGCAGGCGGCCTTGAACTGCATGACATCCTCGTAGGCGAAGACCTTGCGTCCGGAGAAGAGGAAGGCCTCTACGTCGTCGGAGGGGTACATGTAGGCCATCTGGGAGTGAGAGCCGAACTTGCGGCGCTCCTGGACGTACCAGTTGAGGGCTTCGAGTGTGGCGCCCTGTTCCCATAGGCGCCAGAGGAAGGTGCCCGGTTCCTCGCGGTTGGAGTCGACAGTGGTGCTGTGGCGGCGGTTGTATAGGGTGGAGGCAAACTCGTCGCGTTGCTGCTTGGACTCGAAGGGCAGCTCGTAGAGTTCAATCTCGTACCATGGCACGAAGATATAGTCGAACTGCGACTTTCCGTCCTTGGCCGAGAGGTATTCCTTGTGGAAGTAGTTGTCCACGCCGTCGGCGGTGGACTCCAGTACAATCATAGTGTAGGCCTTGAGCGGAATACCGGCGCAGGAGTTGTCGATGACCTCCTCGGGCTTGGTGCCCTCGGTCTCGCGCCACTTGGCGACCTCGGAGAGGTGGACGAGGTTGTAGTCGCCGCCGAGGCAAGTCTTGGGGCGTATGGCCGTACCTATCTTAATCTTGAAGTTACGCTGCGGTACGCGGTGAATGATGCCTGAGTTGCCGACACCCACCAGCTTTTGCTCGTTGAGGTCGTAGGTGTCGCCAATCTCGTGCAGCATCTCGACTGGGTACTTCTCGATCATACGCTTGAACATGTCGTGTATCTCGTCGGAGCCTGCGGTCTGGTGGGCTATGATAAGGGAGTTGAGACCCTGCAGGTGTACCAGCTGGAGCCAAGCCATGTAGAGCTGAGTGCAGGTGGAGCCGCCCCACTGGCGGGCTTTGAGGATGATGAGGCGTATAGGCTTGCCAGCCTTGCGCATGCGCTCGAAACGCTCGATGAGTCGTCGCTGCGGTCTGTTGAGTCGGAAGAGCACGTCGCGGCCGCCGCCCTTGGGTTTGATGTAGATGAGTGTGGCTGCCCAGAAGGGGAAGTCGTGACGGATGCGGATGCGGACGAACATCTCGACGACCTTGTTGGCCGCCTCCTCGTACATGTCGGCGGTGCCGACCATAAAGGTCTTGATGAACTTCTTGATGCTGCCGGCCTCCATGAGGCGTTTGACGAACGGCTCGTCCATCATCTCCACAGGGAGCCACTGCGTGGGGATAGGGTAGTCCTTGATGACGACCTTGACGCGTTCGCCTATGGAGCCCTCGCCGGTGACGGGGTTGAAGAGGGCGTTGTTGGCCTTTTGGCGGCGGTCGTTCTCAGCGAGGAGTGCCTTGATGGGGTCTTCTATGGTCTTCTTAGACGGCATGTGCGGCGGAGCGTTGACGGCACGGACCGCCAGGCGGCGGTGTCAGGCTGACGGGTGCGACCCCTTTCTTTATCTTATATATTATCTCGCGCGCGTGGCGCGGCTTCATGTAGAACTTGGGGGCAGGGGAGTTGACGGCCATGAAGACGAGGTCGTTGAGCGGAGCGTCGGGGTGGTCGATGCGCAGGGCGATGAAGCGTGAGTAGATCTCGAGGAACATCTCGCGTTTTGTCGGGCGCATAGCCTGCAGTACCGGCTGTCCGCGGAGTATGGCTGAGATGACCACGGCGGCACGCTGTTCGGAGATCCAGAAGCGCGAGCATGGAGTGTTGACCACAAAGGTGAAATCCCAGTTGATGTCGAACTGAGGTTTCTCTTTCAGAACCTTACGGAAAGCCATTAAAAGTTCCTTGTTCCTGATTTCTATAAAGTCGGAGGTGTTGCCTGCATGTTTCATTTCGACTGCAAAAATACAAATATATTTTGGTTTAGAAAAATTATTTTCACAACTTATAATTAAGGTATTTATAACTACTATTACTTTTGCAATCAAAAATTTATTTGCGATACATGAATATGTATCGACATAACACCCCAAAAGGAATAGAGAATTATGGCAGAAAACGAGACACCGAAGAGCAAGCGAGAGCTTGTTTTGGAGCGCCTGACGGCGAAGTATCCCGACCGCAAGTGGGATGACGACGAGGTGCTGATGGGCCAGGTGGAGGACGACTACGCCGACTATGAGAAGCGCATCGGCGATTATGCCGCCAACGAGGCCAAGATGGAGGAGATGTTCCGTAACGACCCGAAGAGCGCGCAGTTCATAGCCGACATGGCCGCAGGCAAAGACCCGTGGATTGCCGTCGTGGAGCGTCTGGGCATTGACGGCATCACCGAGCTTATGAACGACCCAGAGAAGAAAGCCGCCTATGAGGAGGCCAACAAGGCATACGCCGAGCGTCTTGCTAACGAGAATGAGCTTGCAGCCGAGTATGACAGAAATATTGCCGAAAGCCAAGCTATCCGCGAGGAGATGGATAAGCAGTATGGCGAGGAGGTGGTTGATTCAGCAATTGCCGTCCTCGACCAGATGATGAAGGATTACATTGTCGGCAAGGTTACCCGCGAGACATTGGAGATGGCCTTGAAGGTGGTGCGCCACGATGCCGAGATTGAGAACGCCCGCAGCGAGGGCGTGTTGGCTGGCCGCAACGCCAAGATTGATGAGAAACTGCGCACGCAGCAGGGCGGCGACGGCCTGCCCGCCATGGGTGGCAGCTCGGCGGCACCCGTCACGAAGAAGAAAGGCTTCTTCGATGACCTCCCACGCAGAAAATTTTAACAATAACAAAAAATAAAAAAGATTATGAAAAAGAACTTTCATCCTTTCATGCGCTTCATCGATGGCCCCGGCTCCGGTGAAGTGACGCAGACCGCCACCGGTGAGCCTAACGGCACCACCGTTGTGAGTGCAACCGCCCCCAGTACCACCGTTGTGAAGCCTGGCTATCTTGAAGACGACCTTAACAAGCAGATTATTAAGGTACGCCCTCAGGACACCCCCATTGACACCTTCACCCGTGAAATCGCCAACAACGTGAAGAGCGAGAGCTGGGAAGCAGGTGGATGGGAAATCGGCACCCGCGAGACTACCGACCGTCTCGATTCCGCCTATGTTTCCGGCTCCAGCACCACCAATGTGCTGAACGTGAAGAACCCCGACATGTGGAAGCCTGGCGACACCTTCCTGGTGCACACCATCGGCAACGAGGCCAGCGGCTATGCTGACACCGGCGTGAAGACCGACTCCGGCACCCCCGTGTCTTGTATCGTCAAGTCCATCAGCGGCTCCAATCTCACCGTTCAGCGTATCGGCAGCCTCAGCGCCGCTCTTCCGTCCCTGGACGACGAGACTATCCTGCAGCGTCTGTCGCCTGCCGTTTCGGAGCTTGAGGCTTCCGTAGAGGGTTACGCCATCCAGCCTTCCGAGCGCCACTACTACAACCAGACCCACATGACCCAGGTTGAAGAGTCGGTGATCCACAGCCTCCTCAAGAAGAAGGTCAACATGGACTTCTCCGTCTACAAGGAGCAGACCCTGTGGGACTTCAAGCGTGGCATGGAGTTCGCCAATATCTTCGGTGTCGGCGGTCTTACCAAGAACGCCAAGGGCGAGCTTATCCACCACTCCACCGGTCTCTGGTGGCAGATGGAGAAGTCTCACGACGTGGACTACTCACAAGCCATGACCGACCAGGACTGGAACGCCATCGGCCGTGCCGTCTTCGAGGGCAACAACGGCGCCGACCGTCGTCTGCTGTTCGCCGGTAACACTCTCCTTGAGCAGCTTGCCAACGCCAAGTCGTACAGCAAGCAGCTGGAAGCCAAGAACACCGAGATTGTGCTGGGTCTCCGCGTCTACAAGATTGAGACCCCGTTCGGCGAGCTCTTGGTCAAGCCCATGAACAGCCTGTTCGAGGGTTACTTCAGCAAGTGCGGTATGGTCCTCGACCCGAACTTCGTGAAGAAGTACATCATGGAGCCTTTGCAGACCACCAACCTCGACCTGAACAAGACCGGTCAGCGTCGTGTGGACAATGCAGTGCGTGTACACGAGACCTACTCGCTGTTCCTCGAGAACCTGCCTTGCCACATGAAGCTCGTTCCCGGAGCATAACGGAACTTTCCGAGGCTAAAACCTGGGCGGTGGTGCTCTTTTACACCGCCGCCCTTTTTTCATAATTATAAAGAAACAGATTATGGCAAAGAAAACATATAGAACTTTCTCACTGAAGAAACTCTACACCTACGTCCGTAACGAAGAAGGTGAAAAAGTACCCATCGTATTCCAGGGAGGAATTCAGGTTGATTCAACAGCGATCTTCTCCACTACCAGCGAAATGATTCAGAAGGGTCTTGAAAGCGCTCCTGGCTTTAACCGTGACTATTACCTTGAATCCGTGCGCGAGGACAACCCCGCTGTTGCTCCCGAGCCTGCCCCCAAGGCAGAGGAAGTTGCCGAGGAAACATCGGCAACTGCAGCCGAAGAAGTGGCTGAGGTCAGTGACGGCGCTGGTCTGCAGAAGGTGAAGGTAGCCGACAAGAGCGAGGCCGTGGAGTGGCTGAAGGAACACTACCCCGAGGAGGGCTACACCGGAGTAAAGCTGCGCACGATGGCTGCGGTCAACGAGGCTGGCAAGAAGCACGGCGTGGTGTTTGAGATTACCGACTAACCTTTTAAACAAGCAAAGAGATGACAGAACTTGAATCGATAATAAGCGCCAAATGCATCACCAATGTGGTGAAGGTGGAAAAACTCACCGATGACTTCGACCTTGACGGCGCGCACTTCCGTCTGTTCTTGGCACCGGCTGCCAATAGCGAAGTGAAGGTTGGAGACGTCATTGTGGTAGACGGTGCCATGCTGCCCCAAAGCGGTGGTGCTATAGAAGTCCCCGTGACGGTTGGCAGATGGAGTCCTGTGCTCTTCATAGCCCTCAAAGCCGACTCCATCAAGCTTAAGGACGTGGACGTATACGCAGCACCTATCAAGAATTATAAACAATGATATTCCAAGTAAGTAAGATAAAGCAAGACGTGAGGGTCTGCATCGACCAGAACGTCAGCAGTGCGCCGCTTGTCAACGACGATGACATGGACATGCTGACGCTTCAGGATGTCATCGGCTCAAAGATTTTGGAAGCCGTGGAGTTGGTACACAAAGCAGCGCCCTACTGGATGCTGGAACTCGGGCATAACTTCAGCCACAACGACGGCGACGATGACAGCAGGCGCACCATCTACTGGAAAGGGGTAGGTGATACCTGTGGCTACCTGCTGCTGCCCGACGACTTCATGCGTCTGGTTGTCTTCGAGATGAGCGATTGGGAGCGTCCTGTGTACGAAGCCATAAGTACAGACGGCCCCATGTACCGCCGTCAGCACAGCCGCGTCAAAGCCTTGCGAGGCACTGCGCAGCGTCCTGTAGTTGCCCTCGGTGTGAAACCCGAAGGCAAGACGCTGGAGTTCTGGTCGTGCAAGAGCCGCAACGCCACGGTGACGCGTGCCGTATACATACCCTTCCCCGTGGTCGACGCCAACAACGGTGTAGACATCAGCGAACGCTGCTACGAGGCTGTGGTGTACATGTGCGCCGGTCTCACGATGATGAGCTGCGGCGAAGGCGAGCGTGCTAAAAATCTTATGGACTTGGCTAAAACACTGTTGTAGACATGGAAAGAACGATAGACGAGAGTGTCCTTATAACGGGCAATGCCACCGTACAGGGCAATGCCACTGTGGGCGGCGACCAGTCGGTAAGCGGCAACATCAACATCGGCGGCAAGACCACCATACACCAAGGCGACATGTTTGTGAACGGCAACATGAAGGTCAAAGGCTGGCTCGACGTCACCAACCTCAACTTCCCCGCCGAGGGTGTCTTCGAAAGCGAAGAAGCGTTGCTTGCCGCCATCCCTGAGCCAGAACTTGGCCATATTGCCGGCGTCATAGAGAGGGAACAAGGCTCGTCCGAATTCCGAGTGCAGCTTTATGTTGTCGACAGCGACAGCGAACAATGGGTTGCCTCGGGCCATTACCTGCCCATCAAAATTCTGCTGCAGCTCTCGGGCAGTGCCACTGTGGAAGACCTCGAAGAATGGCAACGGCAGATAGAGACAAATTTGGAAGCCAAGGCCAATGTCGGCGAGCTGGAGATACTGAACGTATCGGGCTATCAAGACAGGAAGGTGGTGCAGCTGACATCGAGCACCTACGCAGCCTTCCTCACCGAGCATCAGAACATCAGCGGCAAGGCCGACAAGGCCGACGTTGCCCCGTTGCATTTCAACGGAATGGTCAACCTCGAGGAGGTTCCCTCTCAAGATATACATGTGGGAGAGGAAGCGATAGAGGCCACCTATATAGTATATGCCGACGGCCAATACAGGGTCTTCTATGGGGTGGTGGATGATGCTCAATACCAACGCCCCCAATATTACAGTAAATGGAAAGGGTGCAGAGACTATAACATCTACAACGAACTTGGTGCAGCCGTAGGTGTCAGTGACAGACTCTTTGTCGATGATGCCACCCACAAGATATACTACAGCAAATCCAATGTACTCACGGAAGCATTCACCACCAAGGCTGACAAGCTGTCGATGAGTGGAGCCGGCGCTGCCACGGAGAACGACTTCATGGCCATCGACGCCAACGGCAACATCAAGGACAGCGGCCACAAGCACAGCGACTATGCCGCCGCAAACCACACCCACAGCGGTTATGAAGCCACGGCTAACAAGGTAACGTCGCTCAGCAGCAGTTCCACCAACACGCAGTACCCGAGTGCCAAGGTTGTATTTGACAGCCTACTGACAAAGGTTAGCATCGAAGACCTTGGTCGTGCGGTGGGCGAGGCTGTGCGGTGTACGTTCAAGTTCTCTGAAGCAGGCGAGTTTGTTGTGTGCAACAGCGAAGACCTTCTGCTGGCCGTCGTTGACGGTGTGGCCCTGTTACCGGATAGTGGCAAGATATCACTGACCATTGGGGAATCGTGCGAGAAGACCGTGGCCTTTGTATTCAAAGACCCTGCTATCATTCCCGCGAAGGCTTTCACGGACACGCTTGTAATAGCGGTACACATACCATCGTTTGTTCACAGCATTGGGTATTTTTCTTTTGCAAACACCCTTGATCTAGGAAACTATTTGCTCGCCCAAGGCCATATAGACTGCGAAGCCATGACGCCTCCGCAATTGGACAATGCTTTTGGCGGTGCCGATATGTCGCAAGCTACGCTGACAGTACACAAACTGGCAGAAGAGGCCTATACCAACGGTGGCAATTGGGGTGGGGTCGGTACGGTGGACAACTATTAAAACAACCATAAACAAAAAAAAACTCTGCTGGGCTGGGTAGTAAAAGCCCAGCCCTGTTTGTAAGAAAAACAATTAAAACTTAAAGAATATGACAAAGAACGAAATTATCAAGAGAGCCAACAGCTTCCGCGGAGCCAACCGTGAGTTCTCGCAGGAGATGGGGCCTATCGTCGAGGGCATCCTTGGCTTGGTGGAAGACAAGCAGGATGCTCCTGCCACCGCAGGCACCAGCGGCCAACTGCTTGGCCTTGACGCTGAAGGCAAGCCCGAATGGAAAACGCCGTCGGCAGGCGTCACTCCCGACTCGGAGATGAGCGACGAGAGCACCAACTCAGTTCAGAACAAAGTCATCAAAGAGTATGTTGATGAACTGAAGGAGAATGTTGAGGAAGGCGCGGTCGTCGCCAAGCTCGCCGAGAACATGGAGAGTTGGGCTGGCGAAAGTGTCAGTGCCAACTACGAGCAGACTGCGGCTGTGGACACCACGGGCGGCACTGTCAGCATCGACAGTTCGGTGGACGCTGAGCTGGAGAGCGTGGTGCCGACGACAGACTTTTTCGCCTCGCAGCTCATCAGCACGGGCTTCAACCTGCTGCGCCGCGCCGTGGCAGTGGGCAGCGGCTGGTATTTCGAGGTGCCGCACCTCGTGGCTACCCAGCAGAGCATCGGCAAAGCGTTGGAAAACAACGGTGTGCTGTTCACGGGCAGCGACCACGCCAACCTCACGCCGACGGTGTACTTCAAGCCCCTTGCGTCGGGAGTGCCCACCAGTGTCACCGACGGCACGTTGGCCACTTACACCGACAAGGACGGTCGCCGTCACTATACCACCAGCGGCGAGGGCTACCTCATCGTCAGCGGCATCGACCGTGCGAGCGTCTGCGCCCACATCGGCTGGAGCCGCCGCTACGACGACTATATCGGTGTGGCCGACGCCAACGACGCCGGCAGTGTGGTGGATATGGCCGCTGGCATCCACGCCCTGCACGACTACGACAAGATGCTCGTCATCGGTGCTGTGGCCGACCGCATCGAGAAGGCCAGCGACACCACCATCCGCTGGACGCGCCGCCTCGATCGTGTGCAGCCTGCGTGGACGAACACCCCGGTGGAGGAAGAGGGCGTGGCTACGGGCCAGTACCTGCACAGTGCCGACATCAGCGCGATGAAGGCCGACGGAGCCGCCACCTTCGAGACCCTGCAAATCGGTCTGAGCGTCAGCGGCACCACCATAAGCTACACTGACAGCAACTCCGAGGGCGCGATCGACTATGTAAAGTACGAGCTGGCCGCCGAAGCCACCGGCACCGCCGCCGTCAGCAGTGCCTTCAAGTGCGAGGACTGGGGTCTCATTATCCTGCGCGGAGCCACGGGCACGGCCAAGGTCAACATCGCCTACGGCCAGAACGTCCCCGACAACCTGCGCACGGCACTCCCCGTCATCAACGACCTCAACCACTGCACCGGCAGCATCGGCCAGGGCACTGCCGTCTGCTCCACCGGCACCTACGGCAAGGACAAGGTGGTCACCATTCAGCACTTCCTGCTGCTGCAATACGCCCAGATTCACGTCCTCTTCACCACGCCCATCAACACCGAGCGCAGCACCCTCAACGTGAGCCTGACGGGTGCCAAGCCGCTGCGCATCCTCGGCCAGAACCTGCCCGCCGGTGTGGTCAAGGCACAGACCTACGCCACGCTGGTCTACGACGGCGAGGCGTGGAACATCGTCAATATGTTCCGCCCCGGTGCCGAGTTCGACCCCAGCGGCCTTGTTGTCGATATGGGTCTGACCAGCGGCGTGAAGTGGGCCGCCCGCGACCTCGACCTCAGCAAGCCCGGCGGCTTCTGCGACACCCCCTTCACCTACGACAAGTCCTTCTTCTCGTGGGGCAACATCGACGGCCACAACCCGAAGAGTAACTCCTTTGCCGGTGTGTACAACTGGGGCGGTGTGAATGCCGCCGAGCCGTGGTACGACGGCCAAGTGTACGGCAACACCAAGGGCAACACCCTCGCGGGCAACATCCCCGTGGGCGAGGAGTTCGACGCTGCCCGCGCCAACCTGGGCGAGCCGTGGCGTATGCCGACTACGGCCGAGTTTGCCGAGCTCTTCGCCGGCTGCATCTACATCGACGCCGACGGAGTGGAGGTGGCATCAGACAAGGCCGACAAGCGAGTGACCGTGAACGGCATCCTTGGCTTGTACCTCCAGAGCAAGACCAACGGCAACCGCCTCTTCTTCTCAGCGTCCGGCTACGGCTTTGGGAGTTCGCGGGACAACCGTGGTGCCAATGGCTACTACTGGTCTGCCTCGTTCCACTCGGCTCGCAACGCTCGGTACCTGTACTTCAACAGTGGAGGAGTGATTCCGCAGAGCAACTACGGCAATCGGTACTACGGCTTCGCCGTCAGGGCGGTGCAGAACTAAGTCTTTTCCCCACCGAAAAGGGATGCGCCGCCAAGGCCGCCCCAGCGGCCCCAAAGGCGCATCCCTCGCAGGAGGGGTGCGCAATTACAAGTTAAAGAGTAAAAAATATGGCAAATCTGGTAGAAGTTTTCACGCAGGAATGGGATAGAGAGAATCCTGCCGAATGGAACAAGATACACCTATACAAGATGGGTGATTTTTGGCGTGCCTATGAATGGAGCGCGTGGTTGATTTCTGTCATCGCCTTCAATGACAAAGTGCGGATGACGACCAAAGACCGCAAGCCGATACACGTCACGCGGATGCGGAGAACGGATGTGGAGGATGCCACCTATTGTTTCGTAGGATTTCCGGTCAAGTCGGTAGAGAAGTATATTCCCGAGCGAAAAACATTCGAGAGCATTGACGACAAACACGTAGTAATCACCATTGCACTGCCAACACCAACAGGCGGTTCGGAGGTGACCTTCGAGCGACTAAAAGAGGCGGTGGAGAAATGGAAAGAGAATTACGAAATAAAGGTACAGAAACCAAAGAAAGAGAAGCCAAGTGCGGCACCAGTGTCTATGGCCGTAGTGAGGCCGTCGGGTGCGGGGATTCTCGCACAGATAATGGCCTATCCTTTGGCGGAGCGTACCGCCGTGGATAACATAGCGTTCATCTCGTCTCTCAAAGCCCAGATAACCGCCATATTGTAGATGTGGAATGATAACAAGAGGGTGCTGTAGAGAAATGTCAGGGGAAAGACAAGTTCATAGGTTGTCCGTCCTGCATCCGTCGGGTGTGGGAAAAAGAAAAGACGCGCGGAGGCTCCATTGGTTCTTCCGTGGTGATCGTAGCAGGTGGCAACCGACCCAAAAGAATAACACCAGTGCCTTACGATTGCAGGTGTTTGCGATTTTTGCCTTCTCAGCGTCCGGCAACGGCAATGGGAGTTCGTGGAACAACCGTGGTGCCAATGGCAACTACTGGTCTGCCTCGTTCAACTCGGCTCGCAACGCTCGGAACCTGAACTTCAACAGTGGAGGAGTGAATCCGCAGAACAACAACAATCGGTACAACGGCTTCGCCGTCAGGGCGGTGCAGCACTTATCTGCTTCCATAAAGACAAATGCTTGAAAATGCACACCTTCTTATTCCCACGCCTTACAAGCTAACCCGCGAACAACTGCTTTACGACCTCTATGTAGCCTTTGAGGATGCAGCGCGAGGCAAGCACAAGATGTCGTATGTAAAGAAGTTTGAGGAGCACCTTGCGGAAAACCTCAATACGTTGTGCGACGAATTGCTCGGCAGGACATACCAAGCCTTGCCGAGCAAATGTTTTATCGTAGACTACCCAAAGAAGCGCGAGGTCTTTGCTGCGATGTTCCGCGACCGTATTGTGCATCACCTCTATTTCCGCTATACACATCAGATATTCGAGCGGACGTTTATTGCCGACACCTACAGTTGTATCGTCGGGCGTGGCACGTTGTATGGTGTGGAGCGCGTGCGGCATCATATACGGCAGGCTTCGCTCAACTGGCAGGAAGAGTGTTATGCAATGAGCCTTGACATTCGTGGGTACTTTATGCACATCGACAGGGCACGGCTGCTGAAGATTGCCACTGCGTCGTTGAAGAAGATGGGTGTGCATAGAGTGGGGTTGTCCGATGATGTGCCGTTGCCTTCTGGAGTGCTACTGACAGAGCATACGACGTGGGCGGAGGTGCGCGACTTCGACTTCTTGTTGTGGCTGACGGAGCAGATAGTAATGCTTGACCCGATGGAGAACTGCATTATTGTCGGCGACCCGTCGGATTGGGATGGGTTAGACCCCGCCAAGTCGATGCGCAATTTGCAGCCTGGCTTGGGTTTGCCGATAGGAAACCTTACGTCGCAACTATACAGCAATGTGTATTTAAATGTATTTGACCAATACGTGAAACGTGTGTTAGGGTGTCGGCATTACGGGCGTTATGTAGATGATTCGACGATGATAGACCCCGACAAGGAGTGGCTATTGGCTCAGGTGCCGAAGGTGAGGGAGTTTCTTTGGGATGAACTGGGCTTAGAACTACACCAGGGCAAGATACATATTCAGGAGGTGCATAAGGGTGTGGAGTTCCTCGGTACATTCGTCAAGCCGTATAGAGAGTATGTGTCGAACAAGACGCTGGAGCGTATGCAAAAGAAATTGAAACAGGTGGACTTGCGTAACCGCGAGGCAGCGTTGAGGTCGGTAAACAGTTACCTTGGCATAATGAGCCACACGGCGAGTTACAACCTGCGGCGGTCGATGTTCGGTGAGGGTGAGTTCGCCGAGCTGATAGAGTATGATGCTGATATGCGTAAGGGATGGCTGAAAGTGGCATAAAGGTACGAATATTTTTTGACATGAAAAAATTATTATTCACAAGATAAAAAGGTGGTGTGTGGAGGAGTGTGTAATTTTGCAGTGTAAAGATAAACAAATAAGATGGCAAAAGTTTTATTCAAAGGGACGCCTTGGTATGTGCATGTATCGTTCATCGTGGCGATGGCACTACTTGTCGCGGGTTTCTGCGTGCCGCCCCACGGCGAGATTTCAGGTAGTGTCCTCACGGGCATCGGGGAGTTGCTGGGAGGCGTCACATTGGTGGAGTTTGTGGTCAACATCCCGAAGTATTTAGAAGCCGGCATCAAGGCAAAAATCAGTCACGGCCAGACGACTGTGGCCATCGCCGCCGACGAGGTAAAAGAAGAAGCGCAGGATTTGTAGTATGGCAGACGTAATGACATTGGCGCCGTTTATCCTCTCCTTCGAGGGAGGTTTCGTCAATGACAAGGACGACCACGGCGGGGCCACCAACAAAGGTGTAACCATATCGACGTGGCGCAAAGTAGGCTATGACAAAGACGGCGACGGCGACATAGATGTCGACGACCTGAAGCTCATCACCGACGAGGAGGCCGTGAACGCCGTGTTGCGGCCGCACTACTGGGACCGCTGGAAAGCCGACCAGATAGAGAGCCAGTCGGTTGCCAATATCCTTGTTGATTGGGTGTGGGGCAGCGGCAAGTGGGGCATCATCTACCCGCAGCAACTCCTGGGCGTAACCGCCGACGGCATAGTAGGTCCAAAGACCCTTGCCGCCTTGAACGCCCGCGACCCACACGCTTTCTTCAACCTGCTCAAGAACCGCCGTGAGCAGCATTTCAACAGCATCGTGAAGAAAGACCCGACGCAAAAGAAATTCCTCAAAGGGTGGCTCCGCAGGTTAAACTGCATCGGCTACGGCTACCTGAAAGACAACCGAGGCAGGGTAATCAGATTTTCCGACAAATGAGACGTTATTTAAATTTTTGCCGTTTTCTTACAATAGCGGCAATCGTTATTTCATTTTCGAGCTGCAAAAGCATAAAGCAGACCGTCGAGGTGCCGGTGTACATCCACGATACCACGCAGACCGTGCGTGAGGTACATGACAGCACCTATATTGATCGTTGGCATACCGAGTACCAGAAGGGCGACACCATCTATATCACTGACGAAGTGACCAAGATAGTGACCAAGATAAAGATTGACACTGCCTACAAGTATGTTGAGAAGCCAGTGGTTGTTTCCAAAACGGAAACAGTTGAGGTGAAGAAGCCGCTATCTTGGTGGCAGAAGACCTTCATATGGATAGACGTATTGGGTTTAGTGGGTTTGATAGGTGTTGCGGTGTGGAAGACAAAGAAGTGGTGGATAAAACTATTTGTATGAGCGGCGGTGAGATAAGTCCGGAGACGAGGTTGCTGCTAATAGAGTTGGCAGAGGGTTTTGCCGAAGGGATGCGCAAGAACGTCATACGGCTGAGCGAAGGCAGCGCATTAGCCCTGGCGCGCTGGGGCGACAAGGTGATGCACCCCGAGCGGCACCGCATGGAGCTGCCGATATGCAACATAACGCAAGCCTGCGACTACTTGGGTATCAGTCAGCCGACATTCCGCAAATACGTCAAGATGAGGTTGATACCAGCAGGCACACGCGACGGTGGCTACAGCAACGACGTGTGGCTGAAAAAGGACATCGAGGCCTTTGGCAACTCCGACTTTTTCAAAGGCAAGAAAAGACATAAGTAGATAGTATTGTTTGTCTTATCGTTGGGGCACTTTCGAGTTTAGGAAAAACTTGAGAGTGCCCCTAATTTTGTGCCCAGGTTGCGCGACCTGAGTAAAGAAACAAAATTATTAACCATCAAAAATCAAACAATCATGCCTGAAGAGATGAACAATCACAACGGAATGAGCACCTACGAGACGCTGAAGGTTGCCGAGATGAACCGTCGCGGCAAAGTGAGCGGCGTCGGCATTGCCGGTCTCGTCACCGGTGTTGCCGGTGTTGTCGCCGCCGGTGCCGGTTGGATCTATGCCCACAGCCAGGCCAAGAAGGCCCAGGAGGTTGCCGCCGCCAAGAACGACGGTCTGCGTGACCTCGTCGGCACCCTTGCCACCACCGTCGCCGCCGAGCGCAACGAGCGTATCGAGGGCGACAAGACCCTGAGCATTAGCATCAACGACACCGTGAGCGGTCAGCAGAGCGGCCAGCTCACCGCCAGCCAGCAGCTCTCCAACGAGGTAACCCTCGGTCTTATGACCGGCCGTTACGAGGAGCGCCCGCAGAAGGTGGCCCTGTATCGTGACGCCACTCCCTGCCCCTGCCCTGCAGGTGGCTGCGGTTGCAATGGCTAACCGAAAAACAAACAAGAGAGGGTAGGGTTGATATAGCCCGCCCTCTCTAAATTATCCCACACCATGTTCGGCAAGAAAAGAATACAGATGATGGATTTGTTCGACACCTTCCAGCCTACCAGCAAGAGCAGCCTCAAGGCATTCTGCATGAAGACGGCTGGCGGCAACGTAAAACTGGCCGGCGAACTCTATGACTTTTATATTAAGGACATGGAGGAGCTGCCGATGTTCGACCCCGTGCCACCCACGTTCATGGACAATGCCAAGAATACCGTCGGCGGCTTCTTCGAATTCGTCAAAGGAAACAAAGACGAGATAATGCAGGTGGCCGACTTCGTGCGCGGCATCATGGGTAAGCGTACCGCTATTGTCAACACACCCACCGAGGCGCTGCCTCCGATAAACTGATAGGCTATGCAAGGTTACGAGATAAAGTTCAACATCTACGCTGAGAGCGCCGAAGAGGCAACGGCTGCACGAAACGCAATCGTCGGCTTCATCGATGCTCTGGCCAAGCAGGGTCGCGCCGTCACTGGCCGCAAGATTGCCGAGGTGGCGGCGCAGTGGGATAAGAACCCTTTCGTTAAGAGTAAAATCATTGAGTATTTCAGTTAGTTATGGCTGACGAAAACGCAAAGACCTGTCCTCACGACTGCACGAAGTGCACGTCGATGCAACAGCTGCTGTGCGGTGCCCAGTTCTCGAGGATGAACGCCGAGAGGATGGACAACCACGAAGAGCGGCTGGAGCACATCGAGGACCTGCTGAAGAAGCTGGTCAACGATGGTGGCGGTGTGTTCAACCCAGTGGCAGAGGAGCAGGCAGTTTCCTGATTGAAACAGCACAAGACGACGGCGGTGCAGAGAATAGGCCGTCGGTAAACAAACCTTCAAACAAAGAGAAACAATGTGTAAGAACGGAACTACCAAGGTCGACTTTCTCACCTCGGTGCCTGGCGGTACTGCCGCCAACGCAAACTATCAGCTTAACATGACGCACTGGACCTGCGGAGGCCGCAAGCTGTGCGCCAACGGCATGTACCCCATCACCGCCAACCTGGCCTATCAGGTGCAGGGTACGCCTGTGTCGCTTGGCAACGACACCTACTGTTGCGAGGTGGCCGTGACCGGCACGGTTACCTATATGCCTTACCGCTGCGGTGACAACGCATGTGGCTGCAACCAATGCCCCGTGACGGACAACATCTTCACCACGCTGTGCGTGCCGTGCTCGTCGGCTGCTGTGCCCACGATCACCGGCGGCGAAGTGGTGGCGGTGCCCACCGACCTGCACGACTGCTGCGCGGTAACCAACGCCGTGAGTCTGACGACCTCCATCAACGTAACCACCGCATAAGGCTATGTACTGGAGCGACATACTGCTGCTGATGCTGTCGGCGACGCTGGCCAACCACCTCGGCTTGGTGGAAGCCGTGGAGGGGGTGCTGCGGCACAAGATACCCGTCTTGAATTGCTCGAAGTGCGCAAGCTTCTGGTTAGTGCTGCTATGCTCCCTCCTCTCTGGTCAGCCGCTGATAGCATCGGTCGCGGTGTCGTTCCTGTGCGCCTACGCTGCAATGTGGCTGGAGCTGTTATATGGATATATTGATACATTATATAATAGGCTGTATGAAAGTATATACCCCAAAGAGGCAGACGACACGACCGATACCCAAGGTTAAATGTCCAGGGTGCGGAAAGTAGTAGAAATGAATATTTTGTGTCTGCTTTAGACTACACAATGGACTACAGCGGACTACAAAATTCTTATAAACACTTATAAAATCTATAAGAAATGACAAAGCAAGAGATGACAGACAAGTTCGGGATGCTCTACGACATGATGGCATCGTCGAACGACGTGAAGCAGATGCACACCTTCGGCGAGGTGATGAAGCGAATGATGGCGTGGTGCATCGAGAACAAGCCGGAGATGGCCGAAGAGTATATCGAGGAGCTGTGCGCCATCAAGTGGCGGCAGTACCTCACACGGAACGAAGCCACCGAGGTGGTGCGCGGCATGAAGCCCGAGGCGCCGTGGGATTATTCCACCTGGGAGAAGGCCATGGAGGCTATGCATCTGGAAATGGAGCGCGAGGGCGTCTTCAACCGCTATGCCCTGTGGGTAGCCATGAACCAGGTCTATACCGACTTTGGAGAAAGCACGGCGCGCATGCTGGGTGAACCGTTAAGCAAGATACCCGCCGAGACGATAGTGCCTTACATGCACGACATGGCCGTAGCCCTGCTCACCGACCCCGACGGCAAGTACTGCATCAGGGAGTATCACCTAAAGTAAAGGTGCTGACATAGTGCTGATTGTAATAAATATTTTGTCATGTGGCAGAATGTTTGTATCTTTGCAGCACCTAAATCTACAGACGGTGGCCCTTGGCGGCCGCTGGCACAACGGCGTTTGCCCTTGTATGGTGGCGGAACTGGAAACGGCCGCACGGCAGCTTGTAGAGCCGAGGTCACCTGCGCAGGGGCTTTTTGTATACCCTAAATCTACAAGAGATGAATGCAAAAGAGACCCTGAAAGAGATTGAGAAAGAGCGGCGCAAGGTCGTGAAGGTCTTGCGCGACTCGGAGCGTCGCAGCCAAGAGCTGCTGTGGGCCATGGAGGAGGATGCCACCGACGGCCAGGAGCACATGGACGCCGCTGAGGCTTTGAAGATAGGGCAGACGCTGAAGTGCGCTGTACAGATGATGAAATAATACCCCAAAACAATAAGGATATGAATATTACACTCAATGTGTCGATGGCCGAAGTGCTGCGCCAGGTGGCGCAGTCGTCGGCGTATATAGGCGCCAAGCGGCAGGAGCAGCCGAAGGCCGAAGACCCCGAGGCGCTGGACAGGATAGGTACAATTGATGAGGACCGCAGCGAGCTGGAGCGTTTCTTCGGCGAGGCGCGCGTCGAGCTTGTAAATCTGATTGCCGGCGCCGTCGTCAACGAAGGCTTTGTGGTAGACAATGAGCCCGACCATTATGTGCTGGAGCTGAAGGTGCCCGACGACTTCAACAGCGCCTTACAGTCGGTCTACGAGCTGGGGCTCACCTCCTATTTCGTCAACAGCCTGCTGGCCATGTGGCTGGTGTATACACACAGCGACGACACGCAGCTCTACGGTACCGCGGCGGCGGCGCAGGCCGAGAAGCTACACTCGCTGACCATCAAGCGTTCGACGACGCGAAAGATGTATCCATGGTAAGGTTTAAGGTTTAAAGTGAATAGTATAACCGATTTTCTTTCATAATTGTTTTAGGAAAAGGCGAAAGCCGGGGCTTTGGGGCTCCGGCTTTCTTTAACCTTAACGCTAACGTTAACTAACCTTAACGTTGACGTTTTAGTGTAGTTTGGTGGTTTCTTTGGGTTCGAAGTCGACGGTTACGGCGCTGACGCTCTCGCCTGGAGCGAGGTCGGTGAGGAGTGCGATGCGGAAGTATTTGAAGGGTGTGCCGCGGAGGCCGCGGAGCCAGTGGTCGACGCTGGAGCCGACGAGGTGCCAGTTGTAGAGGTCGCGTGAGCCGTAGAGGAGTGTCTTGACCTTGCCCTTGGGGAAGACGCCTCGTTGCACGACGTTGTGGATGGTCTTGTAGGCGTCGGGTGAGCCGAGCTTGAAGGGTCGTGTGACGAGCAGGCCTTTGACGCTCTGCTCTTCGCTGCTGGCGAAGGAGACAAGTTGGCGGTTGCGGTTGATGGCAAGGGCGTCGGGGTAGGAGTTGACGGTGGCGACAAGGTTGGAGCGCATCATGCCCCAGCGTTTCGACTTGAGGGAGTAGACGTGGGCGTAGGGGTACTTGGCAAATTCTCTTCGTCCATCAGGGGAGGTCGTCTCGGGGTTGAAGACGATGATGTGCTGGTGCATGTAGTCGTAGATCATGCGGCAGCCGGCAAGGAAGTCGTGGGTCATGGGTGCGTTGGCGACGTGGTAGCCGTTTTCGCTGTAAGCCACTTCGTCAAGGTGGGGGAGTGTGGCTGGGTCGAAGGGGTTGTCGGCGAGGATGCCGTCGGTGATACATACGGTGTCGGAGCCTTGGAGCAGCATGATGCCGCGGTCGGTAACGAAGAGGACGGCGCTGTCTATCTGCGTGATGCTGTAGGGGTTGGTGCACATGTCGCGGCTGACGGCGTGCATGCTGTCGTAGGTGCCGTCGGCAGCCACGGAGAGAGCCCAGACGCCGTCGGTGGTGAAGGCGTAGAGGGGGAACTGTCCGAACTGCCCTTGTGAAAGTGCTTTAGTGGTGGTGCAGAGAGCCAGTATCTCGCCTGTGCCGACGCTGTTAATGGCTGTGGCTGGGAAGAGGTAGGGGTTGTCGACCTCGGAGGTGTAGACTTTGTTGACGGTGTTCACGATGTCGCTGCCGTCGGGCAGGGGGTCGGGGGGGTACTCGGCGGCAGGCACGACTGTTATGTTGTGTCGCCCGGCATCGACGGAGATGTCCTCCAAGATGTCACCGACGGTGGTGGCGCCGTTCAGCAGCGGACATTCCTCCATGTCGAGGCGGTACCACTTGGGGTCGTTGGCAAGTTGAATCAGCAACTTCTTGGCTCTACTGTCGGGGTAGAAGAGCGGCAGCTGGTTGAGGAACGTCGGCCAGACCCAACAGCTCATGTCCTTGGATACGATTTTTTCGCCGTCGTTGGTCTGGAGGCATACTGCAGCCTTCACAACATGTAAAAAATATTGGTTAGCGGGGTGGTAGGGCATCATGGTGGCGAGGTTGAAGCCTTGGAAGAGTCTGTCGTTGACACTTGAGATGTTGAGGCGATTGTTGTAGGAGAAGAGGGAAGCGCGGTTGAAAGCCGGCACGAGGTTGTTGTGTGTGCGGTAGTCGTCGACCATGGCTTCCTGGCTGGCGAGGGTGCTGAGCACGCCGGTGCCTATGGGCAGATCTTGTTCACTGTCGAATACGAGTTGTTTCTGGGCGAGGTCGAAGGAGGCTATCTTGTAGAACGTCGAGGCTTCCTTGATTTTCGCCAGGTACTCGTCCTCGGTATACAGCGGGATGTCCTGCACGACGAACTTCGAGGAGTCATGTTCTATGATGTCTGGCACATTCAGATTGCCGCCTTTCTGTATCATGCCGCCGCGGTAGTGGTATATGGGCTGTTCTATTTTGTAGGCGTCGGGGTCAAGGGTGCTGCCGGTGACCTCGCGGAGGATCGGCGGTGTGACGAAGACGTCCACGGACTTCACGATGTCGGCCCACACCTCCAGCTGCGCCGATATGTCCGTCAGCACACGGTAGCGAAGGCTGACATTGTTCGGCTCGTACCTGTATTTAAAAGGTGTTGGTATACTTCGCCAATTGGTGCCGCCTGTCCTCTCTGCCATGGATAGATTATCAGGGAGAGGATATATACTATTGTTAATGACATAAAGCCGCAGCCATTCCACCTGATAGGTGTAGGGGGCCGTGATGGGCATGAAGACGGGTGCGGAGTGCATGAACATGCTGCCGTCGAAGAGTCGGTAGCAGTAGCGTATCTTGAAGGGTGCGTAGAAACGGTTGGCGTCTGTCACCAACTTGTTGTTACTGGCTATCAGCCCCCATATCTCGGAAGTATTTTTGCACCAATTAGCGTATACTGTATCGTTGCTGATGAGTGAATGCTGGTTTGTGGTGGAGAACCGTATCTCCAGCTCCGGTGGCTTCTGGCCGAGGTTTTTGTAGGCGTTGTTCTTCCAGAGGAAGTAGTAGAGGCCGCGGTCGGTCATGACGGCCAGTGTGTTGCCCACGGCGATGACGGTGAGCACAGTGCCTATGGTGTGAGTTATCTCGACGAGGTGCTGCTCCACCTGCTGCGGTGTGTAGTCGCCGATAAGGTATTCCTCGTCTATCCAATAGAGGTAGGTGGCGCCGGTATTGACGACGATGTAGTGGCGGTAGAGTGACGTAGCGTGAAGGAAGAGGACGCGACGGTTGCCGAGGGAGGCGCCGACGACCTGGGGCTGCGGCACGCCCTTGAGGGCGTCGTCTTCGCTGACAAGACCAATGGCGGTGGCGAGCTGTCCGTCGGAGCAGTCGTAGTCGGAGGGGTTGTTGGCGAGGCCTGTGTATCGGATGTTCTGTTGCATAATGGGTCTTTATGATTTTTGGCGGCAAAGATAGCACCTTTATCCCTGCCGCCAATCTTGTTTGTTAATTTTGGTGCCTTGCAGTAGGGTTAGGACGGGTTTAGGGGTCATTGGGGTATGGTCGGCTATTGCGCGGCAAAGGTAGTGTTTTTTGCCGGAAGGCGGTGTTTAAGTTGTGAACAAGCTGGAGTCGACCTCGCGTTCGGGGAGGCCGAAGGGGCCGGACTTGTAGAGTGTCCAGAAGGACATGTCCTCGGTGCGCTGGGCGAGGGAGATGAGCTTGCGGCGGTCGGTGCCTGAGGCGTTGAAGCAGCGTCCGCGGACGATGACGGCGACGCGGTAGCGGACGGCGAGGGCGCGGCGGAGGAATGCTGTTATCTTCTTCATAGGTTGGTTAATTGATAGTCAAACGAAACGCCTGCGCTGCTTTCCTCGCCGCTGTTGATGAGGGTGTAGAGTGTGGGCAGGGGCAGGCCGTAGTGTGCTGCTGCCTCTTTTGCGTTGTCGAAGAGGCGCACGCCGTCAGGCTCGTAGGCGATAATCTTTTTCCCTTTCTTCATGGTCAGTAGCTGTTATCGGTCAGACGCTCGAAGATGTAGAAGTGGGTGACGGTGTTGACGCGGTCGATGCGTATGCCCTGCTGGCTGACCCAGTAGGCGCCGTTCCACGCGGCGACGGCGTGGTGGCCGTCGGAGAAGAGGCAGAGCACCAGTCGGCCAAGCCAAGGCTTGCTGATGTCGGCGCTGTACCAGGTGTTTGTCAATAATGTTTGCATGGTCTATCTGTTTTTTTGTGGTTTTTCCATGATTATGTGCCGCACAAGCTCTTCTTTTGCTTTGTCAAGGCATGGTCGGCAGTAGGGATTGGCCGGGATGTCGGGGTCTATGACAGGCCAGAAGGCCACGGCTGGCTGTCCGCAGACACAACATTGGCAGTCGGAGGCTTTAACCATCTTTCTCTTGCTCATCGTCTTTCTCCTTTAAGTATTTTACGAATGTTATGACAGCGATAACACTCAACACACCATAGAAAACGCTCATTGATATTAGAAAAACGCTTGCTGCGAAATCTCTCATTCTTTGCCTCCTTTCAGCAGTTCGGGGTTGTCGTGGATGTTGCCGATGACACACCCTAAATCAGCATACACATATAGTTCAAAATCTTGCGTACTACCTTCGGTTCTATCCGCCTTCCACATTCCCAATTCTACATCATATCTAACACGCTTTTTGATGTTTCCATTGATTTTTTCAACAGCCAGGATATCTCCTTCGAAAATCTTATTGCCGTTCTTGTCAATCATGCCCGTGTACTGACATAAGGTGTTATAATCAACCTCGACACCATCGACAGCGCTCCCGAAATCGTGTCTGGCGCATATTAGTGGATATCCTCCTCTGGTATGTATCAGATCACCATACACCCATTCTTTGTTATCAACTCGCTTTCCGCGAAATAGTATCTCACGCATTGTTGCCTCCTTTCAGTTTTTTCATAATATTTTCCGTAATAGTTCCTGCTGCGATATTAATTCCATAACTTGATTGTGCAAATTCGTTTAACTCCAGCAAGTGTGCAAATACTGTTTTGCGGATGTGCTCCTCGCTGAAATAGGCAGGACTATCGTCATTAATTTTTTCTTCGCTATATATTGTCTTACCAATGTAAATCACATTCGGGTTATTCATTAGTCACCTCCTTTCCAACTTTTGGGTAGCCTTTCGGCCACTCCTGGCATACCTTGCCGTCGAGCAGGCAGCCGTTGGCTTTCTTGTTGCGCTTGACGCCGTCCTCGCCATAGGTCCCCCACTGCTTGAAGAAGAATGGCACGTCTTGCTCTTCGCACTGGCGTTTGATGTCCAGCACCCACTCTTTCTGCATCGGGCGCGCCTGATTCCCAGACTCGCCACCGACAATCACCCAGTCGATGTCTCTAAGGTCGAGTTCTCCCAAATCTCCAAGCAATGGTTCGCATGAAAGGAAACGGACATTGGTTGTATGAGGAAGAAGGATGCTTGTGAAGGTGAACAGCCTTTTGGTCGCTTCTGCATTCTCAACCGTTGTCCCAATCCAGATGTTTTTCGGAAGGTCGAAAGGTCTATGGCAGGGCCTTGTGCGCTCGCAGAAATACTGGTACATCCTTTCGGGTCTTTTGGTGAGGATTTGGAATGTGTGTTGCGGACACATCTCTATAATATCCATCACTCTGTCGATAAACTCAAAGGGTACATCTTTGTGAAACAGGTCGCCCATCGAGCAGACGAAGAACATACTTGGCTCTTTGACTTTCTTCGGCTCGTTGAGTGCCTCCGGGTGGAGGGTGGGGTCGAAGCCGTTTGCGTAGCGTTTTTGGCCCATACCTTGCAGGCGCTTTGCCATTGTCTCGGCGTAGCAGTGGGCGCAGCCAGCGGAATACTTGGTGCAGCCGGTGACGGGATTCCATGTGCGGTTAGTCCAGGCTATTGATGTCTTGCTCATAGTGATAGGGGTTTGTATTTGTTGTTTTTGATTTTCGCGTTGTATCGCGCCTTCCGCTCCTGATTGGTGGATTTGTGGCCGTAGCCGCCGTAACAGAAGAGAGGAAGGCCTAAAGCGCGTCTCTTTCTGACGACGTAATAATAACTGACACCAAGTTGTTCAGCCTTCTGCTTGAGTGGTATGCTGTCGTTTTTGAGCAAGTTCACCACAGCGGGCGATTGCCAGTCTATCTTTTTCGGTCTCATATTTCTATTTTTCTATTTTTTGTTTGCACATTCATTCCAGCGGCGGCTAATTTCGTCGCCGAGTTTCTTGGCATCGTCCATGGTGGCCTTGAAGTCCACGTACAGGTTGCTATCGTAGAGTTTGATTTCGCCGATGGGGATATTCCATCCGCATCCTTCTTCTTTCAGACATAACTCAACGGTGCCGTGATTGTCGCTGGCGATGCACAGCATTTTGTCGGTCAACGTGTCGAAGGTGCCTTCAAGAAATTTAAATTTCTGGTTTATTTCCATATTGTTAATTGATGAGTTTGAATGTATATGCCACGCACCAGGGGTTGCGCTCCCAGGTTCCCTTGCCGCCGACGCCGGGCTTGTCGATGAGTGCGGCGAAGGCGGCACGAGGGTTTCCCCATTGCAGACCAGCATTTGGGAACGTGTACATTGATATGGCCATGCCGTTGATGATACCCTCGGCGATGCAGTCCTTGTCGGTGATGTCCTGGAGGCGTTCGACTCGGATGCCGGTAATCTCGATTTGGTGGGGCATTTCGCTTGCCTTGACAAACATTTTGTTTTCAAAACCCTTTTCGTCAATATGGTCGTCGAGCCAATGGTAACGTGGTAATGCGTAATTTAACGACTCCTCAAAGATTGACTTATACGACTGTGCCACAGCCACCACTTCACCAAGTTTATAGCGAGGTTTGAGATAAAGAATGTGAGCATTGGTTTTTGTAAGCACCAGATATTCGTTGACTACTTGCTGTTCGCTTATAACCAGTGGCTCGCCAAGACGTTCCTCTGCTTCGTAAAGTTTATCGAGGCACTTCTCAAGGCGCCGGGTCTTGGTCTTTCTTCTGGCAAGGACGGCGGCGGTGAGTCTGTAGGTGTCGTTAAATCCTATTCGTTGCATACAGTGCCTCCTTCCGATTTTTCCAAGCCTATGGCAGGATAGATGTGCAGGGTGCCGTCAGCATCCAGTTTTACGGCTGCCATTCCGCCGTTTTCGGTGTGCTTGAGTATTTTGCCGATAAAATTGGCAAGCTTTTGGTTTTCCTTTTCCAGCTCTTCACTCTTGCGGCAGGCGGCATAGGTTGACAAGCAGCATAGTACCCATATAAGGTTGCAGGCTGCGGTGAGGGTGTGGCCGTTAGTCAGGGCAACGACAGTGCCCAAGGCCAGCAGGGCGATGTTGCCCAACAGCATGATGCGTAATGTTTTGTATGTCATATTGATTTTGTTTTTTATTCCACGCCCATGCGGTGGCGTGCTGCGGTGAGGGTTTTTTCGAGCAGGGCGGGGTCGCAGGATGAGGTGTTGTAGACCACGCCGCCGAGGGTTTCGCGTTCTTTGATGGCGTTGTCGTGGCTTTCGTGCCAGCGGACAATGCCGGTGTCCTCGTTGACGAGGACGTATTGAGAGTAGTAGGGCATAGCTGCGGTGTTTTTATTGCTGGTTGTTGTTGATCGGTATGACGCTGAAGCAGCGGAGTTCGGTGTACCAGCGGCCTTCGTGCTCGCGGCTCTCGGGCTGGTAGCTGACGGAGACGGTGATGCCCGGTGCGAGGAGTTCCAGCTGTCGGAGGGTGGCTGTGTCGAAGGTTGTGAAGGCGGCGTGGCGTGTGATTTCCTCGCCGAACTTGATGATGAGGCCGCCACGGTACCAGTGTCCGCGCTGGTTGTCGCCCTGAGTGACGGGGAGGGCCTTGACGAATGTTCCTGTGATTGTCTGCATGATGTGATGTGTTATTGTTTGATTTCTATTTCTGCCTTGGCGAAGGCGTTGACGAACGATAGTTCTTTATTCTCGTTCTGCATTTCGTGAGCGCGCTGGAGGCGGCGGTTGAACAGATTGATTTGCTCCAGCTCTTCCGGGGTCTTCCCGTCGTCCTGCTTGACGGCGGCCCAATAGGCTGGGTTCTCGCCGGTGATGTTGCCTTTGGAGTCGTAGAGGTAGCGTAAGGGCTTTTTTTTTGTGACTCCCTTTCGCTCATCCGGCACGATGATGTTGCCATGCTTGTCGACCTTGTAGCCGACCTCTTCGAGCATATTGATGTTGCCATGCTCGTCGACCTTGTAGCCCATCTCTTTCAATACATCAGGGTCACCTACATCTACGCTCTTGTCGTTGTTGAGTCGGTGCAGCTCAGTGCGTTCGTTGCAGTAGCGGCGGAGGCAGTCGTTGAACTCCTGTTCGGAGAAGTGGCCATAGAACTTGCCGAAGCGTCCCTGGACGATCTGCCGGCAGAGGAGGTCGATATCGGCGAGGGTGAGCCACCACCGCAGCTCGCTGTCGGAGGTCAGCATACGGGCAATGTTTTCGATGTTGGCCGGGGTGAGAGAGTTGTCGATGTGCAGGTTGTTGTTCATGGCGACGAGGAAGGCCTTGATGATGCCGAAGGTGCTGCGGTTGCCACCTTTCTCCTGCAGCTTGGCAATTTTGGGTTCTGTTATCATGCCGACGACCTCGGCGATGTCGCGGACGCTGCCGGAGGTCTTAACGGCCGCTTGCAATATCGGCGGCAATCCCTGCCAAAAACTCGTCGGAATACAGGGGTTGATGGTTGCGAGTGTGGTTTCCATTACTGCTATGTTGTTGGTTTATTTTTTCTTGTATTTGTTTTCTCAACCAGTTGTTGAAGTGCATGCGGAAGTCGGAGCGCGATTTGTACTGAGTTCCGTCGATGGTGAGCTTGTCGACGAACCAGCCGAGGTATTCTTCAAGCTGCTGCGGTGTGAGGCCGTAGAGGCGGAGTGAGCTTTCGACGATTGAACCGTTGTTCTGGATTTCCTTTCGGACTTCCTGGGCGAGTTTTTCGACCTCTCCCACCACACCACCACGAGCCAGGGCCTCCTCGCGCGCGCGGGTGAGTGAGATAATATTATTATTATTTTCTTCTTCCCTTCTTAATATATTCTTTATATCTTCTTGTTTGTGGTTGATTTCTTGGTTAGTTGGTTGGTTGATTTTTGGCGAGTGGTCGGCGAGTGGCTGTTTGGGCGTTGGTTGAATGGTTGGTTGTCGGTCGGTTTGCGGCTCTTGGTAAATGTCGGTATTGTAGTCGGTTGTGCCGTTTGGCTGCTTGGTTACTTCAATGGTTGAATTTTCTTCTATAGTTGGTTGTTCGTTGGTTGTTCGCTGGTTGAATGGTTGGTTATTCTCTTGGTTGCCCGCTGGTTGCCCGTCGGTGTCTTTGGCTTGGTATTTATCGTAGTTGCAGACGGTTATGATGGTGTACAGGTTGGTTGATTGGACTGTGAGCTCCTGGGTGCGTGTGAGGCGGGCGAGTGAGGTGCGGACGGATTGTTCGGTGATGTCTACCTCGTTGGATAGTCTCTTGCGCGAAGTAATGAAAGAGCCTCGGGGAATAGTCATGCCACATTGGTGCTGCTCGTCATGGTTGGCTGCGATGAGGCAGTATATGAAGAGGTCGCGTGTGTCGCGCTCGTGCCACCACTCCCATTCGAGCAAGCTGCGGAATAGTTTTATCCAGCCGTTGTTCATACGGCAACCCTTTCTGCCAGCGCCTCGCAGAGGGCGCGGCTTTGGTTGACTTCCACGGCGTTGCCGATGAATTTCTTCTGCTCCGATTGGGTGCCCACCAGCTTGTAGTCGGCAGGGAATCCCTGTATGGCCAGCAGTTCGGACACCTTGAGCATTCTCATTTTTATGTCGACGATGCCGTAGGCGGCCATGAACAACTTGATTTTGCGCGTCATGGGGCTGTCGTCGTCGTAGATGTTGATGCCGATGCCCTGCTCGGTGCTTATAAGGTACGGCGGCATTTTATCCATGCGTGCTATGAGGGTGAAGCAAGGTTTGTCGATGCTGCCTCCTGCGCTGGCAAACTGAGGGTTCATCAGATAATGGGTGCTGACGAGGCTCTGTTTGGGGTTGTTGACCACCGTAGGTGCAGGGGTTTCTATGCTCGTCGGCTTGCCATTCCCATATTGGCTATCAAGGAACCTTGTCGTCACCAATGCCAGGCGGTCCTTTGTCGGGATTGTGGGCGCCGGTTTATCCGTGTCGGAGTTAAATCCGTTGCCGTAATAAGCTGTTACAAAGGCGTGGTGGTCCACAGCCGTGACCGTTCCCGCAGGCTTGTCAAGGCTTTGATTTTTCGACATGGGATGTCCGCTGAACTGCTTGGAGAGGAACTGGCATTTGAAAACGCCGAGTCTGTTCTGTGTGGCCACTGTCGGGCAGGGTAAGTCTATCGACGGTGGGTGGTGGATATTATTTTTTTGGTTGGTTGAGTTGTACTTCAGCAGCCAGGCATCGCATTTGTCCTTGCCTCCGGCCACAAACTTGACGAGTCCGGCATAGATGCGGTCGAGAGTCTTCTCGCAGAGAGGTTTCTTCTTTAGGAAGATATTCTCGCCCTCGTCCTGCAGGTCGAGCACCTCGCGTACCGGTCGCCAGCGGTGGTATGTCTTAAAGATGCCGCCGTTGTCGCCGTCTTTGGAGAAGGTAGGCGTGGGGAATGCCGTGTAGAGACCCCTGCGTGCGAACTGGCCGAAGAAACGCTTGCGCGACGTGTAGGCCCCGAAATCGGCGGCATTAAGCAGCCGCCAGTCGTAGTTGTATCCGTACCGCAGCACGTGGTTGACCCATTGGAGGTATGAGCTGCCCTTGTGTCTGGAGACAGGCTTGCCATTCTCGTCGAGCGCGCCCCAGCACATGAACTCCTCGACGTTTTCAATCTGTATGTAGTCGGGCTTCAGGGCCTCGATATAGCGGAAGAGATGTTCGGCAAGGGTCCGGCTGTCGGCATCGCGCGGCTGTCCGCCTTTAGCGCGGCTAAAGTTAGTGCATTCGAGGCTGGCCCAGAGCACCAGTTTGGCGGCAGGGTACTGCCGGCGAGCCTCCTCTGCGATCTTCGCCAAAGGTGAGAGGTCGAGTGTGCGGATGTCCTCGGTGAAATGTACCGTGCCTGGGTGGTTGGCGAGGTGCGAAGCTATGGCGTTGGCGTCGTGGTTGACGCAGGCTATGACTTTGGCGCATTTCTCGCCGTGGAGGGTGGCGAGTTCGACGCCTGTGGTGGTGCCGCCGGCACCGCAGAAAAGGTCTATATATAATAGTTTGATATTCATGATTCAAATAATAAGTGTTATGACGTTGAGCATTGGTTATGTTTTAAAATAATTTCAGTTGTGCTTGCTCTTCAGCTTTCCGTCTTTTCTCTCGGAGAAATGCTTTTACGCTTTTCTTCGATTTCCACCATTCATAGTATTCTTCCACGCTGTCGAAATTCTTGTCTATTTCCTCTCTCTTTGAGAGATAAATAATCAATCCCTTCATAAACAATCCGTGGAATTTTGGGTAACGTGTTTCGTAGTAGCCTATCTGTTCCTTCGACGCATAGGGGCAAAACATACAGCCCACACGACCGCCATATTCATAGCAAGGATTGACGGGCAGATGCTCCTTGGCGATAAACACCCACACATCGGTTGTAGTCCATTCCAGCATAGGATAGACCATAATCTTGTCTTTGCCTTTGATGCACTGGTGACCTGCTGCCTCTATCCCTTCGATGGTATAGGGGTCTTTGCGCTCATGGTGTTCTTTGCGGTTGCTTTTCACATCCACGGGTTTGTACCCTGCCCGTTTTTTGCTTTCCTCGCGTCGTACACCTGTCAACACCACGCTGCCAGCCCCTGCTCCCTCTTTGAATATCTTACAGCACCATCGGTGGAATATGGTCGGTATTCCCTTATTTTCGATAAGACGGTAGAGGTTTTTGCCTTGATGTTCAAACTCAACGTCGGGGTAGTGTTTGCGGATGAAATAGACATTTTCGGGCGGGTCGTTGGTTGTGACGTTATAGACGGCTCGGTATTTCACGCCCGCCATCTTCACCAACGCCAACAATACCTGACTGTCTTTGCCGCCGCTGAATCCGACGTGGAATCCTTGCTCTGGCTGTAATGCCAAAGCCAAGTGCTCGGCTTTGCGTATCAGTGCCACGCTTTCGGTTATCTTGTCTTGCAGTGTTTTCAGCATCGTTTCGTTTTTCTTTTTTTTTGTGGATGCAGGGCATTATATGTGGTCTGTGCATATTCGGGCTTTGTCCATGAAGACGCGGCCAGGGATGCCGTCGCCGTGCCCTTTGGGGCAGGTGCCCATGAAGAATTCGCCGGTGATGATGCTGAATGAGTGGCCGGAGGTGTCGCGGACAGAGCGGGAGCAGTCGCAGCAGCGCACCTTGGCGACGGGTTTCGCTTCGTTCTTGTTTTTAGCCATAGTCTATTTTTTAGAGGTTATTGTGTTCCAGATTCGTTCAAAGAATGAAATATTGTCGGCTGGAATTTTCCGCTCTTCTTCCTGAACGTCTGTATCGTCGTCATCGTCGTGTGTGGGGAGAGGTGGGCAGAGGGTTGGGGCAGCGTGCAGCATCGGGAGAGGGGTTCTTTGGCAGTCGCCGACTTGCAGGGGCTGTTTCCAACTGTCGGATAGGAGGATGGGGTGGCGTTCGGCCAAGTAAAACCGTCCATGAGGTGTTATGTGGCCAATGATGCTGCGGTTCCAGAACTCGCGGCAGATATCCACTATGGCAGAGAAGAGTTGTTCGTTGAAAGCGAAAGAAGCGTAGCCGAAGCCTTCAGTCTTGGAGAGGACATCCCAGGCGAGGTGTCCAGAGCGGTAGCCGGTGATGCCCATCTGCACCTGCAGCTGGAGAATCCAGGGAAGGGGTATGCTGTCTGGTTTCACGGAGCGGCGTGTCGTCTTGCATTCGAGCACACCCTTGTTGGTCTCGGCGAGTTTGCCGTGTTGCGGGCCATCAGCGGTGAGCCAGTAGATGCGGTCGGGCGAGGCGTGGAGGAACGGGATGTCGGAGCGTCGCACAATGTATTCGGCACTGGAGGCCTGGATGACCTTGTAGCCGGAGAACCACTCGAAGAGCTGTGCGACGCCGCCCTCGTAGGCGTGGCCGCGCATCATGGCGAAGGTCTGGGAGTAGTCGAAACAACCCTGCAGTTCGGCCAGCATACGTTCTGCCAGCTGCTGCGGTGACATGAAAGGCGAGAGCCCGAGGATGGTGCCAACGGCGGAGGCGCCGATAGACTTGGCACGTTCGTGACGCCACTGGTAGTTGTCTTTACAGACTATTTTTTGAATGTCTGGCATTATTCGTGATATGGTTTTATGAGTATTGCGGACAGCATATGTTATTCGTATGCTTAAGAATCCATTCTTCACATTCGTCTTTTGTTCCTGTGAACCAGTAATCTTCAATTTTTTCATCCCAAACTGCATATAAGTTTGGAATAGAGGTAAGTGCTATTTGCATAATATGTTTGTTTTATTAGGTTTAAGAATTGACTCCTTTTTGCGTCCCCCCTTGCTATGCTGCGGGCATGTAGACGACAGCTCTGTCGGCCGGAGCCACAGGTGGAAGAAGAAGCCCGAGAGCGAGCAGGAGTCGCAGTTGGCGCAAGTGAGGGTGGTTGGTTTTGTTGCTATTGCTGCGGTGTTTTTAATTTAACAATGCGTCGCGGACCCACATGAGGGGGGCTTGCTTGCTGTCGCCGCGTTTGGTATGAGGGTAGCGGTTGGGGTCGTGGCTGGCGATATGACGCAGGCGGTCGGGAGTGATGCCGAGCATTTTTGCCGCCTCGCTGGTGGTCACCATTTCGGGAGGCAACTCTTTTTTGAGCATCATCTTCATATCCTCGCGCAGGGCCACGCGGAGCTTGTGGACGATCTCGTCCATCTGACGTTGTGAGAGTGTGAGTTCCATGGTTGTTTGTTTTATTGTGGAGGTGTGTGACAGTTCGCCTGCCGTAGGGGCAATCCTAAAAATCCCCTCACACCTGCCGTCGGCAATTGCCGACTGTTATTCCTTCGCCTCGCGAGGTGCGGCGTCTAAATTGGGATCTTTGTTTGCATAGGCTGTATGTAGTGCCCGTATGGCATCTCCGCCGTAGGCGTTCTTTGTCAGTTCGATAAACTCGCCGACGGTCATGCTGCCGTGCTCCACGTCGATACCGTGGTCGCGGGCGAACTGCTGTCGTCCCATCAGACACGAACCCGTGAGGGTGTGGTGGGCCACGAAGAGGTTAGCATTGTGTGCCACGGTGTCAAGGGTCGGGTACTTGGCCTTGAAGTCGGCGATGCGCTCATCGAGCGGCTTGTTCTCGTCGTACTTAGCCTGTGCGTCACGCTGCGCGTCGTGTGAAGAGTCGCCGTGGGCGAAGAAGTTGCCGACCTTGGCGATATAGCAGTCTTTCGTTGTCATGTCTCTGTTAATGACATATCCGCGTGCCATATTGCCGGTGACATGAGTGATGACGGTGGCCACGCCATCTATGTAATAGACCGGTGCGCCGTTGAATGTTTTTAAGCCGGAACCGGAACCGTCACCGGAACCGTCACCGTCACCGGAACCGTCACCGTCACCGGAACCGTCACCGTCACCGTAACCGTCACCGGAACCGTAACCGGAACCGGAACCGTCACCGTAACCGGAACCGTAACCGGAACCGTCACCGGAACCGGAACCGTAACCGGAACCGTCACCGGAACCGGAACCGGAACCGTAACCGTCACCGTAACCGGAATTAACGGCAAGGAACCGTTTAATTTTGTCTTCTAACGCTTCCATACGGACACCTCCTCGATGATCTTGATAGCCTTGTCGGTGCAGGGTATAGTCTCAATGACTTCCATCACGGACATCTCCGGCACCACGACAGTGAACTTGCAATTATCAGGTCTGGTGACGCCATCTGTAGCGAGTTGATGGATGGAAGCCGCTCCATCCCAGTACCAGATGTTGCGACAGTCGGTGAGGGTGGCCTCGCGGGTGTTGTGGTCATACTCTTTCAATGTTCCGAAGAACACGCCCGCACGGTTGCAGCGGACAATGACTTTTTTGTTTGTGTAATCTGCCATAATTTTTGTTTATTAAAAGGTTGGTTTAAAAATTTGCAATGGTTTTTACTTTCGTTCTTGGTACATTGAGCTTGTAATATTCGCAGTAGTGAATATCTGGCATCTGCTTCATTTCCTTGCGGCGGTATTGTCGAAAGTTGGCCTCACTAAGAAACATTCTCGAGATGTCGCTGGTTATGGTCTTGCCGTTTTTGTCTTTGTAGCTGTAAGAAAAGGTCATATCTCAGTAATCCTCCTCTTCGTTTATGTCTTCGACCTCACCGTCAGCCATCTTGTCGAGAGTGGCACTGTCGGTTGCCCAATACCTGCGGGCGCGGCGCATGTCGGCACGCCATTTTTTCAACAGCTCTTTGACTTCGTCATCGTCGCTCTCGCTCTCGACATAGGTATGCTCGCCAATGCCGGTGTAGGTGGTGGTGTACTTAATCTTGGTCTTGAGCACCTGCACGTCAAGGGTGTAGTAGGTTGTGCAATCTTCGGCTAATGCGCTTTCGGCGTTTTCTATGCCGTATATTTCGGCTACCGTGCGCTTGTAGTCCTCTACAAACTTGGCTACTGATTTCTTTGTTCTTTCTGTAATCATTGCTGCTGCGGTTTGTTTATTATTCTGCCTTGCAGGACTCGCACTTGCGGGCGGAATTTAGGTCCAGGGTGATGTGGATGACGGTGTTGTAGGAGAGGCCTGTCTCGCCAGAGACCACGATGCGTGCCGCCGTCAGGGAGTAACCATTATTTATCAACCTCGCCACCTTGTCATGTACACGTGCGTACAATTTTTCTTTTGCTGTCATATATCAAAATTTTTATTTATATTTGCAGTTGAAATTTCAACTGATTTCGGGTGCAAAGATAAGAAAAAAAAGGCAATCAGTAAGAAAAAATTATCAATCGCGTAATAATAGAAATATAAATGACAGTAATTCAAAGAGAAATGTCGTAAAAAATTTTGTATTATGGATGGAATTACATCTGAAAAATACGAATTGTGGCAGCGAATTGCCGAAATTAGGCAACGTATTTGTGATGGAAATAATACTAATTTTGCTGCCAAAATTGGTAAAAATACTACCTATACGAGTCAATTATGCAATGGATCTAAGCCTGCTGGTAAGAAAATGCTGGAAATAATTTTAGAGGCATTTCCAGAAGTAAGACCTGCTTGGTTACATCTTGGGGAAGGTCCAATGATGAAAACAGATGAGATAGACTTTTCTCAGCATTCGATGCGTAAGGAACATCATTCATCATCGCCCACTGTCAACAATGGCATTGTCGTGCAGGGAGACGGTGGTGGCAACACCTATTACAGCAACAGCGACCTGATGCAGATTGTCATATCGCAGCAGAAGACCATTTTGGAACTGACGGAACAGAACAAGAAACTGATAGATGTTTTAGCAAACAAACTTTAAGATTTTTTATGATAGAAAATACAAAAACAAAATTGTCGAATACTCTACGTTGGGTGCTACTATTGCCCGCCTCCGTACTCGGAAGTTTTGTAGTATATGCACTATTTGTGCTTGTAGGTTATATTTTTAACATTAGAGAGTACAGTTACAACAATATATGGATACATATTGATATGTGGGTGGCAAACATTTTGGCTGGTGCCGTATATGTTCTTATTGGTACAATGATGGCTCCAAAATTCAAGAAAGTTGTCATGGGCATTATTGTTGGCATACTGCTGGTTGGTATAATTATTACCTTGGTATATAATGTTGTGAATCAAAAATGGTCAAATTTCATTAGTGGTATATGTGTGCTTGTCGGAGTTGTCGGTGGAATGTATTATTTGATCAAGGAGGGAAATATGGAATAAACACTAACTGCATGATAAATAATATGAAAGCATTAAAATCAATTGGGCAGGTTCTGGCCGCAATCGTCTACACCTGCATTTTCACAGGTCTGTTGTACCTTGTTCTTGTTTTGCCACTTGCGTGGCTTCTTTCACTCAACACAAAAGTGATGATATTGCTGCTTATCCTTCTTGGCGGCGTGTTGCAGTTCCTCATCTTCGGTGCACAGGTTCTTCTCATGATGCCTTATGGGTGGATTGTCAAGAATAACGTTGTGGCGCTCGTTACTTCTATTGGACTGATGCTTTTCAGCCTTATACGCTCCGATGTAATGGTATGGCAAAGTATGTCTGAACATGGCACCTCGGCCATAGTTGTTGCGGTAATAATAACCATATTGATAATAGAAGCGCTTTTCATGTCGATAACGGGCATTATATCTGTATACTCCGAATCAAAAGACTGATACAATATGACCTACCGTATCATTAGAACCCTCATTGCCATCATGGCATTTGTCCCCGTGGCCTCATTCGACATGATGCAGCCCCAGAGCGTTGCGTTGGGTGGCGAGACATACGTATACATCTGCACTGGTCCAAAGTCGGAGCGATACCACAAGACATCAGAATGCAGGGGTCTGGAGAGATGCAGCAAAGACGTCAAGAAGGTCACGCTTGCCCATGCTGAGGACATGGGGCGCACGCCATGCAAGATTTGTTACAAGTAATACATCATATTATGAAACACACTCCATTGATAATCATCATTCCTCTGCTGATGCTCTTTGCTTCCTGCGGAGGCAAGGCCAACACCTCAATATACGGTATTGCCGACATTGAGCAGGACGAGTGGGCATATGACCAGGACGCCTATGGTGGCGAAGATGTTTACGTGTGTACTGGAGGCAGCTCGAAGAAGTACCACCGCACGCCAGACTGCCGGTTCCTCGAAAACTGCGGCAAGGAAATCCGCATGGTTGACCAGCGGTTTGCCGAAGAGAAAGGCAGGACGCCATGTAAAAGATGCTATAAGATATGACAACAAAGGAGAGAATAGTATTGCTGGCCGAAGACAAGGGTCTGTTGAAAAACAACCTTATAAAGAAGGCTGGCATAGGCCGAGGTTTTTTTGACAAGATGGATGGAGCTGTATCAGACAAGCAGCTGGCAAAAATCATTGCCGCTTTTCCTGCTGTCAACCTGGAGTGGCTTGTTACGGGACGGGCAGGAGACAAGGCGGCACAATACATGACCACTGGTTTGATTGATTTGCTTGTCGCAGTGGGTTTGTTGTCTTTTATGATTTGTTTATTCTATAGATTCTAATATAGAAAATATATTTTCGATAACAAGAATTTATTTGCGATGATTAAAGATAGGATAATGGAAGTTTTGAAAAAGAAAGGTGTGCCTATAGAAAAGACTTTTAGTGATTTAGGGGTTACGTCTTCTAATTTCAGGAGTAATGCTGCAAAGACGCCGGTTAGTTCGGATTTTATCGCAAATATATTTGCGATGTTTCCGGATATTAACCTTGAATGGCTTATAACCGGTGAGGGTCTTATGTTCAAAACAAACATGGTGCCTCTTGATTGTTATACAGAGGTTGTGCGCGAGAACGAGCGCTTACGCAATGGCATAATTAGCAAAAAGAAGAGTATTAATAAAGAAACGCCCAGTAAGACGCATTGTAAGCGCAACGATAAAAGTAAAATCAAAACTGCGTGATAAACAACCCTATACAAAACAAATATTATCCCTGTCTCTCCGCTGAAAAAAAGGAGCCTGTGCAGGCTCCTTTTTTTGTGTTCAGTGTTTACTGTTCGGTGTTTGCGGCCAGCGTCGTTTATCAAATCAGCGTCGGGTACTTCTGCTCTACGGGGTGCGAGTAGATGTCGAGGAGGATGTTCTTCTCGGCATCGGGGATGCTGTCGAGGCGCTGGCGGAACTGTTGGCTGAGTGAGGGCGAATAGTGGTCGGCGAAGTGCGTAGTGTGGTGCAGCAGGTCGTAGGCCAGGTAGTTGGTGGGGTGCAGACAGTAGTTGGTGACGATGCGGCGGTCGATGAGAGCGGCGAGGTTCTCGAAGGGGCTGTCGGTGGCCGAGCAGCGGTCTATCTCTTCGTCGGCGAGAGGGGCGGTGACGGCGAGGTGCACGTGGCCTTTGGGCTGCATGATGCCGGTGAGGACGCTGTTCATGTCCTCGCCCTTGGCCTTGCGGTAGGGGCCGAGGGAGCGCATGTGCAGCTCGTGAGCTTTCAGCAGGTCGCAGGGTTCCCACTCGTAGCTGATGCTGACGGGCACTATGTTGAGTGCCTTGAGGGGCGTCAGTGGTGCCTCGCGTGTGGCGCGTCCGCTGAGGGCCAGCATCTTGAGGAGCGACACCTCGGTGCGGTCGAGGCCGTCCTTGGTGCGCCCGTTGCGCTGGGCTATCCACACCGAATGCTGGTCGCCGACGATGACCTGCCGTATGTATTGCGACACCTGCAGCATGTTGCGGTAGAACTCTTTAGGTGTGCCGCCGCGCTCCACGCGGAACATGCGGTTGGCGCGCCCGACGAGGGTTATGACGGGGTCTTGCATGAGGTTGGCACCGAAGGTGATGTAGAGGTCGTTGTACTCGAAGAGGAGATATTGCAGCAGGAAGGCGTCGAGGACTATGTCGCGGTGGTTGGCCACGAAGAGATATGGGCGTCCGGCCACGAGGAGGTCGGTGCCGGAGTGTGTGAAGTCGGTGATGGAGGCGGCTACGATGCGCCCTATGGCGTCGCGCATGACGGTGTCCTGCAGGGTGTGGATGTCGGCTATAGCGCGCAGCCGTGCCGCGAAGTCGGTGGGGGTCTTGTCGGGATAGACGAAACGCGCTATCGGCTCCAGCAGGGGCGAGGTGGCGATGGCGGCAAGGGCCTGCGGCAGCTCGGCGTCGGTCAGGGGGCGTATGTTGTCGTACATCATTGTTGCGTTAATATGTTAGTGTGTCAATGCGTTAGTGCTTTGCCCGCAGGTCTATGAACTTGACGGGTTTGCGGCTTTTGGCCGGGAAGTTGATGCGCTGCACTTCTTCCACTGGCAGCACCACCACTTCCGGCGCCACGCGGATGCGCGAACGGAAGGAGTCCTTGAGTTCCTTGACGACGGCTTCTGTATAGCCGTCGCGCAGGCCTATCTTGACCTTCACGTCGTCGGTGCCGGCGTTGTTGGTGGACACCTCGATGACGTAGTTGGCTACGTAGTCTGTGTTGTCGAGCACGTCGTTGATGGCCGGCGGGTAGAGGGTGGTGCCCTTGAGTTTTATCATGTTGTTCTTGCGGCCTATGAGTGGCGTGAGGCGGTAGCTGTAGCGGCCGCACTGGCAGCGGTCGGTGATCTTGGATGCTATGTCGCCCGTGCGGAAGCGCAACAGGGGCATGCCCTCGACGCCGAGGGTTGTGACCACTATCTCGCCGGGCTGTCCGTCGGGCACGGGGAGGTCGTCGTCGCCGATTATCTCTACGATGATGAGCTCCGGGTGCACATGGCCGCCGCAGCCGTAGGGGCACTCGCTGAAGGTGGCCCCCATTTCGGTGCTGGAGTAGGTGGCGAAGAGGTCCACGTCCCACTTCTCCTTGATGCGGCGTCCGAGGAGGTTGAGGCTGAAGTCCTGCTCGCGCAGGCCCTCGCCGATGCCTATGATGCGGCGTATGCTGCTGTTACGGTAGTCGATGCCGTGCTGCTCGGCGTAGTCGATGAGCTTGAGGATGAACGACGGCACGCACATGATGGTGTCGGGGTGTATGCGGCGTATGGTGTCCCACTGCAGTTCGGGGATGCCGTTGCCGACACGGATTATAGAGGCCCCCATCTCGCGGATGCCGAGGAAATAGGCCAGGCCGGCCATGAAGCGTTTGTCCATGGTGGTCATCAGCTGCACGATGTTGCCAGGGTGCAGTCCGGCGCACTCGAAGCTTTTCTTTTCGTTGTAGGCCAGGCGCTGAAGGTCTTTTTCTGTGCAGCCGAAGGTGACGGGGTCGCCCAGGGTGCCGCTGGTGGTGATGTAGTCTATCACCTTCTCGCGCGGGCAGCAGAGGAAGTCGTCGTTGAAGAGCTGCAGGTCTTTCTTCTCGGTGAAGGGTATCTTGACGAGGTCTTCGAGGTGGCGTATCTTGTCGATGTCTATGCCGTAGCTGCCAAACATGCGCTGATAGTATGGCGAGTGCTCCTTGAGATAGAGCAGGGCCTCGTGCAGTTTGCCTTCCTGGAAGGCTTTAATCTCTTCGGGTTTCTGGTATTCTATGTCGGTCATAATATTGTTTTGAGCCATTTGAGGAATTCTTCTTTCCAAGGGCGGCATTCTGCGGTGCCGCGTGTGTCGCTCATGCCGAAGCCGTGGCCGCCGGTGCGGTACTGTATGTAGCGGTGCGGCACGCTGTTGGCAGTGAGGGCGCTGTCGAGGAGTACGGAGTTGCGGTAGTCCACCACCGGGTCGTCCACGCAGTTGACGAGGAACACCGGCGGGCAGTCGGGGCGCACGTGCTCTTCGAGCGAGAGGGAGTCGCGCATGTGCTGTTTGAAGCGGCCATACTCGCCCAGCAGGGCGCGGCGCGAACGCCCGTGGACGCAGTCCTGCCGCATGGTGACCACGGGGTAGATGGGAGCCACGAAGGCTGGGCGGCGCGTGTAGGTGCTAAGCATCGACAGGTGGCCTCCGGCCGAGAAGCCCATGATGCCTATGCGGGCGGTGTCTATGCCGAGGCTGTCGGCGTTGGAGTGCAGCCAGTCGAGGGCTGCCTCGGCGTCGTGCAGCGGGTCGGGGTAGCGGTGGCCGCGTAAGAAATAGCGGTAGTGTGTAGCCCATGCCCACCAGCCCTGTACGCGGTAGCGCAGCACGTAGGCCGCTATGCCGTGGCTCTGCAGCCATTGCGCCACCTCTACACCTTCCACCTGGTAGTCCAGCCAGCTGTAGCTGCCTCCGGGGCACACCACCACGGCAGCCATGGGTTTTTCGGCTCCGTAGCACTCCAGCGTGGCCTTGGTGCTGGGGAGGCGTACTATGGTCTGGGCTGCGGCTATATTGGCAGCGGTGAGTAGCAGGACTATTGTCAGCAGGCGTCGCATCAGCCGAGTATTTGTTTCACTTCGTCGGCGCTGAGGCGGCGGTAGCGGTGCTGCTGGTCGGCCTTGAAGTCAACGACAAAGTATTCTTCGTCATAGAAGGAGAGCTTGGAGTTGGTGTCGGGGTTGCACTCAAGGTATATGATAGCTTCGGGGTTGAGCCCTTTGGCTTCGCATATCTGGTCGCGGAGCGACTGGCCGGCATAGGTCACCGATGTGCCGGGGTTCTCTTGGTAGAGTTCGGTGACGATGACGTAGGTCTTGCCGTTGACGGTGCGTATCTTGAGGCCGCAGAGGGACTCCATGTCCCACTGCCCGCGGAAGGGGAACTGTTCGTCGTAGTAGCTTGCTGATACTTTCATGGTTAGAATGCGTTTTGGTGAGTCTTGATGCTGCGGTCCACGTCTTTGCCGAAGCTCTTGTTGGCCAGGGCGCGGTTGCGGGGGCGGTAGGTGCCCTCGTTCATCTCGCGCAGGGCGACGTTGCAGAACAGGCGGAACATCTTGGACTCCTGCGTCTCGTCGGCGTAGAAGCTCTTCCAGGCGTATTCGTATACGTCCTGAAGCTCGTCGGGCGTCATCTTGGCGGGCTTGAAGACCACCTGTCCGGCGTTGTAGTGGTTCCAGTCAAAGTCGAAGATACGGCCCTGGCGCAGGTAGTCATCGTAGGCTTTGGTGTGCGGGAACGGCGTCATGATTGTGAACTCGGCCAGGTCGAGGTCTATCTGGCCAAGGAAGTCTATGAGCCGCTTGCAGTCGTCGACGGTCTGGTTGTCGAGGCCGAGCAGGATGGTGCCCTCCACGCCGATGCCGTTGTCGTGGTAGCGTTTCACGCGTTCTTTGATGTAGTCCGATGTGTCATAGACGGCTTGGTAGACATACCATGCGCCTGCTTTGCCGGCAAGGTCAAGCACCTCCGGATCGTCCTCTATGGTGTGGCTTATCCACTTCTTCTTCAGCGGCGCAATGGCGCGGAAGAGCTCTTTCTCCCATTCCTTGTCCTGAGCCAGCGAGTTGTCGACAATGAAGAGGCGGTTGTTGTCTATGGCCGCCATGTCTTCCACCACTTTGTCTATGGGGCGAGGACGGAACTTGCGGCCTCCAAGGTAGCTCACCGCGCAGGGGTAGCAGCTGAAACGGCATCCGCGCGAAGCGTGGAATAGGTCTACCATCTGAACGCCCTTGTGGTTGTACAGCTCGCGCTTGTAGAGGTCGCGGCGGCACGGCCCCACACTCTCTATCGGGGGCTGTTTGCCAAGGTAGTTGTACACCTTCTTCAGCTTGCCTTCCTTCCAGTCCAGTATGACCTGTTCCGAGCGTCCTTCGCTCTCGCCGAGGAAGAGGCTGTCCACATGGTTGACAAACTCTTCTGCGTGCAGCATGGCGCTGATGCCTCCGGCCAACACTTTCTTGCCGCGTTTGTGGTATTCGTCGGCAATCTCCCAGGCACGCTTCACCTGTGTGGAGAGCATCGTGGAGAGGGCTACCACGTCGCATGGGTCGTCGAAGTTCAGATCCTCTACATTCTCGTCCACGAAGTCAATGTCCACATATTCGGGCAGCGTGGCGGCAAAGGCCACGGGGCCGTGGGGCGGCAGGTTGAATGTGGTCTGCCCCGGCAGTTTCTTCCACCGAGGGTAGATGAGTTTCATTTTTATTGTTTCCATATCGTATCGTTAATTTTGTTTACAATGACATTGTGCCCCGCTATTGCTTCGGCTGTGAGTATGGCCGTCAGCGAGGTGCCCACCATGCCGTGGAAATTGACGTCCTGGCCGGTGAGGTAGAGGTTGCCGAGGCGTGTGTGCGGCGAAAGCGACGACTGCATGGGGTTGAGGCTGCTGCGGTGTATGCCGTACATGGCGCCGCGCGGCGTGCCGTAGTAGTCGCGTATTGTCAGTGGGCTTCCTGCGTCGATGAAGGCTATGGCCTCCTTGAGCGGCACCTCGAAGCCAATGGGTTCTATCAAGGGCATTGCCTGCTGCACCATGCGCTCCTTCCAGCGGTAGTATTCGTCGGGTCTGTGGCCAGTACGGCTGTTTGCCCATCGCTCCACGGCGTCGTAGCTCATGGGGCACACGGCGGTGATGGTGCTGGCGTAGCCTGGGTTTTCTTTGTCCTCGCATGGCAGGGCAAACACTATGTTTGGCCATCGCTCCTCGGCGCACTCCTCCATGCGCCACATGTCGGCGTCGGTGTGACCCGAGAAGTAGGCTTCGCGGTTGTAGCTGAGGGTGCGCGGTTTCAGGCCGATGAAAATAGTCATGGCCGACATCGTGTAGGGTGCCGAGCCTATGCGGCTGCGGAAAGCGGGCGAAAAGGCTTTCTCCGGCACCATGTCGAGCAGCCGCGCTATCGGCATGTCGCTCACATAATGGTCGGCGGTGTAGGTGCCGGCCTCTGTGTGCACAGCCGTCACCCGTCTCCCTGCGGTGTCCACTGCTGTCACCGCCTCGCCGTTCCTCACCTCGCCCCCTGCGGCTTCTATCACCCCGGCCAGCAGTTTGGCAAAAGCCAGGCTTCCGTTGCGGAAGGTGTAGGTGCCGTCAATGTGGGCGCAGCTGATGAGCGAGTGCAGCAGGGCCGGACTGTCGGCGTGGCCGCCGTAGAAGACGACAAGGTAGCTGAGCGCCGCCTTGAGTAGCGGTATGTCGGTCAGGCCGTCAATGAGCTCTTTGGCAGTCGTTGAGGTGTCGGGCAGCACATAGTCCTCGGGTGTTGGGCGCATGTGGAAGAGTGGTTCCTGCTGCGTGATGTCGTACATGCGGTCCAGGTAGCCTTTGATGGTATCCTCTATTCCGTCTACATGCAGCTTGCTGCTGAAGCTTCGGCTCCATTTCTTGGTCCATGCCTCGCGCCCGAAGGGCAGCGTGATGCGCTCCCCGGTGTCGGCGTCCATGAGGGTGTCGCAGCGTGGCTCGATGTCCAGGCTGTCCTCGATGCCCAGATAGCGGCAGATACGTCTGATCTGTCCGTTGGCTCCCATGCCGCCGAACACATGCATGCCGGTGTCGAACAGGTATTCGCCGCGACGGAAGCTCTGCAGTCCACCGCCGATGATGTGGTTCTTCTCCAACACGGTGACGCGGTAGCCCTCCTTGGCCAGCAGGGCGCCTGTCATCAGTCCGCCCAGTCCTCCGCCCATGATGCACACAGTCTTCATGCGCGGCCTCCTTTCCGTGGTCTGTTGCGCCACACCTCACGTCCCTTGTACAGGTATTGGTAACGTTCCAGCCGCTGCCTGTATTCCGGTGTCTCGATGCGTTGGCTCATGGTGCCGAGCTCGTCGATGAACATCTTGCGTGCCTTGTGGTTGTCGGTATGGCACCGTTGGCCCACGGCCACCGTCACCGTGCCTTCGCGCAGCAGCGCCTCGTGGCGCGGCCATACGTCGTAGGCGCCGTGGATGTACACGGGCAGTACGGGCAGCCCCAGCTCGTCGGCAAGCATGAAGGCCCCTTTGTGGAAGCGGCCCACGCTGCCGTCGTGTGTGCGTGTGCCCTCGGGGAATATCATCACCGAATAGCCGCGCGCCACCAAGTCTTTCAGCTTGGGCATCAGCGTGTCGTAGCCTGCTTCGGCGGGCAGGTACTCGGCGTAGCGTATTATGTGTGCGTATATCGGGTTGCGCCACACCCAGTTCTTGGTCATGATGACGAGTTTCGGTGTCAGCGCCAGCATGCACAGCAGGTCGAGGTGCGAGGCGTGGTTGGCCACTATCACTGCTGGCGTGGCGAAGTCTTCGCCGTACGGGTTTTCCGTCTTGAAGGCCACGCGCGGCATCAGCCGAGCGCCGAGGCGCGCCACGCCGCAGATGAAGCGGTGGTAGGCGTCGCGTTTGCGTTTGCGCGGTGCCGGTGCGACGAAGAACAGCAGTGTCACCGGCGTGGCCACAACCAGCGCGAAGACGGCGAAGACCAGCAGCGGCACCACGGTGATGATTATGCGTCCGAGGGTTATGGGCACCTCGCGCTTCACGCCGTGCCGCCGGGTGAGCCAGCGGAAGACCGTCGGCGGCACCACGCAGGCCATCAGCACCACGCAGCCCATGCCTATCATGGCCACCTCGGCCAGGCTCCGCATGGCGGGATGGCGCGCCACAATCAGTGTGCCGATGCCTACGAACATCAGCGCCGCCGAGATTATCACGCTGCGGCGGTATTCTTTCAGGCGGCGTCGCCCGGTGGCGTTCTCGTAGAGCAGCCCCTCGGTGATGAAGATGGTGTAGTCGTCGCCCTGGCCGAAGATAAAGGTGGCCAGTATGATGTTGACGATGTTGAACTTGATGCCCAGCAGGGCCATGATGCCCAAAATCCAGAGCCATCCCATGGCCATGGGCAGGAATGCCAGCAGGGCCAGCTCCAGGCGCCCGAGGGCGAGCCACAGGAAGGCGAAGACCACGAAGGAACACACATAGAGTATGTAGTTGAAGTCGTCGTTCAGGGCTCCCACCAGCGACGAGCCTACATCGCCCTGCGTGAAGGCAAAGGTGTGCGCCATTTCTGGGATGTCTTGGGTGCCGTGCACGAAGTTGACTACGCTCACGCCGGTGTCCGACGTCAGAATATAGCTGGAGGCCAGCTCGCCGAGCGGCCCGTCGAGGGTGCAGCTGTCGGGGGTGTAGCGTGCTTCAAGGCGGTCGGTGAAGGGGTTGAAGGCCTGCTCGGTAAAGCCGGCCTTGCGAGCCTCGCGGCGCACGTCGTCGGCCAGCGTGGGGTGCGCCGTGAGTATGGCCTCCCACGAGGCCAGGGCCTCGCGTTGCCGTGCCACCGACGGCATGAGCGCCGCCACCCCGTCAAGCCCCAGTGAGTCGTTGCGCTGCAGAGCCTCCTCAAGGGTCGCCCCTTCGGCCACCACATAGGTCAGCTCGCCTTCCTCAATGCTGGCGGACAGCAGGTCGAGGTCGGCGCGCTGCTGTGCGGTCATGTAGTTGATGTTGTGCAGGTCGGCGTCAAACTCTACACGGGTGCTGAAGTAGCCGAGCACGACGGTGGCCAGCACCATGGTCCAGAACGCTGCGGCTCCCCATCGGCTCCCCGACGCCTTCCCACCGACCCCGGGACGGCTTTCCACTGAAGAACGGCCGTAGGGGCTCCGTAGGGGCTCCGTAGGGGCTCCGTAGGAAGGTCGACTGTCGACAATTGCTGTCTGTTTGTTTGTATCTTGTTGTAGGCCTTGTTGTTGGTGTGCTTTTTTGCCAGTTTTGGCCCAAAGTGGCAGGAAGACCAGGGTGAAGCCTATGGTGCCCACGAGCATCAGCGAGCCGAAGAGGCCGAGGTCGCGCATGGCTTCGGCCTTGACGAAGACGAGGCAGGCGAAGGCGGCCACGGTGGTGATGTTGCCGGTGACGAGGGGCTCCACCATCTCGCGCAGGGTCTCGCGGCGGTCTGGGTGGTGGTTGAGGTGCTCAAGGTAGTGGAGTGGGTAGTTGACGGCTATGCCCACAAGCACAGAGCCTATGCCGACGACGATGATGGATATCTCGGTCTTGAAGAGCGCTATGGCGGCGAGGGCGAAGAGCCATCCAGCGGCCACGGAGAAGCCCATCCACAGGATGTTGCGCCTGCGCGGCATGGTGCGCCAGAGGATGAGCGCTATGAGCACCACGGCGAGGGCAATGGCCAGGAGGCTGTCGTGCTTGATCTGTGTGGCGTTGGCTACGGCTATGAGGGGTGCACCGACGGCGGATACGGCCACCGAGGGTATTGCGTGCTGCACGCTGTCTATGGCAGCGGCTATGGAGTCGGCCAGCTGGCCGTTGCGTCGGGTGTCGCTGCCGCCGTAGGGGCTGGTGATGAAGGCGAAGCCGTTGCCGGCGTCGTCAAGGATGTAGTCGTCCACCATGCGGTAGCGGCTGCTGGGGCTGAGGGCTTGCAGGCGTTGCAGGGCGGGGGAGAAGAGGCCGAGAGGGTCGGCGGCAACCATGTCGGTGGCCATTGGCGGCAGGGGCATGGCGAGGGTTTGGCGTGCCGAGGCCATGCTGCGAGCTATGTAGTCGGGTTCGGCGAGGAGGGAGTCTATGCGACGGTAGTCGGCGGGGGTGAGGTAGAGCGGTATGCGGTCGGCCACCAGGTCGATGGCCTGCATGGCACCGCTCTCGTCGGCGCGCGCCTGCACTGTCAGGCAGTTGAAGGTGTTGGCGAAGTGGTCTATGGCGTCCATGACGTCGTCGTCGGTGGCGCCGTCGCCGGGACGGAAGATGACGGTGATGCGCCCCTGGTCGCCGAGGCTGTTGTATATGTCGGCCTGGCGTGCGTTCTCCGCCGTTCGCGGCAGGAAGTCGGCTATGTTCTCCTGGTAGTGGAGCTGCAGGGCGAGGAGCGCTCCTGCGGCAAGCAGCACGACGAGCAGCACCACGGCCAAGGGGCGGTGGCTGGCAAGGTAGTCGTGCAGGCGCAGCAGGAGGCGGGACATGGGGAGTTAAGAGTTATGAGTTAAGAGTTTGGTTATTATCATGCGGGGGTAGCCGTAGACGAGAGCCAGCAGACAGAGGATGGTGTTTAGGATAGAGATGCGGAAGAAGTCGCGGAAAGGACGGAAGTGGCTGACGCGGTCGTCGGGATAGCTGACGTTGACGGGCACGGGGACTATGTTCACGCCCCGCCAGGCCGAGAAGACGAGGAGCTCCAGTTCGCTCTCGTAACGGTAGGTGAGCAGGTGCAGGCATGGGAGTGCGTGCAGGGGGTAGACGCGGAAACCGGTCTGCGTGTCGGGCAGGCGTAGCCCTGTCTGTACGCGGAACCAGAAGTTGCTGAAGCGGTTGGCGAAGGTGTTGCCGGCAGGCATGCCTTGTGGCAGGTTGTCAGCGTCGCCAGCGTCCTGCCAGCGGCTGCCGACGACGAGGGTTGGGCGCTGGCCGACGGCTTGCAGCAGGAGCGGTATCTCCTCGGGTGCGTGCTGCCCGTCGCTGTCTATGGTGACGGCGTTGTCGTGGCCTGCGGCCCGTGCGGCTTCAAGGCCGCGCCGCAGGGCGTAGCCTTTGCCGCGGTTGCGGCTGTAGCTGATGAGGGTGATGCTGCTGCCGAAAGGCTGCAACTCGTGCAGGGTGCTGTCGGTGCTGCCGTCGTTGACCACTATGACGTCCTCGCACACTTTCAGGGTGCGGCGCACGATGTCGGCCACGGTGCGGGCGTTGTTGTAGGTGGGTATGACGGTGCAGAAGGACATGTTCAGTGTTCAGTGTTCAGTGTGAGTTTCATTTTGGCGTAGACAGTGTCGCCTTTGGTGTAGGAGGCAGTGGCGGTGTCGCCGCTGAGGGTTGCCGCGAGGGTGGCGCCGTCTATGTCGTCGGGCGTCATCATGGCGAGGTACTTGGTGTTGTTGACTTTGGCGAGCCGCAAAGGCTGCGCGGCAGCTTGAGCGAGCAGCTCCACTACGGCGCCTATCATGCAGACGCCCGGTGTGACAGGCTTGCCTGGGAAGTGGCCTGCGTAGACGGCGCTGTCGCGGCGTGCCTTGAGGGTGGCGGCGACGCGCAGGGCGCCGTCGGTGTGCTCCCAGGCGGCGCGCTCCACGCTGATTATCTCGTCCAGTACTTTCATCGGTTGCGGAATTCTATGATGGTATAGCTGTCATGCCGCTCGGTGAGCTTGGCGCTGCGGAGGCGGCAGTCTTTCTTGTCGAAGGTGGCGGAGAGTTGCTGCATCATGCGGCGCATGTCGCGGCGCTTGGGGGTGAGGACGGCATGGTAGGAGGTGGCGTCCTCGGTGAGCTCTACGGCAAAGAGTTTCTCGGAAGCGAGGGCTCCTTTGGCGGTGAGGGCCATGATGGTGCCCGTCATGCTGCGCATGATGGAGCCTGCGGGGCCTGCCAGAGCGTGCCGTTTGCCCTCGGTCTCGGCGAAGATGCTGTCGCCGTCCACAACGACGGCATAGTTGCGCGGGTCGCTGTAGTGCCAGCGCATATATGTCTGTCCGTTGAGGGTGACGTCGCCGTGTGAGACGAGGTCGTGCAGCAGCAGGGGGCTGTGCTTGGTTTGCGTGAAGGTGTAGTGGATGGCCTTGCCGTGTTGCGGAGCCAGCGAGGCTTCGATGCGGGCCAGCACGGCGTCGCGGTCGGTCACGGGGTTTTGCGCGGTGGCGCAGAGGGCCAGACAGAGTGCGATGAGCAGCGTTGTGAGTTGTTTTGCCATGGTTTGAGATATTGTCTTGACGTCTTTGCTTCTTGGTATCATCACCTCATAATGAACATGCAGCCTGCCACGATGAGCACCACACCCACCCATCGGGCCAGGGGTACGCTCTCGCCGAAGACGAGGATGGCGGCCACCATGCCGAAGACGTAGCCAAGGGCGGTGAGAGGGTAGGCCTGCGAGAAGGGGAAGTGCTTGAGGATGTAGAGCCAGAGCACTGTGGCTACGCCGAAGCTGACACCGCAGGCCAGCAGCCACCAGTCGGTGAGCACGGCGCGGAAGTAGGTCCAGGACCAGCTGAACTTGGGCAGCTGGGCCATGGCGAGCTTGAGCAACACCTGCCCTCCGGCAAGGAAGGCGGTCTGGATGCATACTAATATCAGCAGTCGCCACATGGTTTTAGAAGTATTAATGTATAATGTGTGTCATCGCTATAGCCGACCACGACAGGTGTGTCTCCTATCAGCTTGGCTTCGGCGTAGAGGTCAAGGGCCGGAGCCGTGTAGGAGGTGCCGAAGAGGTCGGTATGGTCGGTAGAAAGGGTGTATTGCGAGGTATGTGTCTCGGCGAGGAGGCTGTCGAGGGCTTGTTGCTTCTCGACCTCGGTGGGGCGGTGGAGCATGCGCATGCCTGCCACCTCGCAGAGGGCGTTGCCCGGGTTGGCGGTGGCGAGCACCATGCTGACGGCGCACTCGGCGGCGTGTTTGCCTTTGAGGTAGCCTCCCTTGCACAGTAGTGCGTGGTAGGATGGAGTCATCTCGTCGTGGGCGCACACCAGGGCATTGTCTATCTTGCCGCGCCGCAGCTGCAACAGGGCGTCCATCAGCGCGCTCTGGAAGGAGACGGTGTTGTGGGCGTAGGTGGTGTTGTAGCCGTGGGCGTGGAGGTTGATGGCGACGATGGAGGAGATGGTGTTGTGGGTGGACTGCATGAAGCGCGTGGGCATCATCTGGTCTTCGCCTTGGCGGCAGAGGGCATCGAGGAATATCTCGGTGTTCTCTATGCATCCGAGGCCTGTGCCGGTGACGATGGCGTCGGGGTCGGCGATGCCAGCCTTGTCAAGGGCAGTATGCGCAGTGGCTATGGCACGCTTGAGTATACGCCCCATACGGCGTGCCTCCAGCGGTGGTATGAACTGCTTGTAGTCAGCTTCGCGGCTGCGGGTTAGCGGCTCGGTGAGGGTCAGCGGGTGTATCTCCCATTCATCGCAAAGCGGCTCCTGGGCGGAAATCTGTGCGGCGGAGAGGAGGTAGACCTTGTTTTGGTGTCTGTCGCTGACTTTTGCCGTTGACGTCGTGGCACCTATGGCCTCGAAGAGCATGGCGCTGTCGTTGCCGCCGAAGCCAAAGGCATTGCTGAGCACGTAGCGCAGAGGTTTGGCGGTGGGCTTGCTGACGGGCGTCAGGCATTCGCCGGCGCTGTGAAAGCGCAGGTTGACAGGCAGGAAGGAGTGCTGCATGGCAAGGAGGCAGATGACGGCCTCGATGGTGCCGGAGGCACTGGTGGTGTGGCCGGTGAAAGCTTTGGTGGACGACACTGGGGGCACTTGCTCGCCGAAGAGGCGCCGTATGGCTTTGCTCTCGCTGATGTCGTTGTTGCCGGTGCCGGTGCCATGGGCGTTGATGTAGTCCACCTCGCTGGGGTCTATGCCCGCCATCGCCACAGCTTCCTTCATGGCCAGGAACGGCCCTTCGCCGTCGGGCGACGTGGCTGTCTGGTGGAAGGCATCGCAGGCGTTGCCGTAGCCTGCCAGTCGTGCCAGTGGTTTGGCGCCACGACGCAAGGCATGGTCGGCGCTCTCAATGACGAGCCAGGCAGCGCCCTCGCCGAGGTTGAGTCCGGCGCGGCTTTCGTCAAAGGGCCTGCATGGTTCGCGGTCGAGAATCATCAGCGACGCGAAACCGTTAAGGTGGAACTTGGTGATGCATTCGCTGCCGCCCACCACCACGCAGTCAGCGCGTCCGGCGCGGATGAGCTCGGCGCCGGTGATGACGGCGTTGGCCGCCGAAGAGCAGGCTGTGGACAGGGTGGTGAGCATGCGGAAACGGCCGAAGTGGTCGGCGATCATCTCGGTGCAGGCTCCGCAGTCGTGGGTGCGTATGTACTCGTTGCGGCTGTCGTTCTCAAGGAAGTCGAGGTAGTAGAGCTCGCTCTTGTCCATGCCGCCAACGGTGGTGCCGGAGATGAGCGGCACCTGCGGGTATTGGTCTGGCGTCAGTGCGGCTTGCTCCAAGGCCTCCTTGAGCGCCACCATGCCCATGAGGGCGGTGCGGGTGGTGGGTTGTTTGGAGGGGTCTATGCCCAGCATGGCGCACATCTCGTCGTTACCGAGCTGTACTTCTCCCACTGGGAACTCGTGGTGGTCGGTCTTGAGGTAGTGCAACGGACGTATGCCGCTGCGCTGCTCCTGCAGCGAGCGAAGGGTCTCGTCTTTGCCGATGCCTATGGCAGACACTATGCCTGCGCCGGTGATTACAATGTCTCTGTTCACCATTCGCTTGTCGCCAATCACTACTTTGTGCGGTTCTTGCTGATGTAGTCGGCCATCACGTTGATGGACTTGAATATCTCCTTGCCTTGGTTGGGGTCTTGAAGCTTGATGCCGTAGTTCTTCTCCATGAGGACGATAAGCTCAAGGGCATCGATGCTGTCAAGGCCAAGGCCTTCTTCGCCAAAGAGGGGGGCGCTCTCGTCGATGTCTTCGGGTTTCACGTCTTCAAGGTTGAGGACTTCGATAATCTCTTTCTTCAGTTTGAGGATCAGTTCTTCCATGGTTTCTTTTATTTTAATAATATGTTTAACTCTTGTTCTATTGTCTCTTTCGGAGTATGCTGCGGCACAGCGACAAGTGCGGCACAGCAGTGGCCTTCGCCGTCAACGTCGCACCAGCCGGCAATCTGCGGCCCGTGCAGGGCGGCAAGGGCAATCTGTTCGGCCATGATGTCGGTGCGTGGCGCGTCGAGTACCATGAAGTTGGTCTCGGTCTGGAAATGGTTGCGGATGGCTATCTCGCCGGTGACTATGTTGGGCAGCGTGTAAACGAATAGGGCGGGGGAGGGGAACCAGTTGCTGCGGTTCTGGATGGTGGCTTGGAAAGAGATGTCGTCGGCCAGCGATGAACTGCGGTTGAACAGTAGTACACCATAGTCGGCTTTGGGGCTGTCTTTCAGCAGTATTTCGCTTGCCACAAAGCCCAGCCGTGCCAGGGAGTCCATCTTGAAGAATTTCGGGTAGTCTCCCACATGTGTGCGGTAGAGGTCCACAAGCTCATCGGCAGTGGTTGTAATCTTTACTCGTGGCAGTTGCTGGCTGTTGGAAGCCATTATTGGGTTGGGCTTTATGGTGTTTGAAGGCTTGCCATAGCTGAACTTCATGGCAGCGTTGCATCCGCCGAAACCTGAGAGCAGTTTGATGAAGCATTGCTTGTCGGTGGTGCGGTTCTCTGCGCTGATGTTCACTTGTCGGCTCACTCCGAGGTTCTCGAATCCGCGGGTGCCGAAAACAACGCCGTGCTCCACAGCTTGCATGGAGAGGATGGTCTCCAGCACTCCGGCGGCGCCCATGGTGTGGCCGTAGACGCCTTTGAGGCTGAAGAGTGGCACGTCGGCAAGGCCGGCGCGGTCTATGGCTATGCTCTCCATTTCATCGTTGTAGAGCGTGGAGGTGCCATGGACGCTTATGAAGGCGACCTTGTCTTTGTCTATATCCAGTGCCTGCAGGCAGCGATAGGAGCCTTCGCCGGTGCGCGACGGGCCACTGATGTGGTTGGCATCGTTGCACATGGCACCTCCTTCGGCCACCCATTCGCCTTTATCGCTGTTGCTATATATAATGGTAGCAGCTGCTTCGCCAAGGTTCAGCCCGCAGCGGTCGCGGTCAAAGGGGCGGCACTGGTCGGGCGAGAGGGCGTGCAGGCATTGGAAACCGCTGATGATGAAGTCGCTCTGCACGTCGCAGCCTGTCACTACGGCGGTGTCGCAGAGGCCTGCCTCTATGCTGCGCATGGCAGCTATCTGTGCGCTGAGGCCGCTGATGCATGCATTGCTCACCACCACTGGCGGGTTGGGGTTGCCGAAATGGTGGCAGATGATGGCAGCAGATGTCCCCAGCAATGCTCTATGTGTCTCTCCTTTGGCCAGCAGGTGCACGTTGCCCTTGGTGGTGGAGATGAAGAAGCGGCAGCGTGGCGACGCAGGGTCTATGTCGGCACGCGCAATGGCGTCGCTCGCCGACGCGATGCACAATTGTTCAAAGGGGGTGTATTTCTCGTCGTCATGCCGTTCCTCTTCGGGGAACAGCGATGCTGTATACAGCGAGCCGTCGGGCAGGCTGTACTGTTTCAGGGCGCAATATCCCGCCATCACCGCGTCATAGTTGGCGCGTGTTGTCGCTCCCAGCGGGGAGTATATGTTATCTGCCAGTTTTATAACCATCTCTTCTTCCACTCTTCAAAGAACGGCGGGTTGCCGAGCACCAGTTTGTACTGCTTGTCCATGAATACTTGCACCGTGTGTGCGGTGGCCAGCAGTTTGTCGCCGTCCGTAATCTTGTAGTCGAACACTATCTTCGCCGCTTCCGTAGGCGTGTAGGTAATCTCAATCTCAGGATGCATGCCGTAGATGATGGGCTGCTTGTATTTCAACTGCACGTCCACCAGCGGGGCGTAGTAGCCTTCACCGAAGAAGCGCAGGTAGCCCAGGTCGTATTTCTCCCCGAAGGCCTCGCGGGCATCTTCAAGGTACATAATATAACTCCCGTGCCAAGTCACCCCCATGGAGTCTACTTCGCTGAAGCGTATGTCGAGTTTCTTTTTTATGCTTAATGTCTTCACAGCAATGCAATCTTTATCGTTCCGCTACACAGCAGCATATCGCCGCACCGGCTTTCTGCCTGTGCCAACGTCATGCCGAACACCTCGTCGCTCACTTCTATGCGGGTCTTTATCGTGCTGCCGACTTCTGGCAGTGAGTGTATCGTCATGTCGCGCAGTGCACCGATGACGCCCACTCTCACTTCTTTGCCGCTCGTGAGGTTTATGTATCCCATGCGTGCCGCGCAGGTTTGTGCCACATTCTCTATCAGCCCTATTGCCGACATGTGCCCGTCTTCCACCATGATGTTGTCTTTGCTCACGGTGAGCTCCGTCTCTGTCACCACGGTGTCGCAGTGCAGAAGGCGGTCTACCATCACCATCGGTGGCCGTTGGGGTATCAGCGTCAGTATGTCGTATTCATTCTCCATCCCAAAACTCATAGTAGTTGTACCATTGGTGTGGGTGACGGCGCACTATCTCCTCCAGTGTCGAGGCAAACGACTGCGCCAGTGCAGCCATACGTTCTCTTCGTGGCAATGCGTTGTCGGCTGTGAGCGGACGCACGTATGCCGTATACCTGCGGCGTCCTTCTTTCATCACTACCACCGCCAGCGCCGGCACCTCTTTCTGCACCGCCGTGGCGAAAGGCCCCAGGGGGAACTGCGCTTTGGCACCGAAGAACATGCACTCCACGCTCTTGCCTGACCCGAAGCACCGGTCGGCGGGCATGCTCACTATGTTGCCTTCGTCCAGTGCCTTGTTGATGATGAACAGGTGCGACATGTCGGCCTTCACGGGTATCATGTGTATGTTGCTCCCCACAAACTGCTTGCCACGCTCTTTCATCACCGTGGCCGACTCGCCGGCGTACACCAGCGCGTAGAACTTCTTGCGGTTGCTCACCAGCGCATAGCCCGCCTGCTCGTAGTTGCCCACGTGCGACGATAGCATCATGAAGCCCCCTTCCCCTTCGTTGAGGCGCAGGAAGTTCTCGTTGCCGTCAATCACTATCTGGAACCGCTTGCCTGCATAGGTGGCGAAGCGGTCAAGCACCACTTGCCCGAAGGCAAAGTGGTTGAGGTATACATGCCATACTGCTGCCAGCGCTCCCTTGCCAAGCCTCCGGCGGAAGAAGTGGTACATGGCCATGTAGCCCTTGTGGTTGAACAGCATGTAGAACGGCACCACCAAGGCCATCACTCCGTAGATGACTTCCAGTGGCACCACTTTGAACAGCATTATCAGCGCCTTCTGCATGAAGGGCGTGCCGTCCGTGCGTCCGCTCCATTCGCTATGTGCCGGCTCCTGCACTTACTTTGTCTTCTCTTCGATGTAGTCGCAGAACTGGCTGAAGGTCTTTATGGTCTTCATGTCCTCGGTGGCAATCTTGAAGCCGAAGGTCTTCTCCACTATCACCACGATGTCCACGAAGTCGAGGCTGTCCACCCCGATGTCTTCCTTCAGGCGTGCCTCGGGGGTTATCTTCTCTTCGTCAAACTCCAGCTCTTCCACAAGGAAGTTCTTCACTTTCTCTTCAATTTCCTGTCTTGTCATATTGTCGTGTTTGTTAGTTTTTAACTATTGGCTTTTTTGCACACCATGATGCTGTGCCCCTGGCCCAGGTTGTCGTGTATGGTCTCCACCTCCAGGCCGGCCTGCTTCACCAGCCGTTCCATGTCTTCGCTGTGGTACATCTTGCTGTTGCCGTTGGCTATGGCGGTGAAGTAGAGGCTCGTCATGGTGAGGCAGAATGCCGCCGGCTCGAAGCGCTGGCGGTCCCAGAAGGTCTCCATGATGTACAGGCGGCTGTCGGCGTCCATGATCTTGGCTGCGCGGCTCACGATGCTCACTATCTCCTCTTCGCCGAAGCAGTCCAGGAACTGGCTCATCCAGATGGCGTCATAGTGCTTGTCCGTCGGGAAAGCCTGGCTGTCGTCCAGCAGGTTCATGCCGTAGCCGTCTATGCGCTCCGCGCCGGGTTTGCCCTTGGTGTCGCGGCGCATCATCTCCAGCTGCTGCGGCAGGTCCACTATGGTGACGTTGACCTCCTTGTCGTGCCCCACGCACTGCAGGGCCCAGCGGCCCGTGTTGCCGCCCACGTCGAGCAGCGTCCGCGGCTTGGCGGCGAAGACTATCTCCAGCGCCTGCCGGAACGAGCTGTCGCTGTAGAAGTGGTCAAAGCCGAACCAGCTCTTCTGCACCTGCGGCGGCAGCTGCGACAGACCTTCGTACACCGTCGGCCACGGCCCGAAGTGCTCCAGACCTGCCGGGCGCCCTTCCTTGAGGCTCTCCTCCAGCCGGAACCATCCTTCGTAGTTCACGTCGTGGTTGAAGTCTATGTTCACGTTGGTGGCAGGGTCGGTGATGAAGCACCAGCCCGTCTTGCTCAGCGTGTAGCGGTCGGTCTCGGGGTCTATGAGCACGGTGCCTATGCAGAGGCTCGCCTCGAGCATCACCTTGGCGGCATAGCGGCTCAGCCCGGCGGCTTCGGCCACCTCGGCCTCCGTCATGCCGTTGTCGCTGTTGCGCAGCATCTCCAGTATGCCGAACTTCTTCATCAGGCGGCTCACCTGGAACACCACAGGTCCCCAGGCAATCCATTCAGCCTTCTCCTGTGCCTCGCGGGCTGTCAGGTGTTCCTTGCTGTAGGCTTCTTTCAGTTTAGGGTTCAAATACATTCTTAAAGGTTATTGGTTATTGGTTATTAACCTATATTTTCTTCAGCACCAGCGCCGAGTTGGTGCCGCCGAAGCCGAAGCTGTTGCTCAGCACAGTGTCCACGCGGGTCTCTATGGTCTTGGTGGCCAGCTTCAGGTGTGCGCTGGCCTCGTCGGGGTTCTCGAAGTTCAGGTTCGGTGCCACAAAGCCGCCGTGCATCATCAGCAGGCAGTATACCGCCTCGCTGGCACCGGCCATCCAGCACTCGTGACCCGTCATGCCCTTGGTGGAGCTTATCCAGGCCTTCTGTCCCTCGAAGAGGCGCCCCAGGGCTATGGCCTCGTGCAGGTCGCCCTGCGGGGTGCTCGTGGCGTGTGCATTCACATAGTCTATGTCGGCCACCGCGATGCCGGCGTCGTGCAGAGCGCGCTGCATGGCTGTGGCGCTGCCGTCCTCGCTGGCCTGCGATATGCCGCCGCCGTTGCTGCTGAAGCCGTAGCCTGCCACCTCGCCCAGTATCCGTGCGCCGCGTCTGACGGCGTGCTCATACTCTTCCAGCACCAGCGCCGCGGCGCCGCCGCTGGGCACCAGCCCGTCGCGGTCGCGGTCAAAGGGGCGCGACGCTCTCGCGGGGTCGTCCATGCGCTTGCTGAAAGCCCCCAGGGCGTCGAAGGAAGCCATGCTGTAGAGGTTCGTCTCCTGCGCGCCGCCGCAGAGCACCATGTCCTGCAGCCCCTGGCGGATGAACATAGCGCCAAGCCCTATGGAGTGGCTCCCGCTGGCGCAGGCCGCGCTGACGCTGAAGTTGATGCCCCTCAGGTGGAAGATGGTGCTGAGGTTCATGTTCACCGTCGAGTTCATGCTCTGGAATATCCAGCCGCTGCCCAGCAGGGCGGAGTCGTGCTTCTCTTTCATGAGCTCGTGGCTCTCCACGGTGGCTTTGGCCGACGAGTCGTTGCCCATCAACACCCCCACCTCGTTGCGCAGCAGGTAGTCGTCGTCCACGCCGGCCATCTGGAAGGCTTCGCGGGCGGCCATGAAGGCGTACTCCGCCTCCTCGCTCATGCCGGCCCTCAGACGGCGGTCCAGCAGCCCTTTCAGCACCGGCTTCTCCACGATGCCCGTCAGGGTGCTCTGGTATCCGTATTCCTTGCGGGCCTCCTCGGTGCCTATGCCGCTGCGGCCCTCATATAGCGACTGGCGCACCTCGTCCACGTTCTTGCCGAGGCACGACCATATTCCCATTCCCGTAATTACTACTCGTCTCATAACTTAAAACTCATAACTCATAACTCAAAACTCAGGTATACAGCCCTCCGTTGATGTTCACCACCTCGCCGGTGATGTATGCCGCCTCCTTCGAGGCGAGGAAGGCCACCAGCGCCGCCACCTCTTCGGGCTTGCCGAAGCGGCCTGCGGGTATGAGTTTCTTCAGCTCGCCCTCGTCGAGGTCCTTGGTCATGTCCGTGGCCACGAAGCCCGGCGCCACGGCGTTCACCGTCACCTTCCGCGGGGCCACCTCCTGCGCCAGCGCCTTGGTGGCGCCGATCACCGCCGCCTTGGCGGCGCTGTAGTTCGTCTGGCCCGGCATCCCTTTGATGCCGCTCAGCGACACCACGTTCACTATCCGCCCGTAGCGCTTGGTCATCATGCCTTTCACCACGCGCCGCGTCAGGTAGAAGAACCCGTTGAGGGTGGTGTCGAGCACCGAGTGCCACTGCTCGTCGGTCATGAACACCATGATGTTGTCCTGCCGTATGCCGGCGTTGTTCACCAGCACGCTGATGCGGTCGTCCGTGTGCTGCGCCTCCCACTGCTCCATGGCGGCCTCTATGGCCTTGGGGTCGGCGGTGTCGAAAGGCAGCAGCTCGCACACCCCGCCGGCGGCCTCGATGGCGGCCTTGGTCTCCTCGGCGGCTGCGGTGTTGCTCTTATAGTTGATGATTACAGGCATCCCGTCGGCGGCCAGCCGCAGAGCCACAGCCCTGCCAATGCCGCGCGAACCTCCTGTCACTAATGCGTACTCCATTGTTTGGTTTTAAGTTTTAAGTTTTAAGCTTTAAGTGGTCTGACGCGGCATGCGTGGCCACTTAAAACTTACAGCTTACAGCTCTCAGTTTCTCAACATCTCCTCCACCTTCGCAATCTCGTCGTAGAACGGCGTGTCGTCCACGAATGCCGGGATGATGGCGTTCACTTTGTCGTACATGGCCTTGGTGGCGGGTGCCAGCATGTCAGCCTTCTTCAGAATGTCCGTGGCCTGGCGCAGGGCAATCATGTGGATGGCCATCACCTGGTAGGCGTTGTCTATCACACGCTTGCAGAGCAGGGCGCTGTTGGTGCCCATGCTGACGATGTCCTGGTTGTCGTTGTTGTTCGGTATGGTGTGCACGTAGTTCGGCATCGACAGCGTCTGGCATTCCGCCGTGGTGCTCGTCGCCGTGAACTGGCAGGCCTGCATGCCGTAGTTCAGCCCCAGGGTGCCCATGTTCAGGAACGGCGGCAGGATGCCGTTGATGCGGTCGTGGAACAGGTAGTTCATCTGCCGCTCGGCGGTCTGCGCCAGCCGCGTGACGGCGATCTTCACCTTGTCGGCCTCCAGCGATATGTAGTCGCCGTGGAAGTTGCCGCCGTGGTACACGTTCTTGCTGTCTGGGTCCACGATCGGATTGTCGCAGGCCGAGTTGTACTCGTTCTCTATCACCTCGCGGCTGTTCATCAGCGTGTCGTACACCGGACCCAGTATCTGTGGCGTGCAGCGCAGCGAGTAGTAGGCCTGCACCTTGTGCTCGAAGTAGGTCTTGCCCTTCTGCTCCTCGCTGTAGAGGTGGTGTTCGCGCTTGGTCAGGCACCGGCTGCCGGCGGCCAGCTCGCGCATGCGGCGCGCGGCATACTGCTGCCCCGGCTGGCGACGCACGCTGTTCAGCTCCTCGGCCATCCAGTCGTCGTAGCTCGCCGCCACCTCGTTCATCCACACCGCCGCCAGCAGGCTCAGCTCCAGCAGCCGCTCCGCGTAGTGCTGGTTCACAGCCGAGATGCCTGTCATCACCGACGTGCCGTTGGTGATGCTCAAGCCCTCGCGGATGTATATCTTCAGCGGCTCCAGGCCGCACTCGTCCATGACCTCCTTCGTGGCGCGCCACTGGCCGCGGTAGTGCACCTTGCCCTCGCCGATGAGCGTCAGCGCTATGTGCGCCAGCTGCACCAGGTCGCCGCTCGCACCCACCGAGCCGTGCTGCGGTATGTAGGGGTATATGCCGCGGTCTATGAACGCCGCCAGCAGCCGCACCACGCTGGGGTGCACGCCGCTGCGCGCCTGCAGCAGGTTCGTCGTGCGCGCCATCATGGCCGCCTTCACGTAGATGTCCTCCAGCGGCTCGCCGGCACCCGTCGAGTGGCTGCGTATGATGTTGTACTGCAGGTCGCTCAGGTGGCGGTCGTCCACGCGCCACTGCGCCATCGGGCCGAAGCCCGTGTTGATGCCGTAGATCACCTTCTCCGCCGCGAAGCCCTTGAGGAACTCGTAGCAACGCTCCACCTCGGCCATCTGGTCGTCGCCGATGCGCATTTCCGCCCCGCCGAAGAGCGTTTTCTCAATGTCTGCAAAGGTTATCCTTTTCATATTGTATTGCTGTTCAGTTTCTTGTCTGTTTGGTGCCGTATTTTGCACCGATGCAAATATAATAAAATATTTACATATAAAGGATTTTTTTTCCACCCAAACGGCGCGGACACCACAATTCCGCATCCGCCACCACCGCCATGCACACGATGCCGTCGGGCGCCGGACAGCGGTAGCCAGCCTATCGTTCCTTTGCAGCGCCCTCATAGGTGCCTCAAGCTGATATCCTCCATGTCAGCCAGAGGTGTCAACCTAACCCCGTCGGGGTTCCGTCTCAATAGCCTGCATGTTGTCCGTCGTCGCCAACCGAACCCCATCGGTGTTCCATTTCAATAGCCTGCATGTTGTCCGTCGTCGCCAACCGAACCCCATCGGTGTTCCATCTCAATAGCCAATGTGTTGGCTGGTGTTGTCAAACGAACCCCATCGGGGTTCCGTCTCAATAGCCTGCATGTTGTCCGTCGTCGCCAACCGAACCCCATCGGGGTTCCATCTCAATAGCCAATGTGTTGGCTGGTGTTGTCAAACGAACCCCATCGGGGTTCCGTCTCAATAGCCTGCATGTTGTCCGTCGTCGCCAACCGAACCCCATCGGGGTTCCATTTCAATAGCCAATGTGTTGGCTGGTGTTGTCAACCGAACCCCGACGGGGTTCCATTTCAATAGCCTGCATGTTGACCGTCGTCGCCAACCTAACCCCATTGGGGCTCCGTCTCAATAGCCTGCATGTTGTCCGTCGTCGCCAACCGAACCCCATTGGGGTTCCATATCAATAGCCTGCATGTTGTCCGTCGTCGCCAACCGAACCCCATCGGGGTTCCATTTTAATAGCTAGCGTTTTAATATTAAGAGACAATGAACCCTGTAGGGGTTCCATCGCGCCCCGGTCACCGATGCATCCCCTACGGACCCCCTACGGAGCCCCTACGGCATTTCTTCAGTAGTTCTTCAGTAGTTCTTCAGTCAAACACTGAAGAACTACTGAAGAACTACTGAAGAAATGCCGTAGGGACTCCGTAGGGGATGCGTGTGGCGGAGGGGGTGACGGCTGATAAAAATGACATGAAAAATAGCGGCGTGAGAAAAAAATATTTTGCCATATGGAAAAAAGTATGTATCTTTGCACCGACAAATTTGATGAAACATGTAGAGCAATAGGATAGAAAAACTGCGTATATAGCAAATAGACGAAGCGTTTTTGCTTTTCTTGACAAAGTCCGAAACCTGGAAAATTTCACGACTGTAATGCGAAGAAAGCAGAGAACGCTCGCGGCGATACCGTGAGCTTTCTTGTTGGCATTACAGGTAATTCCAGGACCTCGGACTTAAACAAAGAAGTTCGCGGTTTTTTTATTGTTTTTGCTGTAGGGGATTGTAAGTATTAACACCAAAAACAATAAAAATGGAAAAGAACATTAAATCGTTTTGCATTGTGCTGGCAACGGGTGCCGCACTGCTGTTTTCTGCCTGCGGTGCCGGAAAGTCGGCCACGAAGACTGTAGAAGTGAACATGCCATGCGCGGAGTACATGCGTTCAACGACCGGACAGATACGCGCCAATGGCAAGGGTGAGAGTATGGATCAGCAGATGGCAGGCGACATGGCACGCACCAATGCACTGGAGCAGCTGGCTTCGAAAATCAACACGTCGGTGAAGTCCTTGACGGAGAGTTTCGCCCTGAGCCACAAGGTTAACGACAAGGAGGAATTTGAGCGCAAGATGGGACGCTTGATCACCACCTCTGTCAACCAGGCCATCTCAGACTATCGCACGGTGTGCGAGAAGTACACGCTCACCACGCGCCCCGACGGGTCAGAGTTCTACACTTGCTACTATGTCGTCGAGATTGGCAAGGAGGATGTGACCTCGATGTTCTACAACACATTGTCGTCGGACGGCAGTTTGAACTTCAACTATGAGTACGAGAAGTTCAAGATGGAGATGGACAAGGCTTTCAAGGATGCCGACAAGGCCAACAAATAGTGCCGCAATGAAGAGGGCTTTAGTGTTGTGCCTGGCGCTGTTGCCACTGCTGGCAGCAGCGCAGGCTCCGAAACCTGAGTGGATTGATGCCGGACAGCGTCGCGGACTCTATCCTGACGCAACCTTTTTCACAGGTTTTGCCTCCGGCTTTGTGCGCCAGGGCGAGACCGTGGAGGCTGCCACCGCCCGCCTGAAAGCCGATGCGCAGGGCGACGCGGCGCAGAGGATAGAGGTGTATGTGCAGAGCGAAGCGCTCAATTCAGTGCAGAGCGTGCAGCACAAGACTGCCGAGGGTCTCGACGAGGACATAAAGCGTATGTTCTCCAAGCAAACCTATGCCTCTTCTTCGATGGAGATTCCCAATCTGCAGGTGTTGACGTGGTGCGATCCGACAACGCGCGAGGCTGCTGTAATGGTATACACCAAGCGACGCGACTTCATGCGATACTATGACAGGCAGATTGAGTCGCTCCTCGGACGGATGGAGGCGGCGCTCGACAATGTGGCGCAGCTGGAAAGCCAGGGAGCGCAGATGAAAGGACGGGCCGCAGCCGAAGAGGCTCTGGAACTCTCGTCCCAAGTGGAGTATTCGCAACGCATGGTGGCTATTGCCGATGCCGAGGCATCGCTCGAAGACCTTCAGATGACGCGCTACACTGAATTGCTCAAGCGTCTGGCGGCTACGATTGCGCGCCTGCGCCATGCTACGACGTTCTACGTGCGCTGTGATGCCACTATTGGCGGCAGTGCATACGCCATGCTCGACAAGGAAGTGCGTGGGCTGCTGGCCGCCCGGGGATGCAACTTCACCGACGAAGCCGAGGGGGCCGACTGGCGGATTGTGGCGGAGGCCGGCGTGATCAACACACAGCACATGGACGGTATGCCGTACTTTGTCTATGTGGATGGCACGTTGACTGTGGAGAACGGAGCCACCGGTAAGCGGGTGCTTGAAGACCGCTTGTCGCAGCTGGAGCCGGGACATCCGGACGGCATCAAGGGCGGCGAGTACAAGCCCGACAAGGCGGCACGCATTGCCTACAGCGAGACCGCACGCATCGTTGCGGAGGCTGTCATGAGAATACTACAGGAATAAACAAGCAGAAACAGGAAAATGAAAAAACTTATATTGATTGTTGCTGCGCTGGTGGCGGCTAGTGTTGCCCAGGCGCAGTTGAAGGTGGCTATACTGGAGACCGTGGACAAGGCGGAGAACGTAAGTTACGGCGTGAAGCTGCTGCTGCGCAGCAGCCTTACGTCGGCCATTTCCAACACGCCGGGCTATGAAGGCTACGACCGTGTGGACGTGGCCTCCATCACTGGCGAGCAAGAGTTCCAGCGCACAGGTAATGTCAGCGACAACCAGATCAAGCAGATTGGCCGTGCAGCAGGTGCAGCCTACGTGCTGGTGGCCGAGGCGGCGCGCTACGATGCCACGAGCATTATTATCACTGCTAAGATGCTCGACGTTGAGACCTTCGGAGTGAAGAGTTCGGCGGTGCTTGTGTCCGGTATCAGTGCCGACGAGATGCAGGAGTCGTGCAACATACTTGCAGCGAAGCTGTTGGGCTTGTCTGTGCCAGCCAGGACCGAGCAGCGCAATCCGCACTCGGCGCAGGCCACGGCGAAGGTGGCGCAGCAACAGCAGACTGCTGCCGCCAACAACGACGCGTCGCAGAACAGCACCGTCGGCGAAGTGGGGAGTGTCATTGTCTTTCCCGACCGCTCACGCGGCATAATCTTCTACAAGGATTATGGTGTGGGGCTGGCGGTGTCGATGGACGAGACCGAAGCGGCATGGCACACCGCTGTGAAGCGCAAGGAGCGTAAGGACATACCGCAGATACCCAACAATGAGGACGCCGCAAAGAGTTTCCGCGCTGGTATCGGTGCGGAGTACACCAACGCCATCGTGTCGCAACTGCCTGCGGGCACCGCTCCGGCGGCTGAATGGTGCGTCAGGCATGGCATGGGGTGGTACCTGCCGAGCGCTGGCGAGCTGGTGCAGCTGTTCAGGGCCAACGACAAACAGACTGGCAGCAAAATAAACATGGGTTTGATGCGCAACGGTGGTACCAAACTCGATGGCAGCTGGTATTGGAGCAGTTCGGAGATTGACGTCAAGGAGGCCATAAACGTCAGCGGCTCGGGCCGTGACTCTGGCGAAGAAAAAATCAACCCGGCCAAGGTCAGGGCTGTCAGGGCCTTCAACTATTGAAAGGACTAAACAAACAAAAAACAGTGATAAGATGAAGAAAACGACAATTTTTTTCGCTGTCATGATGATGGCGGCAGTGGCGATGGCCCAGCAGAAAGTGGCCATCCTCGAAACGGTCGACAAGGCCGAAAATGTCAGCTATGGTGTCAAACTGCTGCTGCGCAGCAGCCTGACGTCGGCTATATCCAACACTCCGGGCTACGAAGGCTATGACCGTGTTGACATGGCCTCTATTACTGGCGAGCAGGCGTTCCAGCGCACAGGTAACGTCAGCGACAACCAGATCAAGCAGATTGGTAAGGCCGCAGGTGCGGCCTACGTGCTGGTGGCAGAGGCGGCTCGCTACGATGCTACGAGCATTATCATCACGGCCAAGTTGCTCGACGTGGAAACGTTCGGCGTGAAAAGCTCCGCCGTGCTTGTGTCTGGTATTAGTGCCGACGAAATGCAGGAATCGTGCTCCGCGCTGGCATCGCAGCTGCTGAAGGCCTCGCAAAGCGTCGCCCCCAAACAGCAAGTTGTAGCAGAAGCACCAGTGGCCAAACCCGCAGAACCTGTAGTGACGCAGGCGCCGAAGGTGAATGTGGCACCTGCGGGAGGCTTCATGACGCGCAAAAAAGGAGAGTTGTACCTGAATGGCAGCAAGGTTGAGGATTATGAAGCGCGGGGTTTGTTTGGAGAAGAGAACTATGGTACCTATTCTTCGGCAAAAAGTCAATACAAGGCGGGTCGACTTGTGGTTACATTTGGTTGGATAGGGCTTGGTGCAGCGGTAGCTCTTATGGTGATAGACGATGATTTTGCTTTTTTGGCTATGCCAATTGCGTCAGTTGCATCGATCGGTTTGGGTACAGGTTTCGCTTTGAAGGGTATTGGTAGGGGGCGTCTGAACTGGTTGGCAAGCAGCTACAACAATGGCAGTTTGACGTCGGAGAACCTGTCTATCAGCGTGGCTCCGTCAGTCTTCCGTGCACCGAGTGCCATGGGAGGCCAGTTCGCCTTTGGTGGCTCCGTCCAGCTGCGCTTCTGACATCTTGATATCAACGTTGTATAGGCCACCCTCGCGGAGGGTGGCCTTTTGTGCTGTGGCACGTTTTTTGATAAAAGAATGTGCGTATGTGTGATATTTTGTGTATCTTTGTACGCCGTGCTGCGCTGTGCGGAGCACTGCAAGATGTTGTGTGTTATTATATTGGAAACAAAATAGAAGATTAGAATATGGCAAATTTTTTGACCAAGCTGTTCGGTGACAAGAGTCAGCGCGACCTGAAGACGGTGAAGCCGTACCTCGACGCCACCCTGGCAGCCTATCCCGCCATACAGGCCCTCGACAACGACGGCCTGCGTGCCAAGACCGTGGAGTTCCGTCAGCGTATAGCCAAGGCCATAGAGGCCGAGGAGACGGAACTGAAGCAGATGCGCGACCGCATAGACGCGGAGTACGACATGCCGGTGGACGAGAAGGAGCAGCTCTACAAGCGCATCGAGGAGCTGGAGAAGCAGAGCTACGACAAGACGCAGAAGGTGCTGGACGAGATACTGCCCGAGGCCTTCGCCGTGGTGAAGGAGACGGCGCGCCGCTTCGCGCAGAACGAGACGGTGACGGTCACCGCCACCGACCACGACCGCGACCTGGCGGCCACGCACCCCAGCATCACCATAGAGGGCGACAAGGCCGTGTACCAGAACCACTGGATGGCCGGCGGCAACGAGATTACCTGGGACATGGTGCACTACGACGTGCAGATCATCGGCGGCGTGGTGCTGCACAGCGGCAAGATCGCCGAGATGGCCACGGGCGAGGGCAAGACGCTGGTGGCCACGCTGCCCGTCTACCTCAACGCCCTGCCCGGCAAGGGGGTGCATGTGGTGACGGTGAACGACTACCTGGCCAAGCGCGACAGCGAGTGGATGGGCATGCTTTTCGAGTTCCACGGCCTCACGGTGGACTGCATCGACAAGCACGAGCCCCACAGCGACGAGCGCAAGCGCGCCTACAACTGCGACATCACCTACGGCACGAACAACGAGTTCGGCTTTGACTACCTGCGCGACAACATGAGCCGCAACCCCGAGGAGCTGGTGCAGCGCGGCCACAACTACGCCATAGTGGACGAGGTGGACTCGGTGCTCATCGACGACGCCCGCACGCCGCTCATCATCAGCGGCCCCACGGGCAAGGACGACGACGAGCAGGAGTTCTACCGCTTCAAGCCCACCATCGAGAAGCTCTACAACGCCCAGCGCCAGCTGGTGACGAACATACTGGCCGAGGCCAAGAAGGGCATCAGCGCCAACCCCGACCCCAAGCCCGAGGACGAGTGCGCCAAGCAGCTGCTGCGCGCCTACCGCGGCCTGCCGAAGAACAACGCCCTCATCAAGTACCTCTCCGAGAGCGGCATCAAGAGCATACTGCTCAAGACGGAGAACTTCTACATGCAGGAGCAGAACAAGTACATGCACATCATCGACGATGAGCTGTACTTCGTCATCGACGAGAAGAACCGCCAGGTGGAGCTGACGGATAAGGGCATGGAGTACCTCACCTCGCTGGGCGAGGACCCCAACTTCTACCAGCTGCCCGACATAGGCTCGGCCATCGCCGAGGTGGAGAACAACGCCAGCCTGACGCCTGAGCAGAAGGCCGAGGCCAAGGACAAGATATACAGCGACTTCGCCGTGCAGAGCGAGCGCGTGCACACCGTGGACCAGCTGCTGAAGGCCTACACGTTGTTTGTGCGCGATGTGGACTACATCCTCACCGAGGACAACCAGGTGAAGATCGTGGACGAGCAGACGGGCCGTATCATGGAAGGGCGCCGTTGGAGCGACGGCCTGCACCAGGCTGTGGAGGCCAAGGAGAACGCCAAGGTGGAGGCTGCCACGCAGACCTACGCCACCATCACGCTGCAGAACTACTTCCGCATGTACAAGAAGCTGGCCGGCATGACGGGTACCGCCTCGACGGAGGCCGGAGAGTTCTGGAACATCTACAAGCTCGACGTGGTGGAGATACCCACCAACAAGCCCATAGCCCGCGTGGACATGGACGACAAGATCTACAAGACCAAGCGCGAGAAGTTCAAGGCCGTCATCGACGAGATTGAGAAGCTGACGGGCGAAGGCCGCCCAGTGCTGGTGGGCACCACGAGTGTGGAGACCAGCGAACTGCTGTCGAAGATGCTTAAGATGAAGCATATACCGCACAATGTGCTGAACGCCAAGCTTCACCAGAAGGAGGCCGACATTGTGGCGCAGGCCGGTGAGCCGGGCCGCGTGACTATAGCCACCAACATGGCTGGCCGTGGTACGGACATCAAGCTCAAGGGCGACGTGAAGGAGCGCGGCGGCCTGGCCATCATAGGCACCGAGCGCCACGAGAGCCGTCGTGTGGACCGCCAGCTGCGCGGCCGCGCTGGCCGTCAGGGCGACCCGGGCAGCAGCCTCTTCTTCGTCAGCCTGGAGGACGACTTGATGCGCCTCTTCGGCAGCGAGCGCATAGCCCAGGTGATGGACCGCATGGGTCTGCAGGAGGGCGAGGTCATCCAGCACAGCATGATAACCAAGCAGATTGAGCGCGCGCAGAAGAAGGTGGAGGAGAACAACTTCGGCATGCGCAAGCGTCTGCTGGAATACGACGACGTGATGAACAACCAGCGCACCGTCATCTACAACAAGCGCCGCAACGCCCTCTACGGCGACCGCCTGTCGATAGACATCAGCAACATGTTCTTCGACACTTGCGAGTTGCTCTACACCGAGGGCAGCGACTGGGAGGACTTCAAGCTTGAGGTCATCAAGGTGTTTGCCCACGAGGTGCCTATGAGCGAGAAGGAGTTTCTGTCGCTGAACCGCAAGGATGCCATACAGCTGCTCTACGACCAGTGCTTCTCGGCCTACAAGGAGCGCATGCAGAAGCTCTGCGAGAACGCCTGGCCGTTCATCAAGAACATTGCGGAGAACACCCGCTACATAAATGTGGCTTTCCCCATCACGGATGGCAAGAAGGTGCTCAACGTGGTGGTGCCGGTGAAGAAAGCCTATGACACCCACGGGCGCGAGCTGCAGCTGAGTATCGAGAAGGGTATCACGCTGGCCATCATCGACGACCTGTGGAAGGAGCACCTGCGCCAGCTCGACGACCTGCGCCAGAGCGTGCAGAACGCCGCCTACGAGCAGAAAGACCCGTTGCTTATCTACAAGTTTGAGAGCTTCAAGCTCTTCGAGCAGATGCTGCTGAACGTCAACCGCGAGATCACCAGCTTCCTGAGCCGCGCCACCCTGCCGCTGCCCGACGAGAACCAGGTGCGCGAGGCGCGTCAGCCGCAGGCTCCGCAGCGCGGTCTGCGTGCCGGCAGGCAGAACGACTTTGACCGCTCCGCCCAGCAGCAGCAACAGGCTATAGACAACAGCCGTCAGCAGCCGCAGAAGGTGATGCCGGTGCACGTGGATAAGAAGGTGGGCCGCAACGACCCATGTCCCTGCGGCAGCGGCAAGAAGTACAAGAACTGCCACGGCCGCGACGCCGAATAATCTACAAAGCAGCCAGTGTTTTACCAGACTGGAAAAATATTTATTTTGCCAGTCTGTTTTTTTTATGTACTTTTGCACTTGATTCCGGAGAAGGAATCATGAGGCGTTATGCTCGATCTGCTGATGAGAACCTAGGAAACTTTCAACAGCAATAAACAGGGTCGGTATAATGGTTCGCGCGTATGGCGTGGACTGTCAATCCATCTTTGTTTATTATGGTTTTCCTAGGACCTTCATCAGCGAGAGGAACATACAGTACCACGCTTTTGTTATTGATTGCCTGTTGCGGTACGGACGGGAGAATAAAAAACAAACAAAATGTTCAAAAGCATCAAAACAAAGACATTGCTGCTTGCAGCGACAACCCTGCTTGCTGTTTCTTGTGGCAAGGACAACACCGAACCTGAAGCTAATGGCGGTGGCTCTGCCGGGGGCACAGCCACGCCAGCCATCACTGAATCCAGTATTATTGGAACATGGGGTTACAAAAGTACCCATGCGTTGACTGGCAATGAGTTGGTGATTAAGGGCGACCATACGGTTACATTCGATGGGAAGACCTACAACTGGACTCTCACAGACAATCAGTTTGTCGCCAATGCAGGAAACTATTTCAAGATTGAGTTTACTATTAACGCCATCAACGAGAAGAGCATGGATATAAGCGGAGGAGCCAAGCGCTATAACGGCAGCAGTCAAGAATGGTACACAGAAAAGAATATGACGGGAATAGTTGTCAAAACAGTGACGGAGGTCCTCTCAGGTTTGCCGGATGACCTTGTTGTAGGAGACTGGGTGTTTTCCGGCACTCTTGGAAGCGGATGGCCGTTGCAAGTGTCAGACGACCATACCTGCGTTTGGAATTACAACTATACCAGCAATTGGAATACCGTGGGACCTGTCTTTAAGGCTCGTGGTACAGGCAACTTTCCGCGTTTTAAGATGCAGTTCACTGTAGATAGTGTAACCACATCGGCGACAAAGGCTATAATGTATGTCACCGGAGATTACAGAGACAGCGTATACCGCATATCTGGTTGGGAGGAAACTGGTGATGAACTTGTCGGTATGTTTACCAAAAGTTTCTAACACACAAATAAGCAGAGGCCCCGCGCGCAGCGCGGGGCCTCTCTCGTTTAAATGGCTGGCGGCTTATTCGCCGATGTACTTGCCGTCGACCTCCCAGTTGATGGTCTTGACGTCAACCTCTTTCTTCCACCAGAGGAAGCCTTTTTTCTGCGCGATGCGGGCCTGGTAGGTCATCTTGCCGCGCATCTTGCGCACCCACACATCGGTGATGTCGTAGCCTTTGAAGAGGTGGCTCACACTGTCGCGCACGGCGGCGGGATAGTACTGTTTGTCGATGTAGTAGTGGGTCTCGGTGCCTTTGTTGGAGAACACCATGGCCTGGCGGCTCTTCTCAACGTCAAGATAGACGACTTTGAAGGTGTTTTCGTCAACCTGATACCACTCTACGTTGGAGGCATCTTTCACCTGGCGCTGGAAGTCTTTTACGTAGTTAACCTTGACGTCTTTCTCTGGCACGGACTTGTAATCCTGTGCGAAAGTGATGCCCTGGAGGAGCATCAGTGCTGCTGCATAAGCAAGTATCTTTTTCATATCGTGTGTATTAATATGTTTGTACTCTGTTTGTCTTCAGTCGGCAAAGATACGAAAATATTTTATATTAAAGGCTCTGCATGAGATTTTGCATGACTTTTTCTCCGTCGCGGATGGCCTGCATGGCCCAATGCAGCTTGAGGTCGAGGAGGTCGTCGTCGGAGAGTTGCCATGCAAGCGTCGTGTCACGGCGCATGCGCTCGGTCAGCGAGAAGAGTGAGAGGGCGGCACAGACGCTGATGTTGAAGCTCTCGGTGAAGCCGTACATGGGTATCTTGACATAGGCATCGGCGCCGGCGATGGCTTCCTGCGTCAGCCCGGTGAGCTCGGTGCCGAATACGAGGGCTGTAGGCTGGCTGATGTCGAGGTCGCCAATCATTGTGTCGTTCTCGTGCGGCAGGGTGGCCACGATGCGGTAGCCTTTGGCATGGAGGTGGCGGTAGACCTCGCCGATGGAGGGGTATCGGTAGTAATCCACCCATTTGGAGGAGCCTACGGCGACGTCGCCGGCGGGGTTGAACGGATTGTTGGCCTCTACCACATGCACGTCCTGTACGCCGAAGCAGTCGCACGACCGCAAGACGGCGGCGGCGTTGTGGCTCTGGTATATGTCCTCAAGCACCACGCTGATATGGCGTGTGCGCAACGGCGCAAGGCGGTCGAAGAGTGTGCGTTTGTTGTCGCTGAAGAGCTCGGCGGCGCGGTTGTATAGTACAGACTTCTGTCCGGTGCTGAGAGCCGAGAAGGGCGATGCTGTTTCTGGTTGTCTTTCTGGCATGATTGCTTACTGAAATTTTTTTGCAAAAGTACGATTTTTTTCTGTATCTTTGCACTTGCTTTAAGATAGTTTATCAACAGGCAAACATATCAGCGTATCAGTAAAATAGATAACAATGTTAGTAGGGTACGAAGCCAATAACGCATTAAGGAACAGCCGTGAGCTCGGCGATTTCTGTCGCAACTTGATTGAGCGGCTGGCCACGGGGCGTGTCAACAGCTATCGGGCATTGCTCTTTGCCTCACGTACAAAAAAGGACTATCGCTCCTACTTCAGCAGTTTCTCCAACGTGGGCACTTTTGTGCCCTTTGGCTGGTCGCGCCTGATGCCGTCGTTGTGGATGCGGTACCGTCTCAATCCATGGCTCAAACTGGAGAAAGTCAAGATATTCCATGGGTTGAACGAGGAACTGCCGTACCATATCGACCGTGACATAAAGACGATAATAACATGCTATGGTGTTGAGCGTCACCACCGCACGTCGGTCATGGACTCCTTGCTGTGGAAGAAGCGTATGCATTATTCTTTCAGTGCAGCCGATGTCATTGTGGCTGTCAGCGACAAGGTGAAGCAGGATCTTGTGGCCAACGGCGTGACGCCGGACAAGATTGTAGTCATTGGCGGCAAGACTCCATACGAGCTAACCGACCGCATGGTGGAGCAATACTTTGAGCTCTATCAGACGCTGGCGGGCAAGTGATTGTCCTCCTTCAGTTGTGCGTATTTCAGAAAGGTGTAGAAGGCTGTCATCCGGCATATGACGTACCCGTTGTAGCCGTCAAGGAAACCGCCTTTAATAATATAGTTGCGGAAGAAAGTCCAGCCTGGGCGGAGCCATACGCCGAGTGCTGAAGTCTTCTTCCCTCCTTTGCTGGCTTTGCTTGCAGCCAATGATGCATAGTGTATCTGCCGTCGCGCGAAGTCCTCGAAGGAGTAGAATGAATAATGGAGCAAGTCTCCTTTGATTTTCTTTTCTCTCATGGCCCTGGTGTAGCGCAGCTCTTCGTGGACCAGCCCGTCCCATTCAGCCGCGCCTTTATGCCATAGGCGTACCCTCGCGTCGGGGTACCATCCGCAGTGCCTGATCCATTGTCCGCAGTAGTTGTTGAGACGGTTTACGGAATATACAGTGTCCGGGTCAAGGCCCTCCTTCTTCATCTGCGTCAGGCTTGCTCGTAGTTCTTCGGACAGAGCTTCGTCGGCATCTATGCTCAACAGCCAAGGGTGTGTGGCGAGCCCGTTGGCGTAGTTTTTCTGGCCGGAATAGCCGGCCCACTCATGAAACTCAAAACGCACGCCAGCCTTCAGGCAGATGCCCTCCGTATTGTCGGTCGAGCCACTGTCAATCACCACCACCTCGTCCGCGACATCCTGTAGCGATTCTATGCAGCGCCCGATGTTCCGTTCTTCGTTTTTCGTGATTATTACCGCTGTTATCTTGTCCATCTCTTGCTATTTCTTTTGCTGTGTTTGTCATTGGCAAAGCGGCTCCACGGGGCCGAACTGTTTGCCCGTCAATATGGCGAATGCCGCCTTTAGCCTGCAGCGTATCCTGTCGGTCTTCGACGGCTTCTGGGAGTGTGCGCTTTGGGCGGCATCGTTCCAGGGTTCTCCGAGGTGTGTCATCCTGCGGCGCAGGGTCTTGTTTGTCATACCCCACTTGAGGAGGAACTGCAGGTGTCCGCTGTTCTTGCGCACTCGTGCCGTGCTCCGTGTCTCGAAGTGGTACACGCGGCTTGCCGCTATGCCTTTGAAGTGCCGCACGCCGGCCATCCACAGCTTTGCAGTAAGGTCGGGGTCGCTGTACATCCCCGGAGTGTATTCTATGCTGAAGCCGCCCACCGTGTCCCATACGTCGCGGTGCATCAGGCTGGGGGGCCAGGTGGCTCCGCACCAATCCTGCATTGAGTAGTTCATGTACTCGCGCAGCAGCCGCTCTTCGTCAAAGGTCTCTATGCTGTCGCCATAGTTGGCCAGTATGCCGACATCGAGGCTGTTGTGCGGCTGTATCATGGTGCCTGACAGATAGAAGCGGTTGTCTGGCAGCGTGGCTATCTCTTCGGCCAGCGCCGTGTCCCACCCGGGCAACATGTACATGTCGTCGTTGAGATATAGTATGTAATCTGTCTTCACCTTGGTACGCATCATGTTGCACGCCAGGCATACCCCAATGTTGCGCTCGCTGTATGTATAGTCCAGCCCCTCGTCGCGCACCCATTGCAGTGTGCCGTCCGAACCCTCGTTGACATGCACTATTATCTGGTGGTGTGTGGCAGAGTTCTTCCTGATGCTTGCCACACAGAGTTTCAGGAAAGGCAGATTGTTCCAGCTGGGTATGATGATGGAGAACCGTGTGTCCATGTCTTTTTCCATTGTTATTGAAATGCAAAAGTAAGAATATTTTTCCAATATTGCGGAAAAAGTTGTACTTTTGCATCCTGAAATGTCAAATATGGTCATAGCCTACGATGCCAAACGTGCCTTCTGCAACCGCACAGGATTAGGCAACTACAGCCGCGGAGTCATTGCCGGGGTGCAGCGCTCTGCGCACTCGGAAGGTTCGCGAGCGGTGCTGTATACACCTTATGCCGAACCCCAGTTCGCGTCCTATTTCGACGGCGTTGCCCGCATTTCGGTGCGTCAGCCGCACGGACTGTGGCGCTGCATGCCCAACACTTGGCGCACGCTGGCGCCGGCGCAGCACCTGCGGACTGACGATGTCCGGCTCTATCATGGTCTCAGCCATGAGTTGCCGCTCTTCCTTCCTGCCGGCGTGCGCCGTGTGGTCACCATGCACGACCTCATTGTTCGCCGCTACCCGCACTATTTCTCGCTCTTCGACCGCATCATACACCGCGTCAAGCAGCGCCACGCCTGCCGTGTGGCCGATGTTGTGGTGGCCATCAGCGAGCAGACCAAGCGCGACCTCATAGACCTCATGCACGTGCCTGAGGAGAAGATACGCGTGGTATACCAGTCGTGTGAGCCGCAGTTCTGGCAGCCTGTCAGCGACGTTCAGGTTGCCGCTGTGCGCGAGAAGTACGGTCTGCCGCAGCGCTATGTCGTCTGCATCGGCACCGTGGAGGAGCGTAAGAACCAGCTCTGTGCCATCGAGGCCATGAAACAATTGCCAGACGACGTGGCCCTCGTCATCGTCGGCCGCCCGCGCGGCGCCTATGGCAAACGCGTCGTGGCTGCTGCCGACGGGCGCCGTGTGCGTGTGCTCAGCGGAGTGGCTTTCGCCGATTTCCCGGCGCTCTATGCAGGGGCTGTGGCGTCGGTCTACATGTCGCGCTTCGAGGGGTTCGGCATACCGGTGCTTGAGAGCATCTGCTGCGACTGCCCTGTGGTAACATCCAACATGTCCTCCATGCCCGAGGCTGGTGGCGACGCCGCCCTCTATGCCGCCCCCGACGACCATGCCGCCGTGGCCGCGCACCTTCTGCGCCTGCTTGGCGACGATGCCTTCCGCCAGCAGTGCATAAAGAAGGGGAGAGCCTGGCGCACCAGATTCTCCCCAGAAGTTCTCGCACAGCAGATGCTGGCGCTCTACAAAGAGTTACTTCACGATTAGCTTGCGCACCACGCGCTCGCTGCCATTGCTGAACACCACGGTGTACTGTCCGCTGGCCATGCGGTCGGCGTTGACGCTGTACACTATCGTGCCCTCGGCCTGCAGTCTGCTGGCGTGCACCTCGCGGCCGCTCAGGTCGTAGATGTTCACGCTGTAGTTCTTGCCGCCCTGCATGTCGATGACCATGCTGGCCTTCTCGGTGGCGGGGTTGGGGAAGAACTGGCCGAAGCGCTCTTCGGTGCTGTTGGCGTCGGCTATGCTCAGTTGGCCGTTGGTGCCGAAGCTGAAGTAGGCGCCGTTGGCTGCCGTGAAGGGCTTGGTGATGGTCTTGCCTCCGTTGCTGGTGGCGCTGATGTAGTACTCCACGTTCACGCCCTCCGCGTTGAAGGTCGTCGTGGGCAGCGTCGCGCTGTACATGCTGTCGGCGCCGGCGGTCATGGCCACCGTCTGCCACTCGCCTCCGTCAACGCGATACACCACCTGTGCCTGCGCTATGCCGGTGTTGTTGGTGATGCGGGCGCTGATGGTGGCGTTCTGGCTGTTGTAGGTGTCGCCCTGGGCTCCAGTGATGGGGCTGTGCAGTATGCGTATGGGGCTCTCGGCGGGTATCTGCTTGGTGATGCAGTGGATGGCTCCGCCGTAGCCGTCAAACGAGCGTATGTCTATGGGGTAGAAGGTGTAGCCGGGGTAGGCGGCGCGCAGGCTGTCCATGTTGGCGCGGTCCCACGAGGCCGTGGGCTCGCCGTTGACCACCTCCGAGAAGCAGGGCTGCACGATGATGTTGTTGATGAACGTGTGGTTGCTGTAGCTGCGGGTGTAGCCCTGGGCGTACTGCGTGCCGTTGTACTCGTTCTGGCTGCTGAAGTAGCTGCCGTCGTCCTTGCGAGGGAAGGGTATGTAGGCGTTGGTGTAGTTCACCCCGGCGAAGCTCTGCCAGCTCGTCAGGCTGTCGATGTTGCGTGCTGCGGTGGTGTAGTCCGTCCAGCTGCTATACTGCGACGGGAACTTCGAGAAGACAAAGCGGTTCTCGTCCAGCATGTCGGCGTAGAGGTCCACGTGGCCCGTGCCGCCGTCGTAGCGGAAGCGCGGCAGTACGCGGGTGTTGCCCATCATGCGGTTCATCGAGTCGAGCACCTGGGCGCTCGTCAGCGGGGCTTTGTAGCGGTAGGCCACGGGGTTGTTCACGTTGCCCGTGTAGTAGGATTGCCCCACGGTGTCGGCGTTCTCGTCATAGGTGGCGTCGCTCGTGAAGAGGTTGCCCACGCCGTCCACCAGGCAGTTGCCGCCTTCCCACTCGATGCTCGTGGTGAAGTTGGGTATGCCCGTCTGGCTGCTGATGGAGTCGGGCAGCAGGTCGTCGCAGGCGCGCCCGCTGTACTCGAAGTTCAGCATCGCCACGCTGTCCTGCGGGCCGTAGTAGAAGCAGATGGGGCCGCAGTCGCGATACCAGAAGGCGTTGGTGTAGTTCTCGATGAAGCGGTAGTCGGTCAGCGGCTTGCCCTCGGCGGCCATCACGTCTTTGATGAGCGTGCTGTCCGACAGCTTCTGCACGGTGATCCACACCTTCGTGCCGTGCTGTATGGCGTCGATGAGGTTGACGAACACGCTGCGGAAGTCCCACTGGCCCTGGAAGTAGTCGATGTACTGCTGGGCCTGGCTGGCATACTGCGGGTAGTTGAGGAACTGGCGGTAGTAGGCAATCAGCTCGGCATAGTCCGTCGTGTCGGGCACGCCCACCACAGGACCCCAGCCAATGTAGGCCCAGCGGTTGGTGCTGGTGTTCCACTGGTATTGTGCGCCGTAGCCGGGTATGTATATATCGGCTTGGTAGTCTTCGTCGCCCACATGGTCAGCGGGATAGTAGGTGTAGGGCCAGGTGACGACGATGGCCTGCACCTCTTCCCACTCGCCGGGGAACCAGCGCTGTTCGGGCATCTGCGAGGCCCACACGGTGTCGCCCGCCGCCTTGGCGCCCTTGGGGGCGGTCATCTGCAGCGTGGCGCTGCCGTCGTGCATGAACTTGGCGGCGTCCAGCTCCGGAGCCTGGCGCATGCGCTGTTGCTTCTGCATCTCGGCGCGGGCGGCGAACTTGTTCATGCGCTCCTGGCTCAGCTTGCTGTCGGTCTGTGCCGCTGCGGCTCCGCAGAGCAGCGCCGTCAGCGACAGGATAATGATTTTCTTCATCTTTGGCGTATGTGCTTTGTTTCTGTTGGTTATCTCTTGCGGAGGCTCAGTATCTCGCGGGCCTCGTCGCTCGTGGCCACCTGGCGGCCCAGCAGCTTGGCCATGCGCACCACCTTGTCCACCAGCTCGCCGTTGCTCTTGGCCAGCACGCCGCGCTCCAGGTAGAGGTTGTCCTCGAAGCCCACGCGCACGTTGCCGCCCATCACTATGGCGGGGGCCGCCAGCGTGAAGGCGTTGCGCCCTATGCCCGTGGCAGTCCACGTGCTGCCGGCGGGTATGTTCTTCACCATCCACACCAGGTTGTCCACCGTGGCGCTGGCGCAGCCCAGCACGCCGAGCACGAAGTTGAACTGCATGGGCACCAAGGGCAGCGGTTTGCCGTCGGGACCCGCCACGCCGAAGGCGCTCGGCACCTGGCCCTTCTTGGCCATGTGCACGATGGTCTCCAAGTGGCCCATCTCGAAGCACTCATACTCGGGCTTGATGCCCTTCTCTATCATGCGTTTGCCGAAGGCGCGCATGGTGGGCATCGTGTTGTCGAAGATGTCGTCGCCGAAGTTGCAGGTGCCGCAGTCCAGCGTCGCCATCTCGGGCGTCGGCGTGGTGTTGGTGCTGTCCAGGCGCTCGTCCGGGGTCATGCCCACGGCGCCGCCGGTGCTCGGTATCAGGATCACGTTCGGGCACTCCTTCAGGATGGCCTCCGTGCACTCCTGGAAGCGCACATGGCTCTGTGTCGGCGTGCCGTCGTCCTCGCGCACGTGCAGGTGCACGATGGCGGCGCCGGCGTCGACGGCGCTCTTGGCCTCACGCACTATCTCTTCGACGGTGTAGGGCACATTGGGGTTCTGCTCTTTCGTTACCTCTGCGCCGCAGATGGCGGCGGTGATTATCAGTTTCTCCATGTTGTTTATTTATTGATTGTTACTTTTTCCAAGCGTTGCTTTCAAAACTGCAAAGATACAAAATAAATACCATACGCGGCAAAAAATCTTTTGTCACGCCCTTTTTCTACTTGAATGGCATGGTAATTGGGGCATATCAAAAAATATTCTTATCTTTGCAGACGGAAATCAACGGCATAAAAGTAATGCTTGTGTTTGTTAGTGTGCTAAATATCAACATTTTGCCCCCCC